>CAMCIK010000040.1 GCA_945874825.1 Phenylobacterium deserti | reverse complement strand
TCGCCGCCGCACGCTTCGCACAGCCCATCGCCACCCTGAAGGAGATGTCGCGCCGCATCCGCACCGCACGGATGCTCTCGGTAGATGGCCACATCCTGCGCGCGGAACTTCTCTGCGATTGGGGCACCCGCCTCGAAGACGCCCCACTGCTCCGGGCTGCCGCGCGCGATACGCACAGCGCAGCATCGGGCCTCACGCCGGACTTCGAGCCGCTGACGATCGCCCGCATCGGATTTGCGCGGGCCCGGGCCCAGATCGCCCTCGGGGATGTGGAGGCCAATGCCGAAGCCATCCTCGGCGGCGTCGACCTGATCTATGTCATCCTCGCCGACCTGTCCCTTGAACACAGCCCGCTAGACCGCACCCGGGGTGAGTACATTGCGGGCTGCGGGCTGAAGGCCCTGGGCGATATCTCGGGCGACGCGCGCTATTTCGAGAGGGCGCTGACGGCGTTCGATCGGGCCGCCGGCGTGATCGCCCAGCGCGAGGGACTGGTGCTGCGCGCCGAGATTGGCTCCCGCCGCGCCGTCTGCCTGGCTCGGGTCGCCGAGATCTCTGGCGACGTGAACGCCCTCAAGTCCGCGGAGAAGGCCCTCAAGCAGGAACTCGCCAATCCCTGGACGGTGCGCAACCCGCACTCCTGGGCCCGACTGCAGCTCTTCCTCGCCCGTCTCCTGTTGGCCCGGCTAGAGATCACGCGGCGCGACAGGGGCGAGCGCGCCGGTGCCCGATCTGCGCTATCGTCCGCGGTGGACGCGCTTTCGGAAGACGGATTGCGCGCCCTTGGCCGCTCCGCGAGGCAGACCCTTGAACGGGTCAGTACAGCCATGTCTGAACCTGCGGCGAAGCCGGAGCCCCCGCCCAAGGCAGGCTAGGGTGTGGCCAGTCCGACCCGGATCTCGACTCCAGCGGCCTCGGCGTCGGGCTGTAGCGCAGCAGGCTTCAGCACCCTCACCCGGACCTCCCGGGCACCCGGCATATCCAGGCAGGCGCAGGCAAGCCGGTCGGCGAATGTCTCGACAAGATCGATGTGCCCAGACCCTGCGATGGCGCGTGCCGCCTGAACGACCGCCTCGTAGTTGAGGGTCTCGGAGAGCTTGGTCACTCGACTGGGCTGAGTTTCGATCTCCACATCGATAATCAGGAGCTGAGGATGATCCTGTTCGTGGGGGTGGATACCGATCCGCGCCTCGAGCCTCAGGGTCCGGACAAGGATCCTTTGCTCCAGAAGGGGCGGCTGGGAGGTCGGGGCGGCCACGGTCAGTCGAGGTGCTGACCGCCATCTACGGCGATCATCTGGCCGGTCACGCTGGACGCCCCGATCAGGTAGGTCAGGGCCCCGCCGATTTCGGCGGGATCAACGGCCCGGCCAAGCGGCGTCGAGGCCGCCTCGTCGGCGAAGTCAGCCGGAGACTGGTCCGGGTTGGCGAGGACCGGGCCGGGACCGATGGCATTCACCCGGATGCGCGGCGCGAGATCAATGGCCATCATCCGCGTGGCGGACCACAGGGCGGCCTTGGAAAGCGTGTAGGCGAAATAGTCAGGACCCGGTGCCAGCACTCTCTGGTCGAGGATATGGACGACATGCCCGGCCAAGCCCTGGGCGGCCATGTCCCTTGAGAGCACCAGAGGTGCCCGAAGATTGATGTCCAGGTGTTCGTCCCAGGACTTCCGCTCGAGCTGGTCGAAGGTGTCGTTCCGGAAGAGAGAGGCGCTGTTCACCAGCAGGGTAACGGGCCCCAGCGCGGCAACGACCCTGCCGATCAGGCCCGACACCGCAGTCTCGTCGGCCAGATCGCAGGGAAAGGCAGCGGACTCGCGCCCGGCGGCCCGAACCTCGGCAACGGCTGCCCGGGCGTCTTCATCCTCGCGTCGACAGTGCACGGCCACGTCGTAGCCGGCCGCGGCGCAGGCGCGGACAAGCTCGCGGCCGATCCGGCGGGCCCCGCCGGTGACCAGGGCTGTTCCGCGCTCCGAGCGGGGCATGGCCCTAGTCGAACCGTCCCATGTCGATCTTATTCATGACAAAGAAGACGGCGAAGAACGCGATGATGATGACGAGGGGGCTCATGAGGCTCTCCTTGCAGACGGACGGGCTTTAGCTGCGGTCGCCGCACTTGTCGAGGCGGCCCGCCTGGGCACACAGTACCGGACGCTGCTCCGGAGCCTGCCATGCCGCTATCGCCCATCGACACCGCTTCGTTCCAGAAGATCGCCCAGGGAATCGACCGGCCCGAGGACGTTGTGGTCAGCGCCGCAGGCCGGGTCTTTGTCTCTGACCACCAGTGCGCCGTCGCCGAGATCCTACCGGATGGCAGCTTCGTGCGGATGGGGCCAAGGGGCGGCGCACCGAACGGGATCAACATGGACCGGCAGGGCCGGATTCTGATCGCCAACTTCGGCATCTACGACCGCGAGGAGGGGCCCCTCCAGAGGTTTGATCCCGTAACGGGAGCCCATGAAACCCTGGTCGCAGAAGTCGGAGGACGGCGGCTGACCAGCGCCAACTATCCTGTGATGGACGGCGACGGGAACATCTGGTGCGCCAATTCCACCCACGCTGAAACCTGGCCCAGGGCGCTGGATGGCCGTCCTGATGGGTTCCTGTTTGTCCTGCGGCCGGACGGAACGTGCGAGATCGTGGCGGAGGGGCTGAAGTTCCCGAACGGGCTGGCCCTTTCGGCAGATCACAGGCAGCTGTTCTGCGCCCAGACCACGGCTGCTGACGTCCTTGTCTTCGACATTCTTCCCGGTGGTCGGCTCGGCCCCAGCGCCCGCTACGGGCCGGTACTCGGTGAGCTGTCCGTTCCGGGTCAGCCGCCCGTTCCCGAGGCCGACATGGGCTATACCGACGGGATTGGCATGGACGCTGAGGGGAACCTCTGGGTCTGCCTGCCGGCGGCGAACAAGGTCGTCGCCATTACGCCTGCGGGGGAGAAGGTAACGCTCATCCACGATCCGTCCGGAGAGGTGGTCAACCACCCCACAAACGTCACCTGGGGCGGCGCGGACCTAAGGGACCTCTACATCGGCTCCATCCGCGCAGACTATGTGCTGAAAACCCGCAGCCCCGTCGCGGGCCTTGCCCTGGTGCATCAGGACGGACTCCCGGCCTCCAGAGTCTGAATCCCCCTTCCACGCGGGCACCTGATCATTATTGTAGGAAGCGAAGGCGCACTCGGGGTTTCCGGTGCCCGCAAGAACCACATCCCGGAGGACGCCATGCGCGAATATGTGAAATTCTACATCGACGGCCAGTGGGTCGATCCCGTCGAGTTGAAGACCCTCGACGTCATCAATCCGGCCACCGAGGCCGTCTGCGGCAAGATCGCCCTGGGCTCGGACAAGGATGTCGACAAGGCCGTCGCCGCCGCCAAGAAGGCCTTCAAGACCTGGTCCCAGACCTCCCGCGAGGAGCGCCTCGACGTCCTGAACCGCATCCTGGCCGAGTACCAGAAGCGCTTCGGCGACCTGGCCGTCGCGGTGACCGAGGAAATGGGCGCCCCCGCCTCCCTCGCCCAGCGCGCCCAGGTGCCGATTGGCATGGGCCACCTGTCCACCGCCATCAACGTGCTGAAGGACTTCAAGTTCGAGGAACAGCGCGGCCCGACTCTCCTGGTGAAGGAGCCCATCGGCGTCTGCGGGTTCATCACGCCCTGGAACTGGCCGCTGAACCAGATCGTCTGCAAGGTGGCGCCCGCCATCGCGACCGGCTGCACCATGGTGCTGAAGCCCTCGGAAGTTGCGCCCTTCTCCGGGCACATCTTCGCCGAGATCATGCATGCCGCCGGCGTGCCGGCTGGCGTGTTTAACCTGGTGCATGGCGACGGCCCGAGCGTGGGCGTGGCCCTGTCCAGCCATCCGGACATCGACATGGTGTCCTTCACCGGCTCGACCCGGGCGGGCATCGAGGTGGCGCGCAACGCCGCCGCGACCGTCAAGCGCGTGGCCCAGGAACTGGGCGGCAAGAGCCCGAACATCGTCCTGGACGACGACGCCTTCGCCAAGGGCGTGGCCCGCGGCGTCGCGACCATGATGACCAACTCCGGCCAGTCCTGTAATGCGCCGACCCGGATGCTGGTGCCGAAGACCCGCATGGACGAGGCCATCGCCGTCGCCCGCGAGGCCGCCTCGCAGGTCACCGTCGGCGATCCCAATGGCAACTCCCAGCTGGGTCCGGTGGTCTCTGAGATCCAGTTCAACAAGATCCAGAAGCTGATCCAGGCCGGGATCGACGAGGGCGCGACCCTGGTCATCGGCGGCACGGGCCGTCCTGAAGGTCTGGACAAGGGCTACTATGTGAAGCCCACCGTCTTCGCGAACGTCACCAACGATATGACCGTCGCCGCAGAAGAGATCTTCGGGCCCGTCCTGTCGATCCTCGGCTACGACTCCGTCGACCAGGCGATCGATATCGGCAACGACACCGAGTACGGCCTGGCCGCCTACGTGCAGTCCGGGGACCTCGAGAAGGCCCGCAAGATCGCTTCCAAGCTGCGGGCGGGCCAGGTGTCCATCAACGGCGGTGGCGGCGACATGATGGCCCCCTTCGGCGGCTACAAGATGAGCGGCAACGGGCGCGAGTGGGGCGACTACGGCTTCCACGAGTTCCTCGAGACCAAGGCTGTCCTGGGCTACGCGCCCCAGGCCGCCGAGTAAGACTGACGCCGCCCCGGGGCTGGGCTCCGGGGCGGTTGTCCTTTCCATGAGTAAAGCCGGAAAGCAGCTCCATGCCTGAAGCGCACAGCATTGTTCTTCCCGAACTCTCAGGCGCCGCAGATGTTGTCCGGCATCATGCCCGTGTGAGGCCGGACGCTGTCGCCCTGGTCTTCCAGGACGAGCAGATCACCTACGCTCAGCTCGACGCCCTGTCCTCGCAGTGCGCCCAGGCGCTCATCGCGGCGGGCGTGAAGCCGGGCGATAGGATCGGAACCCTCGCCCGAGGCAATGCCGACTTTTTCGTCCTCTGGTTCGGCTGCCTGAAGGCGGGTGCCTGCCTCAATCCGGTCAACTGGCGCCTGGCACCTCCGGAGGTCGCCTTCATCCTCCAGGACGCCGGTTGTCGCCTCGCAGTCGTCGGAGCCGACTACGCGGGCATGATCGAGGGCCTGTCCGGTGATCTTGCTGACCTGCAGACGCGGATCCAGTTCGAGCCGGGGCATGCGTACTGGCCGGGCTTCCGGGACTGGATCGGAGCCCATGCCGCTACCGACCCCCTACGCCCGGTCCAAGGAGACGATGACGTCATCCAGCTCTATACCTCCGGGACGACCGGCCTGCCCAAGGGTGTCCAGCTGACCGAGGCCAACTATGCGGCCTGTTTCCGAAGCGCGAGCACTGCCTGGGCCCTGATCGAACCCGGGGACGCGGTCCTGATCTGCATGCCGCTCTTCCATGTGGCGGGGGCCAACCTCGGAATTCTCGGCCTGCTGATGGGCGGGCGTTGCATCGTCATGCGAGAGGTCGATATCGGCCTGATGCTGCGCCTCTTCGGCGAGCAGGGCGTGCGCCACGCCTTCCTGGCGCCGGCCATCATCAACATGGTGCTGCAGCACCCCGAACAGGCCCAGGCCGATCTGTCCCGCCTGGACTACGTCTACTACGGTGCCTCGCCGATCTCGGAGGAGGTGCTGACCCGGGCCCAGGCCCGCTTCGGCTCGCGCTTCATGCAGCTCTATGGCCTGACCGAGACCATTGGCGGCGGTGCCTACCTGCCCCCGGAGTCACACGATCCGGCACTGGGCAAGCTCAGATCCTGCGGAGTGCCTTCGCCGGGCTACGAAATCCGCATCCGGATCGACGGCCGCAACGCCGAGGTCGGAGAGGTCGGCGAGATCGAGATCCGCTCGGAAGGGGTGATGAAGGGCTACTGGAACCGTCCCGACGCCACTGCCCAGTCCATCGACGCTGAAGGCTGGTTCCGGTCTGGCGACGCAGGCTTCTTTGACGCCGATGGCTATCTCTTCATCCACGACCGGGTGAAGGACATGATCGTGTCCGGCGGCGAGAACATCTATCCCGCCGAGGTCGAGAACGCCCTGATGTCCCACCCTTCCGTCGCCGACGCCGCCGTGATCGGGGTGCCGGACGACCGTTGGGGCGAGGCGGTCAAGGCGATCGTCGTCCTCCGGCCAGGCTCCGACCCGGACCCCGAGAGCATAATCGCCCACAGCCGAACCCTGATTGCCGGCTACAAGACCCCCAAGACTATCGATTTCATCGACGTCCTGCCGCGTAATCCTTCTGGAAAGGTCCTGAGGCGGGAGCTTCGCGAGCCCTATTGGCAGGGCCACGAGCGCCGGGTCGGCTGACCCACCAGACGCCAACAGGAGTCCGCCCAATGGATCCGCACTTCAAGGCCATGCTCGACGCTGAGGCCGCCGCCGCCGCCGGCCAGGCGGTGCTGCCCCTCGATAGCCTGCCGCCCGACATGGTCCGGGGCGGCTACACCCTGCAGCGCACCAGCCAGAACACCCAGGCGCCAAAGGACGTGGAGACCCGCGACCTCCAGGTCGATGGCGGTGCAGGCCCCGTGGGTGCCCGGCTCTACACCCCAGCGGGCGCTGGGGCGACCACGCCCGGGCTTGTCTATTTCCATGGCGGCGGCTTCGCCATTGGCAACCTCGAGTCCCATGACGGCCACTGCCGGCGTCTCGCCGCCTATTCCGGCTGTCGGGTGCTGGCCATCGACTACCGGCTTACGCCCGAGCATCCCTTTCCCGCGAGCCATAACGATTGCCTCGCTGCAACCCGGTGGGCCTTCGACCATGCTGCGGAGATCGGCTTCGATCCCGCCCGGATCGGTGTGGGCGGCTGCTCGGCGGGCGGTAATCTCGCCGCTTCCGTCGCCATCGACCTGAAGGCGGATTCAAAGCGGCGCCTGGTCTTCCAGATGCTGCTCTATCCCTACATCTGCCCTGAGGTGGAGACCGAGTCCCGGCGCCGACTGGATGGGCCCCTGCTCACCCGGGCGGCGATCGACTGGTTCGTGAAGTGCCTGGCGGCCGAGGGCCATCCGCAGATCGACCGGGTGATCCTGGGCTCCAGCGTGGACGTCTCGGCGACGCCTGCCGCCTATGTCGTCACGGCTGGCTACGATCCCTTGCAGGACGAAGGCCGCGACTACGCCCTGCGGCTGAAGGCGGCGGGAGTGCCGGTCCGGCATGTCCACTATCCGGACCTGCTGCACGACTTCTTCGTCATGGGCGATGTCTCGCCGGCGGTGGAGCCTGCCGCACGTGAGGCAGCCGAGGCCATGAAGGCCGCCTTCGCCTGACCCCGCCCTGGCCGGGCGACCGGATCAGTGATGGGTGGATGGCCCGGGATCCACCGCTGTTCCCGCGCGGTCCCGCTGCGCCTGGCTCCAGGCGAGCGCCGCCATTCCAAGGGCCGCTGACAGGATCGAGCCGCTGATCACGCCCAGGCGCACGGCGCTCTGGGCCGCGGGATCGCCCGCGTCAAAGGCCAGGGCACCGATGAACAGGCTCATGGTGAATCCGACCCCACACAGGAGGGCGCAACCGTAGACCTCCAGCCAGGAGGCGTCCGTGGGTCTGCGCGCCAGCCCCAAGCGGATCGCCACGACGGACGCGCCGAAGACGCCGATCTGCTTGCCAATGAAGAGCCCTGCCGCGACGCCCAGGGCGACCGGGCTGAACAGGGTTTCGGCATTGAGCTCGGAAAAGGAGAAGCCCGCTGCAGCGAAGGCGAAGATCGGCATGATGCCATAGGCCACGTAAGGGTGCAGGGACTGCATCATGGTCTTCAGCATACCCGCCTCTCCCGGCCTGCGGGGATCGATCGGAATCGCCATCGCCGCCACGACCCCGGCGATGGAGGGATTGACGCCACTCTCCAGGGTGAAGGCCCAGACCGCGAAGGTCAGGATCGCAAAGACGGCGTAGGGTGTCCGTTGCCACCTGCCTGCCAGCACCATCAGCGCCAGCATCACGCCTGCACCCGCAAGGGCCACCATATCGATATGGTCGGTGAAGAGGGTCGCGATCAGGGCTACAGCGCCCAGGTCATCGACAATCGCCAGGGTCAGGAGGAAGGTCCGCAGCGAGAGCGGGAGGCGGGGACCGGCAATGGCCAGGGCCGCCAGGGCGAAGGCGATGTCGGTCGCGACCGGCACGGGCCAGCCTTCTACCGCCCCGCCCGGACCCCCGTTTAGGGCCAGGTAGATCAGCGCCGGTGCCACCATGCCGCCCAGTGCCCCCAAGACAGGAAGGGCGAGCTTTCGGGGATTGGACAATTCCCCGCGCATGACCTCGTATTTGATCTCCAGCCCCACGACGAAGAAGAAGATCGTCATCAGGCCATCCTTGATCCACTTCAGGACGGGCTTGGTGACTTCGATGTCCCCCGCCTGGAAGGTGAGGGGATGCTTGATCAGGCTGAAATAATTTGCCGCCCAGGGCGAGTTGGCGAGAATGATCGCCAGGGTGGCGGCCATGGCCAGGACGACGCCTGAGCCAGCTTCGGTCCTGAGGAATTCGAGGGTGGTCTTGCGAGCCATGTCCATCGGTTATCATGCTGACGGCGATTGGCAAGGATCAGGGCTTGCGTCTACGCGCCCCGGCGGCCATGTCGGCCCGATGCCGTTCTCTTCCGACTACCGGGCCGATCCCCATCTCCAGACCCTGGGCGCGGAGTTCGCCGATCCGGTCAGAGCCGCAGACTTCCCTATGGCCCGTCTTCGGTTCCGGAACGACCTTGCGGCGGAAGCAGTGGGGCTTGCAGACCTGACCGACGACGAATGGACCCACCATTTCGGACGTTTTGCGCCACTTCCCGATAACCTGGATCCTCCCCTGGCGCAGAGGTACCACGGCCATCAATTCCGGGTTTACAACCCCGACCTTGGCGACGGTCGAGGCTTCACCTTTGCCCAGTTACGCGAGACCGGATCGGGCCGACTGCTCGATCTCGGGACCAAGGGATCCGGCGTCACACCCTGGTCCCGGAGCGGTGACGGCAGGCTCACCCTGAAGGGCGGCGTGCGCGAGGTCCTCGCCGCGGCCATGCTGGAGGCCCTGGGGGTTTCTACCTCCCGGGCCCTGTCCCTCGTGGAGACCGGGGAATCCCTTGTACGCCAGGACGAGCCCAGCCCGACCCGGTCCGCTGTCCTGGTCCGGCTGAGCCATAGCCACATTCGATTCGGGACCTTCCAGCGACCCGCCGCCCTGGGCAGGCCAGAGCTCGTCCAGCGGCTCACCGCCTACACCCTCGAGCACTACTTCCCTCACAGGGTCGGCGCGGCCGATCCGGGCGTGGCCCTCCTGGAGGAAGCCTGCGCCGGGGCGGCGCGCCTGACGGGTGCCTGGATGGCCGCCGGCTTCGTCCACGGTGTCCTGAACACCGACAACATGAACGTCACTGGCGAGAGCTTCGACTATGGTCCCTACAGGTTCCTGCCTCACAATGACCCGAACTTCGTCGCCGCCTATTTCGATCACTCCGGGCTCTACAGCTTCGGTCGCCAGCCGGAGGCGATGTTCTGGAACCTCCAGCAGCTGGCCGGCGCCCTCGCCAGGGGCGGGTCGCCGGAAGCCGACCTGATCGACGTCCTGAACGGGTTCGGTGATCGCTACCGGGCGGCCCTGACCGCGGCCATGCTCCGTCGGCTGGGCCTCGCCCCGAGAAGCGCCGAAGTCGACGCCCGGCTCGTGGGGGCAGCCTTCAGAGCCCTGGCTGCAGCCGGTCCTGAACTGCGTTGGGAGCCCTTCTTCTTCGACTGGTTCTGCGGCGACGCCGATCGGGCCCTCTCCGGGCTCCGCGGCGACCTGTATCGCGGCGAGGGGTTTGCGGACTTCCGTCGCGAGGCCGAGGCGTTCCTCCCGGACCGTCCCGACCGGCTTGGACACCCCCTGTTCAGCCGCCCCGAGCCGGTGGAGCTTCTCGTGGACCAGATCGAGGCGGTCTGGGGCGACATCTCCCGACAGGACGACTGGATCGCCTTTGAAGGCCTCCTGGCCGACATCGAGGAAGCTCGGCGGGCCTGGGACTTTCAGCCCGGCTGATCGGCGGGTCGTGCAGCCCTCTGGGCAAGTATGACGCCCACCAGGGCGATGGCACCGCCCAGCATCTGGCCGGGGCCGAAGACCTCGCCGAACAGGACCCAGCCCAGGATCGCCGCCACCACTGGCTGGACAAGCACCACCACCGATGTGACCGAGGCGGGTAGGCGGCCAAGAGCCCAGGCGATGGATCCCTGTCCCGTCACGTGCATGACGCCAAGGCCAATGCAGGCTGCCCACCCTCCGGGCGTCGCGGGCATGAATCGTTCCCCGAGCAGCCCCGAAGCGGCGGCCAGGAGAGGTGCCGCCGTGAGGCTGGACCAGAACATGACCTGGGCCGCTCCCCGTGACTGCCGCGCCCTCTGCACCGCCAGGAAGTAGAGGGCGTACCAGACCGCTGTCATTGCGGAATAGGCGTCGCCCAGGGCAGGGTTGGCTCCGGGAAGGCCAGGGTCACGGGCCAGAGTCATTATGCAGGCCCCGCCGACCGCCAGCACCACCGCCGCCAGGAACAATGGCCGGATCCGCTCGCGGAAGACCAGCCAGGCGACGCCGGTCACGATAACGGGGGTGAGGTTGGACAGGATGGTCGCCTTGGCCACGGAAGTCAGGGCGATGCCATAGTGCCAGAAGGCCAGGTCCAGCGCGAAGGCTCCCCCCGCTAGAAGCAGGACGGGCCCGGCGCGACCCACGCCACCGCTCTCCCGCTGGGCTAACAGGAACAGCAGGGGGAGGGCGAAGGCCATCCGCCAGAAGCCGACCGCTGCCGGTCCTGAGTCCGCAAGCCGCACAAGGATTGGAGCAAGGCCGATGATACAGGCGCCGGCCAGCAGAACGATCAGCGCAGTCCGGCGTTCGGCGGCTCCGGCCTCGGCGACGTCAGTCAAGTTCCAGCTCCGCAATCAGTTGCCGGACAGGGACACCCCGCTCCCGGATGGCCTGGAGGGTCTCCGCCCGGTTCCGCTTGGCGTATCGCTTTCCGTCGGGCCCGACCAGCAGGCGGTGATGCCGATAAGTCGGCTCGGGCAGGCCGAGCTGGGCCTGGAGAAGCCTCTGGACTGAAGTGGCCGCAAACAGGTCGCAGCCCCTCACGACGTGGGTCACCTCTTGGAAGGCATCATCCACGACGACGGCCAGATGGTAGGCGACGCCGATATCCTTGCGCGCCAGGACGATGTCGCCCGTCACGGTGGGATCCACCGGTATGCGGCCCTGCTCGCCTTCGGGTCCGGATCCCGATTCGGTAAAGGCAAGCGGACCCGCGAGCCGACTGGCCTCCCGGACGTCCAGTCGCCAGGCGAAAGGCTCTCCGTCGGCGAGGCGCTGGCTTTCCTCGGCCGCGGCAAGGCGGTCGCCGAAGTAGGCGGGTTCGGGCCCGTGGGGTGCCTGGGTCATGGCTTCCGCCACCTCCCTGCGCGTCCGGAAACACCGATAGACGAGACCCTGCGCCACGAGGCGGTCCAGGGCTTCATCGTAGGCTGGCCCGCGGTTCGACTGAAGAAGGTGGGGCGGCTCCCAGTCGATCCCCAGCCAGGCCAGGTCTTCCACGATGGCATCTTCGAATTCCCGGCGGCACCGGGTCCGATCGATGTCCTCTATCCTGAGACGAAACCGCCCGTCCGCCGCCTGCGCCGCACGCCATGTCGTCAGGGCTGAGAAGGCATGCCCCCTATGGAGACGGCCGGTCGGCGATGGGGCAAACCTGAAGACCGGCGGGTTCACCCCGCTGGGCTCTTCCGCTCTGCAGCGAACAGCGTGAGCTGGCCGAGCACGGCCCGCAGGAAGGCCTCCTCGCCGCCCAGATGCGCCTTTAGCGGCGAAAACTCCCGGAAACCGACCATTTCCGCCACCCCGTGGGCGGCGCACCAGACGGCGGTGCCGGCGAGTTCCAGTCCCATCTCGTCGGAGGGATCGAGGCCGGACTCGATCAGGGCGTCGCAGACCAGGCGATAGGCACCTTCCTCGCGAAGCTTGGAGGGCATGGCCTCGTGGTTCTGGCTGCAGTCAAACATGACCCGGTAGATGGCCGGGTTCTCGCGCGAGAATCGGACATAGGCGATGCCCAGGGCCACAAGCCGGTCTTGGCCCGGATCCGTCAGGGCCAGGTCCGCACGCATCTGTTCCGCGAGCTGGTCCCAGCCCTCGATGGCGAGGGCGTCGAGGAGTTCGCTCTTGTCGCGAAAGTGGTGATAGGGCGCGGCCGGACTGACGCCGGCTTCCCGGGCCACCGCCCTCAGGGAAATGTCGGAGCCGTTCTCGGCCTCGAGCAGGCGCCGCCCGGCTTCAACAAGGGCGCGGCGCAGGTCACCGTGGTGGTAGGGGCGAGGCTCGGCAACGCGGGCGGGTTCCATGAACTATCAGTAATGGGGATCAAAATGCGGGGCAAGCCAATCTTGACAACGATAAGATATGCACCATCTCGCAGGTGCAGCATAAAACAGCCTCAACCTTAAGGGGCGCTAACTTCAAGGTGTGTGTGATGTCTCTCGTTCATGTCGAACGACTTGTCGACCGGTTGACCCCGGCCTTCCACCTGGCCCCTAGCTTGACCGTCACGGTGGCTATCGTGGGTCTCCTGATCGGCTGAGACGGATCGCTTCGGCGACCTGAGAGTTGAGGCCTTACGCCCCGTCTTCGTATCGCCACCCCGCCTTTAAGCCTGAAAGAATCCTGACCAAATCGTAACTTTACAGCGCTTAGATACGTCGTATCTTATCGGTGTTCAAATCGATCGCCCCACTCCCCTGGGGTCTCCAACTCAAGGTGTGTCCAGATGTTCTCCCCTCTCCGTTTCGCCGCCGTCTTCGAAGTCCTCGCCGACCGCATCGCGCCCGCCTTCTTGCTCTCACTGGGCCTGGTGGCTGCGGTGGGAAACGCCATGCTCCTCCTTCCCTGAGCCCAGGCACCTTCCAACCTCCTCCCCTGGGGCCCCTTGCGGGGCCCCTTTTTTTCGCCAAACCGTCACTGGTCCTTCATGGGAGAATCGCCTGCAAATGATCTGGCGGTGCGGCTCGAGCTGATGGAGGCGAGACTTCAATAAGCCTGAAGCGAGATTCCGACGGGCTCCAGTCAAGGGAGCGCCTGGACATGCAGGTGCTTGAGCATCCTCCGTCGGGTTGTCCGGCGCTCGTCCTGAACGCGGATTTCAGGCCCCTCAGCTACTACCCCCTTTCGCTCTGGGCCTGGCAGGACGTCGTCAAGGCTGTGTTCCTCGACCGCGTCGACGTGCTCTCCACCTATGACCAGGAGGTCCGGTCCCCTAGCTTCGCCATGAAGCTGCCATCGGTCGTGTCCCTCAGGGACTATGTTCCGCAGGATCGCACCCCGGCCTTCACCCGCTTCAACGTCTTTCTTCGGGACGGTTTCGCCTGTCTGTACTGCGGACGCCGGGAGGACCTGACCTTTGATCATGTGATCCCCCGGTCCCGGGGCGGCAGGACGAGCTGGCGTAACATCGCCACGGCCTGTTCGCGCTGCAACCTGGCTAAGGGCGGACGGACGCCCGCCGAAGCCAGGATGGTCCTCATGCGGACTCCTGCCCCGCCCAAGGCATGGGAGCTCCAGGAGGGCGGGCGGCGGTTTCCGCCCAACCACCTGCACCAGTCCTGGGTGGACTACCTGTATTGGGATGCGGAACTGGAGCCCTGAAATCCGGACAGGGAATGCGTCCGGTCAGCGAAGACCGCCGAACGGGGAACTAGAGCTTCTCGCTGATGCGGATCGCCGTCCGGCATCCGATCCGGATCACCGCAGCGAGGACGGGATAGGCTGTCGCTTCCCGGGCGCCCTCTTCGATTGCGAGGTCGCGATGGGCCAGTTCCTCGTCCCGGAAGCCTGAAAGCTCCTTCGCAAGTTCCGGGTCGCGGACCGAAAGCTCCTCGACCTGAGCGGCGTAATGTTCGCCGATCACGGTCTCTACGGCCTCGGTGCAGGCGTGGACCGCCTTCTCGCCCATCAGGGCCGTACCTGCGCCGAGGGCGAAGCCGGCAAGGCGCCAGAGGGGAGACATCAAGGTCGGCCGCACGCCACGCTCGGCGAGCAGGCTTTCAAAGCGGGCGAGGTGGCGCGCCTCGTGCCCTTCCATCTCCTCAAGCTGGCCTGCGATCCTCTCCCTGCCTGGCGCCTGGCCAAGCACGGCTCTCTGGCCGCGATAGATGTGGACGGCTCCCAGTTCTCCGGCGTGGTCCACCCGCAGGATTTCCGCGAGCCGGGCCGCGCCGGCACCCGCACCTGGACGAAGGGGAGGGCGGGTCATGCGCGGCCCCTACCAAACCGCCAGGCCGCAACCCCGGTCGCTGCCAGGCCCAGGGATACCAGGGCGTTCCAGCCCGCCATCGAGAGCCCGGCCAACCGCCAGGCCGCATCGTCGCAGGACGGTAGCTGGACCTTCAGGCTTCCCTCGACAAGACCGCTCATGTCCAAACCTGCGACCGATCCGCCGCCCGCAGCGCAGGCCGCGGGACCCGGCCACCACTTCCATTCCACGCCGGCGTGGAAGCCCGCCAGTCCTGCCCCAAAGAGGAAGACGAGACCAAGCGCCAATCCCATCCAGGGTCGCAGGGCGCGGAGCCCGGGCGACCGCAGCGCTGCGAGTGCGACCAGGGCCATCCCAGCCGCAACCCAGTAGACTTCGCGTTGCCTGAGGCACAGCAGGCAGGGCGCGTAGCCGCCGAAGCGCTCGAAGGCGTGCGCTGCCGCCAGCATGGCGACGCTCGTCGCCAATGCGACGGGAATCCAGGCTGCTGCAAGTCGCTCGGAAAGTCCTGTGGATGGGGTCATCATGCGGAACCTTATCCCCCGAAACCTGCACGCCACCAAGGGTGTCAGACCAGGAGCTTCCAGAGCACCCAGAGGGAGACCAGCAGCCCTCCTCCTGCCATGACATGCAACCCCATGCGCCGCTCGAACTCGGCCAGGAGAGCCGGTCCGTAGTACTTGAGTATGGCTGCTGTCAGGAAGAAGCGGGTGCGACGGGTCACCACCGAGGCCCATACGAAGGTAAAGAAAGAGAACTGCGCGGGCCCTGAGGCGATGGTGACCAGTACCCGCATACACGAATGCAGTTTCCCGCTGGGCCAGGACCATCGGGGCCAGCATGACGTCCGGCGCGATCGGAAGAAATGAACTCTCGGTGAAGGACACCACGGCCAGCGCCCGTGGTGCCTTGCGGGAGCCAGCGAGGGACAAGACACGAGCGTAGAGGCCTCGCAGCATTTCCTGGCTCCTCAGCTCAGCCCGAAGGCGGCAGCCACACGGTAGACGATGAAAGCGGCGAGGTAGGCGAGGACCAGCATGTAGGCGAACATGACCCCTGGCCAGACCCATCCCCCGGTCTCGCGCCGGACGACGGCCAGGGTCGCCACACACTGGGGCGCAAACACATACCAGGCCAGGAAGGCCAGCCCCGAGGCTAGCGGCCACTGGCGGGAAAGGACCTGCGCGAGGTCGCCCTCCGCGCCCCCAACCGCATAAATGGTTCCCAGGGCGGCGACCGCCACCTCACGCGCGGCCATGCCGGGGATCAGAGCGACCACCATTTCCCAGGTGAAACCGATCGGGGCGAAGACAGGCTCCAGCCAATGGCCCAACCGCCCTGCGGCGCTATAGGCTATGGCTGGCCCCTCGGCACCTTCCGGCGCTGACGGCCACGTGGAGAGCGCCCAGACCAGCACCATCAGGGGCAGGATGATGCGTCCAGCCCGGCTGATGAAGGCCCAGGCCTTCTGGCCAAGGTTCCTCAGCAGATTGACCGGGTCTGGGATCTTGTAGTCGGGCAGCTGCATCATGAAAGGCTCGCTGCCGCCTCGCCACAACACCTTGCGTATCACGAAGGCCACGGCCAGAGCAGACAGGATGCCAGCGGCGTAAAGACTGAACATCACCAGCCCCTGCAGGCTGAGGATGCCTCCGACCGTCCGTTGCGGGATCAGGGCACCGATGATCAGGGTGTAGACGGGAATCCGCGCCGAACAGGTCATCAGTGGGGCCGTGAGGATGGTCGTCAGACGGTCCCGCTGATTGTCGATCACCCGCGTCGACATGATGCCCGGCACCGCGCAGGCGAAGCTCGAGAGCAGGGGGATGAAGGCCCGTCCATGCAGCCCGGCGCCCCCCATGATCCGGTCCATCAAGAAGGCGGCCCGGGCCATGTATCCGGAATCCTCAAGCAGGAGGATGAATACGAAGAGGATCAGGATCTGCGGCAGGAAGACCAGGACGGAGCCAACACCGGCGATCAGTCCGTCGACAACAAGACCCTGAATCCATCCGGCTGGAAGTCCGGCGGTCGCCGCCGCGCCAAGGGCTGCGAACCCCGCCTCGATGAGGTCCTGCAATGGGGCCGCCCCAGCGAAGACCGCCTGGAACATGAGAAACAGCAGGCCGAGCAGGGTCACTACGCCCGCGGCCGGATGGAGGAGCATCCCATCCAGGCGTCCGGTCAGGGTATCGGGGCGACTTGGCGGCCTCACGGTACTGCGCATGAGGTCCCGGGCCGCGCGGTGGGCATTGCGGACATCCGATGCAGAAGGCTCGTGCCATAAGTCAGGGCCTAGGTCGGACGCGCCCTCCGCCTGGGTGGCGGCGATCTCGAGCAGGGAGGCCAAGCCCCGCCGGCGCGTGGCGACTGTAGCCGTCACCGGGGCTCCAAGTCCCGCGCATAGGGCGTCGACGTCGATCTCTATGCCCTGTCGCTCGGCGATATCGATCATGTTGAGCACGAAGACCACGGGCCGCCCCGTCGTCTTGAGCTCCAGGGCGAGCCTGAGGACCAGCCCCAGATTGGTGGCGTCCGCAACACAGAGGATGACGTCCGGCGCCGGCTCTCCGGCCAGTCGTCCAAGGACGGCGTCCCGGGTGACCACCTCGTCCGGCGACCGTGCCCTCAGGGAATAGGTGCCCGGCAGGTCCACGATGCGGAGGCGGCGGCCGTCAGGCAGTTCCGCAATGCCTTCCTTCTTCTCGACGGTCACGCCCGCATAGTTGGCGACCTTCTGGCGACTGCCAGTGAGGGCGTTGAAAAGGGCGGTCTTGCCGCAGTTCGGATTGCCGACAAGCGCGACCGTCGGGATGTCGGATCGGTTCACGTCGAAGCCGCGGCGAGGATCACGTTCATGGCCTCGCTCCGGCGCAGGGCCACGCGCATGTCGTCGACCCGGACGGCGATCGGGTCCCCGCCGACCGGCCCCTCGTGCAGGACCTCGACCTGGGCACCCTCCACAAACCCGAATTCCAGCAGGCGAAGTTCCAGCTCCTCGGGATCCGTCGCTCCCGGGGCCGAGCCCGAGGGGCGGCGAACCGCCGTGATCACCCCGCGGAACCCCGGCTGCACATCTCCGAGCCTGAAGGCGGATTCCGGAGCCGCCCTTAGGGCGTCACTGGACATGCGGGGGAGGCTCCGGCGGCAACAAACTGCGAACGGTTTTCATCTGGCCCCAGTCGGAGCAATACGCAAGCCCATCAGAAAACGGATGCAGGCCTTCCAGCGAGGGGATATCACCTAAGCACATGCGGGCGTGGCGGAATTGGCAGACGCGCCGGACTCAAAATCCGGTTCCGAAAGGAGTGTCGGTTCGACCCCGACCGCCCGCACCAGTATCCCGCCGCCCTCGATCCGACGATTGCCCCAGGCTGGGTGGAAAAGGCTTCGCACGCAGCGACCCTTTCGGAGTCCCTCCTGGCGGTGATCCCGGATCCCCATCTCCGGCCTGGCCCTGCTCGTGGGTATCGACCGCTTCATGAGCGAGTGCCGGGCCCTCACCAACCTGTTGGGCAATGGCGTAGCCACCCTCGTGATCGCAAGGTGGGAGGGCGACCTGTACCGCGACCGTCTCCGGGAGGAGCTGGACCGCGGTCCGCCGGTGACCCCTACAGGGGCATCAGCCGCAGGTGCGGCCGACTGAACAGCCTCAGGCAGCGGAGCTGGGCCGGGCCTTGGTGCGCTCGAACCAGGCGAGGACGTTTCCGGCCTCGCTCGGGATGGGCTGGCCGACCTGAGCCCCGAAGGCGAGAAAGCAGAACAGCAGGATGTCCGCGAGGGTGAAGCGGTCTCCCGCCACCCAGGAGCGCCCGGCCAGCAGGCCGTCCAGCCAGATCAGCCGATCGCGGGCGATGTCCTTGAGTTCCTTTGCGCCGTCCGCACCCACCAGCTTGATCCGGTTGGCGAACAGGGCCCGGCCCTCCGCAGCGCGGAAGCCGTTGGCCATGGGCTCGCAAATGTTGAGGTCGATCCGGCGCACCCACATCCGGGTTTCGGCGCGTTCCTCTGGGGTGGATCCGATCAGGGCGGGGCCCTTGCCCACCTCCTCAAGGTACTCGCAGATCGCCGTGATCTCGGAGATCGTCAGGCCATTGTCCAGCTCAAGTGCCGGCAGCTGGCCGGACACATTGACCGTCGAGTTGAAGGGCGGCCGGCGGTTCTCGCCGCCCATGAGATCGACCTCCTGCCTTGGGACGTCCATGCCCTTCTCGGCGATGAACATGCGAACCACGTGCGGGTTGGGGCCGACCGAATTGTAGAGCTTCATCCTGTGTCTCCTCTTGTTGCGGGAGATTAGCAGGGCGGCACCTTCCGGCGTCAAGCCGGACCCGGCGTTAATCACCGACGCTTGTGGGGACAGGCGTCTACCGCCTAGGTTCGGTGCAATGCGGGAGGAACCCAGATGAGCGACCCGAGCCTGATTCTAGCCGACGAACCGGCCCCCTTTGTCCGTCGCTTGACCCTGAACAGGCCTGAGAAGCGCAACGCCCTTTCAAACGCCATGCGGGGTGAGCTCTTCGCCGCCCTGGAGGCTGCCGACCGGGACCCGGAGGTGCGGGTGATCATTCTCCGCGGCGCGGGTCCCTGCTTTTCCTCCGGCTATGACCTCGCCGGGGTCGGGGCCCTGCCATTCCACACCGCCGGCGGCCAGGGCCAGTGGGCGCGCCATGTGGTCGAGGGTTGTTTCCGCATGTGGGACATGGCCAAGCCCATCATCGCCCAGGTGCATGGCTGGTGCCTTGCGGGCGGGTCCGAACTGGCCGTCGCCTGCGACCTCGTCTACGTGGCCGAGGATGCGAAGATCGGCTATCCCGCCGTCCGCACCATGAGTCCGCCAGACAACCAGTACCATGCCTGGATCGTCGGCATGCGGGCCGCCATGGAGCTCATGCTCACCGGCGACGCCTTCGACGGGCTCGAGGCTGTTCGCCTCGGTTTCGCCAACCGGGCCTTCAAGGCTGACGACCTCGAAGGCGAGGTCCTTGCCATGGCCCAGCGTATCGCCAAGGTCGACCCGGAGCTCGCCCAGCTGAACAAGCGCCTAGTCCACCGGCAGATGGAGGCCATGGGCATGCGCGCCGGCATTCGGGCTGGGACAGACCTGCACGCCCTTGGCTGGCACACGCCCGCCAGCCGCACCTATATGGCGGAGCTGAGGCAGGGCGTCACCCAGGCGCTCAACACCCGGGACTCTGCTTTTGGAGATTACCGGACCGGCGACAAGGCGGGGGGCTGAAGCCCCCGCCGGATCAGAAGGCGTAGCGGTAGCCGAAGATCGGGCCGGCCATGGTCACATCGGAGTCCACCTTCCGGCCGCGGACCGTAAGGTTGTAGACGCGGACCCCGCCGTACAGGCTCGAGTGCTCGTTAAAGCTGTAGCTGGCACTGGCCTGGGCCTGCCAGGTCTTCAGGTTTCCGTCCCCAAGACCCGCATAGTCGCCATATGCCGCCAGGGTCCAGTTCTCTCCGGACCGGACATCTCCGCGAATGCCGATCATGGGCTGCCAGTTGTTGACAGTGTTATCGGAGTTCACCCCCGGCTGCCCAGGACGGCTGATGCCCGCCTTGAGCCCGAAGTCACTGTAACGAGTCCCCGCGAGGAGGTCGATGGATCCACGATCGGACTCATACACCCGACCAAAGGCTGCGATTGTCGCAGCGTTCGTCGAGACGGCGACCTTGCTATTGACGACGGGGGTCCCACCCAGCTCAACGTCCGGCTTGACGGTGAACTTCACATAGGCGACGTCACCGAGGACCCCGAAGCGCCCATAGCGGGCTTCGGCCGTGCCCATGAAGGCACCGGTAATGTGGCTCAGTATGTCCTTGAACGTGATGTCGATGTCCGCCGACGGCCCGTCTGGCGGGACCTGGCTGTCGCCGACGATTCCCGGCCCCCAAACGTAGGGGGAAACGGAAAACTCCCAATCGTCAGCTGCCTGGGCGGCACCGGCCGCCAGGATCACGGAAAGGGCGGGTAGGGCTGCGCGAAGCAATTTCATGGTTATCTCCGGTCAGTTCGAAAAGATTTTGCAGGGCAGGCGGCCCGCATGCCGTAGACCTACGGCGGTCGATAGACTGTATGAAGTTATACGATCGCGCCGTCAGGTTATGGGTCTCATACGGCAACAACCGCCTTGGTGAGGCTCTTGGTGAGGATGCCAACGGCGGCTTCCCGATCGATGCTTTCGATGGCGGCGACCTCCCGGGCCATGCGGTCGAGAGCGGATTCGTAAAGCTGGCGCTCGGAATAGGACTGCTCGGGCTGGTTCTCGGCCCGATGCAGGTCGCGCACGACCTCGGCAATCGAGATCAGGTCGCCGGAATTGATCTTGGCTTCATATTCCTGGGCGCGGCGCGACCACATTGTGCGCTTCACGCGCGCTCGGCCCTTCAGAGTGGTCAGGGCCTGGTTGACCACGTTGCCTTCGGCGAGCGACCGCAGGCCGGACACCTTGGCCTTGGCGGTGGGAACCCGCAGGGTCATCTTCTCATGGTCGAAGGTGATGACATAGACTTCCAGGGAATAGCCGGCGACTTCCTGGGTCTCGATCCCCTGGACCCGCCCCACGCCATGCGCGGGATAGACCACGTGATCGCCCACCGAGAACTGAAGATCGTCCTTGCTCATTCTCTGATCCCTTCAAACACCTGGCGTACTGACGTGCCCGCGCCCCGTGACCCGCAATTTCGGAAAAAGTCTCCTGTCCCGAGAAACGACCGGGCCTGGAAGTTGACGGTTTCCGATGGCTTCAGGCTAGAGCACCCCTCGCCCTCCATGGGCGCAGGTCGACGGTGAACGACGACTTGTGAACACGACATCCCGGCGGACGCCTCCTCCGGACTGCGGGTAGAACTATCACAAAACTGAGATCGATGAAAGGCTTGCGCCCCGAGGAGGCTCAGGAACCCTTGCCGGGCTTCTCGCTGAAGTACTTCTCGAACTTTCCGGTCTCGCGCTCGAAGTCCGCTGCGTTCGCTGGCGGTTCGCCCTTCAGGGTGATGTTCGGCCAGACCTTGGCGTAATCCGTATTGATCCGTAGCCACTTGCCGTCGGGAGTGTCCTCCGTGTCCGGCTTGATGGCGTCGACCGGGCACTCCGGTTCGCAGACCCCGCAGTCGATACACTCGTCGGGGTTGATGACCAGGAAGTTCTCGCCCTCGTAGAAGCAGTCGACAGGACACACCTCCACGCAATCCATGAACTTACATTTGATGCACGAGTCCATGACGATGT
>CAMCIK010000039.1 GCA_945874825.1 Phenylobacterium deserti | reverse complement strand
GATGCAGCCTCTTCCTTGAGATAGCGGAAGTACCCCGAACCGCGCTTCAGCTGGAGATTGGCGCCGGCTTCTGCCCGTCGGACGGCCAGCCCTTCGGCGTCCAGGCGAGTCCGGGCGAAGAGGCTGACACCCCTCATGGGTTCGGCCTCCACAGCGACAATCCAGTCGGAGGCCTTACCCGCCAGCCCCGACGTTGTGGAGAAGACCTCGGTATCCCCCGACCTGAAACTGCGGCCAAGGACGAAGTTCGCGCGCCGGCCATCATCCCAGAGGATCATGGCCCTGCCGGCCACGTCCAAGCGCAGGCCGTCCTCGGTCAGGTCATAGCCCGGGAAGCGGTTGAGGCGGAACAGGTTAGTATCTTCGAACACAACGGTGACCGAGTCCTCGTTGAGGTAGACCGGTGACCCCAAGGCATCTCTCCCCACGACAATTCCAGTGGCGCCCGCCGCAGCCACCGCCTGGGCCGCAGGCTCAAGGATCACCAGGGCGTTCGTCGTCCGGCGAAACAGCGGAAGGGACACCTCCGCGCCCACTGAGGCCAAGGCTCTTCCCTGTGTCGAGGATCGACCGGCGACGCCCTCCAGGTCGCCGAGACTGTAGCCATCCATCCGCACGTTGCTGAACAACGAGGTCCGCAGGCCGCTGCGGCGCGTGTCCGTCCGTCTCCAGTCGCTCTCCAAGGTCACTCTGCGGCTGTCGAGCCCGGGGGTTCCACCCGGCGCTCCTGGGGCGGCGTCGCGGGTCAGGGCGACGCCGGAGGCGCGGACCCTGAGGCGCCCGCCCGCCAGGTTCTCAATGGGCTCGAACCGGCCTTCGACGAAGGGACCAACCTGGGGGAAGGTGCGGTCGTCATCCTCGGGACGGAGCCCCTGGATGGTAAAGGCACCGGCCGAGAACCAGGACTTTGCGGTCTGCCGGGTGGCGTAGATCTGGGAGATCAGACGCCGGTCATCCGGGACAAAGGGGCCGCGGGCCTCGTAGGCCCCGCCGATGTCGTACTTTTCAAACAGAAGGTCGTCAGAGGTGCGCTCGGCGCTGAAGCCCCATTTCCACTCCGGCGTCAGGGCAAAGGCCCCCGAGGCGAGGATGTAGCTGCGCAGGGTCGGATCGCCGAAGGCGTCTCCCTCGCCGTCGAAGTCCCGGTCGTAGGTGAAGCCGCCACGGACATCGACGGCTCCAGAGCGGTATCTCTGCCGGTAGTGGGCGTTCAGGAAGGGGCCTACCTTGCTGTTGATCTGGGGGGAAACGGTCAGGTCCGCCGAGGGGTTGAACACGAGGAGATAAGGTTGCTCGTAAGACAGCCCCCTTCGGCTGGAAGTCTTCAGAGCCGGCTGCAGGAAACCCGACCGCCGCTCGGCCTGGGGGTCGGGGTGCCAGAAGACAGGCAGCCACATCACCGGGACGCCCCGCACCCGGATCACCGCATTGCGGTATCCGACGATCTGTTGCTCGCGATCCTGGACAATCTGGTCCGCCTGGATCGACCAGGTCGGCTTGGTCTCACGGCCCTCCTTCGCGCAGATCTCGCAGGGCGTGTAGATCGCTCGGTTCAGTTCGTTGAGCGTCTCACTGCGGCGCACAGCGCTGGCAGCCGCAAACTTGATCTCGCCTTCACTGCGGACGGCAAAGCCCTTGGCCGCTCCAACCGACAGCGACTGGTCGAGGACAATCTCGTCAGCAAACTGTGCGGTCCGGTCAGGGTTGAGGATGCGCACAGACCCCTTGGCGCGGATCAGCTGGTCCGCAGGCTCAAAGATCACTTCGTCGGCTGTAAGGGTACGGCCCTGGTATCGCGCCTGGACATTCCCCTTCGCCACCGTGCGTCCGGTCTCGGAGTCCCGCGTGACGGTATCGGCCTCGAGATAGAGTTGGTCCGGCGACAGGCCGTCCTCTGCGGGTACCGGCGGCGCGGGCGCGGCCATTGCACCGCTGCCAGCGCCAAGCAGGGCGGCTGCCAGAAGTGCGACTCCACAAAGAGATCTGATCTCGCAGACCTTCATCGACGCCTCATACGGAAGCGCCGCCTGCGACTTTCCGCCAGACACGACCACTTCAACCATCTTCCGTGTAACAGAGCACGGCGAGACCGGACAGAAGGGCGACAAGGGGTGGGGCCCACGCGCCCAGAAGCGGCGGGATGATGTCCGCAGAGGCCAGAGCACCAGTCATCTGGTTGAAAAAGAACACCAGAAAGCCGACGGCGGCACCTGCACCCGCTGCCAGGGCCAGTCCGCCCTGGCGGGCCAGTCGCAAGGACGCAGCGGCGGCCAGTATGGACATGGCCGCGAAGAGAACCGGCGTCGCGATCAGCTGGTGGAGCCGCAGGCGAAAGGCGCGCGAGCTGAAACCGGCAAGCTCTGTCTGTCTGATGGCGTCCGGAAGGCCCCAGAAGGGCACCGCCTCCGGAGAAGAGAACCGGTCAAGCGCGCTTGCGGACGTCAGGGTCGAGCGGATCGATAGGCTGTCGGAACGCACGGCGCTCTGGCCTGCTGAGGCTTCGCGTACGTCACTCAGTCTCCAGAAGCCGGCCTGCAGGACCGCCTGCGCCGCCTCGATACGGCGGCGGAACTGTAGCCGGCCGGAGCCGTCCTTCTGGTATATGAAGAGCGATACGGCCTGCAGGCGTATGGCGTCGCCCTGCATGTCCCTGGACCTGGCGTGAATCACCACAAGATCACGGTCATCGCCCTGGCGGAGCCAGACCTCCTTGGGCGCTTCAGCCTGGTAGTTCTGCAGTATCCGCGCGCGTTCGACCTCGAAGCGGGCGGAAAGCCCCGCCGCGAGGGGATTAAGCAGCATCACCACCACGAGCCCGGCGACGAAGGCGAAGACGGCGGAGGGCGCGATGAAACGCCAGGCTGAAACGCCCGCCGCCCGCATGGCCGTGAGTTCGCTCGAACGGTTCAGGCCGACATAGGCGGCGATGCCGCCGAAGAGAAAGACAAAGGGAGAGAGAAGCAGGACGAGGCTTGGGGACCGGAGCAGGGTGAGCCAGAGGATGTCCGAGACCTTGGCATCCGCCCGAACACCTACAGATCGCGATAATTCCTCAAATTGTATCAGGAGGATAACAGAGAAAATTACAGCGAACGATACCCCAACGGCCCGGAGGGTCCGGCGGAGGAGGTAGATTTCGAGGACTCCGGGGCCAGACATCAGGGTGCAACCCCTGCGGAGGCCAGGCGCCGGCCCCGGGCACCGAACCCTCGACGGGTCCGGCGGAATACCGCCTGAAGCGCCCACGCCATACCGCCAAGCGGGATCAGGTACTGAAGGATGTTAATCCAGACATTTGATTCAGCAGCTGAAACTGCAATGAATCCAAGAATCCGTGTGACCGCAGCGATCCCGCCTGCTACGGCGATCCGGCGGCCGTAACCAAGCCGGGAGAAGGCGCCACCAAGGATGGCCCAAACGGCCAGCGCCATGAATGTGAGGATGTATAGCGGTGTCGCGAGGCGGGCATTGCCCTCGGCATAGAGTTTCTTCTCGTTCCGCGTCTCCCAGTCCTGGGTAAGATCCGGGAACAGAAGCTCGTGCAGGAAGCGGTCAGACGGCTTGAAGTGGACTCTTTCCTCTGTCCGAACAAAGGTATTAAGTTCAAACGGATAGTCATCAAACGTAAGGTAGTTTAGGACGCCTTCGGGGGAGAGTTCCTGGGTCGACCCCCGGAAGAGACGCAGGATAGGCGCGCCATCCTTCATGACCAGGCGACCTGTGTCCGCGGTGTAGGTCGTCGCGCCACCATCATCCTTGGAACGATGGATGAAGAGATTGCGGATCTCGCCATTCCGGTCGACGGACTGGGCATAGACTGTAAGCCCCGGGGCGGGCTGGGAGAATTCACCCGCCCGGATCAGGGAGGAGACGAGGTTGGTGCGGACCTCGAAGAGCACTTCCCGCATGGCCCTGTGGGCTGTTGGCTGGACCCACAGGTTGATCACCAGGGAGGCGAGGGCCAGGACCGCTGCCAGCCGGAAGGCCGGGGAGATCACGCGCCAGCGGCTCATGCCGCCAGCAAAGCACACCACCAGTTCCTGATCTGTCTGGAGCCGGTTCAGGGTCACCAGCGCGGCGACAAAGACGCTGACCGGCAGGACCATGTTGATCAGCTGCGGCATGGCAAGGGCCGTCGCCTTCAGGAAGATCAGGGCGTTCTGACCACCGCTGACGATCAGGTCGAGCTGGGTCAGGGACGTCGACAGCAGGGCAAGGGCCGTCGCGGCGACCACCGACCAAAGGGTGGGGCCGACAAGCTGGCGAAGGAGGTATCGGTCGATCAGGCGCATCAAGAATTATCGATCCCAGCCAGCGATTTGCCGCGCCTGCAAGTCTCGGCTGTTCTAATCATGAGCCGCACTGCGTGCGCAACCGCCGAGCACTCCGTCCCCGCAGGGCGGTAAGACCAGAGGACCCGAAGACCCATGCAGATTGAATTCGTATCGCCCGATGCCGCGCTGGCTCCCCGCACTCTCCTGGCCATCGTTGTGCCCGAGGGCGAAGCCGCCGGCGTGAATGGCGGTGCCTTCGCTGGCGCCGTCGCCCAGAGCCGCTTCACCGGTGCCCGGGGCCAGGTCCTCGAGGTCTCCAGCCTTTCGGGCCGGATCCTGCTTGTGGGCGGCGGCAAGGCCTCCGAGTTCGACGATCTTGCGGCGGAACAGACCGCCGCCGCAGCCTACTCGGCCGCCAAGCTCTCGGGAGCTGAAGTGCTCCGCCTCTCACCGGCGGTGGACACGGGGGCCTTCGCCGCCCGAGCCGCCCTGGGACTGCGCCTGGGGGCCTATCGCTTCGACAAGTACCGGACCCGGGAAAGCGCCGACAAGAAGCCCTCCATCATCCGCGCCGAGGTCGTGACGGACCATGCCGCCGCCGCTGCTGAGGCCATGCCGGACTTGGCGGCCCTGGCGAACGCCGTCGTCTTCGCCCGTGACCTCGTCTCCGAGCCTGCCAACATCCTCTATCCCGCGGAGTTCGCCCGGCGGGTTAAGGCCCTGGAGGCCCTGGGCCTGTCGGTCGAGATCCTGGGCGAGGAGGAGATGCGTCAACTGGGCATGGGGTCCCTGCTCGGCGTCGGCCAGGGAAGCGTGCGCGAGAGCCAGATGGTCGTCCTGCGCTGGAACGGCGCCGCCGATCCTGCCGCCCAGCCCGTGGCCTTCGTGGGCAAGGGTGTCTGCTTCGATACCGGGGGCATCAGCATCAAGCCTGCCGACGGTATGGAGGACATGAAGTGGGACATGGGCGGCGCGGCTGCCGTCGCCGGTGTGATGCACGTGCTGGCTGGCCGCAGGGCCAAGGTCAATGCGGTCGGCATCCTCGGCCTGGTCGAGAACATGCCGGATGGCAACGCCCAGCGTCCGGGCGACGTCGTCACCTCCATGTCCGGCCAGACCATCGAGGTCATCAACACCGACGCCGAGGGCCGGCTCGTCCTGGCTGACGCCATTTGGTACTGTCAGGACCGCTTCAAGCCGCGCTTCATTGTCGACCTGGCCACCCTGACCGGTGCCGTCATCATCTCGCTTGGCAACGACTACGCCGGCCTGTTCTCGAACAGCGACGAACTCTCCGAGAAGCTTCTCTCGGCCTCGAAGGCGGAAGAGGAGCCCCTGTGGCGCCTGCCCCTGCCCAAGGCCTATGAAAAGCAGATCGACAGCGCGATCGCCGACATGAAGAACACCGGCGGACGGCCGGGCGGGTCCATCACCGCTGCCCTTTTCATCCAGCGCTTCGTCAACGGATTGCCCTGGGCGCACCTCGACATTGCCTCGACCGCCTGGAAGAAGCCGTCCTCTGTCCCGACGATTCCCGAGGGGGCCACGGGCTTCGGCGTCCGGCTACTGAACCGCCTCGTCGAAGATCATTACGAAGAGCGGGCATGACGAGCTGCGAGGTCTGGTTCTATCACCTCGAGCGCCAGGGGCTCGACCAGGTCCTTCCGACCCTTCTCGAGCGAACCTTGCAGAAGGGCTGGAAGGCCCTCGTCCGCGCGCCTTCCGGGGACAGGGTTGAATACCTGGACGGCTGGCTCTGGAGCTACCGGGATGACAGCTTCCTTCCCCATGCTGCGGGTGCGCAGGCGGGAGAGGCCGATCCGGTGGCGCTGGTTGCCGACGAGGCCAATCCCAACCATGCCGAGGCCCTCTTCCTGGTGGACGGCGCCGAGCCTGGAGCGCTCGACGGCTATGCACGGTGCTCGGTGATCTTCGATGGCAGGGACGAGGCGGCCTTGCAGGTCGCCCGCGCCCAGTGGCGGAAACTGAAGGACGCCGGGTTCAGCGCCGTGTATTGGCGCCAGGGCCAAGGTGGCTGGGAGAGGGCCGCATGAGACGCCAGCTCTTCGCCCTCGGCCTGTTGGTGGCCGCAGCCTGTATGCCGGCCTGTGCGCCCATGTCGGGGCGCGTCAAGGTTGCACGGCCCCCGATCCCGAGTTCAAGGCCCGAGCCGATGGACACCTGCGGCCTGAAGGCGATGCGCAACCTCGTGGGACAGCCAAAGTCGGCGATACCGGTGCCGGTGACCCCTGGCCTCCGGCGCGTGACCTGCTCTACGTGTGTTCAGACGCAGGACTACAATCCCCGCCGGCTGAACATCTATTTCGACGTCGATACAGGGATCATCCAGCGGCTGGCTTGCGGTTAGATCATGCCGGCTCGACTGGCCTACACGACGCTCCTGATCGAAGAGTACGACGCGGCGCTGGAGTACTTCCGGACGGTGCTCCGCTTCGTTGTTCTCAGTGACGAGCCGTTGGCAGACGGGAAGCGCTGGGTCGTCGTCGCCCCATCCCAACAGGGCGGCGCCCTGCTGCTCGCCAGGGCAGCCACTCCGGATCAGGTCTCCATGATTGGCAGGCAAGGTGGCGGCCGGGTGTGGCTATTTCTGCATACGGATGAATTCGAACAGGATTATCTGCACCTGCAGACCCATGGCGTCCGGTTCGAGGAGGCACCGCGCGACGAGGCCTATGGCCGCGTGGTCGTCTTCGTCGATCGATGGGGTAATCGCTGGGACCTGATCCAGCCGAAAGCCTGAGACGCCCGGCCAGCCACTAGGCCTTCAGGGCTTCGAACGCCTCGACAGCTTCCAGCCAGGCCTGCTCCGCTGAGTCGAGGGTGGCCTGAGCCCCCTCCCGTGCCTTTCCCAGCTCTGCCGCTCGACGGGGATCCCCGGAGAAGGTCTTCGGGTCTGCCAGGGCGGAGTCGATCTCGGCAAGCCGGGCTGACGCGCGGGTCATCGCCGCCTCCGTCGACTCGACTTGGCGGCGGGCGTTTCCGGTTGGCACCCGCGGCCTTGCCGGGGCATTTGGTACTGGGGCGATCACCTGAGGCTCCGGGGTCGGTGCCTCCGCCGCCTGAGGACGGGAATCAACGTCCCTAGCCGCTTGCCGCGCCCGCTCCACAACCCGCTTGGCATAGGCCTCGACATCCCCTTCGAAGGGCCGGACCGATCCCTCCTCGGCCAGCCAGAGCCGGTCGGCGACCAGTTCCATAAGAGAGCGGTCGTGGGTGATCAGGATCACCGCGCCTTCATAGTCGTTGAGGGCATCGAGCAGGGCCCGGCGGCTGTCGATGTCGAGGTGGTTGGTCGGCTCATCCAGGATCAGGAGGTGCGGGGCCTCCATGGCCACCAAGTTTAGCAGGAGACGGGCGCGCTCACCCCCGGATAGGTTGGCAGCGGTCGTATCGACCTTGTCGACCCCCAGGCCCCACTGGGCCAGTCGGCTGCGCCGGGAGGCCTCGGAAGCCTCCGGCAGGCGCTGGCGCAGGATGTCCAGGGGCGTCTCGGTAGGATCCAGGGCCTCGATCTGGTGCTGGTGGAACCAGCCGACCTTGAGGCGACGATCCCGCCAGAACTCACCGCCCTCCGGCGCCAGGTCGCCGGCGACCAGACGGGCGAAGGTCGACTTGCCGGCTCCGTTTACCCCGAGGAGACCGATCCGGTCGTCGAGGTCCAGTCGGAGGTTGAGGCCCTTGAGGACGGGCTTGCCGGGCTCGTATCCCACGGCGGCCTGTTCCAGCCTCAAGAGGGGCGGGGCGAGGGGCTTGGGTGGTGAGGGCAGCAGAAAGGGGGCGGTGTGCTCCCGGGCGGCGGCAGAGACCGGTGGCAGGCGGGCGATCATCTTCAACCGCGACTGGGCCTGCACAGCCTTGCTGGCCTTGGCCCGGAACCTGTCGACGAAGGACTGGAGGTGGGCCCGCTGGGCGTCGACCTTCTGGCGCATGGCATCCTCGACCCGCGCCCTTTCTTCCCGCTGACGCTCGAAGTCGTCGTAGCCGCCCGGATAGAGGTCCAGCCGGGCCTCGTGCATGTGCAGGATGTGGTCCACCGACCGGTTCAGTATGTCACGGTCGTGGCTGATGATGATGGCGGTGTTGGGATACTTCCGGAGCCGGGCCTCCAGCCAGAGTGCGCCTTCGAGGTCGAGGTAGTTGGTGGGCTCGTCGAGGAGCAGGAGGTCGGGTTCCGCAAAGAGGGCGGCCGCAAGGGCCACCCGCATCCGCCAGCCGCCCGAGAACTCCGCCATGGGCCGGTTCAGGTCCGCAGGCGTGAAGCCGAGGCCCGACAGGATCTCCGCCGCCCGGGAGGGCGCCCGGTCCGCACCGATCTCGGCCAGCCGGCCGTAGATGTCGCCGATATCCTCGGGCGGGGCGGTCTCGAGGCGATCGAGAAGGGCGGCCCTTTCCTCGTCGGCCGCGAGGATGGTGTCGATCAGGCTGACCGGAGTAGCCGGATGCTCCTGGTCGACGGCCGAGAGTCGGGCACCCTTTGGCAGGCTGATCTCCCCGTCGCCCGCCCGGGCCTGGTCGCGGATCAGGGCGAAGAGGGTCGACTTGCCCACGCCGTTCCGTCCGACCAGCCCGACCTTGGCGCCAGGGGGAATACTGGCGTTGGCCCGGTCGAGGAAACGCCGGCCCCAGGCGTCGTGGGTGAGATCGCGGATCAGAAGCATGACGGCCGGCTCTCTAACAGAGCCTTGCGGCCACGTCGCCGTCCTTACCGCATGGTGTTGGCGAGCGGCGAGGCTGCGGCTATAAGCCCGCACCAAATCGGCCCGTACGGTCCGAACCTTCTAGACTGGAAGCAGGCCCTCATGACCCAACACACCTTCTCGATCATCAAGCCGGACGCCACAAAGCGGAACCTCACCGGCAAGATCAATGCCGTCATCGAGGACGCGGGCCTGCGCATCGTCGCCCAGCGCCGCATCCACATGACCGAGGCCCAGGCCAAGCGCTTCTATGAGGTTCACAAGGACCGGCCCTTTTACGGCGAGCTGGTCGAGTCCATGACTTCGGCGCCGGTCGTGGTCCAGGTGCTGGAAGGCGACAATGCCGTGGCGCGCTACCGTGAAGTCATGGGGGCCACCAATCCCGAGCAGGCCGCCGAGGGCACCCTTCGCAAGCTCTTCGCCCTGAACGTTGGCGAGAACTCTGTGCATGGCTCTGACAGCCTCGAGAACGCGGCGCTCGAGATCGCCCAGTTCTTCAGCCCGGCCGACATCGTCGGCTGATCCGGTTAGGGGGCGCAGCGTCGCCCCCTTTGCCTGACCTCAAGGGTGCGCTAGCACGGCTGCGTTCATCCTTGGGGGACGCGCCGTGCCGAACGCTGAGACCTTTCCTGAGATCCGTGAAGCGGTCCGTCGGCTGTGCGCCGGCTTCCCAGGTGAGTACTGGCGGGAGAAGGACCGCGAGCGGGCCTATCCCGGCGAGTTCGTTCGGGCCCTGACCGAGTCTGGCTTTCTTTCCGTCCTCATCCCGGAGGTCTACGGCGGCTCGGGCCTGGGCCTTGGGGCGGCCATCGCCGTCCTTGAGGAGGTCCACCGCTCGGGCTGCAACGGCGGCGCGAGCCACGCCCAGATGTACACAATGGGCACCCTGCTCAAGCACGGGAGCGAGGCGCAGAAACAGGCCTACCTGCCAAAGATCGCCTCGGGCGAACTGCGCCTCCAGGCTTTTGGCGTCACTGAGCCTGGGGCTGGAACAGACACAACCCGCATCACCACCTTCGCCCGGCGCGATGGCGACCATTATGTCGTCCGTGGCCAGAAGATCTGGATCAGCCGGGCCGAGCATTCGGACCTGATGATCCTCCTCTGCCGCACGACGACCCGGGAGGCGGCGGCTCGGCCCAGCGACGGCATGAGCGTCCTGCTGGTCGACATGCGCGAGGCGGTCGGAAACGGCCTCACCATCCGGCCGATCCGGACCATGCTGAACCACGCCACCACAGAGCTCTTCTTCGACGACCTGAGGGTGCCGGTGGCAAACCTGATCGGCACCGAGGGGCAGGGGTTCCGCTATATCCTCGACGGCATGAACGCCGAGCGCATCCTTATCGCCGCCGAGTGCATCGGAGACGCCCGCTTCTTCATCGACCGGGCCAGCGCCTATGCCCGCGAGCGTGAGGTCTTCGGCCGTCCTATCGGCCAGAACCAGGGCGTCCAGTTCCCGGTCGCCCGGGCCCATATCCAGACCAGCGCCGCCGACCTCATGGTCCGGCACGCCGCCGACCTTTTCGATGATGGCGAGCCCTGTGGGACCGAGGCCAATATGGCCAAGATGCTGGCCTCGGAGGCCTCCTGGTTCGCGGCCGACACCTGCGTCCAGGTCCACGGAGGCTTTGGATTTGCGGAGGAATACGACATCGAGCGCAAGTTCCGGGAAACCCGCCTCTACCAGGTGGCCCCGATCTCCACCAACCTCATCCTCAGCCATGTGGGCAACCACGTGCTGGGCCTGCCCAAGAGCTTTTAATGTATGACCTCCTGAAGGGCCTGCGCGTGGTCGAGGGCTCGGCCTTCGTCGCCGGGCCGACCTGCGGCCTCTACCTTGCCCAGCTCGGCGCCGAGGTGATCCGCTTCGACAACATCGGCGGCGGCCCGGACTTCCGCCGCTGGCCCCTCAGCCAGGGCGGCGATAGCTTCTACTGGGAGGGGTTGAACAAGTCGAAGAAGTCCATCGCCATCGACCTGTCCCGACCAGAGGGGCGACGACTGGCCCAGGAGCTTGCGACCGCACCGGGGGACGATGGGGGGGCCTTCGTCACCAACTTCCCGGTGGAGGGCTTCCTGTCCTACGAGACCCTGTCAGCCCTGCGGTCCGACCTTGTCTGCATTCGGGTAATGGGCTGGGCGGATGGCCTTCCGGGGGTCGACTACACCATCAACAGTGCCGTCGGTGTCCCGCTCTTCACGGGCCATGCCGACGATCCCCGGCCGGTGAACCACATCCTGCCTGCCTGGGACCTCCTGACCGGAGGCTATGCCGCCTTCTCCCTGGTCTCGGCCCTGATGGCGCGGAGCCGGGATGGCAAGGGCAGGGAGGTTCGCCTTCCCCTCTCCGACATCGCGGCCGCCAGCCTGGCCAACCTCGGCATGCTGGCCGAGGCGACCCTCGGCGAGGGTGACCGGCCCCGGGTGGGCAATGACATCTTCGGGGCCTTCGGCCGCGACTTCACCACCGCCGACGGCGTGCGGATCATGCTGGTGGCCATCACGCCCCGTCAGTGGTCAGGCATCCAGCCCCTGCTGGACATCGTCGAGCCGGTGAAGGCCCTGGAGGCCGAGCTGGGCGTGGACTTCGCCCGGGACGAAGGCCTGCGCTTCACCCACCGCGACCGCCTGGTGCCGATCTTCGACGCCGCCATGGCGCGCCGCAAACTTGCAGACCTTGTCCCCGCCTTCGAGCAGCTGGGCGTCTGCTGGGGTCCCTACCAGACCCTGTCCCAGGCGGCGAAGGACCCGCGACTGTTCGCCGGCAACCCGGTCTTCTCGACCCTGACCCATCCTTCGGGCGAGACCTATCCCGCCGCCGGCTTCGCCGGGACCGTGCCCCAGGACGAGCGCCAGCCGGCGCGGCCCGCCGCCCGGCTTGGCCAGCACACCGACGAGGTGCTTTCCAGTGTCCTTGGCTTCTCTGCGGCCCAGATCGGCAAGCTGCATGATGACGGCGTGGTCGCCGGACCGGAGGGAAGATGAGCGACGATACGACGATCCGGGTCCACGAGGCCGCCCCCGGCGTGGTCCAGGTGACCCTAAACCGTCCGGAGGCCGCTAACGCCCTGTCCACCGCGATGGGGCGGGACCTCCTGGACCTCTGGAACCGACTGTCCACAGACGCCTCTGTCCGCGCCGCGGTCCTGACGGGAGCGGGGCGGTTCTTCTGCGCCGGTGCCGACCTTAAGGAACGCGACGGCATGACAGACACCGCCTGGGCCGATCAGCACAGGCTGTTCGAGGACATGATACGGGCCCAGCTGGCCTGTCCCTTTCCCGTCCTGGCGGCGGTGAACGGGGCCGCCATGGGCGGCGGGGCCGAGATGGCCCTGGCCTGTGACTTCGCCTGGGCCGGTGAGGCCGCCCGCATGGGTCTTCCGGAAGCCGGACTGGGCATCATCCCGGGACTGGGCGGGACCCAGCTCCTGACCCGTGCGGTCGGCGAGCGCCGGGCGTCGGAAATGCTGATGAGCGGGCTTCCCGTCGACGCCACCGAGGCCCTGTCCATCGGACTGGTCAACGCCGTGCGGCCCAACGAAACCCTGGTGGCGGACCTGGTCGCCCGGGCGGTCCTGATCGCCTCAAAGGCACCCCTGTCGATCCGCGCCCTCAAGGCGGTCGTTCGGGCAGGCGCCGTTATGCCCCTGGCGGAGGCCATGGATCTGGAACTGTCGGAGTACAACCGGCTGTTCACCACCGAGGACCGCCGCGAGGGGGTCGCAGCCTTCAACCAGAAGCGCCCGGCGGTCTTCCGCGGGGTCTGATCAGGCGGCAGCCAGCTCGCCGCAGACGAAAGCGTCCTCGCCCGCTTCGATCAGGCCCGCCAGCACCTCCCCGGCATCCTCCGGCCGGACCGTCAGGATCATGCCGACGCCGCAGTTGAAGGTGCGGCGCATCTCCGTGTCGCTGACGCCGCCTGCGGCCTGCAACCAGGCGAAGACCGGCGGCAGGGTCCAGGCGTTCCAGTCGAACCGGGCCGTCAGGCCCTCGGCGATCACCCGGGGCGGATTCTCGATGAGTCCGCCGCCGGTGATGTGCGCGCAGGCGCTGACCCGGCCCGCGCGGATCTGCGGCAGGAGCTGGCGGACATAGATCCGGGTCGGGCGCATCAGGGCCGACGCCAGGGTCTCATCGTCAGAAAAGGGAGAGGCGGCGCTCCAGTCCAGCTCGCTATGCTCGACGATCCTGCGGACCAGGGAATAGCCATTGGAGTGTGGACCGGAAGAGGCGAGGCCGATGATCACGTCGCCAGCGCGCTGGTCGCCCAGCCGGGGCAGGACCGCGCCCCGCTCCACGGCTCCGAGCGAGAATCCGGCCAGGTCGTAGTCGCCCTCGGCGTACATGCCGGGCATTTCCGCCGTCTCGCCGCCCACAAGGGCGCAGCCCGCCTGGCGGCAGCCTTCTGCGATCCCTCCCACGACCCGGGCAGCGGCCTCGACGTCGAGCTTTCCTGTGGCGAAATAGTCGAGGAAGAGCAGGGGCTCAGCACCCTGGGCCAGGAGATCGTTGACGCACATGGCCACCAGGTCGATCCCGACCGTATCGTGCTGGCCGGTCTCGATGGCGATCTTCAGCTTGGTGCCGACACCGTCTGTCGTCGTGACCAGGAGGGGGTCGCTGAAGCCGGCGGCCTTCAGGTCAAACAGGGCCCCGAATCCGCCCAGGGCGGCATCTGCACCGGGCCGGCGGGTGGCCCGTGCCAGGGGTTTGATGCGGTCTACCAGGGCGGCGCCGGCGTCGATGTCCACACCCGCCTGGGCGTAGGTGAGTCCGTTCTGACGCTCGCTCATGAGGGAACCTTTCAATAAATGCACCGGCGGGCTTGCAGACTCGGCCCGGCGACGGCGTATAGCTAGCCCATGACCCCCATCACGACCACCGCCGACCTTGAGACTTTCTGCGCCAAGATCCTCGGACAGGCCTTTGTGGCGGTGGATACCGAATTCATGCGGGAAACCACCTATTGGCCCAAGCTCTGCCTGATCCAGGCCGCCACTCCGGACGACGAGGCGGTGATTGATCCCCTGGCCCCCGGCCTCGACCTTGAGCCCTTCCTGCGGATCCTGCGCGACGAGAGCATCGTCAAGGTGTTCCACGCCGCCCGCCAGGACGTCGAGATCTTCCACAATCTCAAGGCCATGCCCAAGCCCCTGTTCGACACCCAGGTTGCCGCCATGGCGGCCGGCTATGGCGAGCAGATCGCCTACGACGCCCTGGTCCGGAACATGCTCAAGATCGAGCTGGACAAGTCCAGCCGCTTCACCGACTGGGCCCGCCGGCCGCTGACTGAAAACCAGCTCACCTACGCCCTGGCAGACGTGACGCACCTGGCCGCCCTCTATCCCCGCCTGCGGTCACGCCTCGAGGACGAGGGCCGTGTGGCCTGGGTCGCCGACGATATGAAGTCGTTGTCCGACCCGGCGCTCTATGACGTTTCGCCCGAGAACGCCTGGCGCCGGCTCAAGCCCCGTAAGCAGTCCCCGCGCTATCTCAGCGTATACCGCGCCGTCGCCGAATGGCGGGAGAAGACAGCCCAGCTTCGAGACCAGCCGCGCGGCCGTATCCTGAAGGATGACGCCATCGACGAACTGGCCAGCCAGGCCCCGACCGACGCCGCGCAGATGGAGCGCCTTCGGTCCGTGCCCAAGGGCTTTGCGGGCTCCCGGTTCGGGCCTGAGCTTCTCGAAACGATCCGCGAGGCCCTTCGTGACCCTGAGGCCACGGCTCCGGTGATCGAGAAGACCCGGTCGCCGCACAATCCCGCGGCTGGCTCTGTGGTGGAGCTCCTCAAGGTGCTCCTCAAGGCCAGGGCTGAGGATGGCGGCGTGGCCTCCAAGCTGATCGCGACGGTTTCTGACCTCGAGATGATTGCCCAGGACGATAACGCCGATACGCCGGCCCTGACCGGCTGGCGGCTGGAAGCCTTCGGGGCGGACGCCCTCCGTCTCAAGCGGGGTGAACTGGCCCTGGTCCTCGATGGCAGCCGTGTCCGCGTCGTCGAGGTGCGCCGGGCACCACGGCCCATCCCCCAGGAATGAACCTCGTCCTCAACCTCCTCTGGTTTGTCTTCGGGGGGTTCATCTCCGGGACCCTTTGGATGTTGGCGGGGGCGCTGCTCCTCCTGACCATCGTCGGTGCGCCCTGGGCCTTCGCCGCCTTCCGGATCGGCCGGTTCAGCTATGCGCCCTTTGGCCGCCAGGCGGTGAAGCGAACTCCGGACGACCTGGGCACCGGCTGCATGGGCACCCTGTTGAACCTGGTCTGGCTTATCCTCGGCGGCTGGTATCTGGCGATCCAACATATACTGATCGGGTTGGGGCTCTGCCTCACCCTCATTGGTATTCCCTTCGGCCTCCAACACCTGAAGCTGGCCATCATCTCCCTGGCCCCCGTGGGCACGGAGATCGTCCGGACCTGAGGTTCAGGCCAGGCCCACCTCGGAACGGTGAGCCTCGTTCATCAGCGGTTCGCCGCGCACCCATCGCTCCAGGTTGTCGATGAATTGCTCATCCGCCCGGGGCTGGACCCCATCTCCGGAACCGGAGGTATGGGCGCTGACCCGGACCTGGGGATGTGTCCAAATCCAGTGATCCGTGGGCAGGGGTTCGGTCTGGAAGACATCCAGAACAGCATGGGCGGGCCGCCCGGCGTCCAAGCCCCGGCGCAGGGCGTCTTCGTCCACCAACCCGCCCCGGCCGATGTTGATCAGGATGGCACCGGGCTTGAGGGCCGCAAAAAAGGCGTCGTCGCACATGTCCCGGGTCTCGTCCGTCAAGGCGCAGGCGAGCACGACCACATCGGAGTTCGGAAGGGCTTCGGCTATCCGTGACAGGGGCAGGGTCCTGTGGGCGAGGCCCGCATCGGTTCCCCTGCGCACCACGGTGAGGTCCACGCCGAATGCCCGTGCCCGCTGGGCGATCTGTTCGCCGATCGCGCCGTAACCCACGAGGAGCCAGCGCGTCTGGCTGACTTCCCGGTAGGGGGTCCGGCCCCATGTCTTCGCGTCCTGAAGTTCGCGCTGGGCGTCGATGGGAACGATCAGGGCCAGGGCATGGGCCAGGACGTATTCCGCAATCCCAACCCCCTGGGCGGAGGACTTGGTGATCCGCACGCCCTTTTCCATGATCCGACGGAAGATCGGCAGGTCGAGGCCCGCATTGAAGGTCTGCATCCAGCGAACCGAAGGGCTATCGATCAGGACGCGCATCAGGCTTGGGAGCAGGCCGCCCGCATAGGCCTCCAGGGTCGTCCAGACCACTTCCGGAGCAAGGGTGGCAGGGTCCGCTTCGACCCCGTTACGGAGGTAACGACCGCCCTCTGCGACCGTCACGATGTCGAGCCGTGCGGCGATGGGGGCGATCCGGTCGCGGATACGCGCATGGGCCGCCGCAGACATGAGAACCTGGATCATTTCGGCTTATCCAATCTGGAGGCGGATCTTGAGGGCCTGGGCGAGTGTCAGGGCCCGCTTGGCGGTCTGCTCGCCCAGCAGCATGTCTTCCCATCCCGGTTCCGCGGCAAGGCGCAGACGATCGCTCCCCAGGTCCAGGGACGCATGCCGCAGGACTTCCACATTGCGTCCGGCAAGATCGCAGGCGAGCCGGATCGCCGAGCCCAGGGCCCGGGCCCGGGCGCGCCTCTCAGGGGACAGCAGGCGGTTGACCACCTCGGGCTCAGGGGGATTTGGCGCCGAGTCGTGTCGGGAGAAGATGGCGCAGGCCAGGTAGGCGCGTTCAGGATGGGTCATGCCTGCAACGGGCGCCCTCAGGGCCTTCTCGAAGGCGAGGTCGGCCCTGTGGTCGGGATGCAGCCGCGAGCCGAGATCCGCCAGCCTGCAGGCCGCTGCGGTCAGGATCGGGTCACGCAGGCCGAAGGTGGCGGGCAGGCTATCGAAGACAGGTCGAATGAAGGCCTCCACGGCGGGGCCAAGGTCTGAGGTCAAACCTCCCTGGGCCACCAGGGCCTCGCAGCCGCTGACAAGAGGGTCCTGCTCCCGGACCGCCGTAGGCATGGAGTCCAGCAGCAGCCCTTCGCGCAGACCGTAGGCGGAAGTCACCACCCGCTGGACCTCAAGGGCCTGGACAATCTCAGAGAGCACAACGGCAGCGTAGGGAAGGGTGTCGAACCGTTTACGCGACAGGCCCTGAATTCCCTCCAGGGAGGTCCTGGACTGGCGAGCGACAAAGCGGCAGAGGTCCAGCAGGTCCATCCGCTTGATCTCGTACTGGTGCGCGATGTGAAGTGGATAGTTCTCAAGCTCCATGTGCAGCAGGGCCAGGTTCCGCCAGGCACCTCCGACAGCGTGGAATTCACGGGTCGACATCCGCTCGGTGTGGGGCTTGAGCGCCCTGGAGACCGAACGGCGGACCCGGTCCTGGTCCATCGGCTGTGGGGCCCCCAGGGCGAGGGGGCCAAGGGGCAGGCTTACCCCCTGGCCGACATCGTCCAGTCGCACCAGTTCCAGGCTCGATCCGCCGAGGTCCCCGGCGACGCCGGAGGCGTCGGCCTGCCCGGCGGTGACGCCGAGGGCGCCATATCGGGCCTCCTCCTCCCCGGAGAGCACGCGGACCGAGATGCCGGTTTGATCCTCGACGGCGCGAAGGAAGGCACGGCTGTCGCGGGCCAGCCGGACAGCGGCGGTCGCCACCACGAAGGTCTCCCGGCTGCTCCAACCCTGCAACAGGACGCGGAACCTTCGAAGCACGGTCAACGCCATCTCGACGCCCTCAGGCGACAGCCGTCCCGTGGTCTGGAGGTCTCGGCCGAGACTGGCCTGAGCTTTCTCGTTGTACACGGTCCAGATGGCCCGCCCTTCAAGGCGGTAGACGACCAGGCGGATAGAGTTCGACCCGATGTCGATGACCGCCGCGTGCCGAATCTCGGCAGGGGGCGCGTCCGACCCGGGGGTCGGGCGGCTAGCTCCGAGACGCCACATGATCAATCGCGCCGGGCAGATCCTTCACCTTGTTTCCGCGACCGGAAAGGCTGGGATTGGTCATGAAGTATTCGTGAGCCGAAAAGGCCCCGGGAAGATCCCAAGCGGGGTCCCGGCTATACTCGCCCGACGAGTCCAGCGTCCAGCTTTGCGCCTTGTCCCGGATGCTGGCGACGAGGATCTGCTGTAGCACCTGCTGATGGACCGTCGGGTTTTCCACCGGAGCCAGGGACTCGACGCGGCGGTCCAGGTTGCGGGGCATCCAGTCGGCAGAGGAGATGAAGACCTTGGCCTGTGCCGAGGGCATTTCGGTGCCATTGGCGAAGGCGACGATCCGGGAATGCTCCAGGAACCGACCGACAATGGATTTCACCCGGATGTTCTCTGACAGCCCGGGCACGCCGGGACGCAGGCAGCATATGCCGCGGATGACCAGCTCGATGTCAGCGCCGGCCTGACTGGCCTCGTAGAGGGCGTCGATGATCTCGGGGTCGACCAGGGAGTTGAGCTTGGCCCAGATGGCGGCGGGCCGTCCCGCCCGGGCATTGTCCGCCTCGGCGGCGATCATGCGCAGGAGGTCGGCCTTCATGGTCAGGGGCGAGAAGGACAGCTTCTCCATCCTCTGGGGGCGGGCATAACCAGTAATGTAGTTGAACAGCCGGACGGAATCCCGACCCAAGGCGGGGTCCGAGGTGAAGAGGGACAGGTCGGTATAGATGCGGGCCGTCTGGGGATGGTAGTTCCCGGTCCCGAAGTGGCAGTAGGTGCGCAGCTGGTCGCCTTCCCGCCGCACCACCATCGAGAGCTTGGCGTGGGTCTTGTACTCCACGAAGCCGAAGACGACGTGGACCCCGGCCCGCTCGAGGTCGCGGGCCCACTTCAGGTTGGCCTCCTCGTCGAAGCGGGCCTTGAGCTCCACCAGGGCGGTGACGTTCTTACCCGTCTCGGCGGCCTCGATGAGGGCGGCGACGATCGGGCTGTCCTGCGAGGTCCGGTAGAGGGTCTGCTTGATGGCCAGGACGTGCGGGTCCCGCGCCGCCTGGCGCAGGAACTGGACCACCACGTCGAAGGTCTCGAAGGGGTGGTGGACGAGGATGTCCTTCTCTCGGATGGCCGCGAAGCAGTCGCCGGCATGGTCGCGGATCCGCTCAGGAAAGCGTGGCTCGAAGGCCCGGAACTTCAGTTCCGGCCGGTTCGGGGGGATCAGCTGCGACAGCTCATCCAGGCCCAGTAGGCCGTCGATCCGGGTGATGTCCTCGCGACGGGCATGCAGGTTGTCGCAGATGAAGGCCTGGAGGTCGCGGGGCATGGCCGCCTCGATCTCCACCCGGACCACGGACCCCAGGCGCCGCTGCTTGAGCCGCTCCTCGAAGTCCCGGACCAGGTCTTCGGCTTCTTCCTCGAACTCCACGTCGGAGTCGCGGATCAGCCGGAAGACTCCCTTGCCATCGACCCGGGACCCGGGGAACAGGCGGTCCACGAACAGGGTCACCAGGTGTTCCAGGCTGATGAAGCGTCGCTCTGCGCGGCGGCGCGGACCGGGGTGCGAGGGAAGCTCCCAGAACCGCGCCACCTGGGCCGGGATCGGGATCAGGGCGTAGAGGGTGCGCCGCTCGGACCTCATGCGCAGCTTCAGCGCCAAGCAGAAGGCGAGGTTGGGGATGAAGGGGAAGGGGTGGGCCGGATCGATCGCCAGGGGTGTCAGGATCGGGAACAGCCGGGAGAGGAAGGCCTCCTCGAGGGCGGCGCGGTCCTCGTCTGACAGGGCCTCCGGCGACACCAGGGACAGGCCCTGCGACGACAGCTCGGTAGCCAGGTCCCGCCACTGGGCCTGCTGGTCGTCCATCAGGTCGGCGGCCTCGGCATTGATCTTCTCGAGCTGGTCGGCCGGGGACAGCCCGTCCTGGCTGACCGTGCGCACGCCCTCCCGGACCTGGGCCTTCAGGCCCGCCACCCGGACCATGTAGAACTCGTCCAGGTTGTGGGCCGAGATCGACAGGAAGCGGAGCTGTTCCAGCAGGGGGTGCCGGGGATTGCGGCTTTCGGCCAGGACCCGGCGGTTGAAGGCCAACCAGGACAGCTCCCGATTGAAGAAGCGGTCCGGCGAGTGCATCAGCTCTGCGCTCAGCGGTGCGCTGGGCTTGCGGGCAGTCACTTCGGTCTGGTCGGCGGGATTCATCGGATTCGGCTCGTTCCTGGGATCGGTAGCACCGGCGGCCTCATGGGCCAAGCCTATGACAGGCCCAAGTCAGACGTCGAAAAGGTCAAGATTTTCCGTCACGTCGTCTAGAATCTCCCGGGCCAGGGCGCGGGTGACGGGGCGATGGTGCGGCCCGGAGGCCTCATGCAGCCGCTCGACCACGTCCCGGGCGGCGGCAACGGACCGGTCGATCCGCCGGACGAGGTAGGGCGCCAGGTCCGGCGAGGGCCGGATTCCCCGGGCTCGGAGGAAGGCCTCGAGCACGCCCTCCAGCACCGCGTCGTCCAGGACCTCGATCTCCACCGCCTCCAGGGCGTTCAGCCGCGAGCGCAGGTCGGGCAGGCGCGTTGTCCAGGCGGCCGGCGGCGTGCGGGCGGTCATCAACAGGCCGCCGCTCACCGGGGCCAGGTTGATCAGGTGGAACAGGCCCTCGTCGCAGGCGCCCCGGTCCACGTCCTCCAGCAGCACGGGCAGGGACCGCGCAGCGGCGGTATCCGGCCTCAGGGGATCGAGGGCCAGGCCCCCGGACCGCGCCAGCCAGGCCTCCGCCAGCCGGCTCTTGCCGCAGCCTTCGGGCCCCACGAGGACGAGGCAGCCGGCCGACCAGTCCGGCCAGGCCTCCACCCGCCGCCGGGCCTCTCGGTTGCCCGCCGCCTCGACGAAGCCGCCCCGGGCGTCGAATAGCGGGTTCCACAGATCGAGCAGGGCCTGCGACATGGTCTTGGGGTTAGCCCACGCCGGCCCCCGGGTCGACGCCCGGCCAGGGCACAGGCGGGGATGGCCGAGGCGACCCTGTGGACCGCCTGTGGACAGGCTGTGGGCGCCTAGCCCTCCCGGTCCCGGGCGCTGAGCAGGCGCCAGCCAGCGGGGCCCAGGGCCTCGATGGGCTGGAAGTTGACCTTGTAGTCCATCTTGGCCGAGCCCCGCACCCAATAGCCCAGATAGACATAGGCCATGTTCGTCATGCGCGCCTGGACCAGGTGATCGAGGATCATGAACCGCCCCAGGCTGCGGCGGGGCTGCCCGGGGTCGTAGAAGGAATAGACCATCGACAGGCCGTCCGCGAGCAGGTCCACCAGGGTGCAGGCGACCAGTTCCCCCGGCCCCCCGTCCTCGGACCGGCGGCGATACTCGATCAGGTGGCTGCGGACCGGGGTGTCCTCGATCATGGCGACAAAGTCGGGCCAGACCATGTCGGTCATCCCGCCGTCCGCATGCCGCGCCCTCAGGTAGCGGCGCAGCAGGTCGAACTGCTCGATCGTCGCCTCGGCCTCCACCAGCCTGCGCTCCAGGTCGGCATTGCGGTTCAGGGTCTTGCGGTCCGAGCGCCCGGCCACGTGGTCCGCCACCGGGATCCGCACCGAGACACAGGCCGAGCAGGTCTCGCAGGCCGGCCGGTAGGCGATGTTCTGCGAACGCCGGAAGCCCCCCTCGGTCAGGCTGTCATTCACCATCGCCCCATCGGTCATGGGCAGGTGGGCAAAGATCTTCCGCTCCAGCCGCTGGGGCAGGTAGGGGCAGGGGGCGGGCGCCGTCAGGTAGAACC
>CAMCIK010000038.1 GCA_945874825.1 Phenylobacterium deserti | reverse complement strand
TTCTGCTGTTCGGCCAAGGCCACCAGGTTCGGCAGGGTAATGCCCTGGGCCGACGAGAAGATCTCGTGGTTGGTGTCCACCGCCATGATGTCCTTCCAGCGGGTCACGGACCAATAGGACCCAAAATCGCTGTCAGCGGTGAAGTGGACGGGGTCTTCTTTCCGCAAGCGGGCGAAGACCGGGAAGATGGTGCCCTTCTGGAACCGGTCGGCCCGGCCGGGGTTCAGCAGTTCCAGTGGGGTCTCGTGGGCCTCGCGGACGGCCTCGTCGGAATCGATCCTGACGGCGATATTCATGGGTACCTCCCTAGCGCAGCCGCGTCTTGGCGCAGCCTTCTTCAGGAAAAACCTGCGCCGGGCGCAGGCCCATGTCAATGCGCGTTGACTTGGCGACGCCCGTCGCTGCCCGTCCCGATCCGGCCCGCTGAGCCGGCCGGGCTCAGGCCTCGACCAGGTTCTTGGCCCGGGCCGCCACCAGCATGGCCTTCTGCAGCTTTTCGAAGGCGCGGACCTCGATCTGGCGCACCCGCTCGCGGCTGACCCCGTACTGGGAGGCCAGGTCCTCCAGGGTGGTCGGGTCGTCCTTCAGGCGCCGCTCGGTCAGGATGTGCCGCTCGCGGTCGGAGAGATCGATCATGGCCGCCTCCAGCAGGTTCATCCGCTGGCTGCGCTCCTCGTTCTCGGCGACCTGGGTCTCCTGGCTGACAGAAGTCGTGTCCTCCAGCCAGTCTTGCCACTCGCTCTCGCCATCGACCCGCATGGGGGCGTTCAGCGAGGCGTCGGGGCCGGACAGGCGCCGGTTCATCGAGACGACCTCATCCTTCTGGACCCCCAGCTTGGTGGCGATGATGTCGACCTGGTCGGGATGCAGGTCACCCTCCTGGAAGGCCGAGATGGCGCTCTTGGCCTTGCGAAGGTTGAAGAACAGCTTCTTCTGCGAGGCCGTCGTGCCCATCTTGACCAGGCTCCAAGACCTCAGGATGTACTCCTGGATCGAGGCGCGGATCCACCACATGGCATAGGTGGCCAAGCGGAAGCCCTTGTCGGGCTCGAACTTCTTGACGGCCTGCATCAGGCCCACATTGCCCTCGGAGATCACCTCGCCGATGGGCAGGCCGTAGCCGCGATAGCCCATGGCGATCTTGGCCACCAGGCGCAGGTGGCTGGTCACCAGCCGATGGGCCGCCTCGGGGTCCTCGTGTTCACGCCAGCGCTTGCCCAGCATGAACTCCTCGTCCTTGGCGAGCATGGGGAACTTGCGAATCTCGGTCAGGTACCGGGAGAGTCCCCCCTCGGGGGTCATCACGGCCAGAGTGTTCGCGGGCATGCGGCTCATCCTCCAGATGGGAGGCAGCAAAAGACCCACCCCCCAGGTCGGAATTCAACTAGTCAGAGAAAGCGGCGGCTTCAAGGCGGAGGCCCGCCACAGCCGGTTACAATTCTGACAGGCGCGACTCCAGGCCGGCCATGTCAAGCGGAGGCGGGGTCTCGAACCTCAGCGCCTCGCCGGTGACCGGATGGACGAACCCCAGGACGGCGGCGTGCAGGGCCTGCCGCTCCAGCCCCGAGGCCTTGATCGCGTCGCGCACCGACGCTGCAGGGGCCCCGGAACCATAGACGGGGTCGCCCAGGCAGGGACTGCCCAACGAGGCCATGTGCACGCGGATCTGGTGCGTGCGCCCGGTCTCAAGCCGGCAGGTCACCCGGGCCGCGAGGGGGGCGGCGGCGGGCCCGAAGACACGCTCGGTCCGGTAGTGGGTGACGGCCTCCCGCCCCCCGGACTTCAGGACGGCCATCTTCATGCGGTCGTGGGAGGAACGCCCAATCCGTGTACGGATCTCCCCGCCGGGCGGTCGGGGCGCACCGCGGACCAGGGCCAGGTAGAGGCGTTCGATGTCATGGGCGGCGAACAGGGCGGCCAGGCCCTGGTGGGCGACGTCGGTCTTGGCCGCCACCATGACCCCGGAGGTCTCCTTGTCCAGCCGGTGGACGATCCCGGGCCGGGCCACCCCGCCAATACCCGAAAGCGAGGCGCCGCAGTGGTGCAGGAGGGCGTTGACGAGGGTTGCGTCCGGGACGCCCGGGCCAGGATGTGCGGCCATGCCGGCGAGCTTGTTGACCACGATCAGGCTGGCATCCTCGAACAGGACCTCCAGGGGAATGTCCTGGGGTTCCGGAAGCGCCGCCGCGGGGGCCGGGACCTCGACACAATAGCCGCCCGCTGCCGGCCGGGCCGAAGGGTCCCGGACCGGCACCCCCTCCCGGGTGACGGCGCCGGCCTCCATCAGGGCCCTGAGGCGAGCCCGGGAGACCTGAGGCAGGGCGTCGGCTAGCGCCCGGTCCAGCCGGCCGGCAAGGCCATCGGGCAGCCTCGCCTCCAGACGCGTGCCGGAGGCGGGCACCTCGTCGTCATCGGGCAGGTGGGACGTGTCGGTCATTTGGCCATCAATCCTATCCGGCGATGCCGCCGCAAGGCCCCGAAGGTCTGGACACAGTATCGTCATGTGGGGTCTTTAGGACATCAGGACAGGGGTGCTGGCCTTGGGGCCGGCTTGGGGGAGATTCGGATCATGCGCGTGGATCGTCGCAGGGCTCTCGCCCTGTTCGGGGCCGGAAGCCTCGCTACGGGTGGAAGCGCCGCTGCCCAGGGGGTGGATCAGGTCCGGTTCGACCACGGGGTCGCCTCGGGGGATCCCACCGCCGACCGCGTCATCCTCTGGACCCGCATCACGCCCACGGATCCCTCCAGCGGCACCATTTCCTACACCTGGAGCCTCAATCCCGTCGACCGACGGGCCGGTGGGGCAAAGTCGGGCCGGGGAACCACTTCCGCGGCCCGGGACTTCACCGTCAAGGTCGATGTCGGCGGCCTCGATCCGGGCCGGGCCTATACCTTCACCTTCACCTCGAATGGCGTGACCTCGCCCGTCGGCCGTACCCGCACCCTGCCCGAGGGCCAGGTCGAGGACGCCGTCATGGCGATCGCCTCCTGCGCCCTTTGGCAGGCCGGGTACTTCAACGCCTACCAGGCCATCGCCGACCTGCCGCGGGTCGATGTCGTCCTCCACCTTGGGGACTACATCTACGAATACGCGCCCGGGGGCTACGGCGCGGAAACGGGCAAGAAGCTGGGTCGCCTGGTCCGTCCCGACCACGAGATCTTCACCCTTGGGGACTATCGCAACCGGCACGCCCAGACCAAGACCGATCCCCAGCTCCAGGCGGCCCATGCCCGGGCCCCCTGGATCGTCGTCTGGGACGACCACGAGACCGCCAACAACGCCTGGACGGACGGCGCCGAGAACCACCAGAAGGACGAGGGCTCCTGGAACCGCCGCAAGGCAGCGGCCATCAAGGCCTATTTCGAGTGGATGCCCATCCGCGAACCCGACGGTGGCGGCTTCTCCATCAACCGGACCTTCGAGTTCGGCGACCTCGCCACCCTCTTCATGCTCGAGACCCGGTTGACCGCCCGGGACCAGCAGCTGGACTACGCCACCGACCTGAACGGTGCGGATGGCAAGCCGGATGTCGCCCGCTTCCGCAAGCGCCTGGCCGACCCGGACCGTCGCATGATGGGCCCGTCCCAGTCCGACTGGCTGCGCCGGGGCCTCACCAATTCGGTGAAAGCCGGCCGCACCTGGCAGGTGCTCGGCAACGAGGTGGTCATGGCCCGGGTGAACGTGCCCGACCTTCGCGCAGCCCTGGGCCCGGACAAGTTCACCGCCGTCACGGCGAGCCTCGGCCCGGACGGCGTCAAGCGGATCGACCGCATGTCCGGGATCTCGAAGCTGGGCCTGCCCTATGGCCTGGACATGTGGGACGGCTATCCCGCTGACCGCCAGCGCCTCTACAGCATGATCAGCCGGGCAAAGGCCAACGCCGTGGTCGTCTCGGGCGACAGCCACGCCTTCTGGGCCAACGAACTCTACGACGCCCCCGAGGGCGGGAACCGGGTGGCCGTGGAGTTCGGCACCACCGCCATCACCAGCCCCGGTGCCGGCGATGTCCTGCCGGGCGTGCCCGTGGGCCAGGTCATGGCCGACGCCAACCGCGAGGTGGTCTATTCCGACCAGGCCGCCAAGGGCTTCGTCCTCCTGACGCTTGGGCGGACCACCGGCAAGGCCGAGATGATGGTCGTCTCCACCATCCAGGAAAAGACCTTCACGACTAGCGTCCTGAAAACCTTCACCTTCACCCCGGGCCCCAACGGGGTCTCCGAGCTGAAGGCGGTCTAGCGACAGGCGCCCGGTGGAGGGGGTGCGGGGGCGGCGACGCCCTCAGCCGGCCTCGCGGTCGGGCCTGGCGCCGGGGACGGGGACAAGGCCCGCGCCGTCCGGGGTCACGCTCCGGAAGAAGCAGGTGCGCGCGCCCACATGGCAGGCACCGCCGTCGCCCTGCGGCCGGACCCTCAGGAGGACGGCGTCCTGGTCGCAGTCGATCCTCACCTCGGCCACCACCTGGACCTGGCCGGAGGTCTCGCCTTTCTTCCAGAGGGCCTGGCGGGAGCGGCTGAAGTAGACCGCCTCGCCCGAGGCCAGGGTGGCGCGCAGGGCCTCGGCGTTCATCCAGGCCAGCATCAGCACCTCGCCGGTGTCGGCGTGCTGGGCGATGGCGGCGATCAGGCCGTCGGAGCCGAAGCAGGGGGCCAGAATGCCGCCGGTCTCCAGCGCCTCCATCGACGGGGCCGCAGGGAAGTCGGCGGTCATGGGGGCTCCTAGCGGCGGTTGACGAAGTCCAGGAAGCGCTGGCGCAGGCCGTCGTCGGTCTTGAACACCCCGGTGAACTGGGTGGTGAGGGTCGAGACGTGCCGGTGATGCAGGCCACGGGTGGTCATGCACTGGTGGGCGGCGTCGATGAGCACCGCCACGCCGGCCGGGCGCAGGCTGTCGTTGATGGCGTAGGCGATCTGCTGGGTCAGGGTCTCCTGGTTCTGGAGACGGCGGGCAAAGATGGTCACCACCTTGGCCAGCTTGGAGATGCCCACGACCCGGTTGGTCGGCATGTAGGCCACGTAGGCCTTGCCCAGGAAGGGGGCCATGTGGTGCTCGCAGTGGCTCTCCACCTCGATGTCCCGCAGCATGACGATGTCGTCATAGCCCTGGACGTCCTCGAAGGTCTTGGACAGCTCCTTGGCCGGGTCCTGGCGGTAGCCCTCGAACCAGTCCTGGTAGGCGTCAATGACCCGCTTGGGGGTGTCGAGCACGCCCTCCCGGCGGGGGTCATCGCCGGCCCAGGCGATGAGGGTGCGGACGGCCTCCATGGCCTCCTCGCGGGTCGGACGGCGCAGGGGCTCCAGCCCGACGGGCACGGCGGCGGCGTTGGTGTCGGCGGGAGCGGCCATGGCGTCCTTCCTCTGGTCCCGGCGCGGCGACATCGGAGGGGTCCCCAAAGTCCTTGGCCCGCCGGAGGGCCAGACTGTATACGGGAGCCGCCCCGCCGGGGGCAACCTCGCGCCGCATTCCACCAGGTCCAACCCGCCCCATGCCCCTTTCGCTCTACGACACCCTGGCCCGTGCCAAGCGGCCCTTCGTCCCCGCCGATCCGGCCCGGGTGACGATGTATGTCTGCGGGCCGACGGTCTACAACTTCGCCCACATCGGCAACGCCCGCCCCGTGGTAGTGTTCGATGTCCTGTTCCGCCTGTTGCGCCAGACGTTTGGTGAGGGTGCGGTGCTCTATGCCGCCAACGTCACGGACGTGGACGACAAGATCAACCGCAAGGCCGCCGAGGAAGGCGTGTCCATCGACATCATCACCGACCGTTACCTGGCCGCCTACAACGCCGACATGGACGAGCTGGGCGCCCTGCGGCCGACCTTCCAGCCCCGGGCGACGCGGACCATGGACGCCATCATCGCCCTGATCGGCCGGCTTGTGGACAATGGCTCGGCCTATGCCGCCGAGGGCCACGTCCTATTCGACACCCAGGCCTGCGAGGACTACGGCGTCCTGTCCGGTCATCCCATGGACGACATGATCGCCGGTGCCCGGGTCGAGGTCGCCCCCTACAAGCGCCACCCCGCCGACTTCGTGCTCTGGAAGCCGTCCAAGCCCGGCGAGCCGGTGTGGGGCAGCCCCTTCGGCCCCGGCCGGCCAGGCTGGCACATCGAATGCACGGCCATGATCGAGCAGTCCCTGGGCCTGCCCATCGACATCCACGGCGGCGGCATCGATCTCCTCTTCCCGCACCACGAGAACGAGCGGGCGCAGGGGGTCTGCGCCCATGGTCAGGGCACCGATGGGGACCGCACCTATGCCCGCTACTGGATGCACAACGGCTTCCTGAACTTCGGCGAGGAGAAGATGTCGAAGAGCCTGGGCAATGTCGCCCTGGTGAACGACCTGGTGAAGTCCACCCCCGGCGAGGCCCTGCGCTGGGCCCTGCTGGTCGGCCATTACCGGGCACCGCTGGAGTGGACGGGCGAGCTGATCGCCCAGTCGGTCAAGGCCCTGGACCGACTCTACGGTGCCCTGCGTCGATCGGCCGGGGTGGAGGCGGCCGACACCGGCCCGGACCCGGCCTTCCTGGCCGCCCTCGAGGACGACCTGAACACCCCCGCGGCCATGGCCGAGCTGTTTGGACTGGCCACAGCCCTGGAGACAGCGACCGGGCCGGGTCGGCGCGGGGCCAAAGGGCGTCTGCTGGCCTCGGCAAGGCTGATGGGCTTCCTCTTCGGCGATCCTGAAGCCTGGTTCCAGGGCGGCGCCGATGACGCCTTTAGGTCCCAGATCGACAGCCTTGTCGCCAGCCGTGCGGAAGCCCGCGCCAACCGGGACTGGCCCGCCGCCGACCGCATCCGCGACGAACTGGCTATACTGAACGTCGAGGTCATGGACAATGCGTCCGGTGCGACCTGGAGACTGAAGGAGAGGACGTGATGGCGATCCGCCCGCCGCCTGTATTCGGGATGGGATCCCGCGGACCCAAGCCGTCGGCCGGCGGTGCCGCGCCCCTGAAGATCGAGCACCGGGTCGGCACCCAGGTCGCGCCGGAAATCCTCTGGGAGCTGCTGAGCGACGTCGACGGCTGGAGCGCCTGGAACCCCCTCTATCCCAAGTCCCGGGGAGTGATCCGGATCGGTGCCCAGCTGGAGCTCACAGAGGCCCTGCCGGGCCGCACCACACGGGACGCCAGGCCGGTGGTGCTGGAATGGATGCCCCTTGAACAGATCCACTGGCGGGACAGCCGGTCGGATGGCTGGGTCAAGAGCGTCCGATTCATCGAGGTCGATATCGTCAGCGCCACCGGCTGCATCGTCTCGAACGGCGAGATCTTCACCGGACTGCTGGCCAAGCGGCATTTCAAGGCCCACCGGACAGCCCACCTGGACGGTTTCCGCGCCATGAACGAAGCCCTGATCCACCGTGCGGGTCAGCTTTGGGCGGAACGGGGCGGGGCCCCGCCCGGTGTGCCATGATCGACGACATCTATTCGGCGAAGGTGCTGGCCCTGGCCGCCAACCTTCCACACCTGGGCCGGCTCGAGGCGCCCGATGGCTCGGCGGAGAAGAGCTCGCGGCTCTGTGGAAGCCGGGTGACGGTGGACGTCGGACTGGACGACTCGGGGCGGATCGACCGTTTTGCCCAGGAGGTGAAGGCCTGTGCCCTGGGACAGGCCTCGGCCGCCATCCTCGGCGCCGGGGCGATAGGTGCCAGCCAGGAAGACCTCGAGTTGGCGACGGGCGCCTTCCGCTCTATGCTGAAGGCGGGCGGCCCTGCGCCCGCAGGACGCTTTTCGGATCTCGCCATGCTCGCCCCGGTCAAGGACTACCCCGCCCGGCACGCCTCGACCCTGCTGGCCTTCGAGGCCGCACTCGAGGCCGTCCGCAGGGGCCGGGCCCGAACTAGCCCCGCCGGCGCGGCTTGATCCCGCAGACTCCGCGGGATAAGCGCAGGCGGAAATCGGAAGCCTGCGAGCCGGCATGACCTTCTACGAACACTGCGTCAGGGGTGCCCACCGCACCTACAAACTGACGCTCTCGCCCCTGATCGGGCGCCAGTGCCGGTTTCTTCCGACCTGTTCGGATTACGCGGCAGAAGCCCTGATCACGCACGGTCCCTGGAAGGGTGCCAGACTGGCTACCCACCGACTGTGTCGATGCAATCCTTGGGGCGGAACGGGCTACGACCCCGTACCGCCCCGGATCCCCGCGCCGATCGCTGCTGGCGACGCCGGGGGGCTCCAAAACGGACAGACCAAGCCATGATCGAACTCATCTTTCCCGACGGTTCCAGGCGGGCCTTCGACCAGGGTGCCAGCGGCCGCGACGTCGCCGCCTCCATCGCCAAGTCACTGGAAAAGCGCGCCCTTCTGGTGCGCCTGGACGGCCAGCTCCTGGACCTTGACCGCCCCCTGCCCGGCGGCGGGACCTTCGAAATCCTGACGCGCGAAAGCCCCCACGCCCTGGAGGTGATCCGCCACGATGCCAGCCATGTGCTGGCCCAGGCGGTCCAGGAGCTTTTCCCCGGAACCCAGGTGACCATCGGGCCGGCCATCGAGGACGGCTTCTATTACGACTTCGCCCGGGACGAGCCCTTCTCCCTCGATGACCTCGGTGCCATCGAGGCGCGGATGGCCGAGATCGTTGACCGGGACGAGAAGATCGTCAGGGAGGTCTGGGACCGCAACGAGGCCATCGCCCACTTCAAGGGGATCGGCGAGGCCTACAAGGCCGAGATCATCTCCGACCTGCCCGAGGACGAGGTCATCACCGTCTACCGGCAGGGAAACTGGAAGGACCTGTGCCTGGGTCCGCACCTGCCCTCGACCCGGCACGTGGGCAAGGCCTTCAAGCTGACCAAGCTGGCGGGTGCCTACTGGCGCGGCGACCACCGCAACGCCCAGCTTCAGCGCATCTACGGTACGGCCTGGGCCAGCGAGGCGGACCTGGAAGCCTACCTGAAGCGGGTCGAGGAGGCCGAACGCCGGGACCACCGCCGGATCGGCCGGGCCATGGACCTGTTCCACCTGCAGGAAGAAGCCCGGGGGATGATCTTCTGGCACCCCAAGGGCTGGACCCTCTACCGGACGGTGGAGGCCTACATGCGCCGCCGGGTGGAATCGGACGGTTACGTGGAGGTCAAGGCGCCCCAGATCATGGACCGGGGACTTTGGGAGAAGTCCGGACACTGGGAGAAGTTCGGCCAGAACATGTTCACCTGCGAGACGACGGAAGGCGAGGAGCTGGCAGTTAAGCCTATGAACTGTCCGGGGCACGTCCAGATCTTCAACTACGGCCAAAAGAGCTACCGCGACCTGCCGCTCCGCATGGCCGAGTTCGGCGCCTGCCACCGGTACGAGCCGTCCGGTGCCCTGCATGGCATCATGCGTCTGCGCGCCTTCACCCAGGACGATGCCCACATCTTCTGCCGCGAGGACCAGATCGAGGCGGAGACGACGAAGTTCGTGAAGCTGCTGAACTCGGTCTATTCCGACTTCGGCCTGGACCTGCACAGCGTAAAGCTGGCCCTGCGGCCCGACGTCCGCGCCGGGTCCGACGAAGTCTGGGACATCGCCGAGGCCAAGCTGGACCGGGCCGCCCGCCAGGCGGTCAACATGGAGGTCGAGCCCCTGCCGGGCGAAGGTGCCTTCTATGGTCCCAAGCTGGAGTTCCACCTGCGCGACGCCATCGGCCGGACCTGGCAGTGCGGCACCCTGCAGCTGGACTTCGTCCTGCCTGAGCGCCTCGATGCCGAGTATGTGGCCGAGGACGGCTCCAAGCAGAGGCCGGTCATGCTGCACCGGGCGATCTGCGGGTCCATGGAGCGCTTCCTGGGCGTGACCATCGAGAACTACGCCGGGGCCTTCCCCCTGTGGCTGGCACCCACCCAGGCAGTGGTGGCCTCGATCACCTCAGACGCCGACGATTACGCCCGCGAGGTCGCCGCGGCCCTCAAGGCGGCGGGGCTGAGGGTCGAACTCGACCTGCGGAACGAGAAGATCAACTACAAGGTCCGCGAGCACAGCCTGGCCAAGACCCCGGTCATCGCCGCGGTCGGTCGCCGGGAGGCCGAGACCCGCGCCCTTGCCATCCGCAGGCTGGGTAGCGAAGGCCAGACCGTTCTGCCCCTGGACGAAGCGGTCGCCGCCCTGGTCGCGGAAGCGGTCCCGCCCGACCTGGCCCGCGGCGCTCTGAGAGGCTGATGCTGGCTCGATCCGGTCCAGATTCACAGGCGGCGGCCCCTGCGTTGAACGCGGGGGCCTCCGTCGTGCTCGTGGCCTACATGACCGGGGAGTCCCTCTTCCCCTCGATCGACAGCGCCCTGTCCCAGCCAGAAGTGGGCGAAGTCATCATTGTCGACAATGGCTCCACACCCGGCGACGCCAAACGCTTGGCTGGCCTGGCCGCGACGAACCCGAGTGTTCAGCTGGTGTCGGGCCAGGGGAATGTGGGCTTTGCCAGAGGCGCAAACCTGGGCGCCCACGCCGCCCGGGGCGACCTGCTGGTCTTCCTCAACCCGGATGCCTTTCTGGGCCCCGGCGGGGTGTCGGCCCTCGCCCGTGCCCTCGAGGGCCGGCCCTCACCCAGCCTGGTCGGTGCCCGGATACTGAACCCTGACGGCTCAGAACAGAGGGGCGGGCGACGGGGTGAGATCACCCCGCTCTCGACCTTCCTGAGCCTCTCCACCCTGGCCAGCCGGATCCCCGGCCTGAGGCGCTTTGAGGTCCATCTCGAGGATGAGCCTGCACCGCTCGCGGTCATCGAAGCGCCGACCATCTCTGGTGCCTGCTTCGCCATCCGCCGCGACGATTTCGCTGCAATCGGCGGATTCGACGAGGGCTACTTCCTGCATGTCGAGGACATCGACCTGTGCTGGCGCATCCGCCAGGCGGGTGGGCAGGTGGTCTTCCAGCCCGAGGCGGAGGTGGTCCATGTCGGGCATACCAGCCGGGCCAATCCCCTCAAGGTCGAGTACGCCAAGGGGCGCGGCCTGGCCCGTTTCTTCCGGAAGCGCGCGAGCACCCCCCTCGAGACCCTTGCGGCCCTGGGGCTGGCCCCCTTCATCGTTGCCGCCGCTGTGGTCCGTCCGGTCTTCTGGCGCCTCGGGCAGCCCCCCGCCTGAGCCGCAACGACCTCAGGCCGGGAGGGGGAAGAGGCCGGCGCGGGTGACCGCGGCGGTCGGGGTCTTGCCCAGGAGGCCGCAGATCCACCCTGCGGTCGAGATCAGGGCGGGCAGATCGTAGCCCGTCGTGAAGCCTGCCCGCTCGAGCATGTAAACGAGATCCTCGGTCCCGATATTGCCCGTGGCGTTGGGCGCAAAGGGACAGCCGCCGAGGCCGCCGCAGCTGGCGTCAAGGACGTCCACCCCCGCCTCCACCCCGGCGAAGGCGTTGGCCAGGCCGGTGTTGCGGGTGTCGTGGAAGTGCAGGCGCAGCCTCTGTTCCCCGAGGACGGCCCGGCAGGACTCCACCAGGCGCCGGACGGCCCAGGGATCGGCGACCCCGATGGTGTCGGCCAGGGCGATCTCATCGAGGGGCAGGCCCGCCGCCTCGCGGACCAGGTCGACCACCCGCGCGGGATCGACCTCGCCCTCAAAGGGACAGCCAAAGGCGACGGAAAACGTCACCGACAGGCGAGGCCCGCCCTGGGTCGCCCTCCGGCCGGCGATGGCAGCCAGGGTATCCATCTGGGCCCGGGTGTCCGCGCCCTGGTTGCGGATCCCGAAGGCGTCGGTTGCGCAGACCACCACATTGGCCTCGTCACAGCCCGTCGAGACCGCCCGGTCCCAGCCGCGCATGTTGAGGACCAGGCCGATCCGCGACCTCTGCGGCTCGGCCGTAAGGGCGGCGCAGACCTCCTCGGCACCGGCCATCTGCGGGACCCGGGCAGGATTGACGAAGGAGACGGTCTCGATCCGGCGGGCGCCGGCACCCTCCAGGCGATGGATGAATTCGACCCTCTGGGCGGGGGTCAGGGCGACCTTCTCGTTCTGCAGGCCGTCGCGCGGCCCCACCTCGACGACCTCGATAAAGCGGCTCATGGGCGGACCTCCGGAGGCGGGGCGTAGACCGTGAGCTCGGTCGCATCGCCGTTGGAATAATTCAGCCCCGCCACCCGGCCGACCTCGACGGGCGTGACGCCATTCCGGGCGAGGGCGGCGCGGAAGGCGGGCTGCTCGCGGCCCTCGACCACCGCCGCCCGCCCCGAGGCCAGGGCCCTGGCGGCATCGGCGGCGTCACCCAGTCCGGTGTCGGTTCCCACCTGGAAGACCAGGCTGGGCTCGGCATAGCCAGCGACGGCCACAGGGCCGGGGAGCACGCCCTGGGCGGGAAGGAGCCGCGCCCGCGCCAGGACGTCCGTTGTCCGGCTGGACAGCATGAGGGGCTGGAGCCCCGGTGCCAGGAGGCCCGTCAGCGCGCCATGCGCCAGGACCCCGGCGGGCAGGGCCCAGGCCAAGGCGCGAAAGACCTGTCCACGCAGCAGGAACAGCGCGCCACCACCAGCGGCAAGGGCAAAGAGGGCCACCGTCAGTATGGCGGCTGGCAGGTCCCGGGCGTCGCCATAGGTGAAGGCAAGGCCGAGGGCCACCGCCGCCAGGAGACCTCCCGCCAGTAACTGCAGGCCGGCCCCGATTCGCCGCACCCAAGGCGTCACCGCCTCCGCCAGGCCCGCAGCGCAAAGCCAGGCAAGGGGCGCATAAAGGGGCAGGACATAGTGGGGAAGCTTGGTCGGGGTGACCTCGAAGAGGATCCAGGCAGGGACCAGCCAGGCCAGGGCAAAACGAACCCCGGGCTCGCGTCGCCGCCGCCAGGCGACCACCGCAGCGGCCGGAAGCAGGAGGGTGGCGGGAAAGGCCAGAAGCGAAAGGGCCAGGGCGTGGAAGCCGGGGGGCGCGCCGTGGGTCTCGTGCCCGCCCGCCAGCTTGGGGGCGAGGTCACCGCTGATCGCTGCGGCCCAAAAGGCGCCGTCCGTCGCCACCGTGACCGCCCAGGCCCAGGGGCCGATGACCATGGCCAGGAGGATCAGCCCCCAGGCCCACCCGATAGGCCGCGACGTCAGGGGCCGGCGGTCAACCAGCCGCAGGGTCAGGGCGGTAAGCCCGACGATGAGCGGCGTGATGGGGCCCTTGACCAGGATGGCCAGGGCGAGGGCCAGCCAGAACAGCGGAACGGCGAGACGACCGGCGGGCGGGCCGCCCCGGGCCTCAGTATAGAGACGCGCCAGGGCTGCCAGGCAAAGGACCGTGAGCCCCGTCAGCATGGCGTCGGTCTTGGCAATGAAGGCCTCGGTGGACAGCAGAAGCCCGCCTCCCAGGATCAGCCCGGACATCAGGGCCACGGCCCGGCTGAAGAAGCCTGCGGCGCCCCAGACGCAAGCGGCGGCGGCCAGCATGGCGCCGAGCAGGGACGGCAGGCGGTAGGGTCGGATGTCCCTCAGCGCCGAGTCGCCGAAGGCCGATGCCGCCACGGCCTGCATCCAGTGGATACCGACCGGCTTCTTGAACCGCGGCTGGTCCTGGAACCGGATGACCACAGCATCGTCCTGCTCGAGCATCTGGGCGGTGGCCTGGGCAAACCGGGCCTCATCCCTGTCGAGGGGCGGCAGGGCCAGGAAGCCGGGCAGGCCGGCCAGGAGGGCGAACACGGCCGCGACCGCCGGACCACGCCAGCCGCCGGGCCGCCGGAAGGCGTCGATGATGTTCGCCAGCCACATGCAGGTTTGGTTAGCACGATCCGGAAGCGGCGTCGTTTCCCTTGAGGCCTGAAAGATCGTAGGATGGGCCATGCCCAAGGCCCCCGCAGAACCGGTCTCTGAAGGACGCCAGACGCCGACGCGGCCCGAGGTGTCTGTGGTGGTTCCAGTGTTCAACGAGTCCGGCGCCGCAGCGGACCTGGCCCGCGAGATCGCTGCCGCCTTCGCCGGGCACAGCCTTGAAATCCTGTTCGTTGACGATTGCAGCCGGGACGACACCCGAGTCCGCCTGCTGGCCCTAAGGGCCGAGATCCCGGCGCTGAGGGTGCTGGGCCACGGTGCCAATGCCGGCCAGAGCCGGGCCGTCCGGACGGGCGTGCTCGCGGCCCTAGGCGACATCATCGTCACCCTGGACGGCGACGGGCAGAACGATCCCGCAGACGCGCCGAAACTGGTCGAGGCCCTGAAGTCGGGTCCGCCGGAGCTGGCGCTTGTGGGGGGCGAGCGGGTACGCCGGCAGGACAGCGCCGCCAAGAAGATCGCCTCACGCCTTGGCAACGGCGTGCGCAAGCGCCTGCTCCGGGATATGGCCAACGATACGGGCTGCGGCTTGAAGGCCTTTCGGCGGGAGGCCTTCCTGAGGCTTCCCTACTTCGACCACATCCACCGCTACCTGCCGGCCCTGATGCTGCGAGAGGGTTACTCCACGGCCTTCCTGCCCGTTGGACACAGGCCGCGTACGACCGGGTCGTCGAAGTACACCAACCTCGGGCGGCTCTGGGCCTCGATCTCCGACCTTTGGGGCGTGATGTGGCTGCAGTCCCGGGCCCGTCGTCCAGGCGCCGTCACCGAACTCTGAGGCCGCCTCAGGACGGACGGGTCGTCAGGTAAAGGCGGTCAGAATCGCCACGACAAGGGCGACATCCAGGACACGGGCGACGAGGGCGGGCATGGCGGGGCTCCGGAGAGGATCTCGCCAACCCTGTTGCAAGGCCCGGGCCAGACCGGGTGCCACCAGAATCCAAGGCTTTTCCCGGGTTACAGGCCGCCTCGGCGACGGCAATCCTGACCGGTCGGCGGATTTCGCCGGAGCGGATCAGGTCTTGATGCGCGCCTTGCGTCCCGACTTCTTGCGGCGATCCGCGCCGCCGGACCACTCGGCGGACTCATAGGCCGAGCGGGCAGCGTCCAGGACGGGGGCACCGCCGCGCAGGCCCCGGCGGGCGCCCTCCTGCCCGAGGAGCTGGGCGCTGAGCGCCGCAGCGCCTTCGGCGAGGGGAGTCTCGGGGGGCGGCTTGACGCGATCCGTCCGGCCGGCACCGGCATTGGAGTTCGGCACCTCGGCGACAGGTTCGCCGGACAGGTTTCGGGCGTTCCGGGTCCGCCGCGACCTGCGAATAGGATCAATCGGCCCGGTCATCGTCCGGAGGAAAGCCGGTCGATCTGGGCGGCCATCTCCTCCATCCGCCGCTTGAGGTCGGCGATGGCGTCCTCGGAGGCACCAGGCGCAGGCGTTGGAACCTCGGCGGCGGGAGCCGCCTGGGTCTCGGGCTTGCCATAGGCGAAGGGAGAGAACATCTGCATGGCCTGGTTGAACAGGACCATGTTCTTCTTCACCTGCTCCTCGTAGACGGCGAGCCCGGCCGCCGGTGTGGCGCCGGTCATCTGCTGGCGCAGGCGCTCCTGCTGTTCGGCGAAGGAGGCCAGGGACATTTCCAGGTAGGAGGGCAGGAAGGCCTGCATGGAGTTGCCGTAGAAGCCGATCAACTGGCGCAGGAACTGGATGGGCAGGAGGCTTTCGGACCGGCCTTCCTCGTCGAAGATGATCTGGGCGAGCACGGACCGGGTGATATCGTCGTTGGTCTTCGCGTCGTAGACAACAAAGTCGACACCCTTGCGCACCATCTCGGCGAGATGCTCGAGGGTGACGTAGGCGCTCGAAGCCGTGTTGTAGAGTCGGCGGTTGGCGTACTTCTTGATGATGACCGGGCCATCGCCCGTCCTGGCACCCTTTGCGTTGGCCATTCCGGTTCCTTCCTGTGCGATCGCGCGCCAGAGGGCGCATTATTGCATTGCAGTATTGCCGATGCGAGCGTCTTCTGAAGTCCGATCCGAGCGGCCGCTGGTCTGGTCGCCGCCGGACACATTCAGGAGACCCCCGATGAGCGACATCGTCATCGTTTCCGCCGCCCGTACCCCCGTCGGGTCCTTCAACGGCGCCCTTTCCAGCCTGCCCGCCCAGGAACTTGGACGCATCGCCATCGCCGGGGCCCTGACCAGGGCCGGGGTGGCCGCTTCCGACGTGGACGAGGTCATACTGGGCCAGGTTCTGCAGGCCGGGGCCGGCCAGGGGCCGGCGCGACAGGCCGCGATCGGAGCCGGGATCCCGGTAGAGGCACCGGCCTGGAGCCTGAACCAGCTCTGCGGCTCGGGCCTGCGTGCGGTGGCCCTGGCCGCCCAGCAGATTGCCGACGGTGCGGCGCGGGTGGTGGTGGCCGGAGGCCAGGAGAGCATGAGCCAGGCACCCCACGCCCAGCAGCTGCGCGGCGGCCAGAAGATGGGCGACCTCGCCCTGGTGGACACCATGATCAAGGACGGCCTGTGGGACGCCTTCCACGGCTATCACATGGGCCAGACCGCCGAGAACATCGCCGCCCGCTGGCAGATCACACGCGAGGATCAGGACCGCTTCGCCGTGACCTCGCAGAACCGGGCCGAGGCGGCTCAGACGTCCGGCCGGTTCGCCGACGAGATTGTCCCGGTGACGATCAAGGGCCGCAAGGGTGACACCCTCGTCGACCAGGACGAGTTTATCCGCCACGGGGTGACCCTGGACGCTATTTCCGGCCTGCGCCCGGCCTTCACCAAGGACGGGACCGTCACTGCGGCCAACGCCTCGGGCATCAATGACGGCGCTGCGGCCCTGGTGCTGATGTCGGCGGCGGAAGCCAGGGCGCGAGGCCTCGCGCCGCTGGCCCGGATCGCTTCCTGGGCGCAGGCGGGTGTCGATCCGCAGATCATGGGGACGGGCCCCATCCCGGCGACCCGCAAGGCCCTCGAGCGGGCTGGATGGAGTGCCGCCGACCTCGACCTGGTGGAGTCCAATGAGGCCTTCGCCGCCCAGGCCCTGTGCGTCGTGCGCGAGCTGGGCCTGGACCCGGACAAGGTGAACGTGAACGGCGGGGCCATCGCCATCGGGCATCCCATCGGTGCCTCCGGTGCGCGGATCCTGACCACGTTGCTGTATCAGATGAAGCGGTCGGGCGCGGCACGCGGCCTGGCGACCCTGTGCGTCGGCGGTGGCATGGGCGTTGCCCTCTGCGTCGAACAGGTCTGAAGCTGATGGGCGGAAACAGGAGGCGGTGATGGCGAGGGTGGCGTTCGTGACGGGAGGTACGCGGGGCATAGGCCGCGCGATCTGTGAGCGGTTGGTGGCCGACGGCATGAAGGTGGCCGCAGGCTATTCCGGCAACGAGGAGGCCTCCCAGACCTGCGCCCGGGAACTGGGCGTGATGGTGGTGAAAGGCAATGTGGGCGCCTTCGAGGACTGCGACCGGGCGGTACGCGCCGTGGAGGCCGAGCTTGGGCCGGTAGATATCCTGGTCAACAACGCCGGCATCACCCGCGACGGGGCCTTCCACAAGATGTCGCCCGCACAGTGGTCAGACGTGATCCGGGTTAACATGGACTCGGTCTTCAACATGACCCGCCAGGTCATCGAGGGGATGCGCGAACGCGAGTGGGGCCGGATCGTCAACATCTCATCGATCAATGGCCAGAAGGGCCAGGTGGGCCAGACCAACTATGCCGCAGCCAAGGCCGGGGTGATCGGCTTCACCAAGGCCCTGGCCCTCGAGAACGCGCGCAAGGGCGTGACGGTGAACTGTATCTGCCCGGGCTATATCGATACCGAGATGGTGCAGGCCGTGCCCGAGGCGGTGCTGGCCTCGATCATCTCCCAGATCCCTGTGGGGCGGCTTGGCCGGGGCGAGGAGATCGCCGACATGGTGGCCTTCCTGACGGGCGAGCATGCTGGCTTTGTCACCGGCTCGACCCTGTCGCTGAATGGCGGCCAGTACATGGCCGGCTGAGGACGAGACCGGTATGGGAGGCGGATTCATGGGCCGGCGCAGGCGCAGCGTCCAAAAACCGCCCCAGTCGCCGTGCACTAACCGGTGTTGATGGACAAATCCCGATCTCCAGACAGGTGGCCGTGCCTGAGACTCCTGTTGCTGGTCGCCCTTTCGGCGGCCTGCGCAGCGTCGGCCAATGCCCAGTCCGTGACCGTCGGGCGCAGCGTCCTCTTCAGCCCGGGCAGCGTCCAGGCCGGAGCTCCGGGCGCGCCGGTGGTGGCCCGCTACATCAGTGAGACGGGGGTGCGCTTCACCTTCGACCGCAGCCAGACCGTACCCCTGATGAAGTTCGACCGCAGCCCCGAGGTCTGGGTGCTGAGGGCCCAGCCCGCACCGCGGGGGGACATCCTCTATCTGAACGACCTGGGGGAGCCGATCCTGAGGGCCAATCGGACCGGCGGGCTGACCGTCTTCACATTTGACCGACCCGAAGGCCTGCCGGTCGCCCTCTCCGGCGCGGGCCAGACCCTGCGCATGACGCCCCTGGGGCCGCAGCAGTTGCTGGAGCGCCTGGCCCAGGCCAGCACCCGGGCGACCCGGGCCGCCCGGCGGCTGATCCCCTTCGAGGCCGACGCCTCGCCTGCCTCCTCGGCCCTGACAGCGGACGCGGCCATGGTCGCCGCAGAGGCCATCCTCCGCCTGACCCGGCTGCAGGACGGCCGGGAGGTCCTGATGACCGTGGAGCGGGTGCGGCTGATCGAGGGCCGCCAGGCCAGGGCCGACCTCCGACGGGGCGTGATCGAGATCACCGTGGCGCCCGGGCAGGGCATGTCAGGCCGCCCCTCCTCCGACCGCATACTGGCGGCGGCGGGGATCCGTTAGCCGCGGAAGCTGTCTTTCTCGGCGCGCAAGGCCGCAAAGGCGTCATGCGGAGGCAGCCCCGGCCGCAGGTGCGGCGCACGCAGGAAGGGGTTGGTGGCCTTCTCCTCGCCGATGGTGCTGGGCACGGTGGGCTCTCCCCGCTCGCGGGCGGCGAAGACGGCGTCGGCCCGGGCCCGCACAGCCGGATCCGGATCCACCGAAAGGGCGAACCGGGCGTTCGAGGCCGTGTACTCATGCGCGCAGTAGACGCGGGTCGCGTCGGGCAGGGCCGCGAGGCGCTGCAGGCTGGACCACATCTGTGCGGGCGAGCCCTCGAACATCCGTCCGCAGCCCAGGGCAAAAAGGGTGTCGCCCACGAAGGCGACTCCCGCCTCCGGTGCATGAAAGGCGATGTGGCCCAGGGTATGGCCGCCGGACTCCAGGACCTCGAACACCGTCCCGCCCAGGCTCACCGTCTCGCCGGGAGACAGGACGCGATCCACAGGGAACCGCCCCGAAACCTCTGCGGGGCCCAGGAGCTCGCAGCCGGTGGCGGCCTTGACCTCGGCATTCCCGCCGGCGTGGTCAGCGTGCCAGTGGGTGTTCAGGACAAGGTCCAGCTTCCAGCCTAGCCGCCCCAGCTCGGCCAGGACGGCGGCGGCGTCCGGCGTGTCGATGCAGGCGGTCCGGCCCGAGGCCTCGTCGCGGATCAGATAGCCGTAATTGTCGGACAGGCAGGGGAACTGGTGAACGGTCAGGGTCATGGCGTCCTTCCTCCGGCGCGCCTTCCGGACTTTCCGGGGCTCGCGGTCGGGCGCGACTAGGCCTAAATCCGAGGCATGCGGCAAGACATCTCTGATCTGGCGGCCTTTTACGCCTCGCCCCTGGGCCAGGCGGCCCGGGACATGGCGACGCGCAAGATCCGTGAGACCTGGGGCGAAACCCGGGACCTGGAGATCCTCGGCGCAGGCTACGCCCTTCCCTACCTTGAGGCCCTTTCCGAGGGTGCCGGACGGGCGGTGGCGGCCATGCCCTCCGGGCGGGGCGCGGATGCCTGGCCCCCCGGGCGCAGAAGCCGCGGAGTCCTGACGGCGGAGGACGCCCTGCCCTTCCCCAATGCCCGCTTCGACCGGATCCTCATGGTGCACGCCCTGGAGGAGAGCCCTGACCCGGAAGCCCTGCTGCGTGAGGCTGTACGGGTGCTTGCCCCCGCCGGGCGGCTGATCGCCGTCGCCGCCGCCCGGAACGGGCCCTGGGCATCTTTCGAGTCGACGCCTTTCGGACACGGCAGGCCCTATAGCCGCCGGCAGTTGGCCAGTCGACTCAAGGATGCGGGGCTTGCGCCCACCGGCTGGACCCGAGCCCTCTATGTCCCCCCCATCCCCGGCCTGGCCGGGTGGGCGGAAGGATTTGAGCTGGTGGGCTCGCGGCTCTGGCGACCGGCCTCGGGCCTGATCCTCATGGAGGCGGTCAAGCAGACCCTGGCCCTGCAGCCCCGGCCGGTCGCCGCCAAGGTCCGCCGCCGGGTCCGGGCGGCGGCGGCCGCCGGGGCGCGACCCCAGCCCGCGGGGCGGGGCGGCGTTTCCCCTGAGCTTGGGGGTTGAACCTCAGGCTGCGCTTCGTCACCCTGAGATCAACCTGACAGGAGACGGCATGCACCGACGACTCGCCCTGGTGACAGGCGCCTCCGCTGGGATCGGCGCGGCCCTCGCCCGAAGCCTTGCCGCCCGTGGCTATGACCTCGCCCTCACCGCGCGACGCCAGGACCGCCTGGACGCCCTTGCCGATGAGCTGCGCCTGAGGTTCGGCGCCGGTTCCCTGGTCATTCCCGAGGATCTGGCGGACCCGGCCGCCCCGGCGCGCCTGCTGGCTGCCGTCGAGGCGGCGGGACGCGACATCGACGTCCTGGTCAACAATGCCGGCTACGGCCTGCCCGGCGTCTTCGTGGAGACCGGCTGGCAGGAACAGGCAGACTTCCTGCAGGTGATGCTGCACGCCCCCACCGAACTCACCCATAGGCTGTTGCCGGGCATGACCGAGCGGCGCTTCGGGCGGATCCTGAACGTCGCCTCCCTGGCGGGCCTCCTGCCCGGTGCACGCGGGCACACCCTCTATGCGGCGACCAAGGCCTACCTGATCCGCTTCTCGCAGAGCCTTCACCTGGAGACCACCGGCTCAGGGGTTCAGGTCAGCGCCCTTTGCCCGGGGTTCACCTGGTCGGAATTCCACGACGTGAACGGCACCCGCGAGACGACCCGGAAGTCGACGCCTGACTGGCTTTGGATGGGCGCCGACGAAGTGGCAGAGGCCGGTCTGGAGGCCCTGGAGGCGAACCGTCCGGTCTGTGTGCCCGGCGCGCCGAACAAGACCATCGCCGCCCTGGCCAGGCTCATGCCGGAAGACTGGGCCCTTGCCCTGATGGAGTCCCAGGGAAGCCGGTTCCGGAAGACCTGACGGTCTCAGGACTGGTAGGGCTTGGAGGCCGCGTCGAGGATCAGGCCGTGGGTGGAGTCTGCGATTCCCGAGAGGATGAACTGGACCGCCATGGCGCACAGGATCAGCCCGAGGACCCGGACCACGATGGCGAGCCCGATCCGCCCCAGCAGGCGCGAGATGATCGGCGTCGCCCAGAAGGACAGCATGGTCGAAAGGGCGACGAGGGCGATCACACCGACCCCGGTGAACACGCCGACCATGCCGTAGTCCCGGGCCTCACTGGCGTAGATGATCACCGTGGAGATGGCGCCGGGCCCGATCAGAAGGGGCATGGCGAAGGGCACGATCATGGCCTCGAACCGCTTGCGGGCCTGGGCGGTCTGGCCACCCTCGACAGGCTCCTCGCCCCCCGGCGCCATTGCGGCGGTGAAGTCGTTCCGCGTCATGTCGAGGCCGAGGAGCAGAAGCAGGATACCCCCGGCGATCCGGAAGGCGGGCAGGGAGATCCCGAAAAAGGCCAGCAGGCTGAGGCCCGTGAAATAGAAGAAGATCAGGAAGCCCATGACAAAGAGGGCCACAAAGACCGAGATCAGCCGAGCCGTGCTGTTCTTGAGCCCTCGAGTCGCCGCGGCGAACAGGGGCACATTGCCCACCGGATCGATCAGGGCGAACAGGGCGATGAAGAAGTTGACGGCGAAATTATCGGGGATCATGGGAGGCTCTTACTCCAATTCGACGCGCCCGCCGACCCCGGAGACCGCAGGATGACGACGCCCGCCGCAGACCCCCGACTGATCGTTCCCCTGGACCAGCCGGGGTTGGCCGAGGCGCGCGACTTGGTGTCGATTTTGGGCGACCGGGTAAGCTTCTACAAGGTCGGGCTGGAGCTTCTCGCCCGGGGGGGGATGGACCTGGCGCGGGACCTGAAGGCTGAGGGCAAACAGGTTTTCCTCGACTGGAAGCTGCACGATATCGGCGCAACGGTCGAGCGGGCGGCGGCGGCCCTTGCCGACTCC
>CAMCIK010000037.1 GCA_945874825.1 Phenylobacterium deserti | reverse complement strand
AAAAGGACGCGACGGGCAGTCACATCGAGGGTCGGGTCGAGACCGAGGGCGTCTCCGGAGCCTATATTCGGGCTTCCGGCGGTGCCGAGGTGGTGGCGGTCGGGGTCCAGGGCCTGGCGGTAGTGGCTGACGGTGCCCGCATCCTCGTTGCGCCCCTGGCCGACAGCCAGGCGGTGAAGCGGGCCGTCGAGCGGCTCCAGGCCCGGGGCCCGGCAGGCTATCCCGGACTTGAGCAGGCTGCAGCCGACCTGGGCCTCTGGCTGAGGACAGCGGCCCTGCCCGTGTGGTGGTCCCTGGGCGCGGACCGGGAACGCGGAGGCTTTGTCGAGGCGATCGGCCAGGATGGCCGGCCGCGGCCTGCGCCCCGGCGCGGACGGGTGCAGGGCCGGATGATTTTCAGCTTCGCCCAGGCGGGGCGGATGGGCTGGGATGGACCCTGGCGCGATGCGGTGCGACACGGTCTCGCTGGAATGACCGACGCCTTCCTGAGGCCAGACGGCCTGGTCCGGAGCCTTGTCGGGCTAGACGGAAGGTCGCTGGACGATTCCCCCTTTGTCTACGATCAGGCCTTCGCCCTGCTGGGTCTGGCCAGCATGGTCCAAGCGGGGGAGTCCGCAGACTTGGCCCTCGGTCTCGCCCTGCGTATGCGTGAAGGTCTGGAAAGTCTGCGGCATGCTGGCGGCGGCTTCCGGGAGGCTGGCGACCAGCCCTTCCAGGCCAATGCCCACATGCACCTTCTCGAGGCCGCGCTGGCCTGGGAGGCGGCGGGGGGCGATAGCGGCTGGACAGACCTCTCAGACGAGATCGCAGGCCTGGCCCTCGGCGCCTTCATCGATCACCGCGGGGTCCTGTCAGAGTTCTTCGACGCCGACTGGCGGCGTGCCGGCGGGGATGCCGGAAGACTGGTCGAGCCGGGCCACCAGTTCGAGTGGGCCTGGCTCCTCGACCGCTGGGGTCGCGCCCGGGGCCGGGCTGACGGCCAGCTGGCGGCCAGGGCCCTGCACGCGGCGGGCCTGCAGGGCGTCGACTCTCGCCGGGCCTGCGCCGTGAATGCCCTGTGGGAAGACCTCTCCATCCGGGACGGGTGGGCGCGCCTTTGGCCGCAGACCGAGTTCCTGAAATCCGCACTGGCCCTGGGGGAAACCGAAGACGCCCTGCAGGCCGCAACGGGCCTTGCCCGGTATCTCGAGACCCCCGTCCGCGGACTGTGGCGGGACCGCCAGGGACCGACAGGGGGATTCGCGCCAGGGGACGCCCCCGCCACCTCGCTCTACCATATCGTCGGTGCCATCCGGCAGCTTGAGGAACTATCCCCAGCACTTTCCGCATAAGTGACATTTTTTGGACGTCACGCCCGCTGGAGCGCTCGCCTTTTCACAGAAGGTTGATTACCACCACGCGAGTCCCGCGACCTGGACCGACTCCCCCAACCGCCGCCACGGCTCGGAGACGTTGAACTGATGACCGCGATACCCGGCCTTCATCCCGCGCCCACCCACCACGCCCGGCTGATTGCCTGGGTCGAGGAGATCGCGTCCCTGACGCGGCCCGAGCGTGTTCACTGGTGCGATGGATCGGATGCGGAGTGGGAGGCCCTGACCCGGGAACTCGAGGGCAGGGGCACATTGACGCGCCTCAATCCCGCCAAGCGCCCGAACTCCTTCTACGCGGCCTCCGATCCCAGCGACGTTGCGCGGGTCGAGAGCCGGACCTTCATCTGCTCCGAGCGCCAGATCGATGCCGGGCCGACGAACAACTGGTCGGACCCTGTGGCGATGCGGGTGAAGATGGCGGGCTTGTTCGACGGCTGCATGGCCGGTCGCACGATGTATGTCTGCCCTTTCAGCATGGGGCCCCTGGGTTCCAAGATCAGCCAGCTGGGCGTTGAGATCACGGACAGCGCCTATGTTGCTATCTCGATGCGGGTGATGACCCGCATGGGCCAGGCGGCGCTGGACCAGATGGGCGAGGACGGCGCCTTCGTGCCCGCGGTGCATACCGTCGGCGCGCCCCTTGCAGCCGGTCAGGCGGACGTCGCCTGGCCCTGCAACCCCGAGAAGTACATCGTCCATTATCCCGAGACCCGGGAGATCTGGTCCTACGGCTCTGGCTATGGCGGCAACGCCCTCCTGGGAAAGAAGTGCTTCGCCCTGCGGATCGCCTCGGTCATGGCCCGGGACGAGGGCTGGCTTGCCGAACACATGCTGATCCTGAAGCTCACCTCGCCCCAGAAAGAGGTCCGCTACATCGCCGCTGCCTTCCCGAGCGCCTGCGGCAAGACCAACATGGCCATGCTCCAGCCCACCCTGGCGGGCTGGAAGGCGGAGACCGTCGGAGACGATATCTGCTGGATGCGGTTCGGAGACGATGGCCGCCTCTACGCCATCAACCCCGAGGCCGGCTTCTTTGGCGTGGCGCCCGGGACCGGCAATGAGACCAACCGCAATGCGGTGGCCTCCCTGCACGCCAATTGCGTCTTCACCAACGTCGCCCTAACCGATGACGGGGACGTCTGGTGGGAGGGCCTGACCAAGACCGCGCCCGCCAACCTGACCGACTGGAAGGGCCGACCCTGGACGCCGGGTTCTGGCGAGCCCGCCGCCCATCCCAACGCCCGCTTCACCGTTCCGGCGGGCCAGTGTCCTGTGATCGCCCCCGAGTGGGAAGACCCCAAGGGGGTGCCGATCTCGGCCATCCTGTTCGGCGGTCGCCGGGCCAGCGCCGTGCCTCTGGTGACAGAAGCCTTCGACTGGGCGCACGGCGTTTTCCTGGCCTCGAACGTTGCCTCCGAGGGCACGGCGGCGGCGGAGAACCGGATCGGGGAACTCAGGCGCGATCCCTTCGCCATGCTGCCCTTCTGCGGCTACAACATGGGCGACTATTTCCGTCACTGGCTGTCCATCGGTGAGAAGACGGACGCTTCGAAACTGCCCCGCATCTACTTCGTGAACTGGTTCCGCAAGGACTCCACGGGCCGCTATGTCTGGCCGGGCTTCGGCGACAATTCCCGGGTCCTGAAGTGGGTCTTCGAGCGCCTGGCGGGACGGGCGCCTGCCCGGGAGACCCCGATCGGCCGGGTTCCGACCGTCGCGTCCCTTGACCTGTCGGGCCTGGACCTCGCAGCCTCGGACATTGATCTCCTGCTCACAGTTGATCCCGCGGTCTGGACTGAGGAGGCGGCCTTGATCCCACCCGCCTATGAGGCCTTCGGCGAGCGTCTGCCCGAGGAACTCTGGCGCCAGCACCGGGCCCTGGAAGGCCGTCTGCAGGCGGTGATCCGGCCTCAAGAGGTTGTCGCGGAATAGACCACCGGCGGCAGCCCTTCCCTGGTTCCGGAGGTCAGCCCCGGCTGACCCCATGGTAGTCGCAGTACCAGTCGGCAAACCGTCGTACCCCAACCTCTACGGGTGTCGTTGGTGCGTATCCGAGGGCTGAGGTGGTGTCGCTGATGTCTGCTTCGGTGCGCGCGATGTCGCCGGGCTGCATGGGCATCAGGTTCAGGCGCGCCGGACGGCCGAGGGCCTCTGCAAGGGTCTCGATATAGGTCATCAGCTCGACCCGGGTCCCGGCACCGACATTGAGGATCCGCCAGGGGGCGACGCCGCTGGTCGCCGGGTCGGGAGCCTCGGGTCTCCAGTCCGGATTGACAGTTGCGGGACGATCAAGGGCGGCGATGACCCCGCTGACGATATCGTCGACATAGGTAAAGTCCCGCTGCATCCGCCCCTGTCCGAAGACGTCGATGGGCCGCCCCGCGACGATGGCGTCGGCGAAGCGGTAGAGGGCCATGTCCGGGCGCGTCCAGGGTCCGTAGACGGTGAAGAACCTCAGGCCCGTGCAGGGCAGGCCGAACAGGTGGGCGTAGGCATGGGCCATGGACTCGTTCGCCAGCTTGGTCGCGGCATAGAGGGTCAGGGGGTGATTGGCCGCCTGGTGAGGCGAAAAGGGCAGGGCCCCGTTGGCGCCGTAGGCCGAACTCGTGGAGGCGAAGACCAGATGCGCCGGCGATGTCGCCCGGCAGCCTTCCAAGACGCTCAGGAACCCCACCAGGTTGGAGTCGACGTAGGCCTCGGGGTGCTCGAGGGAATAGCGGACCCCTGGCTGTGCGGCCAGATGCACGACGCCTCTGGGATGGACGGATCGGAAGACCTCAGCGGCGGCTTCCCGGTCCGCCAGGTCGAGCCGGTGATGCTGGTAGCCCTTCCGGGATTCAAGCTGTGCCAAGCGTGCGAGTTTGAGGCCTGGGTCATAGTAGGGGCTGATATTGTCGACACCCACCACGCTCTCACCCCTGTCGAGGAGGGCGTTGGCGACGTGGAACCCGATGAAGCCAGCCGAGCCTGTGACCAGGATCATGACCCAGCGTCCTGCAACCTCACGCCACAACGGGCGGTCAACTGTTTGACACCACCCGAAGGTCCGGGACGCCAGCCGGCTTCTCGCCCCTGATCTGGGCGACAAGATCGAAGATGGCGCGCCGGATCTCGGCGGTGTCGCCCCGGGTGGCAATGGCTTCCAGCCGCCGCAGATGGGCCGGCGCTACGCCGTGGGCGTTGGTCGAGACCACCTCGAGGACCTTGGGCGCGCAGGGGATCGCGCTCTCCATACCGTCAAGGAGCTCCTCGGTAAGCTTTTCTCCGGGGCGCAGGCCCGTAATCTCAATTTCAATGTCCTTGCCCGGCGTGCGGCCAGACAAGGCGATCATCTGGCGGGCCAGGTCAATGATCTTAACGGGCTCACCCATCTCGAGAAGGAAGAGCCGGGAGCGCTCGGCGTTCAGGTCGAGGGCGCAGGCCGCCGTCGCGTGCAGCACGAGCTGGGCCGCTTCGGGAATGGTCATGAAGTAGCGAGCCATCTCCGGATGTGTGACCGTCACCGGCCCGCCACGGTCGATCTGGGAGCGGAAGATTGGCACCACGGATCCGGCCGAACCCAGCACATTGCCGAAGCGCACCGCAGAGAAGCGCGTATCCGACCCTTCCTGCTGCCCCTGGATCACGGCCTCTGCGAGCCGCTTGGTCGCACCCATCACGTTAGACGGATCCACAGCCTTGTCGGTGGAGATCAGGACCATCTGGGCGGCGCCGGCGATGCGCGCAGCCTCGGCTACGTTCCAGGTACCCATAACGTTGGTGAGCACGCCCTCGACGGGGTGCCGCTCGACCATGGACACATGCTTCAGCGCGGCGGCGTGGAAGACGAGGTCGGGCTTCTCGCCCCGGACGCAGTCGGTGACCCGGTTGGCATTTCGAACATCCACCAGGGCAGCGGTCCGGGAGAGGGTCGGGAAGGTTTCCCCAAGCTCGCGGTCGATCTCGAACAGGGCGGTCTCGGAAAAGTCGACCAGGGTAACATGCCCGGCTTCAAGGGCGGCAACCTGGCGGACAAGCTCGGCGCCAATGGAGCCTCCTGCGCCGGTGATCAGCACCCGGCGGCCTCCGATCAAGCCCTTGAGGGCGACCTGGTCGAGCTCGATCGGGCCTCGCGGCAGGAGCTCCTCGACGCTGATGTCACGCATGGGTAGCAGAGCGACCCGGTCGTCCTGCGAGAGGTCGATGATGGACGGAAGCCTGAGCAGTCGAACGCCGTCGTTCTTCAGCCGCCCCAGCTGGGCTGCGGTGAGGCCCTTAAGGCGCGCCGGTTCGTCAAGGAACAGGATGGCGCGGGGATACTGGTTCCAGCGGCGCAGGTCGACCAGGGCCTCATCCAGCCGGCCCATGGACTCGATGATGCAGACCCCGCGCACCTGCTGACCGACCTCGCTGGAATCCGGAGCAATAATGCCCACCGGTGTCCAGGTATTGTCGCGACGGCGGCCCGCCTCGCGCAGATAGGTCTCGGCGGCGGCCGTTGGACCGATGAGGAGCAACTCCGGCGCCTGAGGTGCCCGATCTGTGAGGGATTTCAGGGGCGCAAAGCTGTCGAGGGCACGCTCGTTTGCCGCCCGGCGGAGCATTCTGGCGCTGATCGCCCCGACCATCTGGAAGACTGGAGCCAAAGCAAGCACAGCCCGGCTCAGACCGAGTGCCCGGTCGGCGGCGAAGAACAGAAGCAGGAAGCTGGCCGCCGTCAGCAGGGCGATCCGCGCCAGCACCAGGGCATCGGGCGTGGAGACATAGCGCCAGGGCGAGAGTTCCCGCCGGAAGAGCCACGAGAAAAAGCAAGCGAGGCCGCCATAGACCAGGGACTGGACGAAGACTCCCACCAGTACCGCAGGATCCAGGCTGGACGTCCGACTGATGGTCAACAGGAAGGCTGCAAGGAAAGCGGCGCAGGCAATAGCCGAATCCGCCAGGAGGTTTCGGGCCCGGTTGGCCAACTGATCCACGCAAAAGCTCCTTACTTGCGACGGCCCGACCGGTGTCCACGACCGGCGGCGCAGGTCAGTCAGTCCTTGAACGTCCGCCCCAGAGAAATCCGTCTCCGAGTCGCGATATAGTTCGCAGAGCAAGATTAACGACTTTCGGCATAGACGCCCATTTACCAAAAAAGAAAAGCCGCCGACCCTGCGGTCGACGGCTCTACCTGTGGTTTTTTACGAGACTGTGGCGTCAGAAGGCGGCTTTCAGGCCGATGACCACCCGAGCTGAGGTGAGCTTTGCCGGATCGTCCATCTCGTCGACACTGGTGTCCCAGTAGCGAAGGTCCAGACCGAAGACGTCATTGATCGCGTAGCCGAGGCCCAGGTTCCAGGTCTCGTAGTCGCCGTCACCTTCCAGGGCCTGGTGGCCGACGGCACCAGACACCGAGAATTTCTCGGCGATCGGCATGGAGCCGTTCAACTCGACATAGGTGGCTTGGCCGGTCTGCCCGAAGGTCTCGGGGGTGTAGTAGACCGCGCCGCCGACAGTACCCTTGCCGGCAGCCACGGAACCGGCGAGCTTGCCTTCCCAGAAGTCGAGGTCCGCACCGTCTTCCTGGTTGGTGTATCCATATCGAAGCAGGCCCACGTCCAGGGAGACCGGGCCTAAGGTCGGCTTGAAGCCGGCGTAGAGGTCATATTCCATGCTGGTACTGTCGCCGAAATCGACGTTCGACAGCCAGGTGCCGACGTAGAAGATTCCGATGCCCAGGTCGGCTCCGCCGTAGACCTGCGGCTTGCTGTCCGTCTGGCTGTAGCCGCGGAACACGTAGTCCGAGGCCGCACCGACGTTGAAAGAGAGTGATGGCCCGTCTTCCGCCTTCGCCTGGGCGGCAATTCCGAGGGCGAGGGTGGCGGTAGCGGCGATGGCCGCAAGCTTGAACGACTTCATTATTTTGCAATCCCCTTGAGTTTCAGGCCTGACCCTGTGGGTCGAACACTCCCCCCTACAGCCTCGGCCCGCCACCAACGGCGGGAAGCACGGGCCCGGTCCCGACACAACTGGTCGGTTTGCGGGCGCCGTGGTCTCTGGGCGCCTATTTTTTGGGCGTCACCAGGAGGCTTCGTTCGTGGAGAAAGGCCCAGATGAGATTAACGGGGCGTGAAGCGCGCTCACCGCATCGACAGGGTTGCAAACCCGAGGTGCGATCCGGCGTCGACGAGAAGGGTCTCTCCCGTCACGTGACGGGACTGCCGCGAGCCGAGGAAGGCGGCGGTGGCGGCGACGTCGTCGGCCGAAGACACCACCTTCAGTGGGGTCGCCGCCGCAGAGCCCTCGCGGAGCCTTGCGACGCGCTCCTCGGACATACCCTTGCCGAACCAGGGGGTGTCGATGAAGCCCGGGCAGACAGCGTTCACCCGGATTCGCGGGGCCAGGGCCCGGGCGAGAGAGAGGGTCAGGGTATTCATGGCACCCTTTGAGGCGGCGTAGGGCACAGAGGAGCCGATCCCGACCACGCCGGCGATGGATGAGGTGTTGACCACGGCACCGGGCTGGGGCGCAGCCTCCAGCAGGCTTCGGGCCGCGCGGACCATCTGAAAGGCGCCGACCACGTTGACGGAATAGAGGCTCAGGAAGTCCTCCGCGGAGACGGCCTCCAGGTCGGCATGGTTCTGGGCGAACTTGGTGACCCCGGCGTTGTTGAACAGGGCGTCGATCCGTCCCAGCGAGGCGGCCGCCGCGGAGATGGCCCGGCAGTCCTCGTCGCGGGAGACATCGCCCTGGACGAGGTGCGCCCGCGCGCCCTCGGCCCTCACCAGGGCGGCGGTGGTCTCGGCTTCCTCGGCGCTGCGGGCGAAGTTGACGATCACGTCTGTGGCGCCGCGGCGTGCGGTCTCTATCGCAATCGCCCGGCCCAGCCCGGTGGATGCGCCGGTGACGACGACAACGAAACTCTCGAAATCCTGGACGCTCATGGGCATGTCTCCTCCGCCTTTGCGAAAGGCATAGGCCCAACGCCTCGACTGCGGAAGAGCCTGCCTGACCGAAGGAATTCTTGTGCAGGCACCAGAAGAATTGGACTCCGGGGAGCCGGGTTGTGAAGGTTTCCGGCCGGGCCATCCCCTATATGGTCCCGTGCCGCCCGTGAGCGGCGGAAGGAAAGGCGAGCCATGACGGCGAAAGGACAACCCGCGTCCCTGACCCACCTGCAGAGGCTGGAGGCCGAGGCCATCCACATCCTGCGGGAGGTGGCGGCGGAGGCCGACAAGCCCGTCATGCTCTATTCGGTCGGCAAGGACTCAGCGGTCATGCTCCACCTTGCGGTTAAGGCCTTCTGGCCCTCCCGCCCGCCATTCCCGCTCCTGCATGTCGACACCACCTGGAAGTTCCGGGCCATGTACGAGATGCGCGAACGTATGGCGCGGGAGCTCGGCTTCGACCTGATCGTCCACCGCAACCCGGACGCGCTCGAGAAGGGAATCAATCCCTTCGACCATGGATCGGCCCTTCACACGGATACCTGGAAGACGGAGGGGCTGAAGCAGGCCCTGGATCTGCATGGCTTCGATGCCGCCTTCGGGGGTGCCCGCCGCGACGAGGAGAAGAGCCGGGCCAAGGAGCGGATTTTCTCCTTCCGGTCTGCCCAGCACCGCTGGGACCCCAAGAACCAGAGGCCTGAGCTCTGGCGGCTGTACAACACCCGCAAGAACCCTGGGGAGTCGATCCGGGTCTTCCCGATCTCCAACTGGACCGAGCTGGACGTCTGGCAATACATTCACCTGGAGAACATCCCCATCGTTCCCCTCTACTTCTCCGACGTCCGGCCGGTGGTCGACCGGGACGGGACATTGATCATGGTGGACGACGATCGCATGCCCCTGCGCCCGGGGGAGACGCCGATGATGAAGTCGGTCCGGTTCCGTACCCTGGGCTGCTATCCCCTGACAGGCGCTGTTGAGAGCACCGCCGCGACCCTGCCGGACATTATTCAGGAGATGCTGCTGACCACCACCAGCGAGCGCCAGGGCCGGATGATCGACCACGACCAGGCGGCCTCCATGGAGAAGAAGAAGCAAGAGGGCTATTTCTGATGGCCCACCAGTCCGACCTTATCTCGACCGACATCGGGGCCTATCTGAAGGCCCATGAGACCAAGAGCCTCCTGCGGTTCCTGACCTGCGGCTCGGTGGACGACGGCAAGTCCACCCTGATCGGACGGCTGCTCTATGACTCCAAGATGATCTTCGAGGACCAGCTCGCGGCCCTCGAGGCCGACTCGCGCAGGGTGGGTACGCAGGGTGGCGAGATCGACTTCGCCCTTCTGGTCGATGGCTTGGCGGCGGAACGCGAGCAGGGCATCACCATCGACGTCGCCTACCGCTTCTTCTCGACAGACCGTCGCAAGTTCATCGTCGCCGATACGCCTGGGCACGAGCAGTACACCCGGAACATGGTGACCGGTGCCTCGACCGCCGATGCGGCGGTCATCCTGATTGACGCCCGGCGAGGGGTTCTGACCCAGACCCGCAGGCACGCCTACCTGGTCCACCTCTTGGGCATCCGGCATGTGATGCTGGCGGTGAACAAGATGGACCTGGTGGACTGGTCCCAGGCCGTCTTCGACGACATCACCGCCGAGTTCACCACCTTTGCCGGTAAGATCGGCCTGCCGGTCTTCACCGCCATCCCCATGTCCGCCCTTCGAGGGGACAATGTCGCCGAACGGGGGAGCGCCCCCAACTGGCACGAGGGGCCCACACTCCTGTCCTGGCTCGAGGCTGCACCGGTGGGCGATGACGCGGTTGCCCGGCCCTTCCGCATGCCGGTCCAGTGGGTCAACCGGCCCAACCTGGATTTCCGCGGGTTCTCGGGCCTGGTCGCCGCTGGATCTGTTCGCCCCGGAGACCAGATCAGGGTCACTCCCTCTGGCCGTGAGAGCCGGGTAAGGCAGGTCCTGGTCGGGACCGGGGAAACGCCCGTGGCGCTTGCGGGCCAGTCCGTGACCCTGACTCTTGAGGACGAGATCGACATCAGCCGGGGCGATGTCCTTGCGACCTTCGACGCCCCGGTCAGCGTCGCCGACCAGTTCGAGGCGACAGTGGTGTGGATGGACGAGTCCCCGATGCTCCCAGGGCGCCCCTACCTGCTCAAGCTGGGAACCCGGACTGTCGCGGCCTCGATCACCGAGCCAAAGCACCGGGTCAATGTCAATACGCTTGAACATCTTGCCGCCAAGCGACTGGATATGAACGAGATTGGTGTCTGCAATATCTCGCTGGACATGCCTGTCGCCTTCGAGCCCTACGCCGAGAGCCGGGACCTTGGCGGCTTCATCCTGATCGACCGGATGAGCAACCGGACGGTCGGTGCCGGGATGATTCACTTCGCGCTCCGGAGAAGCCAGAACGTCCACTGGCAGGCCCTGGACGTTGATCGCGCCGCCCGGGCTACCCTGAAGGGGCACCGGGGCCGGGTGATCTGGCTCACGGGACTCTCTGGGTCAGGAAAATCCACGATTGCCAATATGGTGGAGAAGAAACTTCACGCGATGGGGCGGCACACCTACCTGCTGGACGGCGACAATTTGCGGCACGGCCTCAACCGCGACCTGGGTTTCACCGACGAGGATCGTGTGGAGAACATCCGGCGCGTCGCCGAGGTCGCCAAGCTCATGGCGGACGCCGGCCTGATCGTCCTCGTGTCCTTCATCTCGCCCTTCCGGGCCGAACGGGCGCTGGCGCGCAGCCTCATGCCCGAGGGTGACTTCGTCGAGGTCTTCGTCGATACCCCCCTGGCGGTCGCCGAGGCGCGCGACGTGAAGGGGCTCTACGCCAAGGCGCGGGCCGGCGAACTGAAGAACTTCACGGGGATCGACAGTCCGTACGAAGCACCCGAGTCCCCAGAAATCCGCATCGACACGACAGCGCTGTCGGCGGAGGCTGCGGCCGAGCGTGTCACGGCCTGGATGGAAGGCGAGCTGGACTACACCATCTGAGACCGTCGCTGCGGCCGGTTTCTTGCCCCGTGGCCCCCCGGAGGGTAATCGGTCTGCATGAGCGAGATTCAAGTGACCCAGCTCGGGCAGGTGACGCCCGGCTTTGACAGCCCCGAGGCCGCCGTCCTCGAGCGCGTGCCCAATCCCCAGAAAGGGCAGACCTATCTGGCCCGGTTCACGGCGCCAGAATTTACCTCCCTTTGCCCGGTGACCGGCCAGCCGGACTTTGCAACCTTAATGGTAGACTACGCCCCCGGGGACTGGCTCATTGAGTCCAAGTCGTTCAAGATTTTCCTCGCATCCTTCCGGAATCATGGAGCTTTCCATGAGGACTGCACGCTGATGATTGGGCGTCGCCTGGTCGAGGTGGCCCAGCCTGTCTGGCTAAGGATCGGCGGCTACTGGTATCCGCGTGGTGGTATTCCCATCGACGTCTTCTGGCAGACCGGAGCCCCACCCGAGGGCCTCTGGCTGCCCGAGCAGGGCGTCGCGCCCTACCGCGGTCGAGGCTGAAGCCCGGTATCAGGAGGTCAAACGCCGGACCAGACCCGCGACCTCCGGTCGCTCCCGCTCCCGGGGCGGATCGCCGGGCTCGCCGATCAGGATAAAGCCCGCCACCTTTTCCTCGCCGGACAGGCCGAGGCGGGCGCAGGCCTCGCCGTCATAGGCGTACCAATCGGTAATCCAGTTGGCACCGTAGCCCATGGCTGTGGCGGCATAGAGCAGGGTGGTGCAGACGGCACCGGCCGACAGGACCTGCTCCCAGTGGGGGATTTCGGCCGGGCGGGGACTGGACACGACGGCGATACAGACCGGCGGCGTGCGGAGCTTGCTCAGCTTGCCGAGGGCCCGCGCGTCTCCGCGGGACTTCGCTAGGGCCTCCAGCCAGTCTGCGAAGGCGGCCTTGTCGTCGCCGGCGAGCACGAGGAACCACCAGGGGGCTAGTTTCCCGTGGTCCGGAACCCGGGCGGCGAGGCGGATCAGGCTTTCGATCTCCTCCAGCCCGGGCCCGCTGCCTCCCAGTGTCAAGGCCGAGGCCGAGCGCCGGCGGGCCAGGAAGTCGAGGACCTCCGGGGCCGGCGCCTGGATTACCGGTTCGCCAAAGGCAGGGGCGGTCGGAAGCGGGCGTCGCGGGGCAGCGTTCATGTCATGCCTCTGTAAACCTCGGGCTTCACATAGACGGCGCGCGCAGGGGCGCAAGCAGGGGATTCGCGCAGACGCCGCCCTGTGTTAGATTGCGACCGTCGGCGGGGGAGTAACCGGATGGCCAAGAAACTTGAAGTGATTGATCCGCGCGCCGCGCCACCCGTGTGGGCGGCCCTTCGGAACGAGGCCGAGCATACTGCGCGGACCGAACCCGCCCTGGCCTCGCTGGTCAACGCCGTCATCCTCAGCCACGACAACCTGGGCGACGCCCTGTCCTACCAGCTGGCCCACAAGCTGGGTGACCAGGAGTTGAGGGCCATGAGCCTTCGCGAGCTGGCGATCCAGGCCTACCGCGCTTCCCCAAACCTGGTCGAGACCGCCGAGGCGGACCTCAAGGCGGTCTTCGAGCGGGATCCGGCCTGCAAGGGCTATGTCCAGCCCTTCCTCTTCTTCAAGGGTTTCCAGGCCCTCCAGACCCAGCGCATCGCCAACTGGCTGTGGGGGCAGGGCCGGGAGACCATGGCCTTTTACCTGCAGAGCCGGATGAGCGAGATCTTCCAGGTCGACATCCACCCGGCCACCCGTATCGGCTCCGGAGTCTTCATCGACCACGGCACCGGCATCGTCATCGGCGAGACGGCGGTGATCGGCGACGATGTCTCCCTGCTGCAGGGCGTGACCCTGGGCGGCACCGGCGCTGAACGTGGGGACAGGCACCCGAAGATCGGGCGAGGCGTCCTCCTGGGCGCTGGCGCCAAGGTACTGGGCAATATCCAAATCGGCGACTACGCCAAGGTCGCCTCTGGGTCCGTCGTCCTGAAGCCAGTGCCGGCGCATTGCACGGCCGCAGGCGTCCCGGCCCGGCTGGTTAACTGCCCTACCGGCGAAGAGCCGGCGCGAAGCATGGACCATACCCTCGCGGATATGGTCTACGACTACGTCATCTGATCCGGCGGATCGGACGCTGTCCGGCGGACCGGGCGGCCAGTTGAGTGAACCCACGGAGAGGCTCCATGGAAGACCGCACCCTTCGCAAGATCGAAGGCCACCTCCGGGGGACCTTCGCCAACGCCCGGATCAATGTCGTCCCCCGTCCGCGCCAGAAGGACTCCGCCGAGGTCTATGTCGGCGAGGAGTTCATCGGTGTCGTCTTCGAGGACGAGGACGAGGCCGGGTCCTTCATGTTCGAGATGGCGATCCTCGCCGAAGACCTGCCCTGACCCTACGCTGGGCCGGAGGTCAGAGGACCCCCAGCATTTCGGCAACCAGCGGGTGGCGAACGATGTCGCGGTCGGCCAGGCGGACGACCGAGATATTGCCCACCGCCTCAAGCCGCTCGGCGACTGGCGCCAGGCCCGAGAGCTCTGGCAGCAGGTCGGACTGGGCCGGGTCGCCCGTCACCACCATGGTCGAATGCCATCCCAGGCGGGTCAGCAGCATCTTGAGCTGGACGTAGGTGCAGTTCTGGGCCTCGTCGATCACCACGAAGGCGTTGTTCAGGGTCCGGCCGCGCATGAAGCCCACCGGCGCGATCTCGATCACGCCCTCGGCCATCATGGCCCGCACCCGCTTCATGGAGAGCCGGTCCGACAGCGCGTCGTAGAGGGGCCTCAGGTAGGGGGCGAGCTTGTCCTCCATATCGCCGGGCAGGAAGCCGAGGGACTCCCCGGCCTCCACGGCAGGACGCGACAGCACGATACGGCCCACCTTGCCCGCCTCAAGGGCTTCGACCGCCTTGGAGATGGCCAGATAGGTCTTGCCCGTTCCGGCTGGCCCCAGGGCGAGGACCAGATTGTAGGCATCAATGGCCTCCATCATGGCGCGCTGGCCCTCTGACAATGGCCTGACAGTCTTTACGTAGCCCTGGTCGCGCTCCTCGTCCCCCTGCCGGGCGACGGGCGACCAGGACCTCTCCACCGGCAGGCGGCGGATCCGGGGGTCGCCGTTAAACTCAGACAGGTCCAGTGCGCCTTCGCGCAGCTGACGCTTCAGGGCTCGCTTGGTCATGAGGGCCTCCGACTGGGCGTGAAAAAGGGGCGTATCCGGATCGGACCGCCCCTGGGGAAATCGCATTGAAGACACGGATGCCGGATTTGAAGGCACCCTGCCGGGCCGCCGTCCCCGTCTCCGGTTGGCGGCCGCAGCCGCCCTGGACTCTGCATTCTCATCAAGTCTCCCGCATCCGGGATGAAGGCGTCTTCCGGGGCTTCGCAGCCTCGAATCGCCTAGCTAGGATGTTATCGGTCACATTGAAGAAGCGTGAATGACGCTTTCACTGAAGGGTCACGGGAGACACCATGCCTGTCTATTCATTGGGCGATGCGACGCCGGAACTGCCCTCGGATGATGAGTACTGGATCGCGCCGACGGCGGCGGTCATGGGGCGGGTGATCCTGCGCCGGAACGCCTCGGTCTGGTGGGGTGCCACCCTGCGGGGTGACAACGACCCGATCGAGATCGGCGAGAACTCGAATGTCCAGGACAGCTCGGTCCTGCACACGGACACCGGCTCGCCCCTGACCCTCGGCGCCAACGTCACTGTGGGCCACATGGTCATGCTCCATGGCTGCACCATTGGTGACAATTCGCTCGTGGGCATAGGCTCCATCATCCTCAATGGGGCCCGGATCGGCCGGAACTGCCTGATCGGAGCCAACAGCCTGATCACAGAGGGCAAGGAGATTCCCGACAACTCCCTGGTCATGGGCGCTCCCGGCAAGGTCGTGAAGGAACTCTCGGAAGCCCAGGCCCGCTCTGTGGCCCTCGGCGCCCAGCACTATGTAGAGAACTGGAAGCGCTACCGCGCCACCCTGCGACTCAAGGGTTGACCGACCGCCTCCGCAGCCTCTCTTCTCTCCTGAACACACAAGCAGGAACAGATCAGGGAGAGATACCATGGCCTACGAATACATCCGCGTAGAGCGAGAGGGGCACGTCACAGTCATCACGCTGAACCGCCCGGACGTGATGAATGCCCTGCATTCGCCTGCACACTTCGAGATGCACGAAGTGCTGGATGCCTTCGCTGCGGACCCGGACCAGTGGGTCGGCATCATCACGGGTGCCGGGGACCGCGCCTTCTCGGCTGGAAACGACCTGAAGCATCAGGCGACGGGCGGGGAAATGCGCAGCCCGCCTTCGGGCTTTGCCGGCCTGACCTCGCGCTTCGACCTCAACAAGCCGCTGATCGCCGCCGTCAACGGCGTGGCGATGGGCGGCGGCTTCGAGATCGCCCTGGCCTGCGACATCATCGTCGCCTCTGAGTCAGCGGTCTTCGCCCTGCCGGAGCCGAGGGTCGGCCTCGCCGCCCTGGCTGGCGGCCTGCACCGGCTGCCGCGGGCCATCGGCGTCAAGCGCGCCATGGGCATGATCCTGACCGGTCGCCGGGTCTCGGCCGCCGAGGGCGCAGAACTGGGCTTTGTGAACGAGGTGGTCGCGCCCGGCGAACTGATGAACGCGGCCCGGCACTGGGCGGCCCAGATCGCCGAGCTTTCGCCCATGTCGGTCCGAGCTTCCAAGTCGGCGGTTTTCCGGGGCCTCGACGAGCCCAGCCTCGAGGCCGCCATCAAGGGCCAGAACCGCTATCCGGCGGTGGCGGCCCTGTTCTCGTCCGAGGATTTCGTGGAAGGGCCGCTGGCCTTTTCCCAGAAGCGGGCTCCGAACTGGAAGGGGCGCTAACGCCCCCCCTTGCGAAGGTCGGTCCGGGCGGTCAGAAGGGCGCAACTGAACACTGTTTAGCTGCAGGGGCCACCCATGGACGCCTACGACTACATCATCATCGGAGCCGGTTCCGCCGGCTGCGTGCTGGCTGCGCGCCTGACCGAGGATCCCTCGGTGCGGGTGCTCCTGCTCGAGGCCGGCGGGAAGGACAATTCCCTGATGATCCGCATGCCTGCCGGCGTCGGCGGCCTGATCGGCGATAAGGGCGACTACAACTGGGGCTTCTGGACCGAACCCGAGCCGAACCTCGATGACCGCCCCCTCTGGTGGCCGCGGGGCAAGGGCTGGGGCGGCTCCTCCTCGATCAACGGAATGATCTACATCCGCGGCCATGCCCGGGACTATGACCAGTGGCGGCAGATGGGCCTGGAAGGCTGGGCCTACAGGGACATTCTTCCCTATTTCAAGCGGTCTGAGGGCTTCGAGGGCGGTGCCGACGACTGGCACGGCGGGGAGGGACCCCTGAAGGTGTCCCGGGCCTCTGACCCCAACCCGATCTATGCGGCGGCCATCGAGGCCGGCGGACAGGCCGGCCATCCCCTGACGGGCGACTTCAACGGCTTCCAGCAGGAAGGCTGGGGCCCCTACCAGATGACCGTCCACGATGGCGAGCGGTGGAGCGCCTCGCGGGGCTACCTGCACCCGATCCTTTCCCGCCCGAACCTTACCTGCGTGACGGGTGCCCGGACGACCCGGATCCTCATCGAGGACGGTGTGGCGGTCGGCGTCGAGTACGCTGATGAGAAGTCGCGGGTCCGGACCGAGGTGAGGGCCAGCCGGGAAGTCCTGCTCTGCGCCGGCGCAGTCCAGTCGCCTCAGATCCTTCAGCTATCCGGAATCGGCTCGCCCGAGGCCCTCGCGGCGGCCGGTGTGCCCCTGATCCATGCCCTGCCGGGGGTAGGCGAGAACCTCCAGGACCACCTGGACGTAACCCTGTCCTGGGCCTGTCCCCAGCCCATCACCATCTATTCCCAGCGCAAGGGCCTGAAGACTCTGCTGGTGGGGATCAACTATCTCCTCTTCAAGAAGGGGCTGGGTCGTCGCCAGTTCCTGGAATCCGGTGCCTTCCTGAAGTCACGTCCCGACCTCGACCGGCCGGACCTCCAGGTCCACTGCGTGCTTGCCGTCATGCAGAACCACGGCAAGACCGTCGTCGAGCGCGATGGATTCACCTTCCACGTCTGCCAGCTCCGCCCAGAGAGCCGGGGTCGGGTCAGCCTGCGATCGGCCGATCCCTTCGATGATCCCGCCATCTTCGCCAACTACCTCTCGGCCGAGGAGGATCGCCGGGCCCTGCGCGAGGGCGTACGGATGATGCGGGAAGTGGCCAGCCAACCGGCTCTGGACCCCTATCGCTCCGAAGAGCTTTTCCCCGGCGTGGACATCCAGTCTGACGAGGCCGTCGATGCCTGGATCCGGTCCGTCGCAGAGACGATCTATCACCCCGTGGGCACCTGCCGCATGGGCGCAGACGGGGATCCAATGGCGGTGGTGGACGCCCAGCTCAGGGTTCATGGCCTCAAGGGGCTACGGGTCATCGACGCCTCGGTCATGCCAACCCTGGTAGGCGGCAACACCAATGCCCCCACCATCATGATCGCGGAGAAGGCTGCAGACATGATCCGGGGTCGCGAGGCACCAGCCCCGGACGACGCTGCCGTGGCGGCCTGATCAGGGCGCTTTCGCGGCGGCGGCCGTCTCGGGCCTCACCTCCATCCGCCAGATCCGGTCCGGGCGCAGCCACTTGCGCGCGGCTGCCTGGATGTCTGCGGGGGTGAGCCGCTCAAGGGTGGGGATCGCGCTGCGGTAGGCGTCCAGCTGGCGGGGATCGGCCTGCATGCCGGACAGGGTGCCCAGCCAGTAGCCATTGGTTTCCCGCGCCTCCTGGATTCCTTCCAGGATCGGCTTGCGCGCCCGGGTCATCTCGTCCGCGGTCGGCGGCCTGGCCGTGAGGTCAGCGGCGATGCGTTGGATGTCCCGGGTCACGGCCTCGATCTTGTCGGGCGGGATCTCGACGACCGTGGAAATGTAGCCATATCCCGGCAAGAGCCAGCTCTGGGTGGAGTCCGCACTCGGGGAGTAGGTGGCGCCCTGTTTCTCCCGCAATTCGTTGGTCAGCCGCAGGCTCAGGATCTCGGCCAGCAGCCGGTTGGCCCGGGCCCCCTTTGGATCGGAGTAGAAATCCGTGGTCGGCCAGGCGGTGAACAGGACCGCTTGGTCGGCGCGGCCCTTGTGGGTCCGGACGACCGCCGGCCCGCCGCCTTGGGGCAGCTGGACCTTCACCGTCTCCGGCGGCGGAGGCACCGGTCCCGGCCGGGCGGGGAGGGCACCAAAGGTGCGGTCCACCGCAGACACAGCCTTTTCCACCGTGATATCGCCGACGATCACCACCTCGATCGGGCCGGACGCGAGCGAGGGTGAAATTGCGGCCTTCAGGTCGTCAAGCCGGGTCGCCGCCAACTCCTCCTGTGCAGGGAAGGCCCAGCGGCGATCGCCGCTGCGGAGCAGGGCGCCGAGGTCCCGTCCGAGGACGCCTGAGCTTGTCGAGGCCAGCTGGTCATGCACCGTCGCCGACAGGGCGGAATACCGGCCGAACCCCTCGGGCCTCCAGCCCGGATCGGTCATGTAGGCGGCGAGGAGCTGGAGCTCAAGATCTAGGTCCTCGCCCCGGGTTACGCCCGACAGGACATAGGTGTCCTCCAGGATTCCCAGGCTTGAGGAAACGACACGGCCGGACAGGGTCCGCTCCAGGTCCTTGACCGGGAGTTTGCCGAGACCGCCCTCCATCATCGCGCCAGTGGCCCACTCCGGGTTCGGGCGCTTGGGGTCCAGACCCAGCCGGCCATCACCGAAGTTAACCCGGACACGAATCTGGTCGGTCTTGAACTTGGTGGGCTTCACGGTCAGGCGCACGCCGTTGTTGAAGCGCAGGAAGACGGCGTCAATGTCCGCGACATCACGGCGCTCGGCCACGCCCGAGGGCGTACCGAAGGTCAGGTAGGGCCAGGCCTCCAGGGCCTGCGACTCCGAGGCCGTGACCTTGACCCTGAGCGCGTCCTGGGCGGCTGCGGTGACGACCGCCTCGCCGCCCTCGATGGGCTTTGGGCTCGTCATGAAGACGATGGGCCCGGATCCCTCGAAGAGCGTCGCGGCCGTCCGGTTGAGTTCGGTGGCGCTGACGGTCTTCGCCTCACGCTCGAACCAGTCGAGCGCCTGTTCGGGGCTGGTCACCACGCTTCGCGTCGTAATGGATCCGATGACTGAACCGGCCAGCGCCGATGGGGACCGAGTTCCCGAGCCCGTACGGTAGGTGTTCAGCACTGATCGGGTTTCGGTGATCGCCCTCTGGACCTCATCCTCCCGGACGCCGAAGGTCTCGAGCCGGCGTTGTTCCTCGAGGATGGCGTTCAGGGCCTTCCTCCATTCGTCGCTGCTGGCGAGGGCATAGACCCCGGCGGTTCGTTGGATCCTGTAAGACTCGCCGATCGAGGCGCCGGCCGAAAGGAAGGGCGGCTGGCTGGTCCGCGCAAGGTCTGAAAGCCTGCGGTTGAAGATGGCCAAGACCAGTGCGCGCTCGAAGTTGGTTCGCCGGCGGGCGAGGGTGTCGGGTGCAAGTTCGGGTTCGGCGATCCAGGTCACCCCGAGGGCGTTGCGCAGTCCGGGGTCCACGAAGACCTTCGCCTCTGGGCTCCGGCGCGCCAGCTTCCCCAGGGGCGGGGCGACGCCGGCGGGGCCGACCGCCTTCCAGTCGGAGAAGGTCTCTCGGATCCGGGTCTCGACCTGCTGGGGGTCAAAGTCGCCCACGGCCACGAGGACCGCCAGCTCAGGCCGGTACCAGGCCTGGTAGAAGGCGCGCAGGCGGTCGGCGTCGACGCTCTTCAGGACCTCGACCTCGCCGATCGGGAAACGCTTCGGCGGCAGCTGGCCCGGGAACTGGAATTCGGAGCCCGCGCGGGCCGCCCGCATGCTGGGCCCGTCGCCCGACCTTTCCTCTGACAGGATCACGCCGCGCTCCCGGTCCACGGCGGCGGGGCTGAAGGTCAGCTCACCGGCGGTCTCCCGCAGCAACATCAGGCTGGTGTCGAGGGTCTCCCGTTCGGTCCTCGGGAGGTCCAGCTTGTAGATCGTCTCCTCGAAGCCAGTGGAGGCGTTGGTATCGGCACCGAAGGCCAGGCCCAGCCGCTCGAGGATCTTGACCATCTCGCCTTCGGGCACGTGGGTCGATCCGTTGAAGGCCATGTGCTCGACGAAGTGTGCCAGGCCCTGCTGGCCGTCCGCCTCGTTGAGGGATCCGGCGGAGATGTGGAGGCGCAGGGCCGCCTGGCCCGGCGGTACGGCCTGCTTGCGGATAGCGTAGCGCATGCCATTGGGAAGGACGCCGAAGATGAAGCTGGGATCTGCGGGCACGTCTGAGACTGCCTGGGGCCAGGAGGGCGGGGGCGTCGCGGGGGCCCGGGCGGTAGCTGGCCCGATCCAGGCGAGGCTCGCGGCGACAAGAAGACCGGCAAGGGCGATGAGGCGGCGCTGTGGAGCGCCGGAGCCTGAAACGGACATAATGCCTCCCGGTCTTGTCGTCGGGCGATCGTGCGCTGACAATAAGGGCGACTGCAAGGCGGGGACGCCCGGGTTCCCCAGGAGACTTCATGAGCGATCCCATGAGCTTCCCACCAGAATCCGCGCCTATCCGTGAACCTGCCGTCACGGCCCCGCCGGCGGCCCTTTGGCTCGCGGGGCTCCTGATCGCCGCCTTCCTGGCTCAGTCCGTAGCGCCTTCGGGGCTTGTGGAATCGCTCGCCTATGCGCCCTCGCCCGGCGTGCTGTCGCATCCCGTGACCCTCGTCACCGCGATCTGGCTGCATGGCGGGTGGGCGCACCTTGCCATGAATACCGCTTTCGCCCTGGCCTTCGCCACGCCGCTCGCCCGGTTCTTCGGGGCCCGCCCACGGGGCGTCTCGGTGCTATTCCTCTTCTTTCTGGCCTGTGGAGTTCTGGGGAACCTGGGATTCGGCCTGCTGCACGCGGGCCAGCCGCTGGGCGTGATCGGGGCTTCCGGGGCGGTTTCCGGACTGGCGGCAGGCGCGGCCCGAATCGTCGGTGGCGGAGGACGGATCGGAGGCTTCAGATCCCCATTTGTCCTCTCAATGGGAGGGGCCTGGATCGTCAGCAACCTGGTCGTGGCCCTTACAGGCGGTGCCCTCACCCCGGGTGGCGCGCAGATCGCCTGGGAGGCCCACCTCGTGGGATTCGCTGCAGGATTGCTGCTCCTCAGGCCCTTCGCGGCGCTTGCACGCGCCCCGCGGGCCTGAGCGGAACGAGAATCTCCTTGCCACCGAGGGTTGGCAGGACTAGTAAGAGCGCCCTCAATCGGATTGCTGATCGGGTCTGTGACGTCTTCGGACGTCCGGTACGGGCGGCTTTTCCCCTGGAGGGCGGTTTCGGAACTTTCTTGGAAGGGAACGAAACTGGCGATTGACAGGGAAGGGGTCGGCCCCTAGATAGCCGCCTCCGCCGACCACCGGGCGCTAAACAGTGGGGCTGGAGAAATCCGGTTTCGGTCTTTGACATCGTTGAATTGGAAAGAGAAACGCAGGCGGCGGCGCTCTAGCGATGGTCCTAACCAGACCATCTCGACGACGACGTATCTGCGGTCTCTTGAAGACAATACCATGAACGTTCGGCCTTCGGGGCGGACGTAAGTGGGAACTCGTCAAGAACTAGTAGAGCAAAGCCAGTTGGTTCCTGCCCGGAACCAACAAGCAATGTAGTCATAGTCAACTCAACCTGAGAGTTTGATCCTGGCTCAGAGCGAACGCTGGCGGCAGGCCTAATACATGCAAGTCGAACGCCCCTTCGGGGGAGTGGCGGACGGGTGAGTAACGCGTGGGAACGTGCCCTTTGGTACGGAACAACTGAGGGAAACTTCAGCTAATACCGTATGTGCCCTTCGGGGGAAAGATTTATCGCCATTGGAGCGGCCCGCGTTGGATTAGCTAGTTGGTGGGGTAAAGGCCCACCAAGGCTACGATCCATAGCTGGTCTGAGAGGATGACCAGCCACACTGGGACTGAGACACGGCCCAGACGCCTACGGGAGGCAGCAGTAGGGAATCTTGGGCAATGGGCGAAAGCCTGACCCAGCCATGCCGCGTGAATGATGAAGGTCTTAGGATTGTAAAATTCTTTCACCGGGGACGATAATGACGGTACCCGGAGAAGAAGCCCCGGCTAACTTCGTGCCAGCAGCCGCGGTAATACGAAGGGGGCTAGCGTTGCTCGGAATTACT
>CAMCIK010000036.1 GCA_945874825.1 Phenylobacterium deserti | reverse complement strand
CAGGACGGGCTTGCCCGACTTCAGGACGTCGGCTTCGAAGGACTGGTCAGTGACGGCGACGGTGCCCATGGGTGGCTCCTCGATTAGGGGTCCGGAACCTCCGGACATTAGGTCTAGATATGGCGAGCAGGGGCGCACGATCAACTCCCCCAATCAAACGCTCCTATCGAAACCCCTCTCTCAGGGTCTCGAGCGCCGACCGCAGAAGCAGCTCCGGCGCGGGTGTCAGACGGGGGCCGTCGGTCCAGACCAGGGCCGCCCGGATCTTTCGCCCCGGATAGAGGTCGCCCAGCACCGCCCAGTACATGGCCAACTGGCGAAGGTAGGCCGGGTCTGCATCCTCGATGCGGGCCGGTGCCGGCCGGTTGGTCTTGAAGTCGGCGAACAGGACATCGTCCTCCCGCACCACCAGGCGGTCGATGCGTCCGGAGATGCGCAGGCCTTCGGGGAAGGCCGCCGCCCCTCCGACAATCCCCGCTTCGGCCCGGGATCCCGGGCCGAAGAGGAAGGCGAATTCGGCGTGTCTCAGGACGCCGAGGGCCGCCGCCGTCATCTCTGAAATCTGTTCAGCGCTTAGGCCCGCCTCCTTCTCCAGGAGCCTTTGCGCCGCCCTTTCCCAGGACGCGGGGTCCAGGTCCGGCAGGATCTGCAGGAGGCGGTGGATCAGTTCGCCGCGGCGGAACCGCCCCAGTCCACCCAGGCCAGCGAGGGGCGAGAGGGCAGCCACCGGCGCCAAGTCGCCAAGGTCCGAGGGCGAGGCGAGGCGGCTCAGGGGTTCGGCCCGGGCGACCTGCCCCAGCCAGGACGGGACCGTCGCGGCGACCCTCGCCACCCCGGCCCCTGCTGCTCCCAGGACCTCCGGGTCTGAGCCGAATCGCCGGAAGCTGAAGTCATCGCGGTCGATCCGCCGAACCTCGTCGCCCAGCCGGTCGGCAAAGGCCTCGGAGACGGCGCTCCACCACCCCTTCAGCTTCTCTTCGTTCCGGTTGCCGGGGAGGGTTCCGCAGAGGATCAGGCGGTCCCGCGCGCGGGTCAGCCCCACATAGAGCAGGCGGCTGAGCTCCCGCTCCGACTCGCGCCCGCGGTCCTCCCGGGCCCTGGCCTGGGCCTCGCAGTCCTCATCGCTCGACCCGAGCCAGAGGAAGGTTCCGTCACCGGTCCGGACCAGGCCCGACCGCCCGGCATCCGAGAAGGTCATGTCCGGCAGGATGACGATCGGGGCTTCAAGCCCCTTGGCACCGTGGGCGGTCATGATCCGCACTTCATTCGCCCCAGCGGCGTCCATCTCCCGGGCGACGTCAACATCCAGCCGGTCCAGGTCGGCGGCGTAGCCTTCCAGGTGCCGGGACCCGGCCTGTTCCAACTCCAGGGTCTTCTCCAGGAACACCCCGAGGGCCTCCTCGGCCTCCCGGCCAAGTCGGGTCAGCAGCCTCTGCCTCTGGGAGCGCCCGCAGGGGCCGGGAGATTCCAGAATCCCGACGATGAAGTCGTAAGGCGTGCGGCCTGCCCCGGTCCTGGCCACCCGCCCCAGGAAGTCAGCGGCCTGGGCCCAGTCGTTCCGGCCGTCTCCGGCGCGCCGCTTCAGGGTATCCCAGAGCGTCGGGTCGGGGCGGTCCCGCGCCAGGTCGAACAGGCTCTCGTCGGTGACATCGCAGAACGGGCTGCGCAGAAGGGCGGCAAGGGTCAGGTCGTCACCGGGGAAGAGGGCGAAGCGGACCAGGGCTCTCAGGTCCTCGAACAGGATGTGTTCGGACAGCTTCAGCCGGTCGGCACCGCCCACGGGCACGCCGCTACGCTTCAGCTCGCGCAGGATCTCGTCGAAGAGGGTGCCGCGCCGGCGGACCAGGATCAGGATGTCGCCCCAGGAGGCGGGCTTGCGCCCTCCTGTCTTCTTGTCGCCCACGGACTCGCCGAGTGTTCCGATCCGCTGGATCTCACCGACAATGCGCCGGGCCAGGATCCGCGGGCTGGAGTCGGTCCCGAGGGCGTCGGGCGGGTCCTGCCAGGCGTCCCGGTCCGTCTTCTCGGCGGGGGGCACGAGGTCCCAGAGGTCCACGCACCCGGGATCCTTGCGGCCGGCCTCATGGCGGATGACCGGAGGGCTCTCGCCCTCCGCGCTGACCAGGGCCTGGGCCTTCTCGTCCCCGGCGAAGACCGCGTCCACGAAGGCCAGGACCTGCGGCACGGACCGCCAGGACCGGGTCAGGTCGATGCGCTCGAAGCGGGCACCCACGGCGGCGGCGGCCTGGCTGTGGTGGGCGTATTCGAGGCCCAGGTTCTCGGGCGAGGCGCCCTGGAAGGAATAGATCGACTGCTTGACGTCGCCGACGACGAAGACGGACCGGCCCGGGCCGTTTCCCCTTTGGGGCTGGCCAGCGCCCGAGAAGTAGTCGCCCGTCAGGCCCCTGAGGATTCCCCACTGGTCCGGCGCGGTGTCCTGCGCCTCATCCACGAGGATGTGGGCCAGCCTCTGGTCCAGCTTATACAGCACCCAGGCGGCCATGGGCGCGGTCCGGGTCAGGGCGGCGGTGCGACCGACCAGGTCGCTGAAGTCCAGCTTCCCCGACAGGGTCTTCTCATTTTCATAGGCGGTCAGGTAGGCCTGGGCCAGGACGAGGATGTCGAGGGTCCTCTGCCCCGCCACGGCCATGCGCCGGTGCATCTCCAGGTCCAGAAGGCGGTTCGCCTCTCCATCCAGCTGCTCGACGATATCCGGGTAGGGCCTCAGCCGGGGAGACCCTCCGAACCAGGTGGCGACTGTCCAGGCCTTCGTCAGGAGCATCGGCCGCACCTGTTCGTAGGTCGGGCGACCCTGGCTGGCCTCCAGGGTCTCCGCATGGCCCTTCTCGCCCTTTGCGGGAGACGCCTTGAGGATCTGGGCGATCCGCATCCAGTCGGCGGGGGCCAGGCCCTTCGAGACGTCGACCAGGTCGGCCTCCGCCTGCGCAGGCTCGAGCGGATCCGGCGCGCCCGTCAGGGCTGTCCAGACTGCGGCCTCGACCCCGTCCCCGGCGGCGGCCGTCTTGAACCACCGGACAAGATCCGAGGACAGGCGTGCGAATTCGTCGAAGAGGCCGAGGAACCGCCGGTGATCCAGGTCCACCGATAGCCGGGCGTAGGCCTGGGCGATCCGGCCGTCGCCCCCCAGGGCGTGGCGCGCGATCCCGGCGTGGGCCCTGCGCGCCAGGTCCGCCGCGCCCAGGTCATCGAGCACCTCGAAGCCCGGGGAGACCCCGGCCTCGAGGGGAAACCGGCGCAGCAGCTTCTCGCAGAAGGCGTGCAGGGTCTGGATGCGCAGGCCCCCCGGCGTCTCCAGCGCCTGGGCGAAGAGGGCCCTGGCCTTTGAGAGCGCGTCGGGCTTGTAGGCAGCGGGGGGGCGGCCCTCCAGCGCGCCAAGGGCCATGCCGAGAGCCTTGTCCGGCATCACCGACCAGTCGCCCAGGAGCCTGAATAGCCGGTCCTGCATCTCCGCCGCCGCGGCCCGGGTATAGGTCACGCAAAGGATCTGGTCGGGCTCGGCCCCGGCCAGCAGCAGGCGGGCGACCCGGTCGATCAGGGTCTTGGTCTTGCCCGAGCCCGCATTGGCGGTGACGAAGGCCGACAGGAAGGGGTCGGCGGCGAGGGCCTGGGGGTCGTCGACCTCGGCGGGGGTCATGTGTCCTCTCCCTCGCCGATGGAGGACCATTCCCGCACCCGGGCCAGGTGATCGTAGTCGCTCGCATGGAGCTTTACCGAGGAGGGTGCGACCCGGGAGGTATAGGGCCGGGTCGGATCGTCGAAGGCCTCGATCCGCGCCTTCAGGCCTTCGAGCGCCGCCGCCGAGGCTTCCCTGACGTTTGCCGACTTGGAAACGGCGCTACTGATCTCGCCGGCCGGCCGACGGCCGGTGATCCGCACGTAGGACAGCTCCTCCAACTTCAGGCCCTCCAACCCGGGAAAGCCTCCGGCCTCGAGGATGGCACCCGTGAGGGTCAGCTGGGGTGAGAACCCGGTCTTGACGGTGTCGATGGAGGGCGGGGTGCCGGTCTTGTAGTCGAGTATTCGGCCGATCGGTCCGGGGCCGATCTCCAGCCGGTCGGCCTTGGCGGTAAGGACAAAGTTGCCTGCCAGGGTCGCGAAGGTCAGCTGGCCCGCCTGTTCGACCTCGATCCGTCGCCCGTCGCTGCGCCGCTGGCGTTCCTGGTCCACCATCCAGGCTGCGATTTCCCGAGCCAGGGCCTGTTCACGGGCCAGGCCGATGGCGTCCATCCCTGCCGCCCTGAGCGCCTCGATATAGAGGCGGTCAAGGACGTCGGCGGCGTCGGCGGGTAGGTCTGCGGGGTAGGTCTCGACAAAGGTTTCGAGGGCCGAGTGGATCGCCGTCCCGCGGATACGGACGTCCACCGACGTGTCCGGCCGGTCCATCGGGTAGAGGCGGAGGATGTCCCGTGCCCAGACCTGGTAGGGGTCCCGGACCAGGGCCTCCACCCGGGTCACCGCCAGCTTGCGGGGCCGGGCCTCCAAGGGTGGACAGGGCGCGGGACGCAGGGCCGGCGCAAAGGGGCCGGGTGCGTCGAGGGCCTCGGCGAGTTCCGTCAGGTCCGGGCGACCGGCAAGGGTCGCGCCAGCGCCCCGGGCCAGGGTCCGCAGCCGCCAGAGCCAGCGGGACTCCAGGACGGGGGCACCGCGCCGCCGCCGGGTGTTCAGCAGGAAGACCTCGGGTGCACAGGCCGACTGGGCGAAGTCGTGGGCCGACAGGGCGATCCGCCGCTCGGGCGCCGGCAGTCCCAGGGCCTTGCGCATGGTCCTGGAAAGGAAGGGGTCCACCCCGGCCGCCTGGGGCCAGACGCCCTCCTCAAGCCCGGCGAGGATCACGCGGTCGGCCCGCGCCATCCGCGCCTCCATGGCGCCCAGTATACGGAGCCTCGGGTGGCTGGCCCGGGCGGACCGAACGCTCTCGCCCGCGACCAGGGCCTCGAAAAGCTCGATGAAGCCAGCGACCGTGAGTTCCGGCGTCACGGCGCCGTCCTCGACCAACTGGGCCAGGAGCCGGGCCATGGCCTCACCGTCGGGGCCGGCCCATAGGGCACCGGCGCTTCCATCCGCCTGGGCGCACAGGGCTTCCAGGACCTGGGTCAGGCGGAGCGCCCAGTCGCTGGCGTGCCGGGACTCCGGGCCGGGGCCATCGGGTTCCGCCAGGGCGACGGCATAGGCCTCCAGGAGCCGCAGGGCCTCACGTCCTGCGGGGTTACGCGCCGTCTCTCCGCGATGCCGCAGTTCATCCAGGGTCTCGGACCGCGTCCGGCGCAGGGCGCTCCGTTCCAGGTCGTCCCGCGCTGCTGCAAGGGCTTCCGGGTCCCTCTGAAGCGTCACGAGGGGGTGCTTGAGCAGGCCCAGCAGGACCGACGGCAGGGCAGGGTCCGCCAGGGCCCGGGCTGCAAGGGTGGCGAGGACGGCGCAGGGCCGGCCTGCCAGGGGCTCACCTGCCGAGGCATCCGCCGTCACGCCCCAGCGGGCGAGGCGCGCACAGACCCTGCGGGCCAGGTCCTGGTCCGGGGTCACCAGGGCAGCGGTCCTTCCGGGGGTCTCCAGGGTCTCGCGGAGCAGTAGGGCGGCGGTGAGGGCACAGGCTTCCTCGTCCCGGGAGGAGATCACCGTCAGGCCCTCTAGCCCCCGGGTGATGGTCCTGACGCCTGGGCCGTTCTCGTCGGCGACGGTCGCCAGCCAGTCCGAGGTGCGCGCCGCCGGACGAAGGGCCAGGCTGATGAGCTTACGACGGTCGGTCCCTTGCAGGTCCTCGCCGCCGAAGGGACCCCAGACGAGGACGTCCTTGCGGGCAACACCGGAGGCCCTCAGGAGTTCGTACAGAGCGGCCTGCGGATGCTGGTCGTCCACCTCCAGACCCATCGCCTCTGGCGAGAGATCGTCGGTGTCCAACCCGGGAAGCACCACGGCTCCCCGGGGGGCTGCGGCGATGACCTGGAGAAGGCCAGCCGTGGCCTGGACCGATCCCGTCGAGCCGGCGGCAATGAGCAGGCCGGGTGGTGGCACCTCCCGCCAACGTTCCGCCAGGGCGCGAAGCAGGAGGGCGCGCCGGCGGCTGACATCCTCCAATCCCAGAGCTTCCAGCCTGCGGGGCCAGAGGTCGAGCGCCGAACGGAGCAGGTCGAGGGAGACCTGCCAGTGCTCCGCCATCTCCGCCCCCACCAGGGAGTCCAGGTTCTCGCCGGTCACCTCCTCGATCTGCAGGCTGTCGAAGAAGGCGCCCAGGGCGTCGGCGAGGCCGAGGGCCTCTGCGGGACCGGGCGTCTGCCCCCGGCCGGCCGTGAGGTCGCCTACCAGCTTCAGGAGTTCGAACCGCCGCCGCACCGGGGTGATGGCGGGGGGCAGGTCCAGCATGACCTCGCCGGGCTCAAAGGGCGCCTCGCCGGCCTCGAGGTCGCCCAGGGGGCGGATCCGTGGCGGCAGCAGGGCGCCGGCCGAACCGGCCCGTCGCAGGAAGGCCTCGGTGAGGGACCGCGCCGCCCGCCGGGTCGGGGTCAGGATAACGGCATCCGAAAGGGCCTCGGGGCCCTCGCCTTCGGTCAGGGCCAGCAGGCCTTCCGCCAGGTCGTCCAGGAACGGCCGGTCCGCGGGAATCGAGTACCAGCGGGGCCCCTTCCGGCTCAGGAATTCGGCCTTCATCGGGTGAGCCTGGCTTCGGCTTCTGTCCGGGCGGCGGGGTCCCCCACGTGCATCCAGAAGGCGTCCATGATCACGCCGAACAGTCGGCCCTGGCCCTGCAAGCGCCACCAGACCGGAAGGATGGAGAAGGCACCGTCAGGCTCCCCGTCCAGGATCTCCGGCTTGAGGATCTGGAAGCCGACATTGGCGAAGGGCGCTGGCCAGGTGTCGTCGGCCGAATGGGTGAGGCGGCCATCAGCGTCCATCAGGAAGCCCCTCGGTCCCTCGAACCCGATGCCGTGTCCCCTGCGGGTGAGCAGGAGAAGCATGTCCATGCGCGCCGGATCCCAGGCCGCCTTCATCTGCTCGAGGGGGGGTGTTTCGCCTCCGGTCCAGAGGGAGTCGATGTTGGCGACGAAGATCGGCTCCCGGCCCAGCAGGGGCAGGGCGTTGCGCACTCCGCCGCCAGAGTCGAGCAGGGCTGCGCGTTCGTCGGCGATGAGGATCTCGATATCGGTCCGCCGGGCGAGGTGGGCCTCCAGCATGTCGGCGAAGTGGTGGACGTTGACCACTGCCCTGCGCACCCCTGCCTCGACCAGGCGGTCCAGGACCCTGTCGATGAGGGTCCGGCCGGCCACCTCCACAAGGGCCTTGGGCCGGGTCTCGGTGAGCGGACGCATCCGGGTGCCGAGGCCGGCCGCCAGGACCATGGCGCTCTTGGGGCCCCTCATCGGCGCGCTTCCGCCGGGACGCAGGCGTCGAGCCAGTCCCGCAGATCTGCCAGGCCCGGGTCGGCCAGGCACCGGTCCAGATAGCCCCACATCCGGGGCAGGAAGGCCTCGTACTTCGGCCGGCCGTCTCGTTTCACCAGCCGGGCGAAGACGCCGAGGATTCGGCAGATGTTCAGGGCGCCCAGGGCGTGGAAGTCGGCGACGAACGCCGGGTCGTCTGCAGAACGAGAGCGGACCAGGTAGAGTTGCAGTGTCCTGTCCGATAGCTGCGGGCTGACATCGCGGCGCGCGTCGTGCAGCAGCATGGAGACGTCCCAGGCGGGATGGGCCCGCAGGGCGTCCTGGAAGTCCACCATGCCGACCCGGGCGGGTCCCTCCCGGTCCGGCAGCCAGATCAGGTTCTCCACGTGATAGTCGCGGTGACAAAAGACCGAGGCTCCTGCCTCCCCGCGCTCCAGTATGGGCCGCCAGAGCGCCGCCCAGTCCGCCCGGGCGGAGGCGTCGATCCGTACCTCCGGGCGCAGGACCGGCAGCCAGTCGGGGAGGAGGTCGGCGGCGGTCTCAAGGGCGAGGGCGTCGTAGGTCAGGAGCGGCCAGTCGATCCCTGTGGCCGTGCCCAGCCGGTCCGGGACCGGGCTGGCCTGCATGTGGACCAGGGCCTCCACCGCAGCCTCGTAGAGGGGCTCCTCGTCGGCGCCGCCGGCGATCCGCGCGCCGAACAGGTCATCTCCAAGGTCCTCCATGACCGCAAGGCCGAGATCGGCGTCGAAGGCCTCGATCCGCGGCGCCGACAGCCCGGACCGGTTGAGCCAGCCCGCAACGGCGACGAAGGCGTCCACCCGTCCGGCGGCCAGCCGCGCCATGGCGTTGTAGCCGAGGGTCCTGCGCGTCCCGGCGTCGGCGTCCGGCGGACACGGCGCGGATTCCACCGGCGGCTGGTCCATAAAGATCCGTCGGCTGCCATCGGCCAGGAACAGGCGTTCGTAGGCGCGGGTCGAGGCGTCACCCGCCAGGCCTTCGCGCCGGGCGTCTTGCATGCCGGCGGCCAGGAGGAAGCTCGCCTTCAGGGCCTCGCGCTCCGCCGTCACGCCATGCGCTCCTTCCAGGTCCCGAAGCCGGCCAGCCGCGCCGCGCGGCCCTCGCCCTTGATGGAAAGCTTTAGATCGAGTCGGTTGGTGGGAAGACGCCCTTCGAGCCGTTCCGGCCATTCGATCAGGGCCGCCCCGTGGATGAGGGCCTCGTCCAGCCCGATTTCCCAGGCCTCATCGGGGTTCTCCAGCCGGTAGAGGTCGAAGTGGGCGATCTCGAAGTCCGGACCGGCGTAGGTCTGGACGAGGGTAAAGGTCGGGCTGGGTGCGTCCTCGTCCGGCGTGGTCAGGGCGCGGATCAGGGCCCGGGCCAGGCAGGACTTTCCCGCCCCTAACCCACCGCTGAGGCAGATGGCCTCACCGGGGTGCAGGAGTGGGGCCAGGCGTCGGCCGAGCGCCTCCGTGTCAGGCTCTGTGGGCAGGTCGATGCGCGTGGGCAGGCGGGTCAAAAGGATCGGTCCGGATCGGCGGGAAGGACCGTCTCCACATAGGCCTTCAGCTCGGCCGTCGCGGCCTCGGCGTCACTGCCCAGGCGGGAGGGGTCGATGAGGGGCCCCACGCTGAGGGTGAACCGGCCACCCCGTTTGTTCAGCAGCTCGTGGAACAGGGTGATGTCCCGGAGCTCTTGTGAGACCCGGTCGAAGGCATGGAACAGGGTCGACCAGGGACCCGTCATGTGGACCGGCGCGATCGGGGCGCCGTGTCGTCGGGCGATGGACAGGGCCGAACTCATCCAGGGTGGATCCGACAGGGTCCCGTCCGGCGCCCGCCTGGATAGCCGACCGGCGGGAAAGATCGCCAGCGCCCGTTCCGCCTCCATGGCCTGGCGGGTCATCTGCAGGGTGGTTCGGGTGCGGTCCCGGGTACGCTTGGCCTCGACCCACTCCACGGGGATCAGGACATCGGAGAACCGCGGCACGACCCTGTGAGCGTCGGCATTGGCGTAGAAGCAGAGGTCGGGTCGCCGGCCACGCAGGGCGTCGTAGGTGGCGATTCCGTCGGCGATCCCGGTCGGGTGGTTGGAGATGATGACCAGGCGCCCGGCTTCCGGAATCCGTTCCAGGCCGCGCACCTCGACCTGGACCTCGAGGAGCCGGGCCACGTAGTCCAGCGCCTCACGACCTCCTAGGGGGGCGACGGCGTCCGCCATCTTCCGGGCCTTGCGATAGTTGAGGAGCCGGTAGAGCAGGGGACGGGCCAGGGGCCAGGCCGGGCTGGCGGCCAGCCGGGGTGCCCGCTCGGCGATCAGCACGTCGACGATGTGCTGGCCGGGGCCGGCCGAGTCAGGAGGGCTCATGGTGCTACCATGCCTGCCGACCGGGGGCGCAAGCAAGGTCTAGGCGCGCCCGGCCCCAGCCACTATTGGAAACCCGCAGGCAATCGAGGACGGTCCCATGCGCCAGATTCATCACTTCATCGACGGGGCCCCGGCCCCCAGCGCCTCGGCCCGGCTCGGAGACGTCTTCAACCCGAACACCGGCGAGGTGCAGGCGAAGGTTGGCCTGGGAACCCCTGACGAGCTTGAGCTGGCGGTCCAGTCCGCCTTGCGCGCCCAGCCCGCCTGGGCGGCGGTGAACCCCCAGCGCCGGGCGCGGGTGATGTTCGAGTTCAAGCGCCTGCTTGAGGCCAACATGCAGTCCCTGGCCGAGCTGCTGTCCAGCGAGCACGGCAAGGTGGTGGCCGACTCCCGGGGCGATATCCAGCGAGGCCTGGAGGTGATCGAGTTCGCCTGCGGTGTCCCGCACCTGCTCAAGGGCGAGTACACCGAAGGCGCCGGGCCGGGCATCGATGTCTATTCCATGCGCCAGCCCCTGGGGATTGTGGCGGGGATCACCCCGTTCAACTTCCCGGCCATGATCCCGTTGTGGATGTCCGGGGTTGCCCTTGCCGTCGGCAACGCCTTCATCCTCAAGCCGTCCGAACGTGATCCCACCGTCCCGGTCCGCCTCGCCGCGATGTTCATGCAGGCGGGCGCGGAGCTGGGCCTGGACCTGAAGGGCGTGCTCAACGTCGTCCAGGGTGACAAGGTCATGGTGGACGCCATCCTCGACCACCCCGAGATCGCTGCCGTGAGCTTCGTGGGCTCTTCGGACATCGCCCAGTACGTCTATTCCCGGGGGGCAGCGGCCGGAAAGCGGGTCCAGGCCATGGGCGGCGCCAAGAACCACGGCATCGTCCTGCCGGATGCGGACCTGGACCAGGTGGTGCGCGACCTCTCGGGCGCCGCCTTCGGCTCGGCCGGGGAGCGCTGCATGGCTCTGCCCGTGGTGGTGCCCGTGGGCGAGCGCACTGCCGACGCCCTGCGCGAGAAGCTGGTCGCCGAGATCGGCACGCTCAAGGTGGGGATCTCCACCGACGAGGGTGCCCACTATGGCCCGGTGGTCAACGCCGCCCACCGCAAGCGGGTGACCGACTACATCCAGACCGGGGTGGACGAGGGCGCCGAACTGGTCGTCGATGGCCGCGACTTCCGCCTGCAGGGCTATGAGAATGGCTTTTTCATTGGTCCGTCCTTCTTCGACCGGGTCACGCCGGGCATGAAGAGCTATCAGGACGAAATCTTCGGGCCGGTCCTGCAGATGGTCCGGGCCGACAGCTTCGAGTCTGCCCTAGCCCTGCCCTCGCAGCATCCCTACGGCAACGGGACCGCCATCTTCACCCGCAACGGACGCGCCGCCCGGGAGTTCGCCTCCCGCGTGAACGTCGGCATGGTCGGCATCAACGTGCCGATCCCCGTGCCACTGGCCTATCACACCTTCGGCGGCTGGAAGCGTTCGGCCTTTGGCGATGCCAACCAGCACGGCATGGACGGGGTGCGGTTCTACACCAAGGTCAAGACGGTGACGGCGCGCTGGCCCGAGGGCGAGGTCGAGGACTCCGCCTTCGTCATCCCGACCATGCGCTGACCGGAGAGCTCCGCGCCGCATGACCTCCGCCCTGGAAACGGCCTACGCCGCACGCCTTTCGGCCGGCCAACTGCGCCCCGACCCGGCCCAGGCCGCGGGACTGGCCAGCCTGGCCCGGCTGGAGGCCGAGCTGGCTGCGGCGCGCCCTAGCGGCCTTTCGGGCCTGTTCCGGCGCCGGCCCGAAGCCGCCAAGGGGGTCTATCTCTGGGGGCCGGTGGGGCGGGGCAAGTCCATGCTGATGGACCTGTTCTTCGAGACCGTTCCTGTCGCCCGAAAGCGGCGCACCCACTTCCATGTCTTCATGCGCGAGGTCCATGCCCTGATCGGGGCCTGGCGCTCAGGCGACGCGGCGGCCCGCAAGGCGCGATTCGGCCAGGTGCGGGGCGATGACCCGGTGCCGCCCGTCGCCGACCTGGTCGCTCGGGAGGCCAGCCTGATCTGCTTCGACGAGTTCCAGGTCACGGACATTGCTGACGCCATGATCCTGGGGCGGCTGTTCGAGGCCCTGTTCGCGCGGGGCGTCACCCTGGCCGGCACCTCCAACCGGCATCCGGACGACCTTTACCGGGATGGCATCAACCGCCAGCACTTCCTGCCCTTCATCGCGCTGCTCAAGTCCCGGGTTGAGGTGGTGTCCGTCGCCGGACCCCACGACTATCGCCTTGACCGGCTGAGGGCGGCAGGAACCTGGTTCTCGCCCATCGACCCGGACAACCGCCGCACCTTCGACGCCCTGTGGCGCGACATGGTGGGCCCCGAGGCCCCCGAGGGAGAATCGATCGAGGTCATGGGCCGGCGGCTGGACTTCCCGGCGGCGGCGGGCGGCCTGGTCCGCACCGCCTTTACCCGGCTCTGCGACGTGGCCCTGGGCCCCAACGACTACCTCGCCCTGGCCGAGCGGTTCCACACCGTCTTCCTGGAGGACCTGCCGCGGCTCAGCCCCTCCCGGCGGGAGGCGGCTCGGCGGTTCGTCACCCTGGTCGACACCCTCTACGAGGCCCGGACCCGCCTGATCGTCCTGGCCGAGGCTGATCCCGCCCGCCTCTACCCGTCCGGGGATGGCGCCTTCGAATTCGAGCGCACCGCTTCGCGGCTCCAGGAGATGCGATCGGCAGACTGGCTCGCCGACCGGCCCTGAGCTTCCGCTACGGCGCCCTATCAGATTGAAAAGCCCTCGTTGACACCCTGTGCTGTAGGCTTACATGCAAGCAGCTGGCCCGGGGCGCGGGGGCGTCCGCCGGGGTCTGCCAGGACATGCCGATGACCACACCCGTTCGAGAGCGACCCCTATCGCCGCACCTTCAGGTGTGGCGCTGGCACCTGACCATGTTGACTTCGATCCTCCACAGGGCGAGCGGAATGGCGCTCTATGCGGGGGCCATCCTCGCCGCCGGATGGGCCCTGGCCCTCGGTGCCGGGCCCGACGCCTACCCGGCCTACATGGATCTCCTGGCCTCGCCCTTGGGGCGGCTGGTCCTGGTTGGCCTGACCCTCTCCCTCTTCTACCATCTCGCCAACGGCATCCGGCATCTGTTCTGGGACGCCGGGCTCGGCCTTTCGGTCACGGCCTCGAACCAGTCCGGGATCATGGCCATGGCCTTCTCCGTGGTCGCGACAGTCATCGTCTGGGCCATTGGTCTCGGCCAGGGAGGCCCCCAATGACCGATCTCAGGACTCCCCTTTCCCGGGCCCGCGGCCGGGGTGCCGCCGGGCATGGTGCCGCCCACTGGGTGGCCGAGCGGGTCAGCGCCGTCGCCCTGGTCCCCCTGACCCTCTGGATGGTCTACGCCGCCCTCGCGATCTCCGCGGCCGGATATGCTGAGGCCGTCGCCTTCGTTTCCCACCCGGTGAATGCCGTCCTGATCCTCCTTGTCCTCATCGTGTCCGGCTGGCACATGCACGCCGGTGCCCGGGTGGTGGTCGAGGATTACTTCCACCGGACGCTCGGACGCTCGGCGCTCCTCGTGCTGAACCTGTTCGTCACCGTCCTCGTGACCGCCCTGGCGGTCTTCTCCGTCCTCAAGGTCGCGCTCGGAGGCGCTCTCTGACGTCATGGCCGCTTACGAATTCATCGATCACAAGTTCGACGTCATCGTCGTTGGTGCCGGCGGCTCTGGCCTCCGCGCCGCACTCGGCTGCGCCCAGGCGGGCCTGAAGACCGCCTGCATCACCAAGGTCTTCCCGACTCGCTCGCACACCGTGGCGGCCCAGGGCGGCATCTCGGCCAGCCTCGGCAATATGGGTGAGGATGACTGGCGCTGGCACATGTACGACACCGTCAAGGGGTCGGACTGGCTGGGCGACCAGGACGCCATCGAGTACCTCTGCCGGAACGCCCCCGCGGCGGTCTACGAGCTCGAGCACTGGGGCGTGCCCTTCTCCCGCACCCCGGATGGCAAGATCTACCAGCGCGCCTTCGGCGGTATGACCCGCAACTTCGGTGAGGCCCCCATCCAGCGCACCTGCGCCGCGGCGGACCGCACGGGCCACGCCATGCTGCACACCATGTATGGCCAGTCCCTGGCCCACGACACCCAGTTCTTCATCGAGTACTTCGCCCTTGACCTGATCATGGACGAAGGCGTCTGCCGGGGCGTGACCGCCTGGAAGCTGGATGACGGCACCCTGCACCGTTTCCAGGGCCAGATGGTGATCCTGGCTACGGGCGGTTACGGCCGGGCCTACTTCTCGGCCACCAGCGCCCACACCTGCACCGGGGATGGCGGCGGCATGACCCTGCGCGCCGGCCTGCCGCTCCAGGACATGGAGTTCGTCCAGTTCCACCCCACCGGCATCTACGGTGCCGGCTGCCTGATCACCGAGGGCGCCCGGGGCGAGGGCGGCTACCTGACCAATTCCGAGGGTGAGCGCTTCATGGAGCGCTATGCGCCCACCGTGAAGGACCTGGCACCCCGGGACATGGTCAGCCGGGCCATGACCATCGAGATCCGCGAGGGACGCGGGGTGGGTCCGAAAAAGGACCACATCCACCTGCACCTCGACCACCTGGATCCCAAGATCCTGGCGGAGCGCCTGCCGGGCATCTCGGAGAGCGCCCGGATCTTCGCCGGCGTCGACGTGACCAAGCAGCCCATCCCGGTCCTGCCAACCGTGCACTACAACATGGGCGGCATCCCCACGAACTTCTACTCGGAGGTGGTCACCCGGGTGGGTGCCGATCCCGACCGCGTGGTTCCTGGCCTGATGTCCGTTGGCGAGGCCGCCTGCGTGTCGGTTCACGGCGCCAACCGGCTGGGCTCCAACAGCCTGATCGACCTGGTGGTCTTCGGCCGTTCCGCGGCCCTCCGGGCGGCGGACATCCTCAAGCCCGGGGCCACCCAGCCCGAGCTGAAGCCCTCCATGTCGGACGGCCACCTGGCCCGCTTCGACCGGCTGAGGTTCGCCGACGGCTCGACGACCACGGCCGCCCTGAGGCTGGAAATGCAGCAGGCCATGCAGGAGGACGCCGCGGTGTTCCGCACCGGCGACAGCCTCGCTTCCGGCGTGCAGCGTCTGCAGGCCGTGCAGGACCGGCGCAAGGACATCAAGGTGTCCGACCGGGGCCTGATCTGGAACACGGATCTCGTCGAGACCCTCGAGTTCGAGAACCTGGTCGTGCAGGCGGTGGTCACCGTCGCCGGGGCCGCCAACCGCACCGAGAGCCGCGGGGCCCACGCCCACGAGGATCATCCCGACCGAGATGACGCCAACTGGATGAAGCACACCCTGACCTGGATGGACGACGTCACGGGCAAGGTGGTCATCGATTACCGGCCCGTGCACGACTACACCATGACCAACGACATCGCGCCCATCCCGCCCAAGGCGCGGGTGTCCTGACGCAGGCCTGCAGACGGAATTCGAGGAAAGAGCCCCATGGTCGAACTCGCCCTGCCGAAGAACTCCCGGGTCCAGAAGGGTCGCCACCATCCGGCCCCCGCCGGCGCGAAGACGGTGAAGTCGTTCCGGATCTATCGTTATGACCCGGAGGGAACCGGCAATCCGCGCTGGGACACCTATGACGTCGACGTCGCGGCCTGCGGCCCCATGGTCCTGGACGTGCTGATCCATATCAAGAACACCATGGACCCGACCCTGACCTTCCGGCGGTCCTGCCGCGAGGGCGTCTGCGGGTCGTGCGCCATGAACATTGGCGGCCGCAACACCCTGGCTTGCACCCACGGGCACGAAGAGGCGCACGGGTCGACCTGCCAGATCAGCCCCCTGCCGCACATGCCGGTGGTCAAGGACCTGGTCCCCGACCTGACCCATTTTTACGCCCAGTACGCCTCGATCGAGCCCTGGCTCAAGACCACCACCCCCGAGCCCCAGACCGAATGGTCCCAGAGCCCGGAGGATCGCGAAAAGCTGGATGGGCTCTACGAGTGCATCCTGTGTGCCTGCTGCTCGACCTCCTGCCCCAGCTACTGGTGGAACGGCGACCGCTACCTCGGTCCGGCCACCCTGCTGCACGCCTATCGCTGGCTGATCGACAGCCGGGACGAGGCCACGGGTGAGCGGCTCGATGCCCTCGAGGATCCTTTCAAGCTCTACCGCTGCCACACCATCATGAACTGCGCCCAAGTCTGTCCCAAGGGCCTCAACCCCGCCAAGGCGATCGGCGAGGTGAAGAAGATGATGGCGGAGCGGGTGGTCTGACGTCTGACCGTCCTGCGGCACCTTGCGCATTCGGTAAGTTGACGGCCCCGTCACTTTTCTGCATCTGGACCTCATGACCTCTGCAGACGCCCATGTCGTGATCGTTGGCGCTGGCCACGCTGGCGGGACCCTGGCTGCCCTGCTGAGGCAGTATGGACTGGCCGGCGAGATCACCCTCGTGGGCGAGGAATCCATCCCGCCCTACCAGAGACCGCCCCTCTCCAAGGCCTGGCTGAAGGGTGAGGCCGACGCCGAGTCCCTGGCCTTGAAGCCGCTTGAATTCTACGCGGGGAACCGGATCGATTTCCGGCCCTCCGTGCGGGGTGTCAGCATTGACCGGGCCCGCAAGGTCCTGGCCCTGTCGGACGGATCCGAACTTGCCTACGACATCCTTGTCCTCGCCACGGGTGCCCGCCCGATCCGCCTGCCGATCCCCGGGGCGGACCTCGGCGGGATCCTCGAGTTGCGCACCGCCGCCGACGCCGAAGCCCTGAAGGCCGCCCTGGGTCCCGGCAGGACGATGGCCGTGGTGGGCGGCGGCTATATCGGGTTGGAGGCCGCAGCTTCAGCCCGGGCCCTCGGCGCCGACGCCGTGGTCCTCGAGCGTGAGCCGCGTATCCTGGCGCGGGTGGCCGGCGAGGTACTTTCGAACTTCTTCCGCCAGGTCCACGAGGGCCACGGGGTGCGCTTCCTGACCGGGGCCTCGGTGACGGGCTTCCGCGGAGAGGGCGGCAAGGTGACCGGCGTGGAGCTGGCCGATGGCCGGGTGATCGACTGCGACCTGGCCCTGGTCGGCGTTGGCGCCGTCCCGAATCAGGAGCTCGCCCAGGAGGCTGGACTGGCCGTCAACCGGGGGGTGGTGGTCGACCTGGAGGCCCGCACCTCCGACCCCGCCATCTTCGCCATCGGCGACGTAACCCTGAGGCCCATGCCCATCTACGGCCGTGACTTCCGCATGGAGAGCGTGCCCAACGCCCTGGAACAGGCCAAGCAGGTCGCCTGCGCCATCACCGGGCGGCCCGCGCCGGCGGGGGAGACCCCCTGGCAGTGGTCGGACCAGTACGACATCAAGCTCCAGATCGCCGGCTACAACTTCGATTCCGACCAGTCCTTGGTTCGGGGAGATCCCGCCTCGGGCCACTTCGCGATCTTCCATCTCAAGGGCGATCAGGTCCAGGCGGTGGAGGCGATCAATTCGCCGCCCGAATTCATGATGGGCCGGCAGCTCATCGGCTCCCGCAGGCCGGTGGACAAGCAGAGACTTGCGGACACTTCGGTTTCCATGAAAGAGGTCGCTGCGGCGTAAGCCGGCGAGGCGAGGAAAGAACATATGGCCAAGATTACCTACATCGAACACGACGGCACCGAGCACGTGCACGACGGCAAGACTGGCCTGTCGGTCATGGAAGTCGCGGTGAAGAACAACGTGCCGGGCATCGACGCCGACTGCGGCGGCGCGTGCGCCTGCGCCACCTGCCACGTCTATGTGGATGCCGCCTGGCTCGACAAGACCGGCGACAGGTCCGCCATGGAGGAGTCCATGCTAGACTTCGCCGAGGGTGTAGAGCCGAACAGCCGCCTGGCCTGCCAGATCAAGATCACCGATGGCCTCGACGGCATCGTGGTCCGCCTGCCGGAAAGCCAGCACTGATCCTGGCCGCCGGCGGGCTCAGAACTCCAGTTCGGGGTGGCCCGCCGCGCCTTCGGCGCGTTCTGGCAGGTGACAGGTAAAGGTCGCCCCGGCCCCGGGCTCACTCTCCAGGGCCACCCAGCCGCCATGCAGCTCGACCAGGGCCTTCACCAGAGCAAGGCCGAGGCCCGGCCCGCCCCTTTCGCGCCCGACGAAGCGATCAAATATGTTCGCCTGGACGTGGAAGGGAATGCCGCGCCCCGTGTCGGTCACCTGGACCTGGACCTCACCCAGGGTGCGGCGGGCACCCAGGGTGATGCGACCGCCCTTCGGGGTCTGACCCAGGGCATTCACGATGAGATGGTCGAGCACCTGCGACAGCCTCCGGGCGTCGCCCCGCATCAGGCCGAGATCGTCGGGGCATTCCGCTACCAAACTGACCTGCGCAGCCTCCGCCTCGTCGGACCAGCGCACGGCCGCCGCCTCGAGGAGGCGGGCGACATTCACGTCTTCAAGGTCGAGCGCCATCTCCCCTGCGTCGATCTGCGCCATGTCGAGGACGTCGTCGATTGACCGGCCCAGATGTTCCGCCGCCTGGCGGATCGCCCCGGCGTGCCCGAGCGCCCGGCCAGGCAGCTGCTCACCGAGCCCCTCCAGCAGTTCGGAATAGCCGATGATCGTCGTCAGCGGCGTGCGCAGCTCGTAGGAGACGTTGCCCACGAAGTCGCGCTTGAGCCGTTCGGCCTCCGCCAGGGCCGCGCTGCGGTCAGCCAGGGCTCGCTCGAGGCGGCGCGCATCGGTGACATCGGTGAAGGCGATGAGGGTCGCCCCGTCCGGCAGGGGGCGGGACTGGTGGGCCACGATCCGGCCGTCCGAGGTGCGGACTTCGCCGGCGGCGGGCGCCCGCGCGGCGGGGTCGGTGTCGGCCACCCGTCCCTTCATCTCGCGCCAGAAGCCCTGGTCATGGAGGCGGGGCAGGCAGAGCTCGACCACGCCCTCAAAGTCCATGACCTCGCCCAGGGCCTGGCGGGGGATATTCCAGAACCGCTCGAAGGCCTCGTTGTGCAGCCGCAGACGCCCGTCCGATCCGAAGACTGCGACGGCGTCGTTCAGCTTGTCGAGGGTGGCCTGCTGAACCTGGATCAGGCTGTTGTACTGGGCCTTCAGGCGGAGCTCGCCGGTGATGTCCGAGAACAGCAGGACGATGCCGCCGAGGGGGTGGGACTGGCGAACCACCCTCAGGGTGCGGCCGTCCGGCAGGCTCCAGAGCTCATCCGGGGCAGAGTCGAGCTGGCTGTAGCGCTCGAGTTCCGCCGCCTTCCACCGGGCATAGTCTGCCGTCTCCGGTAGGCGGCGGCGTTGGCGCAGCCGGTCGAGGACCTCGCCGTGGGTTGGCCGTTCGGCCAGCCAGGCCGGCTCGAGGCCGAACATCTCGGCGAAGGCGGTGTTGTGGAAGTCCAGTCGCCGGGACGGGGTGAAGATGGCGACGGAGTCGGCGATGTGGTTCAGGGTTTCGTCGTGGGCCTCAACATTGCGCCGCAGGGCCTCACGCAGTTCCTCGGCCTCGGTGACATCCTCTGTCCAGACGCCGACGCCACCGCCCTCCAGGGGACGTGCGGTCAGCCTGAGGGCCCGCCGGCGGCCCCCCAGGCTCACCCAACGTACCAGGTCCCGGCTCTGGGCCAGGTTGGCGGCTTCGATGGCCAGGGCATCGGCGGCAGGATCCAGGTTGAGGCCCTTCTCAGCTGCCGATTCGACGTCTGCGGCACCGACGGCCTCCAGCCAGGCCGAGTTGGCCCAGACCGGCCGGCCGTCGGCGCTGGCGATCCAGGCCGGCCCGCTTCGGGCGTTGAGGAAGGCTGCGAACCGGGGGGAGGGCGGCAGCCCCCGGGGTCCGGCCGCCCCTGCGGAGAGTCGAAGCCAGGCCAGGGCCCCGGCGGCGCGGCCCTCCACCGTCACGACCCCAGAGGGCCCGCGCACCTCGAAGCCGCAACTCTCGCCACGCTCGAACAGGGCCCGGAGGCGCAGGGCGTGGTCGGGGTCGGCCCGCATCAGGGCCGCCACCACAGCCTGGGGTTCCGCGCCGGTGCCCAGGGCGATGGCGCAGGCGGCGAGGCTGTCGTCACCGGAGGCCAGGAAGGCGCGACCGTCCTCGACAGCCAGCAGGGCGGAGTCGAAGGCCTCGGCCGAGGCCTGGGCCGCCTCGGCGCCTGCCGTCAGGGTTTCGATCTCGCCCTCAAGGGACGCGATCCGCCGGTCCGCACGGCGCCGGACGCCCAATGTCCAGACGCCGGAGCACAGCGCCAGAAGGACGGCGCCGGCTGTGGCGGACAGGATCAGGCCATCTCCGGTCATCGGCGGGATCACAGGTTTTCGCCCGGCGCGGGCGAATCATTTCGTCACCATAGGCCGAAGCCTGATTCTGGGCGATGATGCGTCCATGGCGCTCCTGCTCTACCCCCTGGCGAATGATGGCGAGTCCGCCCTTGGCATGCCCAGGGGCCACGCCGCCCGGGCCCGTGAGGCCGAGGCCCTGGCGGGAGAGGCTGTGGTCTTCACCTCCGAGCGGGTCGGCCCCCCCTGCCCGACCCGGGAAGCGGCCCTGGAACTCCTGGCGCGGCTCAGCGCCGGGGCACCTTCGCCGCCCGATCCCGCCGTAGTCCGGGCCGTGGAGGTCTTTGAGGGTGCGCGGCCGCCGCCGCCGGCCAGGCCCCTGGCCGAGGGCGAGCGCCGTTGGCCCGTGCCGCCGCCGCCGCCGCCGACGGTCTGGCGGCTCCAGGTGGACTTCTGGCGTCCGGTCTCCCGTGCGCCGGCCCATCTCCAGGCCCAGGCCCGGCATGTCCGCCGCCGCGGGAATGTGGAAATCTCCGGGGATGACCTCAACGCCTTCTCCCGGCAGCCCCTGCGACCGGTGCGGCCCCAGCAGCCCCTCGACATCGGCCTCTTCGAGGTCCGGGCGCCCGAGGACCCCGACCGGGTGATCGCCGATGAGTGACGAGGGCAGAACTCCGGGCCTCGCCCCCTCCCTTGAGGACATCGCCCGCCTGGCAGAGGCGGCCTTCGCCGAACTCCCGGAGGCCTTCCGGCGGCTGGCGGGGGAGGTGCTCTTCCGGGTGGACGACTTCCCCGACGAGGAGGTCCTGGACGCTCTCGGCATCCAGGACCCCTTCGAGCTGACGGGTCTCTACCAGGGTGTGGACCTCGCCCAGAGGTCGATCCTGGGTCCCGCACCAGAATCGTCGTGGATCTTCCTCTACCGGCGCCCCCTGCTCGACGAGTGGGCAGACCGGGGAGACGTCACCCTTGCAGAACTCGTAAGCCACGTACTGGTCCATGAGATCGGCCATCACTTCGGACTTTCCGACGACCAGATCGACCTCATCGAGGCGAGGTGACGGCAGGCATCTTCTCCACCCTTCGGATTCCGGTTAAACGGCCCCCATGAAAGGCTCTGAACCCTTCCGGCAGCTTCGCGGCGTCCTGATTGCGGCGGCCTTGTGCGCCGGACCCGGTGACGCCCTTGCGGCCGATATCCGTCCGCCGACCCAGAAGGTCGAGGTCGGACGCATTGCCGGGCGCTGGTATGAGATCGCCCGTCTTCCCAATAGTATCCAGAAGGACTGCCAGGGTGGGACCTCTGACTGGTCGCGCACCGCTACGGGCTATTCGGTCATCCAGACCTGCCACCGCGGAACGCTCGCCTCGCCACCCACCCGGTGGAAGGCCCAGGCCAGGATCTCCGATCCCCCCACAGACGGGCGAATCCGACTGAGCTACTTCGGCGGTGTCCTGAATGTGGAGTACTGGGTCCTCGAGAGCCGGGCCGACCAGGGCTGGCTGCTTCTGGGCACACCCAATGGCCGCCACCTCTGGCTCATGGCCCAGAAACCCATCCTGAGCGCGGCGGCCCGGACCCAGGCCGTCAGCCGTATCCGCCAACTGGGCTATGATGTGGCCGCCCTTGAATTCCCCCTCCCAGCCCATCACTGAACCCCTCGCCGTGACGCGGCCAGACGTCACCGCGGCGGTGACCCGGGGTGCCGTGCGCGCCCTCAGGGGCCTGGGGTATGTCGCCCTCGCCGAGGTCACCCTGCCCAATGCGCGCCGGGCGGACCTGATGGCGATCTCCCCGCGCGGCGAACTGTTTATCGCTGAGGTCAAGTCGTCGATCGAGGACTACCGGGTGGACCGGAAGTGGAGGGACTACCTGGACTTCTGCGACCGTTTCGCCTTCGCCGTGGCACCGGAATTCCCCCAGCACGTCCTGCCCGACGACCCGGGTCTGTTGATCTGCGACGGATTCGGCGGCGTCCTGGTCCGCGAGGCGCCGCTGTCTCCCCTCGCCGGGGGCCGGCGCAAGGCGCTGACCATCGCCTTCGCCCGCCTGGCCGCCCTGCGCGCCGGGGGCGTGCTGGCCGTCGACCTCGAGGTCTAGGGCCGAGGTCTCAGGAAGACGTTCTGGAGCCTGTTTCGATCCGATACCCGGTTCCCACTTGTCGGAACAGGATCTAGCGCGGTGCCCTCTTGGCCAGGATCCGCTGCAGGGTCCGCCGGTGAAGCCCCAGCCGGCGCGCGGTCTCCGAGACATTGCGGCCACAGAACTCGTAGACCCTGTTGATGTGTTCCCAGCGGGCCCGGTCGGCCGTCATCGGTCGCAGGACCAGGCCACCGGGCGGCGTCTGCCCCAGCAAGGCTGAGGCCAGGTCGTCCGGATCCGCCGGCTTCGTCAGGTAGTCAGCCGCCCCAAGCCGGATGGCGGCCACGGCGCTCGCAATGGCACCGAAGGCGGTGAG
>CAMCIK010000035.1 GCA_945874825.1 Phenylobacterium deserti | reverse complement strand
TCCTGGTCCCGATCATGGCCCTAAACCTCGGCTGGCGCGCCACCTTCCTGATCGCCGGCGGCGTGGGGTCGATCTGGGTCCTGGGCTGGATGCTGTGCTCGCGCTGGCTCATGGAGCCCGTGGCTGACAAGGCGGAGACACTTGCAGGGGACGCCCGCGTCAGCGTCCGCGCTGTCCTGGCGGATCGCGCCACCTGGGCGGTCTCAGGCGGAAAGGTCTTCTCGGACCAGATGTACTGGTTCCTGGTGTTCTGGATGCCGGACCTGCTTCGCCGGGAGTTTGGCCTGGGCCTGAGCGCGGTCGGTGTGCCCCTGGCGGTGATTGCAGGCGTGACGGCGCTCGGCGGCCTGGCCGGCGGCTATGCCTCGAGCCGCCTCCTTGCGCGGGGAATGGCGCCGACGACAGCGCGGCGGCTGGCCATGCTGGTTTGCGCCGTCCTGGCGCTCGCCCTGCCCGCCGTCCTGCACACCTCGAGTGTCTGGGTTGCCGTCTCGCTCCTGTGCCTGGTCATGGCTGCGCACCAGGGCTTCTCGGTCAACCTGTTCGCCCTGACAGCGGACATCACCGCCCTGCCCCGCGTCGCGACGACGATTGGGGTTGCGGCCTTCTTCGGAAATCTCGGCGGCATGTTCGTGCTGCAGGCCTCCGGATGGATGCTGCAGAACAACTACGGATACGGGCCGCTCCTGGCCTTCCTGGCGGTGTCCTACCTGTTGGCGCTCGCCTGGATCCAGGCCTGGCTGCCCCGCGCCCGGACCGGTACCTGAAGCGACGTATGCTGGCGCGCCGCTCCCCGCCGAGCTGAAGGCAACCACCTATGTCCGCGATGTCACCCGCAGCCCTCTTGGGCACGAACACGATGATCACCGGCTTAGAGACCCATCACAGGAGATCGGCCTGCAAACGAAGCCCGCCTGCCAGCCGGCGCGTTACGTCAGCGAGGCAATCACCGCCTCGTTCGGCGCGATCCTGTTTTCCACGAGGCCGCACCAGGCGTCGATGACCGCATCTGCTCCGCGTTCGTGACGGATCCCCAGGTTGCCCTTCAGTTCCAGGGACATGCGCGCGGCCTCCGCTTGGGCGCGGCGCATGATCTCGCCCGGGCCCCAGTCGACGTCGCGCTTGGCGAACTGGGCCGGCGCGAAGAAGAAGGCGTGGGGCGTGGCTGAAGTCTCGGACCTATAGCGGCCGGCACCCCAGTGGGTGGCGCCAACGGCGCAGCTGAGCTTGAGCTGGGCGCCGAAATGCGCGTGGATGGCGCTGACGACCTCACCCACGCCGGACATATCCACAAAAGCGGTCGGGACGGTGGGATCCAGGGCACCAATGGCGTCGTAGGTCACGACCTCATCGCAGGTCCCCAGGCCCGTGACGAAGCCAACATTCCCCGGAGAGGTCAGGCCCACGACCCGGGGACGCCCCTCACCGTGACGGGAAAGCAGATTGGTCAGGCCCAGTCCGGTCTTGGACGACGCGCTGCCGACCAGCACCTGCCGGGCGCCGAAGAAGGCGTTGTCCAGCAGGTAGTCGTAGAGCACGTAGGAGGTCGAAAAGAGCGGAAAGAGCAGGCTGCGCTCGTCTTCCATGGCGGTCAGGGCGGGCGGATCGCCCTGGGTGCGCTGATAGGTGTTGTAGATCGCCGGCAGGTCTGCGCGATGCGCGGCACCATCGGAAAAGCTTCGGTCCGTCGCCCCGGCAGGCCGCATGACGACGTGGCTTGCCATGGGCAGGAAGCCCCAGATGCGCTCGCCCAGGGCGACCTCCGGAGCCCGCGAGGCGACGACGTCGGCGAACCCCCAGACGGGCACGATCCCCCAGGGCTCCTCGACCGGGAAGAATCTCCAGTAGCCGATCATCTCGCCGGAGAGGGCATAGCTGACGTTGTTCGCCGTCATGGCGAACTTGTCGATGGCCACGAGGATCTCGCCCTCCGCCAGCTCCGGCGTCTCCAGGGAAACGGTTCGCGTTTCGGAGAAGGCAGAGCGACGCACCTGAACCTGGGTGATCATTTTGTGAGTTCCTGTTGGGCGCGACGATCGCGCAATGACAGCATTAAGAAGACGGTCCCCAGCACGACGAAGGCGGCGCTACCGTAGTGCTCCGGCGGATGGTGGCCGCTGTGGGAGCCCTTGCCGAACCAGCCCGAATACGCGCCAAGCGCCTGCATGAGGATCGTAAGCAGCAACACCAAGGGCACAAGCGTGCGGTATCGCAGGGCGATGATCAGGATGAGGATCCCGAACGGGATCTGCATGGCCCCGTACCAAGCGAAGATCGCGATGATGGCCTCTGCGCGGGTCGAAAGGTCGACGCCGCCGATGACGCCGGCGCCGCCGTCGGGAAGGAAGTAGTGGATCAACCCCGGCACGATGGTCGTCACGGAGGACAGGGCCAGGAATCCCGCAGAGATGGGGGCCCCGCGGTATTCGGAATTGGTGCTGGCGGGGAGCAGGGTCATGGAAGCCGCCTCGTCAATTCACGTCGAGGAACGGAAGGATATGGGCGAGCAGTTCCTCCGGCGCATCCTCCTGGATGAAGTGGTTGGCCGTGGGAATGTTCTGGTGCTTCTGGCCGGCCGCGCCGGGAATGTACGCCTGCGCCCGCTTGTCCCATCCCCGGGCCACCGGATCGAGATCACCGAAGAGGGTCAGGAAGGGACGGTCGAAGGCCGCCAGCTTCGCCCAGGCCTCCCGGTTCAGCGGGGCACCCGGATTGTCGGTCTGTACGGCGATCAGGAGCGGGAACTGGATGATCCCGGCTTCATAGTCCGATGACGGGAAGGGCGCCCGGTAGGCGGCGAGCTCCCCTTCGGTCAGCTTGCGCTGCATGCCGCCCTCGAGCATCTGCCAGGGAAATACGGTCGCCGCGCGCATCATGTCGACCCACATCTTCATGAAGTCGCTTTCGCCCTCCCCCAGGGGCAGGCCGGTATTGGCGGCGATCACCCGGGCGAAGCGTTCGGGGTGCTGGGCCGCCAGGTAGATTCCGATGGTGCCGCCCCAGTCCTGGCAGAAGAGGGTGATGTCCGTCAGGTCCATCTGGGTGAGCCACTTGCCCATCCAGTCATAGTGCCGGGCCAGGGTGTAGTCGCTCTTCGCCGCGGGCTTGTCCGACCGCCCGCAGCCCACGAGGTCGACAGCGATCACCCGCCGACCTGTCGCCAGCAGTCCGGGGATCATGTGCCTGTAGAGGTAGGCCCAGGTCGGATTGCCGTGCATCAACAGTATCGGCGGCGCGTCGCGCGGGCCTTCATCGACGCAGTGAATGCGGATGTCCGTCCCGTCCTCGTCCCGGACGGTCATGTAGTGGGGCTGCCAGGGGAAGTCTGGCAGGTTGCCGAACTGCTCATCGGGCGTACGCAGGATTTTCATGAAGAAGCTCTGGTCTGGAGGTCAGGCGGTTGCGGACGCGCGATGTCAGTGCGCCGCGGCGGACAGCAGGAGGGCGATCTGGGCGATCGCGGCGGCGAGCCCGAACGACAGGCCCACCCAGATCCCGGGACCGGCGAGGGTCATGATCATCGGACGGGTCGGGAAGTTGAACGTCTGCGGCATGGCGGCGAACTTGAAGGCATGGGCGCCGCTGAAACGCGGGTTGCAGACCAGGTGTGCGAGATCCCGCCGGCTCCGGTAGCGGATGTAGCCCATCATCGACCACTCCGGGACCTCCTTCAGCCCCCAGGTGTCGACCATGCCGCCGATCCGTCGCGCGGCCAGGGCTGGATGCCCGCCACGGGCGAACAGGGCGGGCATGAACATGCGCGTATAGCCGGCCATGACCTGGCGCACCGGACGCATCTCTCCGGTGTCGGGATCTGCGACATCGTTCTCTGACAGGCGAATGACATTGAGCATGAAGAACTCGCGACCGTCGTCCTCCTCAAGGAAGCGCCGAATGACGGGGATCTCGTCCTGGTCACCGTGCCCGACATTGCTGGCGCGCATCTGGGTCACGAGGGTCTCGATTTCAGCCTTTGAAAGCGGGCCGCGCCAATTGACGTACCAGGCCAGAAAGGCCGCGTAGCCAAGCAGGGCGACGCCCCAGACCCAGAAGTTCATCAATGCCCCGCTCCCTAAGTCCGCAGTCCCGGTCGATACCGGAAGAGCATCGAACCGCAGAATGTATTGACAGTCCAAGTGTCATTAGATGGCGCGGCGGTGTTTGGCAATGGGGCCCGGCTCTCTGCGCGGTCAGCTGGCGAGCAGACGGTTCACTGCCGCTAGGATGGCCTGCTGGCTCTGTTCGGCGCTCAGCCCCTGCGTACGACGCAGCCTGAGCCAACCCTCCACGGACGTCAGGAGTTCGATCGCTGCGACGGCCTCAGGGTACGCTCCTATCTCTGGAAGGCAGGCCCGGAGTTGGCGGCGCTGTTGTGCCGCAAACTGGGCCCTGGCGCGCTGGAGCGTTGGTGATGTGTGCAGTCGCGTTTCGCCCGAGAGATAGTAGGCCGTGATCTGCTCGAACGTGGCCGCCCTGGCCGTGACCAGTTGCTCGATCCTCTGAGGCAATGTCCCGTCCCAGGTGGCCTGGGTCAGCAGCGGCTCCACGAGGAACCGGACCCTGGCGTTCATCTCCTCGAACAGCGATTCCATGTCCTGGAAGTGCCGGAAGACCGTCCGGCCTCCGACGTTCGCGTACTGCGCCACCTCCTCGGATGTCGGGCTCAGGTTCCCATCCCGGATGAGGTCGAGCAGGGCGGCGACGATCTTCCCGCGGGTCACGCGGCTTCGCGCCATTCGCCCGTCCAGCTCAGATGGCGGAGCGCGCCGGACGCGGGGCGAGGGTGGCGGGGGCGGGTCCGATGTCATGGTATGCCGATACGGTCTGTGCATTGGCTCGGCAATTCGGGCCCCAAGCGCGGCCCCGCCTGACTGGCGGCCCGGGAGGGACTCGAACCCCCGACCTTCGCTTTAGGAAAGCGCTGCTCTATCCTGCTGAGCTACCGGGCCTGGCCGGGCGGAGCGATGCCACGGGCGGCGTCCGGTGCCAAGCCCGGAAAGGCGGCGGTCCTCAGGGTGCTGTACTCTCGTCCTTGCAGGCGAAGTCCCCGGTCCCGCAGAGCGGTTGTGCACTGGCAGCCCGCACCCGGAACACCTGGTCCCGGGCCGGACTGAGGCCCCCTTCCACAGAGTCGAAGAAGCCCTCGAGGACCTGACCGGGCTTGAGGCCCGACGGGTCGAACCAGAGGGTCGGGCCCGGCATGACGGGCGTGGAGGCGAAGCGGCAGGGTAGAACGAAGCGCACCGCATCACCGGTCTTCACGGGGCCTCGCCAGACCGAGAGTGCCCTTCCCTCCACGCGGCAGGTATTGTCCTTCGGCGATGTGCGAACGCGGCTTACCTGGACCTGGAGGTGGACGCCCGCGGAGGCCCGCGCCTGCAGGTAGGCCTGGGGCGGCAGGACGGCGCTGGCGGGCGAGGCGAAGACAAGGCCTGCAGCCAGCAGGCTTGAGGCAGCGAAACGGCGAAATTCCATCCGGTCAGGCTCCCTGAACAGCCTTTCGGGCAGCGAGGGCAGCCTTGGTGGCGTCGTATCGCGACCGGGTGATATTGTAGCGGGCATAGCAGACGGCGGCGATCAGGCCAGGGATCGTCGCCAGGATCCCGTCGACAAACACCAGGTTGAAGAGCACATCGTCAGGCACAGAGCCAGGCTTGGCCTTTGGCGGAAAGCTGATCGCCCAGAGGGCCAGGCCCGCGAGCGCTGCCCCCAGGGCCTGGTCGATCTTGGCGGCCAAGTTCCGGGTCGAGTAGAGGACCCCTTCCTGACGCACGCTGTGGGCCAGTTCATTTTCGTCGGCGATGTCTGCAAGGGCAGACATGACGGTGATGCTGAGGACACTGGCCCCAGCACTACCGACTGACGAGAAGGCAATCAGCATGGGCGTCAGGCCCGGCGTCTCTGAGCTCAGCACCCCGATAAGGCCAAGGATCATCGGTATCGCAGGGCCGATGGAGAAAACCACGGCCCAGATGATCATGTTCAGGCGCTTGTCGAGCCGCTGGTGCATGCGGGCGGAGAACAGGAATCCGGTGGCGTAACCGGCAAAGCTACCGAAGACGAACCACTTCAGCTGCTCGCTGGTGAGCCCCCAGAAGAAGGTGTTCACATAGAGGTTCAGGCCACCCCGGACCCCAATCATCATCGACAGGAAGAAGAAGGCGATGAGCAGCCACAGGTAGTTGCGGTTCCCGAGCGCCTTGCTGATGTCCTTGAGGAACTCGAGGGGGCTGAAGCGAGGAAGGTTCTCAGGTGCCTTTGGGAGGCGGGGGATCTGGTCGCGGGTGTACCAGGCCGAGGCCAGCAACAGCGCCATGGCGGCCAGTCCGCAGCCAACGGCGAAGGGTCCGTAGGGCTCGGGATTCAGGAGACCCCTCGGGTACTCCGGTGTGGCCTTGAAGACGAAGTGAAGGGCGAGGAAGTTCATTCCCGCGCCCCCCGCCCAGGTAAAGAAGTTGTTCCAGCTCAGCACCTTGGACCGCTCGATATAGTCGGTCGACAGCTCGCCTCCAAAGGCCAGGTGGGGCGTGTTGAACAGGCTGATGGAGATCCGCATGAAGCTGACGGACAGGGCAAACCAAAGGAACAGGACGAGATCAGTGGCCCCCGGCGGCGGATTGAAGACTGCGATCACCGACAGGGCGATGGGCAATGGCGCGAGGAAGAGATAGCCGTGTCGCCGACCGAACCGCCCACGGGTCCGGTCCGAGAGCGAGCCGATGACAGGATCCGCAAATCCGTCGAGGAAGAGGCTGGCGGAGACGGCGAGGCCTGCGAGAACCGCGTTCAGGCCGAGAATCTGGTTGTAATAGAGCATGGCGTAAGAGCCGACCGTGGCCAGCACGATAGAGTCCCCCACAGACCCGACGCCGAAGAAAAACTTGGTGCGCAGGGGCAGCCGCTCGGCAGAGTCGGCCTGAGAGCCGGCTTGGGCGCTGGACATAAGTCACTCCCTGGAAATGAGCCGCGCCCCGGTGCATGGCCGGAGCGTCGGTAAAGCTCGAAATGGTCACTGATGCCGGAAAAAAAGGCGTCAGTCGGTATCCAACGGGCAGAACGCCGCAAGGTCAACCTTGAGGACGGTGTGCTTTCCCCGACCCCGGGTGGGGTCTAGGATGTCGGCCGGATTCTGCACCGCCCGGAAGGACCCTTGATGACCCAGACCGCGCCCTTCGCCGTCGACGGCCCCCTGGCCCCTCCCCTCGCCCGCCTCCTCACCTATTGGGAGGGCCTGAGGCGTGGTCAGGCCGAGATCCCGTTCTGGGATGACCTCTCCGAGGTCAAGATCGAGGCCCTGGGGGCGGAGACCTTCATCCTGGACGTCTTCAGCCGGCCAGAGCGTTTCCGCGTCAATGACCTGGAGGTCGCCGCCGCCGACCGGGAGCGCCTGCTCGGCCTCTTCCTCGATGATGTCGACCTGCCGGAGGTCTTCGCCCTGCTGCCCGCCCAGGCCAGCGCCACGGTGGAACTGATGCGCCCGACCCTGCACAGGATGGGCGGACTGCAGCGACTGCTCCTGCCCGCCTGGGGTGAGGGCGAGGTGCGAATGCTGGTGGGTGGCCTGGCCCAGGGCTAGGGGCCCGGCAGGACGTCGATCCGGACGCGGGGGCGAAGCCGACGGATGTCGGCGCTCCGGGCCATGCCCGATCCAGGGGACATCAGGGTCGCAGAGGCGGCGGCCACGGCGGTGGAAAGGGCGGCCTCGGGCCGCGTACCCCGCGACAGTTCCCACGCCAGCCCAGCCATGAAGCTGTCCCCGGCCCCGACGGTCGAGACCGGCGTGATCGGCAGGGCAGGCGCATAGCCGGCGAAGTCCGCGCTCACGAGCAGGGCCCCCTCCCGGCCAAGGCTGAGCGCCACCCACTCGGCGCGACCGGCGGCGACGAGGCCTCGGGCCGCAGCCAGCTGGGTGTCCCGGTCGGGCAGGTCCCGGCCCAGGCAGGCCCCCAGTTCCCGGAGGTTGGGCTTCACGAGCCAGACGCCAGCCTCCAGTCCCGCCTGAAGCCCCTTTCCGGAAGCGTCCAGCGCCAGCCGGACACCGCTTCGACGAACCCGGGATGCCAGCCGGGTCAATCGCTTCGGATCGAGGCCGCCGGGGAGGCTCCCGCTGACCACCAGCACATCGGGGCGGGGCTGGAGCGCCTCAAGGGCGCGCTCGACCGCCCGGAACTCGGCGGCTCCGAGCCTGGGTCCGGGCAGGACGAACCGGAACTCGGCACCACGCGATCGGTCAAGGACCGTGAAACTCTGGCGGGTTTCCCCCTGGATCGGGATGACGACGGCGTCCAGGCCTTCGGCGGCCAGGCGCCCCTGCAGTGACTGGCCGGCAGGACCGCCCAGCGGCAGAACACAGGACGCCCTGCCTCCCAGTCGCCGGATCACCCGGGCGACGTTGACCCCGCCGCCGCCGGCGTCCTGCCGCGGCGCATCGCAGCGGAGCTTGTTCTCTGGCTCAACGACATCCACCCCCGTCTGGATGTCCAGGGCGGGATTGAGGGTCAGGGTCGCAAGGACGGGCTCCGGCCTTGACTGCGCCATGCTGAGGCTCCCGGGTGAGGTCCGGGGGACAGTTGCACGCGATCGGCCGATTCCCGCCAGCCGGAAGCCGTCAGAGAAGGCCCGGTGCGTGCAGCCAGGCCTTGATGTCGTGGTTGGACACCTTCAACAGGTCCTTCGGGATCTCGGCCTGGATCCGTCCGCGGGTCGCCGCGGAGAGCTTTTCGCGAATGGCCCTGAGCAGGCGCGGGGGCGCCGCCAGGACCAGCCGTTCGAACTCGCCATCCCGCGCCTGCCGGTTCAGAAGGTCGGCCAGTTCCTTGGCGAAAGCCTCCCGTCGGCGCTCGGCGAGACCCTGCTGGCCGGTGCCGTGGCGCATGGAATTGTCGCTCTCGAAGGACACCCCCGGTGGCCCCTGGTGGTGGCGGATGCTCGGGGGCTTCATCTCGCCCAGGGTGATCGGGTCGGCATGATCCTGGGCGCGTTCGATCCACCGGGCACCGCCGCCGGCTGCGACCAGGATGCGGGTACGTTCAGATGATGTCATTTCGCGGTCTCCTTGTGTGCAGCAGACCCCTGCGGGAGCCCAGGATCCGAATGGCTCGCGGTCTCGCCCGGAGGGGAGACATTGGGCGGCAGGGAGCGACCGCAGGCTGTGAGACTCGCCAGGAGGATTGCAGCGGCGGTCAAGCCGGCCGGGCAGCGAAACCGGGACTGGCGGGGATGGGGATAGGCATGGAGCATGGCGGAAGCCTCCTGAAGTCAGCTCACCCTGCCCCGGGACTCCATCACTCCGCCTTGATCTGCCGCAAGTTGCCCCGGAGGTGTGGCTCAGGACATTGGCAGGCTGTCGAGCCAGGCCGCGATGTCGGCCACATCCGCCTCACCCATGCGCAGGGGCGGCATGTTGAAGTGGCCGGTCTCGTCGATCTCCGTCAGGCGGATCTGGAGACTGTGTGCCCGGTAGCGTGCCGCCAGGGTCGCAAAGGCCGGCGGCCTTCCCGGCTCCGCTTCGCCAGTCATGGCGTGGCAGGAGGCGCAACGGGCTTCGGCGATCAGCTGACCGCGCGAGACGGAGGCTCCGGAAGACTCTGTGGCAGTGGCGCAGCCGGAGGCCAGGACAGCCAGGGCGGCGAGCGCAAGGAATCTCTGCATGGTTCAGCTCTCCTGGGCGCTGGCGAGAAGTCCGCCGATGCGCTGGATCAAGGCGTCTCTGGCCTCGGGAGACAGACCCTCGAGGCGTTCATTGAGGTCGAGTATCAACTGCGCCCGCGCATTATGCCAGTCCGGCGAAGCGGCGGTGCCCGGAGGAATCCGGGGTGCTGGGGTGGGCTGGGCGACGGCCAGGGCCGGGGTCAGTCTGTAGGCCTGGTCCACCTGGGGAATGACGATCCGGGCTTTGTCGAAGCCGGCCTCGGCCAGCCGCAGAGCCAGGGCGTCGAGGGCCGGCGGCTCGCCGTGGTCGAGGAAGATCGATCCGCGGACAGGGCCTCGGGCCAGGGCCCATTCTGTAAGGCCCTGGGCGTCGGCGTGGCCGGAATAGACCTCGATGGACCGAATCCGGGCCCGGACACCGAAGTCCTCACCCTGGATCTTCACCCGGCGGGCGCCGTCGACCAGCAGCCGTCCAAGGGTCCCGACGGCCTGGTAGCCGGTGATCAGGACCGTCGCCTCGCGGTTCCAGAGCAGGCGCTTGAGATGGCGCCGGACGCGGCCAGCGTCGCACATGCCGCTCGCCGCCATGATGATGTGCCAGCCGCGGAGCTGTTCAAGGCGGTCGCTGTCCGCCGGATGGGGGGTGAACTTCAGCCGTCCGGCACCGTGGAGCGAAGTGAAGGGATTGACCCCCGTCGCCCGGTTCCAGCCCCTCTGCCGGAAGACCTCGGTCACCTCGGTGGCCATGGGCGAGTCGAGGAAGATGTCGGCCTCTGGCGCCTGGCCTTCGTCCATGATGGTCATGATGTCTGCCAGGAGCTCCTGGGAGCGCTCGACGGCAAAGGCGGGGATCAGAAGGGGCCCACCCGCCTCGAAAGCGCCCTGGAGTTCCGAGGCCAGAAGGGCCCGGCGGGCCTCCGGCGTCACCCTCTCGCGCTCACGGTTGCCGTAGGTGGACTCCAGGATCAGGTGATCGACGCCGGCGGGTCCTTCCGGGTCCGGCATGTAGTCACGCCCGCCGGGACCGAGGTCTCCTGAGAACAGCAGCCTTGCGACACCCTCCCCGGTCTCGGCGCGAACCTCTACGGAGCCGCTGCCAAGGATGTGCCCGGCTTCCCACCAGACCGCCTCCAGCCCAGGCGCCACCTTGACGACGTCTCCCAGGCGAATTTTCCGGAACTGGTCCAGGGTCCGGCGGGCATCGGCCTCGGTGTAGATGGGCTCGACAGGATCCCGGCCACGCCTCTGGTTACGGCGGTTCAGGTACCGGACCTCGCTTTCCTGGATACCCCCGGCATCCGCCAGCATGATCCGGCACAGGTCCCGGGAACTCGTGGTGGTGTAGATCGGGCCCGAGAACCCGGCCTTCATCAGCTTGGGCAGGAGCCCCGAGTGATCGATATGCGCATGGGTGAGAAGGACGGCGTCCAGGGTCCGGGCGTCAAAGGGGAAGGGCTCATAGTTCAGGGCCTTGAGCGTCTTAGAGCCCTGGAACATCCCGCAATCCACCAGGACCCTGTAGCCTGGGCCCGAGAGCTCGGAACAGGACCCTGTCACGCAACCCGCAGCGCCATGGAAGACCAGATCGAGCGCCATGATGTTTGGGTCCTCCTTGTTCGCCAGGGCGAAGGCCAAAAAGCGAGAGTCAGCGGCAGAGCCTGGCCCGGTTCATCGCCTCCGCCCGTCATCTGCGCCTTGATGCGGATCAAGGCTGCCGTGACCCAGAGCACGCAAGAGACCCGGCTGCGGGCCTTCCCTCGACCCATAGGTACTTCCCCGTAGGGAGCCACCCCGGATAGTCGTGGGACCCCCCTGAGCCTAGCTTTCAGCCTTGTCCATCAAGGAGCGGCACCATGGCTCTCGCCCACGACTATACGGACGTCCAACACCTCCCGGTCCCGCCGAGAACCGACGATACGGCGGCCGGCCTGTTTCGCCTGAGCGTCAGCATGACCTTCGCCAAGGACGAGGAGATCTATGGCCAGGACGAAGATGCGGACCTGATCTACCGGGTCCTCGACGGGGCGGTTCGGACGACGCGGGTCATGGCTGACGGCCGCCGCCAGATCGGCGACTTCTACCTGGCTGGTGACATCTTCGGCCTGGAGGCGGGCCCGGCTCACCGGTTCGCTGCCGAGGCGGTCCGTGACAGCGTCATCCTGGTCATCAAGGCCTCGACCCTTCGATCCTCCGGCGGGGACGTGGGTCGATTAGGCTGGGAAGCCACCCGGCGCGAACTCGAGAGGGCCCAGGAACACGTGATCATGCTGGGCCGGAAGACCGCCTGCGAGCGCGTCGCCAGCTTCCTCAAGGACCTCTCCGACAAGTCCGGGGGGCTGCGGGTCGTGGACCTGCCCATGGGGCGCCAGGATATTGCCGACTACCTGGGACTGACGATCGAGACCGTCTCGCGTATGCTCTCGCAACTACAGGCGAGCCGTATCGTGTCCTTCTGCGCCACCCGACAGTTCCGGATTGTGAATCCGGGCGGCCTGGCCCGGTTGGCGAACCAGACCCTTTAGAGACTCCCGCAAACCGGTCAGGGTCTGGCCGGTCCGGACCAATGGAGACCAGGACATGAGCTTCAAGTCCCTTCTCGTGCATGCCCAGCCCGGGGAATCCTCCCGCCTGCGCACCGAGGCCGCCACGGCCCTCGCGATCCGCCTGGATGCCCTGTTGATCGGGCTTGGTGCCGAGGCGATCCCGCCCATTGCCACCGGAGATCCCTACGGCTTCGGGACCGGCCAGTGGATACCCCTTCTCTACGAACAGCAGACCCGCAACCTCGAGGCCGCAAAATCGGCCTTCGAAAAGCACGCCGAGGGCGCGCGGACCGAGTGGCGGTCGGTTGGCGACCTGCCCACGCCGGCCATGGCCCGGGTCGCCCGGGCGGTGGACCTGGTCGTGACCGGCGGACCCGCCGGGACCGGCGACATCTACAACACGGTCAGTACGTCCGAACTGCTCCTCAGCTCGGGGCGCCCCATGCTGGTGGTCCCGCCCCATGGCGGCCGGCTGGACCCGCGCCGGGTGATGGTGGCCTGGAAGGATACGCGCGAAGCGCGCAGGGCCGTCTCCGACGCCCTGTCCTTCATGCACATGGCCGACGAAATCCTGATCGTCGCCCTCGGTGACCGAGAAGACCAGGACGCCCTGACGGCCCAGGCCAATGACGTCGCAGGCATGATTGCCCGGCACAGCATGGCCAAGCCCCGCACTCACGTGGCCGTGTCGGCCGGCGATCATGTCCAGACGGACCTCCTGGCCCGGGCCGACCTAATGGACGCCGACCTGATCGTGTCGGGTGCCTATGGCCACAGCCGCGCCTATGAGTGGGTACTCGGCGGGGTCACCCGGCATCTGCTCCACGCCTGCGAGCGCTTCGTCTTTCTCAGCCACTAGTTCCTGTTCCGATGGGTGGGGCCCGGCCTTGCGGCCGGAATGCGCAGGAAGCCGGGCGTTGCATTCCCTCCGGTCTTCTGGCGGGCTAGGACTCCGCGCATGGACGCAAGAATCCGCAGGGAAGTGGAGGATGAACCGCAGCAGGGGCGGTGGCTGGCCTACGGACTAGCAGCGGCAGGAGTTGCGCTGGTCTTGCTGGTCCGGATGTTCCTGTCCCCCGGCCCGGTCCACAGGCTGGACCTCATCCTTCTCGCCCCGGCGCTCGTGGCGGCGGCCCTGCCCGGGGGTGCCGGTCCCGTCATCCTCGCCTCGGCCCTTGGCCTTGCCGGGTCCCTCGCCCTCGCAGGCGGCGCGCCCGACATGGGCCCGACGGAGATCAGCCAGCTCGTCCTCTATCTGGCGACCTCCGCCGCTGTCGCCGGCGCCGCCTGGCGGCTTCGCCGGATGTCCCTTACGGCGCGGACCCTGATCGCTGTTTCCAAGCAGCGGCAGGATCATCTGCAGTCCATCCTCGACACGGTCCCCGAAGGCATGATCGTGATCGACGAGGTCGGGACCATACGCTCCTTCAGCGCGGCGGCGGAGCGGCTGTTCGGGTGGTCGGCCAGCGAGGTGATCGGCCAGAATGTGCGGATCCTGATGCCGGCGCCCTATCGCGACGACCATGACAGCTATCTTGGCCACTACCTCCAGACCGGAGAACGCAGGATCATCGGAATTGGCCGCGTCGCCGTCGGCATCCGAAAGGATGGCTCGACCTTCCCCATCGAGCTGGCCATCGGCGAAATGCGATCCGGCCGCAATCGCTTCTTCACCGGTTTCATCCGGGACCTGACCGAACCCAAGGCGACCGAGCGACGGCTGCAGGACATGCAGGCCGAACTCATCCACGTGTCGCGCCTGACCTCCATGGGCGAAATGGCCTCGGCCCTCGCCCACGAGCTCAACCAGCCCCTTTCGGCCATCGCCAGCTACATGAAGGGATCGGTCAGGCTGCTCGATTCCGCGACCCCGGACCTGGACCGGGTCCGGACCGCCCTGTCCGCGGCGGGCGACCAGGCCCTCCGCGCCGGAGACATCATCCGCCGGCTGCGCAGTTTCGTGGGAAAGGGTGAGGCGGCCATGCGCATCGAGCCCCTTCCCAAACTGATCGAGGAGGCCGGGGCCCTGGCCATGATGGGTGCCCGGGACACAGGGGTCCGCCTGGAGTTCAATCTCTCTCCAAAAGCGTCTCTGGTCCTGGCCGACAAGGTGCAGATCCAACAGGTCGTCCTCAACCTGATGCGCAACGCGCTGGAGTCCATGAGCGAGAGCGGGACCGGTCGCCTCACGGTCGAGGCCTCGGCGGTCGAGGGCGGGTGGATCGAAGTGCGCATCTCCGATACCGGGCCTGGCCTGCCGCCGGAAGTCCTGGCCCACCTCTTCCAACCCTTCGTCACCACCAAGGCGGACGGAATGGGGGTCGGCCTGTCCATCTGCCGAACCATCATCGAGGCGCACGGCGGCGAGATCAGCGCCTTCAACAGGCCGGAAGGTGGCGCGGTGTTCCGTTTCACGCTACGAAACGGTGACGTTCCGCTCCCGGACGAGGCCGACGCATGAGCTCGCCCCCTGCCCTGGTCCATGTGATTGATGATGACGACGCCGTAAGGGCGTCGCTCGCCTTCCTGCTGGAGTCCGCCGGGCTCGCCTGCCGGACCTGGGGGTCGGCCATCGCCTTCCTCGAAGCTGGCGACCGCGAGGCCGGCGACTGCATCGTCACCGATGTGCGCATGCCCGGCATGACGGGCCTGCAGATGGTCGCCGAACTCCAGGCCCGCGGGACGCCGACGCCGGTGATCGTCATCACCGGCCATGGCGACGTGCCCATGGCGGTTGAGGCTCTGAAGCGGGGGGTCGCCGACTTTCTGGAAAAGCCCTTCGATGACGAAGTCCTGCTGGCGGCGATCCAGGAAGTCATCCTCAAGGCGGCAGGCCAGGCCGAGCCCAGGGGCGGCCAGGTCTTCTCGGCCATGCTCACCTCGCTGTCGCGCCGGGAAACCGAGGTCCTGAAGGGCGTCGTCGACGGCAAGGCCAATAAGGTGATCGCCCGGGACCTCGGCATCAGCCCGCGGACCGTGGAAGTCTATCGTGCGAATGTCATGACCAAGACGGGTGCCCGGAGCCTTTCCGAGCTTGTCCGGATGTCCATCCTCGCCGGATTCTGAAAGCTTGCGCTGGATCAAGGCCTAACTCGGGTCGCGGGAGCACCCTGCCAGCTGTTCAGAATCCTCGGATCCACCATGGCGACAGTCTCCGTCGAGCCCCCGACGCTCATCCTCGTGGACGACGACGACGCCCTTCGGAGCGCGCTGAGGTTTGCCCTGGAACTCGATGGCTACCGGGTCCAGGCCTTCCCCAGCGGGGAGGACCTGCTTGAAGCCAAACTCCCTGACCGGAACGCCTGCCTGGTGCTGGATGAAAACCTGCCCGGGATGGGCGGGCTGGAGACCCTCAGCATCCTGCGAAGCCGCGCGGTCCGCCTTCCTGCCTTCCTGATCACCAGCCATCCGGGTCCCGCAGTGCGCCAACGCGCGGTCCGGATGAAGGTGCCAATCATCGAGAAGCCCCTGCTGGACGACATTCTCGTGCGCAGCATCCGTTCGGCCCTGGGCCAGGTACCGACCCCCTGACAGCCGGCCGCGCGCATTGCGTCGTGTCCGACCGCTGCCTATAGAATGGGGCATGAAAAGCCCAGCGGAGGCCTGTCCATGACGCCCCCCGGCGCATCTGAGCCCGATCCCCGCGCCCTGATCTCGCAGCCGGCCTACAGGCTCGCCGCCCTGGATCCCGATTTTCTCCTGGGCGAGAGCATGCGCGGGGTTCGCTTCCTGCTGGAGTACGAAAAGGCGGACCAGGCGCTGAAGTCCTGGGGGATCCGGTCGACCATCGTGGTCTTCGGCTCGGCCCGGGTTCGCGAAGACGACCCAGGCGACAAGGGGCGCTGGTTTGCGGAAGGCAGGGAATTCGGCCGCATTGCCTCCCAGCGCGGTGGCGCGCTCGCGGGGCCCACCGGGGCCGGTCCCCGGGACAACGTCATCGCCACCGGCGGCGGTCCGGGCCTGATGGAGGCGGCGAACCGCGGTGCTGCAGAGGCCGGAGCCCCCACAATCGGCTTCAACATCTCCCTGCCCCACGAGCAGTTCCCCAACCCCTTCATCACACCGGGCCTGGCCTTCCGGTTCCACTATTTCGCCATGCGGAAGATGCACCTGGCCATGCGGGCCAACGCCCTGGTGGCCTTCCCGGGCGGCTTCGGGACCCTGGACGAATTGTTCGAGATCCTGACCCTGGTCCAGACCGGCAAGGGCCCCAGGGTGCCCATCGTCCTCTTTGATGAGGCCTACTGGCGCAGCCTGATCCGCTTCGATGTCCTGGTGGAGCGCGGCATGATCGACCCCGCAGACCTCGACCTCATCCGCTTCGCCGACACCGCCGAGGCCGCCTGGCAGGAGGTCAGCGCCGGTGTCCTGGCCGCCGAGGGCGGAGCCCGACCGTGACGGATCCGGCACAAAGGCGCTCTCCCCTCAGGGAACTGTGGGGTTTCATGGCCTCCAGCCTTGCCGGCCTTGGCGTCCTGAAGAGAAAGCCGATCCCACTGCCAGAGGTGGCCCCGGACGAGGGCATCACTACTGATGGCGAGCCAACCCGGACGCCGGAGGCGCCGTCCAGCTCCCGGCCTACTTCCGTGAAACGGTGAACCGGGTCAGTTCCGTGCGGGGTGCGTCCCATTCCGGGTCCAGTTCGGCGGCCTTGGTGTAGTCGAGCCAGGCGGCCTTCAGGTCACCCATCCGCTCGTAGGCAAGGGCCCGGTTGAAGTGCGCCTTGGCTGGCTCGGAGACGCCCAGCTCCAGGGCTCGGTTGATGTCGACCAGCGCGGCCTCCGGGGCCTTGAGGCCGATCTTTGCCGCCCCGCGGTTCACCAGGGCCTCGCCCAGCTTGGGGTCCTGTTTAACGGCGGCATCAAAGTCGCGCAGGGCGGAGCTGAAGTCCTGCCGGCGGAGCTTGAAGACCCCCCGGTTCACCAGGGTGCCAGCCCGGTCCCGCGAATTGAGGGCCTCGGTCTCCAGGGCCTGGGTACAGAGGGCCTCGAACTTTCGGTCCGACTCGCCAGTCATGGCCGCCTGGGAACAGGCCTCGGCGGAACCGCCGCCCAGAACCGTGATGGCCGTCTGGCCCGGACCGGCGGATACCATCACCAAGGCTGCACCGATCGCGGCGCAGGTCCAACGATACCGCATACCTGGCTCCAAGGCTGAGGGCGACCTAGGTCCGGGAGCGCCCGATCTCCCGCCAAAGGATATAGGTGCTACTGGCCGCCACCACCATGGCCCCGATCAGGGTCAGCATAGCCGGAGTCTCCCCCCAGACCAGGAAGCCAATCAGCCCTGCCCACACCAGCTGGGTATAATCGAAGGGTGCCACCACGGCGACGGGCGCCCGGCGGATAGCTTCGGTCAGAAGGAGCTGCCCGGTCCCGCCGATCAGGCCCGCCGCGACCAGGAGGCCGAGGACCCCCGGGCTGGGCATGACCCATCCGAAGGGAAGGCTGGCGAGGCCGACCGCCGCCCCGGCGAGGGTGAAGTAGAAGACAATGGTGGGGCCGGGCTCCGTGCGGCTGATCTCACGGATGGCGATGTTGGCTCCAGCCGCGCCGATGGCGGCCGCGATGGCGAAAAGGACCCCGACGCCGACGAACTGCCGGGGATCCGGATGGACCATGATGAGCACGCCGGCGAAGCCGACGGCCACAGCCAACCAGCGGTGGGGACTGACCGGCTCCTTCAGGATCAGGGCGGAGAGGGCGACCATGAACAGGGGTGCCGAAAAGGAGATCGCCGTCGACTGGGTCAGGGGAAGGAGGCTCACGGCGGTGAACCCACAGATCATGCCGGTCAGGCCGACCGCAGACCGGGTCAGGTGGGCACCCGGTCGTCGGGTGCGAAGGACCCCGAACCCGGAAGTCCGCCAGATGTAGAGCATCACCGGGATGAAGGCGAAGGCGTTTCGGAAGAAGATGATCTCGAGGACAGGCACGCCCCGCTCGGCGCAGGCCTTAACGATGGCGGCGAGGACCGCCATGAGGGCCATGGCGAGGACGCGCAGCAGTATCCCCAGGGCGGGGCTCTGGGCGACGGGTCGCTTGATGAGAGAGGCAGTCACGGCCGGATGGCCGGCCTCAACCCATCGGGTAGAGGATGTCCCGGGTGACCTCGTCGATGGCCTTCAGGATTTCAGGGGACAGCACCAGGTCGGCGGCGGCGAAGATGTCGTCCAACTGGTCCTCGCGGGTCACGCCGACGATGGTCGAGGCGACGAAGTCATGCTGCTTGGACCAGGCCGTCGCCAGGGTGACCAGGGAGATGCCCGCCTCTGCGGCGATCTGCGCGAAGCGCTCCGTAGAGGTCAGGCTCTTCTCGTTGACGAAGCGACGCGCCATGGTCGCCTGCCGGCCGCCCAGTTCCAGATAGCGGCTGAAACGCGCGCCGGATGGCAGGGCCCCGCCGTTGTACTTGCCCGACAGGACGCCACCCGCCAGCGGCGAGTAGGGGATCGAGCTGACTCCCTCCTGCCGGCAGACCTGGGCCAGTTCGTCCTCGAAGCGGCGGTTGTTGAGGCTGTGGTTGTTCTGGATCGTCTCGTAGCGGGCGAAACCCTCGCGCTCTGAGGTCGACAGGGCCTTCATCAGCCCCCAGGAGGTTTCGTTAGAGCAGCCCAGGACCCGAACCTTTCCCGCCCGGACCAGCTCGTCCAGGGTCTCCAGGGCGTCTTCGTAGCGGGCACCGTGGTCCGGCCAGTGGGTCTGGTAGAGGTCCACATAGTCCGTATCAAGGCGGCGCAGGCTGTCCTCGATGGCCCGGGTGATGTTGTGACGGTCAAGCGCCGTCATGCCAGCCCGCTGCGAGCCCTTGATCCAGCCGTGGCTGGGGCCGCAGACCTTGGTGGCCAGGATGATCTCATCCCGGCGCTTGGTCTTCATCCAGCGTCCGAAGATCTCTTCGGTCAGGCCGGCCCAGGATTCCTGCGGCGGAACCGGATAGTTCTCGGCGGTGTCGAAGAAGTTGATCCCGGCCTCGAGGCTGCGGTCGAGAATGCGGTGCGAGGTCTTCTCGTCGGCCTGGGAGCCGAAGGTCATGGTCCCCATGCAGATCTTGGACACGACGAGCGGGCTGCGGCCCAGACGCTGGCTCTGCATGGCGACTTCCCCTGGCAACGGCGAGGGCCATAGCGCCCATCTGTCCGGCAGACCGGCTGATAAGGGGCGCCACCGAGGGTGGCAAGCCTCGCATTCATCGGCGGAGGCGCTAAGATGGGAGCCAGTTCCGGATCAGTCGGGGGCGGAGACCATGAGCGCGGACTACGGGGACAACCGGCCGGACCTGTCGGCCTTCTGGATGCCCTTCACGGCCAACCGCCAGTACAAGGACGCGCCGCGCCTCCTCGTCGAGGCCAGCGGCATGTACTACCGCACCATCGACGGCGACAGCGTGCTGGACGGCACCGCAGGCCTGTGGTGCTGCAACCTGGGCCATGCCCGGGAGGAGATCACCGAGGCCGTCGCCCGGCAGCTCGCCACCCTGGACTTCGCCCCGACCTTCCAGATGGGACATCCCCTGCCCTTCCGCCTGGCGGCGGCCCTGGCAGAGTTCGCCCCGCCCGGACTGGACCGGATCTTCTTCACCAACTCGGGTTCAGAGTCCGTGGACACGGCCCTGAAGATGGCCCTGGCCTATCACCGCGCCCGGGGCGAGGGGCAGAGGGTGCGCCTCATCGGGAGGGAGAAGGGCTATCACGGCGTCGGCTTCGGCGGGATTTCCGTGGGCGGCCTGGTCAACAACCGACGGACCTATCTCACCCTCCCCGGGGCGGACCACATTGTCCATACCTATGACCCTGCGCGGAACGCCTTCTCCCGAGGCCTACCGGACCATGGGGCGGAGAAGGCCGACGAGGTCGAGCGGCTCGTGGCCCTGCATGGCGCCGAGACCATCGCCGCGGTCATCGTCGAGCCCGTCGCGGGCTCCGCTGGCGTCCTGCCGCCGCCCAAGGGTTACCTGGAGCGCCTGCGCGCCCTCTGTGACCGGCATGGCATCCTGTTGATCTTCGACGAGGTCATCACCGGCTTCGGCCGGCTAGGCGAGCCCTTTGGGGCCCAGGCCCTGGGCGTCACGCCAGACATCATGACCACCGCCAAGGGCATCACCAACGGCGCCCTGCCCATGGGGGCGGTCTTCGCCCACCGGAAGGTGCATGACGCCATCGTCCAGGGACCGCCCGCCGCCATCGAGTTCTTCCACGGCTACACCTATTCGGGGCATCCCGTGGCCTGCGCGGCGGCCCTCGCCAGCCTGGAAGTCTACCGGCGCGATGGGCTCTTCACCCGGGTGAAGTCCCTGGCGAACCTCTGGGAGGACGCAATCCACGCCCTGCGCGACAAGCCGAGCGTTATCGACATCCGCAACATCGGCCTGATGGGCGCAATCGAACTGGCCCCCCGGGCAGACGCCCCAGGTGCCCGCGGATACGAGGTCTTGGTGAAGGCGCTCAGGGCCGGGCTCCTGGTCCGGGCGACGGGCGACATCATCGCCCTGTCACCTCCGCTCATCATTAGCGAAGCCGAGATCGGAAAGTTGTTCGAAATCCTGGGCGGGGTCCTGGACGACCTGGCCTGATGTCGCCCCGCGTCGGGTTGACATAAAGACATAAAGATATCTTTATGCGTTCATGTTGAGCGCTGACCGCACCGTCGACGTCCTGCGCGCTGCGGGAGAGCCTTCGCGGCTGCGCATCCTCGCCCTGCTGGCGCGGGAGGAACTGGCGGTCCTTGAGATCTGCAAGGTGCTGGACCAGAGCCAGCCCCGGGTCTCGCGCCACCTTCGCCTGCTCGCCGAGGCGGGGCTCGTCGAACGGTTCCCGGACGGGGCCTGGGTCTTCTACCGTCCGGCCGCGGAGGGTGAGTGCCGCACCCTCGCAGATCGCGTCCTCGCCGCCGTGGACGGGACCGATCCCGTCCTGGTTCGCGACGCCGAACGGCTGGAAGCGGTGCGCGGCGAGCGCCGGACCGCCGCCGACCATTACTTCGCGCGCAACGCCGCAACCTGGGACGAGATCCGCTCGCTGCACGTGGCGGAGGACCGCGTAGAAGCCGCCATCCAGGACGCCGCCGGGCCGGGTCCCTTCCACCGGCTGGTCGATCTGGGGACCGGGTCGGGCCGCATGCTGACCCTGCTCGGGCCGCGCGCCACCTCCTGCCTGGGGCTCGACCTCTCCCAGCAGATGCTCAACGTCGCCCGGGCCCGGGTGGAGGCAGCCCGCCTGCCCGCCTGCGACCTGCGCCACGGGGATATCTTCGCCACACGCCTGCCCGACGGCTGCGCCGACCTGGTGGTCGTGCACCAGGTCCTGCACTACCTGGGCGACCCCGCCGCGGCCGTGCGCGAGGCCGGACGCCTTGCCGCCCCAGGGGGACGGCTGGTCATCGTCGACTTCGCCCCACACGCCCTGGAGGTCCTGCGCGAGCAGCACCAGCACCGACGCCTGGGCTTTTCCGCCCCCGAGATGAAGCGGTGGCTGTCGGCGGCGGGCCTGCGCCAGACCGGCCTGGAAATCCTGTCCCCCGCCCGCAGCGACGGCCTGACCGTCTGCGTCTGGACCGCCGAACGGAGCCCTTCATGACCGACACCGCCCTGGGTCCCATCGCCCGCGCCGGCGCGGGCCTCGCCGCCCCGCCCCGTGTTTCCTTCGAGTTCTCGCCGCCCAAGACCGAGGAGGCCGAGCTGGCACTGTGGGAGGCCATCCGTCGCCTCGCTCCCCTCAACCCGGCCTTCGTCTCCGTCACCTACGGGGCCGGCGGCTCGACCCGGGACCGGACCCACCGCACAGTCAGCCGCCTGCTGGCCGAGACCGACCTGTCGCCCGCCGCCCACCTGACCTGCGTCGACGCAAGCCGGGCCGAGGTGGACGAGGTAATCCGCGACTACTGGGACGCCGGCGTCCGGCACATCGTCGCCCTGCGGGGTGATCCCCCCGGCCAGATCGGCGGGGTCTACGTCCCGCGAACAGACGGCTACCTCAACGCCACGGAGCTGACCTCGGGCATCCGCGACATCGGCCCCTTCGAGGTCAGCGTCAGCCTCTACCCGGAAACTCATCCCGAAAGTGGCTCGATCGACCACGACATCGACGTGCTCAAGGCCAAGATCGATGCCGGGGCGACCCGGGCCATTACCCAGTTCTTCTATGACGTCGACGGATTCCTGAGGTTCATGGACCGGGTCCGCAAGGCCGGCGTCACCCTTCCCATCTCGCCGGGGATAATGCCGGTCTCGAATTTCAAGGGGCTGAAGCGTATGGCGGGGCCCGTGGGCATTCCCCTGCCCGCCTGGCTCGGCGCCCTGTTCGAGGGCCTGGACCGGGACCCCGACACCCGCCGCATGATCGCCGCCGGCGTCGCTGCCGAGATGTGCGTCAAGCTGGCGGAGGAGGGCTATTCCGACTTCCACTTCTACACCCTGAACCGAGCCGATCTGGTCTATGCCATCTGCCGCATCCTCGGGCTCCGTGAGTCCACCGGGGAGGGAGCTGCTGCATGAGAACTGCCCTGATCGCCGGCCTCCTGGCCGCAGGCACCGCCGTCGCTGCGCCCACCAGCCCGCCGGAGTGGAGCGCGCCCACCGATCCCTTCCGGGTGGCCGACAACCTCTACTACGTGGGCACGGCAGGCATCTCGACCTGGCTCATCACCACGCCTGAGGGGCACATCGTGATCGACGGCGCCATGCCGACCAGCGCACCCCTGATCCAGTCCAGCATCCGCCAGCTCGGCTTCCAGCCGAAGGACGTGAAGATACTGCTGAACACCCACGCCCACTTCGACCACACGGGCGGGCTGGCCGACCTCAAGCGCGACACCAGTGCCCGGCTTCTGGCCAATCCCTCCGACCGGAAGGCCCTGGAGACCGGGACCTACCCGGGCTGGGAGGACATGCGCGGCCTCGACTTTGCCCCCGTCAAGGTCGATGGCGACCTGAAGGACGGCCAGCCCGTCCGCCTCGGAGACGCCGTCCTGACCCCCCGCTTTACCCCCGGCCATTCCCCCGGCTGCACCACCTGGACCTTCCAGGTGAGGGATAGGGGCCGGCCCCTGAACGTGCGTCTCTCCTGCTCCACCTCGGTGGCGGCGAACCGGCTCGTCTCGCGCGACCGTGGACC
>CAMCIK010000034.1 GCA_945874825.1 Phenylobacterium deserti | reverse complement strand
GATCGGCCACGCCGTCCCGCTGACGGTGACCGAGTTCAGCATCGCCTGCCTGACCTATCCGATCATCTTCGTGGGCGAGGACAAGACGCCCCTGGCGGTGATGGGGCTGAACGCCGAGCAGAACATGTTCCTGCGGGAGGATGGCCTGTTCGACCCGGGGATCTATGTTCCGGCCTACATCCGCCGCTATCCCTTCGTCTTCGCCAATGACGACGCCGCCCAGCAGTCGATCCTCTGCATCGACCGTTCCGCGGAGTTCATCGTCGAGGGCGGCGACCTGTCCTTCTTCAATCCGGATGGCACGCCCAGCGAGTACACCCAGAACTGCATCGAATTCTGCAACAACTACGAGGTCGAGCGGCAGAAGACGATAAGCTTCATCCAGCTCCTCAAGGAACTGGATCTCTTCGAAGTCAAGACGGCGACGCATACGCCGATCAACGAGGACGGATCGGCGGGCGAACCCCAGCAGATCGCCGAGTACTTCGGTATCTCCGAGGCCAAGCTCAATGCCCTGCCGCATGACAAGCTGGCCGACCTCCGCGACAACGGCGCCCTGCAGCAGATCTACGCCCACCTGATCAGCCTGTTTGGCTGGGACCGGTTGGTGGCCCTGCAGATCTTCAAGATGTCCGAGGCCCAGGTCCGGGCTGCCGGACAGGCGGTCTAGCGCGCGAATACGGAGCGGGTCAGGCAGGAGAAGACCAGCCGGCCCGCCTCGTCCAGCAGGTCATGCTGGGCGATGATGATGCCCTTGCCGTCGCCCACCGGGTCCTTGCCCATGATGGTCATGCGCCCGCGCAGCATCTCCCCCGCAGGCGGGTTGCGCACCCACCGCAAGGCGTCCACGCCCAATCGCTTGGTCTGCGGCCAGCCGATCGTGGCGACCGCGTCGAGCCGGCTCCAGATGGCGTAGACCATGGCGTCCGGGGCGCCTCGCTCGGCGGGCCACCCCGGGGCGAAGGCTTCGATGAACCCTTCCAGCGCCCGGGTGTCGACGCGGACGTCGCCCAGGGCCACCACCAGCCCGATCTCGATCTCGTCAAACCTGCCCGGCACGCACGGGTCTCCCTCGTCGCGGTTTCAACTGACCGCGATCATGGCTGTAGGACGGACTGAAATCGACCCCCTGCGTCCGAAGCCCGCGGATTGCCATAAGGGGGTGTGGGCCCATATTAGACAGGGGCGCGGTCTGCGCGGCCCTCGGGGAACCGTATGTTCAACAGATTGCTCGCCGGCCTGGTCGCCCTGGTCGCCCTGTCGGTCCTGCCCCCGTCACCAAGCCTCGCGGCCCCGGTCCGGTCAGGGCACATCGAGTCAGAACTGGTTTCCGCCTCCCGCGGGGTGTCGCCGGGCGGTGAGGTCCGCCTGGCCCTCCGCCAGAAGATCGACAAGGACTGGCACACCTACTGGCGCAATTCCGGGGACTCCGGCGCGCCGACGGAACTTGCCTGGACGCTTCCGCCCGGCTGGTCCGCAGGCGAACTCGTCTGGGCGCCGCCCGCCCGGACCCTTGTCGGCCCGCTGATGAACTACGGCTATTCCGGCGAGGTTCTCCTGCCGGTGACGGTCCGGGTGCCCGCGAGCGCCCGGCTCGGCAGTCAAGTCACCCTCTCGGCCAAGGCCGCCTTCCTTGTCTGCTCGGACGTCTGCATCCCCGAGGACGCGGATCTTTCCATCACCCTGGATGTAGTCTCCGGCCCCGCCCCCGCCGATCCCGTCTGGGGCCCGAGGATCGAGGCCGCCCTTGCCGCCACGCCCCGGCCCGGTCAGGTCCAGGCCGCCCTCGCAACCGGACCCTCGGGCCTGCGATTGGCCGCCACGGGCGCACCGATCGCCGGGGGCGGTGCCCGGGCGGTCTATTTCTTCCCCTATGTCGGGGGCGTCATCGACCACGCAGCTTCCCAGGCCCTCGACCGCGGACCGGAGGGGCTGACCCTCACCCTGAAGCCGACGCCGGGTGCCGCTGCGCCCACCAGCCTCTCCGGGGTCCTTGAGGTGGACGGCAAGTTCTACGAGGTCGACGCCCGGCTGGGCCCCATACCCGCAGGCGCCTCGGGCCTTGGCCCGCCCCCCGCCGCTGCCCCGGCGACCGGCGGCGGTGGCGGCCTCCTGGGCGCCATCGCCTTCGCCTTCCTGGGTGGTCTCATCCTCAACCTCATGCCCTGCGTCTTCCCGATCCTGGCCATGAAGGCTGCCTCCCTGGCCGGGCATGGCCATGACCGTCGGGCTTCACGCTTCCAGGGCCTGGCCTTCCTCGGCGGGGTGATGGCCACCTTCCTCGGCCTCGCGGTCCTCCTCCTGGTCGTTCGGGCCGGCGGGGCCGCCGTGGGCTGGGGCTTCCAGCTGCAGTCACCGCCGGTGGTCTCCGCCCTCGCCCTGCTGATGCTGGCGGTGGGCCTCAACATGTCGGGCCTGTTCGAGATCGGGTCCTCCCTGCAGGGGGTTGGTGCCGGCGCGGCCTCCCGGGGTGGCGGACTGGGGGCCTTTCTGACCGGTGCCCTCGCCGTTGTCGTCGCTGCGCCCTGCACGGCGCCCTTCATGGCCCCGGCCCTGGGATGGGCAATGACCCAGCCGCCCGCCGCCTCGCTGGCGGTCTTTGCCGGCCTGGGCCTGGGCTTTGCGGCGCCCTTCACCCTTGCCGCCCTGGTGCCAGGCCTGTTGTCGCGCCTTCCCCGACCGGGTCCCTGGATGGAGACCTTCCGGCGGGTCCTTGCCTTCCCGATGTACGGCGCAGCCGGATGGCTGGCCTGGGTCCTCGCCGTCCAGGCGGGTCCGGACCTTCTGGCGCGTCTCCTGGCGGCAGCCGTCGCCCTGGCCTTCGCCTGCTGGCTCGCCGGTCTCGCCCAGGCCCGCGCTGCCCAGGGCCGGCCCGCGCGCCTTCAGGGGCTCGTGGCCCTGCTGGTCGCCGTTCTCGCGGTCGCCGGGGCGGTCTGGCCCAGCGCCGCCGAGCCCTCGGCTCTGGCCGGGTCCGGCGAGTCCGGCGGTTTGGCCTATGAAGCCTATTCGCCCGAGCGCCTCGCGGCCTTGCGGGCCGAAGGCAAGGCCGTCTTTGTCAACTACACCGCCGCCTGGTGCGTCACCTGCCAGGTGAACGAGCGGGTCGCCTTTTCCACCCGAGCGGCCGCGGACGCTTTCAAGTCCAGCGGCACGGTCTATCTCAAGGCGGACTGGACCCGGCGCGATAGCGTCATCGCCGAGGATCTGGCCCGGTTCGGCATGGCGGGGGTTCCCCTCTACCTGGTTTATCCCGCCGGGGGTGGCGAGCCGAAGATCCTGCCCCAGATCCTGACCCCGGATATCGTCGCCCGGGCCGTGAAGGAAGCCGCCAGGGGGTGAGCGCCATGACCGATCCCTGGGAGGCGCTGGCCGGATCGGCAGCTGCGGACCCGCCCCTGCGTCGGCTCTTCGACATCGAGCCCGACAGGGTCGGGGTCCTGACCTTCGAGGCCTGCGGCCTGGCCCTCGACCTGTCCAAGCAGCCCTGGTCGCAGGCCAGCTTTGCCCGCGCCCTGGACTTGGTCGCCGCCGCCGACCTTTCTGCCGCCCGCCAGGCCCTGTTCGCTGGCGCGCCGGTGAACGCCTCGGAAGGCCGGGCCGTACTGCACATGGCCCTGCGCGCGCCGGAGGCCGGGCCCTGGGCGGCCCTTGGCCATGATGTTACCGCCGAGGTCCGCTCTGCCCGGGATCGCATCCTCGCCTTCGCCGGGGAGGTCCGCCGGAAGGGCGAGATCGACGCCGTCCTGCACATCGGAATCGGCGGGTCGGACCTTGGGCCGCGTCTCGTCTGGGAGGCCCTGGCCCCGATCGCTCCCGGTATCGACCTGCGCTTCGCCGCCAATGTCGATCCGTCCGAGATCACCGCCGCCCTCGCCGGCCTGGACCCGGCCCGGACCCTGGTGGTGGTCGCCTCCAAGACCTTCACCACCCAGGAGACCCTGTTCAACGCCCGTGCTGCCCGCGCCTGGATGGAGACGGCGCCGGGGGCCGGGTCCCGCCTGGTCGCCGTCACCGCCGCGCCGGAAGCCGCCGCCGCCTTCGGCGTCGACCCGGAGCGTATCTTTCCCTTCGCGGACTGGGTTGGGGGACGCTTCTCCCTGTGGTCGGCGGTGGGCCTGTCCTGCGCCATCGCCCTGGGGCCCGAGGCCTTTTCGGGCCTGCTTGGAGGTGCCGCGGCCATGGACGCCCACTTCCGCCAGGCCCCGGCCGGTGAGAACCTGCCCGTAGTCCTGGCCCTGGCCCACGTCTTCAACCGGGACATCCTCGGTCGCCCGGCCCGCGCCGTGGTTCCCTATGCCCGGCGCCTCAGGCTCCTGCCGGCCTTCCTTCAGCAACTGGAGATGGAGTCCAACGGCAAGCGCGTGGGCCGCGACGGGCGTCCCGTCGCCCGGCCTACAGCCGGCGTCGTGTTCGGAGAGCCGGGCACCAACGGCCAGCACGCCTTCTTCCAGGCCCTGCACCAGGGGACCGACGTCATCCCCCTCGATATCCTCGCCGTCCGCCAGCCGGTGGAGGGGGACCCGGCCGCCCACCGCGCCCTCCTGGCCAACGCCGTGGCCCAGGCCGAGGCCCTGATGGCCGGACGGACGGAGGCCGAGGCCCTGCAGGCTGCCGGTGGCGATCCCGTCCTTGCCGCGCAGAAGGCCTTTCCGGGCGACCGGCCCTCAGGCTTCCTGCTGATGGAGCGGCTGGACCCGCCGACCCTCGGTGCCCTCCTGGCCCTGTTCGAGCATAAGGTCTTTGTCGAAGGTCTCCTCTGGGGGCTTAACAGCTTCGACCAGTGGGGCGTGGAGCTGGGCAAGGTGCTGGCGGCGCGCATCCTTCCCGAGCTGGAGGGTGGCCCGGCTGGCGCGCACGATCCCTCCACCGAGGCCCTGATCGCCCGCCTCCGCAGCGACTGAGTCCCGCGACGGGTTTACGCCTCCGGCGCCTCCGCTACAGTGATCGAAGAGGGGTGGCCAGCGCCCCCGCTGGAGGAGACACAAGGCCCATGTATCTCGCCGATCACGCCCGCCTGACCCCCGACAAGCCGGCCCTGATCTCGGCGGACACCGGCAAGGTCGTGACCTTCGCCGAGCTCAACGAACGCGCCCTTCGGGTGGCCAACCTGTTCCGTGCCAGGGGCCTGAAGCGCGGCGACCACGTGGCCCTCCTGATGGAAAACAACCTCGCCTTCCTGGATGCGGTCTGGGCCTGCTTCCGCTCGGGGCTCTACATCACCACCATCAACCGCTACCTGCCGCCGGACGAGGCCGCCTACATCGTCAATGACTGCGGCGCGAAGGTCCTGGTCAGTTCCTTCGCCAAGCGCGAGATCGCTGAGGGCCTGGCCGACCTGATCCCCGCCTGTCCGTTCCGCCTGATGGTCGATGGCGTCATCCCGGGCTGGGAGTCCTACGAGGCCGCCCGCGACGGTGCCTCGCCTGCCCCCCTGGACCAGGAGTGGATGGGCGACTCCATGCTCTACAGCTCAGGCACCACGGGCCGCCCAAAGGGCATACTGCGTCCCCTGCCGGAGGTGAGCCCTGCCGAGGCCTTCGCCCTGCGGCAGCAGGCGAACCGCTACGCGTTCAGCCCCGACACCGTCTACCTGTCGCCGGCCCCCCTCTACCACGCCGCCCCCCTGGCCTATGTGGTCACCGTACAGTCCTTCGGCGGGGCGGTGGTGATGATGGAGCGTTTCGACGCCGAGCGGTCCCTCGAGCTCATCCAGGACTACCGGGTCACCCATTCCCAATGGGTGCCGACCATGTTCGTGCGCATGCTCAAGCTGCCGGAAGAGGTCCGCCGGGCCTACGACGTCTCCAGCCTGCGGGTCGCCATCCACGCCGCCGCGCCCTGCCCGGTGGAGGTCAAGCGCCAGATGATCGACTGGTGGGGGCCGGTCCTCTACGAATACTATGCGGGCACCGAAGGGTCGGGCTCGACCTTCATCGACAGCGAGGACTGGCTGAAGCACCCCGGTTCGGTGGGCCGGGCGGCGGTGGGTGTCCTGCACGTCTGCGATGAGGAGGGGAACGACCTGCCTCCCGGTGAGACGGGGCTGGTCTATTTCGAACGCGAGATCCCGACCTTCGAGTACCACAACGACCCCGAGAAGACCCGGTCCGCCCGCCATCCGCTCCATCCCAGCTGGAACGCCCTGGGGGACGTCGGCTACCTGGATCCGGACGGCTATCTCTACCTCACCGACCGCAAGGCCTTCATGATCATCTCTGGCGGGGTCAACATCTATCCTCAGGCCATCGAGGACGCCCTGATCACCCATCCCAAGGTCGCGGACGTGGCGGTCTTCGGGGTGCCCGACCCCGAGATGGGCGAGGCGGTCAAGGCGGTGATCGAGCCGGCCCCCGGCGTGGCGCCGACCGAGGCGCTCGCCGCCGAACTGATGCAGTATGCCCGCGAGCACCTGGCCCACTACATGGCACCGCGCTCCCTCGACTTCATCGAGGAAATGCCCCGCCTGCCCACGGGCAAGCTGTACAAACGCATCCTCCGCGACGCCTACTGGCAGGGCGACCGAAAGATCTGACGTCAAAAGGAAAGACCCACATGCAGGACCTCGCGGGAAAGACCGCCTTCATCACCGGCGGGGCCAGCGGCCTCGGCCTGGCCATGGCGCATGCCTTCGGCGCCGCGGGCATGAATGTCATGCTCGCCGACATCGAGGCCGAGCCCCTGGCCCGCGCCGTGGCCGAGCTTGAGGCCCGGCAGGTGCGCGTCGCCGCCGTCCAGTGCGACGTCACCGACCGCGCCGCCCTGGTCGCCGCCGCCCGGGAAACAGTCTCCGCCTTCGGCAAGGTCCACGTCCTGTGCAACAACGCCGGCGTCGGTGCCGGCGGCCCCGTCGACGAGATGAAGCCCTCCGACTGGGACTGGACCTTCCAGGTTAATCTCATGGGGGTGATCTATGGCTTGGAGGCCTTCCTGCCGCACATCCGCGCTCACGGCGAGGGCGGGGCCGTCATCAATACCGCCTCCATGGCTGGCCACATGTCGCCTCCGGGCATGGAGGCCTATAGCGCCTCCAAGTTCGCCGTTGTGGCCCTGACCGAGGGCTGGGCGGCCCAGCTGGCACCCGAGAACATCCAGGTCCAGGTCCTCTGCCCGGGCTTCGTGCGCACCGGCATCAACCAGTCGGGACGCAACCGCCCGGCGAAGTTCGGCGGCCCCCAGATGCGGGAGATCGTCCCGGACGATCGGGTCGCCAACGGCATCGACCCCGCCCGGGTCGGCGCCCGGGTGCTGGAGGCCCTTCAGGCCGGCGACCTCTACATCTTCACCCATCCGGACATGCGCCCCTTCGTACAGATGCGGTTCCAGAAGATCATGGAGGGGTTCGATTCTGCCGATCGAAGCTCCGCCCTGTCAGGCCTGGAATATCGCACGCCGGACCTTGACCTCCTGCCCTGAACCCCTTCCGTCCGGCCCCCGGGGCTGGACGGCCCGGCGGCGATGGGTTAGGGACCCGGCCCATGTTCCGTCAGGTTCATCATCACGGCCTCCACCATCCGACCTGTGAAAGCGGGAGCGGGCGAGTGCGTTCGGCCTGATCGAACCTCCGGCGCCGGCCCCCGCGCAATGCGGACGGGCCCGGCCGGCGGCTCCGTCCCTGGCAAACCCAAGGGATAGGAAATGACCACCTCCACGACTGACATCATCCCCGACGGGGAGACGCCCCGCCCCGAAGCCCGACCCCCCCGTGGCTTCATGGACCGGCGCGCCCGCGACCTGGCCGCGGAGCGCCGCATCCTGACCCGCGTCTCCGAGGTCTACGAGCGCTACGGCTTCGAGGCCCTCGACACCGGCGCCCTGGAGTATGCCGACGCCCTGGGTAAGTTCCTGCCCGACGCTGACCGCCCAAATGAGGGCGTCTTCGCCCTGCAGGACGACGACGACCAGTGGATGGCCCTGCGCTACGACCTCACCGCGCCCCTGGCCCGGTTCGTGGCCCAGAACCGCGAGGGCCTGACCAAGCCCTTCCGCCGGTACGCCTTTGGCCCGGTCTGGCGGAACGAGAAGCCCGGCCCGGGCCGGTTCCGCGAATTCACCCAGTGTGACGCCGATACGGTGGGTTCGGCCCGGCCTGAGGCCGACGCCGAGATCATCGCCATGGCTGCCGAGGGTCTGGCCGCCGCCGGCCTGCCCGAGGGCGGCTACGTCCTGCGGATCAATAACCGACGGCTCCTGAATGGCCTCCTCGAGAGGGCCGGCGTGGCCGACGACGGCCAGAAGCTCGCCGTCCTTCGGGCGGTGGACAAGCTGGATCGGCTGGGTCCCGAGGGGGTTCGCCTGCTGCTGGGCGAGGGCCGCCGCGATGAGTCCGGTGCCTTCACCCGCGGGGCGGGGCTGGCGACCGCCGCGGTCGACTCCGTCCTGGCCTTCACCGCCGCCGGGGCCGGGGACCGGGCCGAGACCTTGCGCCGCATCGCCGATGTGATCGGCGGCTCGGTCGAGGGTGACGCGGGCCTTGCGGAACTGGCGGGCATAGACAGGGCCCTGGCCAGCATGGGTGTGGGCGCGGACCGTGCGGTCTTCGATCCGTCGGTGGTCCGAGGGCTTGAGTACTACACCGGGGCCGTCTTCGAGGCCGAGCTGCGTCTGGACACCCTGGACGAGAAAGGCCAGCCCGCGCGCTTTGGCTCGGTGGGCGGCGGTGGCCGATACGACGACCTGATCGCCCGCTTCACTGGCGAACGCACCCCGGCGACCGGTTTCTCCTTCGGCGTCTCCCGCCTGGCGGCCGCCCTGCGCGCCGCCGGCCGGGATGCTGGCCAGGAGGCGAGGGGCCCCGTGGTGGTTATCGCCTTCTCCCCCGATGACATGGGCGCCTACTTCGCCGTGGCCTCCGAACTCCGGGCCGCGGGGATCGCCGCCGAGGTCTACCTGGGCGCCTCGGGCATGAAGGCCCAGATGAAGTACGCCGACCGCCGGCTCTCGCCTGCCGCCGTGATCCTCGGGGGCGACGAGATCGCCGCGGGAACCGTCACGGTCAAGGACCTGGACCTCGGCCGGGCCCTGGCCTCCGATGTCACTGACAACGCCGCCTGGCGGACCGAACGGCCCGGCCAGCAAACGGTCCCGCGGGACCAGCTGGTTGCCGTCTTGCGGCGCATCCTCGGAGAGGCACCGTGATCCAGGAGCCGCCCTTCCCCGCCGACGGCCTCGAAGCCCTCCGCGCGCCCTTCCGCGAGACCGGTGCCATCTGGGTCCAGCCATCGGTGTTGCAGCCCCTGTCCCTGGTGCTTGACCTCGCCGGAGAGGCCCTTCGCTCCCGGCTCTTCGTCCTGCAGGCGGCCGCCGGCGAGGAGGTCTGCCTGCGTCCCGACTTCACCGCGCCCGTCGCGCGCCTGCATCTGGCCTCTGGCGCGGCCGGAGGCGACTATGCCTACGAGGGCCTGGTCTTCCGCGCCTCGGAGGACGAGGCGGAGGAAGTCCTGCAGATCGGGATCGAGCGGTTCGCCGCCGCCAGCGACCGCCCTGCCGCCGATGCCGACCTGGTGAACCTGCTCTGGCGGGCCGCCCGGGCAGGCGGGCGCGACGACCTTTCCCTCCGGCTTGGCGACGCTGGCCTGTTTACCGCCTTCCTGGACGCGCTGGGCCTTCACCCGGACCAGGCCTCGCGGCTGACCCGCATGGCAGGACGTCCCTCCCGGCTCGCCGCGGAGCTGGAGCGAAATGGACAGGCGAAGGATCGGTCCGGAGCCGGGGAGGGCGTCCTGGCCGGACGCCTTGCCGCCCTTCCCCCGGAAGAGGCTTCCGCCCTCCTCGAGGAGGTCTGGACCCTCGCCGGGATCACCCCGGTCGGCGGCCGCACCGCCGGAGAGATCGCAGCTCGCCTGGTCACCCGTTCGGAAGCCTCCCGCGCGCCCGCCCTGTCGCCCGGACAGGTCGACGCTGTCCGCGCCTACCTGTCCGTCAGCGAGGCCCCGCGGGCGGCGTTGGCGCAGATTGCAGGCCTGGCGCCCGCCGCCCCGGCCCTTGGGGCACGCCTGTCGGAATGGGAGCGCCGTCTGGACGGGATCGAGGCCGCCTCGGCCGGTGCCGCGCCGGCCGTCTTCGATGCCGCGCCCCGGGGAGATTTCGCCTATTACGACGGCCTCGTGGTCGAGGTCGTGTCGGAAGCTCTGGGCCCGGCGCGTCCCGTCGCGGCCGGAGGGCGCTATGACAGCCTGCCCGCCCGGCTCTCCGGCGGGTCAAATGGCGGCGGATCGGCGCTCGGAGGTATGATCCGGCCGGGCCGGGCCCTTCTGGAGGTGGGACAATGAGCGACCCCCTGATCCTGGCCGTACCGTCCAAGGGACGCCTCAAGGAGCAGGTCGAAGCCTGGCTCCAGGATTGCGGACTTGGCCTCGCCATGAGCGGGGGCGACCGCGGCTACAGGGCGCGTCTCCGTGGTGCCGAAGGCGTGCGGGTTCGCCTGCTCTCGGCCGGTGACATCGCCGAGGCTCTTGTCGTCGGGGATGTCCACCTGGGCGTCACCGGCGAGGACCTGCTCAGGGAACAGGGCCCAGGGTCTGCCGAGGCAACCCTTCTTCTCCGTCCCCTGGGCTTCGGCCGCGCCGACCTCGTGGTCGCCGCCCCACGCAGCTGGCTCGACGTATCCGCCATGTCAGACCTCGAGGATGTGGCCCATGAGAGACGGGTCCGTACCGGCCGCCGGCTGAGGGTAGCGACCAAGTACTTGGCTCAGACCCGTGAATTCTTCGCCCGCCACGGAATCGCCGACTACCGGATCGTCGAGTCGGGGGGTGCCACTGAAGGTGCTCCGGCCGCCGGGGTCGCCGACATCGTCGTCGACATCACCACGACGGGGGCCACCCTCCAGGCCAATGACCTGAAGATCCTGGAGGACGGCGTCATCCTGAGGAGCCAGGCCCACCTCGCCGCGGGCCTTCGGGCCGACTGGACCCCGGAGGGGCTCACCGCCGCGGAGTCGCTGATCCGGATCTTCGAGGCCCGGGCCGCCGCCCACGCCTCGGCCACCCTCATCTGGCCCGGCGGCGACGACGATCCGATCCTGCCCGACCTTGAGGCCCTGGGGGCCGTCCGTCGGCCCAACGGCCTGCTGGCACCGGTGGCCCTGGTCCCCCGGGTGGCGGAGCGTCTGACTGCGGCCGGACGGGGTCCGGTTACCGCCTCCCGGCCGGACTTCGTCTTCGAGATGGCCTGTCCGCCATGGGACAGGCTCCAGGCCGCCCTGAAAAAAACTGACATTTGAGTCAGATAATTCCTGGATTCTCTCCAAAGGCGGGCCTTGAAATAGGGCGGTGGTTGACAGGGTCGCGAATTTGACATCAATTCGCCCCAAGCGAGAGACACGACGGCATTCGACCGTTGATCTCCGGCGTTTCGGGGAGGAAACGCCCTTCTAGATTCGGAGCCGCAGAGCTCAAGCAACCCGCCGCAAGGCGGGTTGTTTTTTGTCTGCCCTCAGTAATTTGACCGTTTTGTCAGTTTGGGAGGATTGCAGCCGGAAAAGGGCTCGGCCCGGCAGGCGGCCAGCTGCGCCTACCACTCCGCCTGGGCCCGCTCCCAGGCCTTCGCCTTGGCCTCGGCTTCGGCATTCTGCGCCGACCACTCCGCCAGGCGCGCCTGATACAAGGCTTCTTCTTCGGCGACTCTCCGCGCGATGTCTGCGTTCCGGCGGGGCACCTCGGCGTTCCGGGAGTTGATGCCTGCATTAAGGGACTCGCTCTGGCGTTCCTGCTCGCTGGGCCCCGCCGACGGAGGCGGCGAAGGCGGCGCTTGCGTCTAGGCGGGGGACGCCGCCAGAAGGAGGAGGGCGGCCGCGACCGCCCGCAGGGGATGGTTGCGGTTCATGTTGCCAGACTGCCGCTAAAGCCCCGAATCCGCCAGTCCGTCTTTACCCGGAGCCCCCATGTCCATGCCAAGTCCCAGGGTCGTCATCGTCGGTGCCGGCCCGGCAGGTCTCATGGCCGCTGAGACGCTCGCCCGCGGCGGGGCCCGGGCGGTAGTGCACGAACGCATGCCCAGTCCGGCGCGGCGCCTGCTGATGGCCGGTCGTGGAGGTCTCAACCTGACCCACTCCGAGGACCTGACGGAGATGATCGCCCGTTACGGCGACCGGTCAGGGACCCTCGCCCCCCTGCTGGAGGCCTTCCCGCCGAAGGCCCTGCGCGACTGGGCCGAAAGCCTGGGCCAGGACACCTTCGTTGGCTCCAGCGGCAGGGTCTTTCCACGCCGCCTGAAGGCCTCGCCCCTCGTCCGGGCCTGGCTGGCCCGGCTTGATGGCCTGGGCGTGGAGCTTCGGCTTCGCTCGACCTGGACGGGCTGGGACAGGGAGGGCCGACCGACCTTCCGCCAGGCTGGGGGTGAGGAGGCCCCCGAGGCTGCCGATGCCCTGCTGCTCTCCATGGGTGGCGCGAGCTGGCCCCGGCTGGGCGCGGACGGTGCCTGGACTGCGACCCTTGCAGAGGCTGGCGTGGTGTCGGCACCCCTCAGGCCTGCCAACTGCGGTTTCGTCGCGGACTTCAGCCCGGCCTTTCCCGGCGACCATGCAGGTCATCCCCTGAAGGGTGTCGAGGTCCGGTTCGCCGGGCGCGCGGTGCGGGGCGAGGTGATGCTGACCCGGCAGGGGATCGAGGGCGGAGCCGTCTATGCCCATTCGGCCGCCCTCCGAGACGTGCTGGACGCGGGGGGCGAGGCCATCGTCGAGATCGATCTCAGGCCCGGCCGTCGGCCGGAAGATCTTGTCGCCAGGCTGGCGCGCACCGACCGGAAGGCCAGCCTCTCCAACCGTCTCCGCAAGGCCTTGGCCCTGTCGCCGCAGGAGATTGGGCTCCTCCACGAGGCGGGACCGCTGACGTCGGACCTGGAGGCGTTGGCGGCGCGCATCCGCTCGATTCCCCTGCGCCTGACCGGGACCACGGGGCTGGACCGCGCCATCTCCACCGCCGGCGGAGTCCGGTTCGAAGATCTCGACCCGGGCCTTCAGCTCCGCGCCCGGCCGGGGGTCTGGATCGCCGGGGAGATGCTCGACTGGGAGGCGCCCACGGGGGGCTATCTCCTCCAGGCCGTCTTCGCCACAGGCGTCCACGCCGCCCGGGACATCCTCTCCCGGCGGGGATGAGCCCCTACCAGATGCGAGCCCGGGCCTCCGGAGGCAGGTACATGCCGTCCCCCGGCTTCACACCGAAGGCCTGGTAGAAGGCGTCGACATTGCGCATCGGGACATTGACGCGGGCACGGGGTGGTGAATGCGAGTCGGTGGACAAAAGCTGGTGGGCCCTGTCCTCCCGAACCTTGGAGCGCCAGACCTGGGCCCACCCGTAGAATACCCTCTGCTCTCCAGTCAGTCCATCGATCACCGGGGCGTCCGCACCCTTCAGTGACGTCCGGTAGCCGTCCAGGGCCAGGAGGACCCCGCCCAGGTCGGCGATGTTCTCGCCCATGGTCAGCTCGCTCTTGATGAAGGCGCCGGGCAGGGCCTCGAAGGCGGAATACTGGGCACCCAGCTTGGTCGACTCGGCGGTGAAGCGCGCAGCGTCCTCGGGGGTCCACCAGTCGGATAGCCGGCCGTCGCCATCGGACTTACGGCCCTGGTCGTCGAAACCATGGGTGATCTCATGGCCGATCACACCGCCGATCCCGCCATAATTGATGGCCATGTCTCCCTTGGGGTCGAAGAAGGGTGGCTGCAGTATGGCCGCCGGGAAGACGATGACGTTCCGGGTCGAGGAGTAATAGGCGTTTACCGTCGCCGGGGTCATTCCCCACTCCTTGCGGTCGACCGGCTGGTCGAGACGGGCGACGCGGCGGTTCCAGTCCCACTGGCGTGAGCGGCTGACATCGCCGAACAGGTCGCCAGGCTTCATCTCCAGCCCGGAATAGTCCCGCCAGGTCTATGGATAGCCGATCATGACGCTGAACTTGGAAAGCTTTTCGAGTGCCTTGGCCCGCGTCTCGGGACCCATCCACGAGACGGTCTCGATCCGGCCCCGCATGGCGGTCTTGATGTCGGCGACCAGACCCTCCATCAGCGCCTTGGACTCCGGGGGGAAGTAGGCGGCGACATAGTCACGGCCCAGGGCCTCGCCCAGCTGGTCGTCCACCAGGGTCACGGCGCGCTTCCAGCGCGGCTGCTGTTGCGGCTGACCGGTCAGTACCTTGCCGCGGAACTCGAAGTTGGCCTGGTCGAAGGCCGGGGCGAGGTAGGGAGCGGCCTTGTCGGTCAGGCTCAGGGCCATGTAGGCCTTCAGGGTGGAGAGGGGGGTCTCTGCGAAGATCTTCGCGAGCTCGGGGAAGGCGCCCTGTTCCCGCACCACCACCCGCTTGGCCCCGCCCAGGCCTGCGGCCTGGAGATAGTCTGCCCAGGGGAAGCCGGCGGCGCTCCGGGACAGTCCGGCCAGGTCCGTGGCGTTGTAGGTGCGGTCGCGGTCGCGGCGCTGGGCGCTGGTCCAGGAAGCCTGGGCGATCCGGGTCTCGAAGGCCAGGATGGCGTCCGCGGATCTGGCGGCGTCCGGCCAGCCGGCAAGGCCCAGCATGCGCTCCACATAGGCCCGGTACTCCGTCCTCTGTCGCTCGAAACGCGGCTCCAGGTAATAGTCGCGGTCGGGAAGGTTGAGGCCGGACTGGCCGAGGTAGACGGCATAGGCCTGCGGGTTCCGGGCGTCATCCGCGACGAAGACCGAGAAGATCGATCCGCCAAAGCCCCCTGCAGCCTTGCCCATAAGCCGAGCGATGTCCCGCCGGCTGCCGGCCGCGCGGATTTCCGCCAAGGCGGGCTGGATGGGCCCGGCGCCTAGGGCGGTCACGGCCTGCTCGTCCATGAAGTTACGATAAAGGGTCGCGAGGCGCTGGCGGTCAGGCGAGGGTGCTGGATCGGCGGCGGCGGCCTCCAGGACGGCGTGCATCCGGTCTACCGAGAGTTCGCGCAGGCCGTCGAAGGCCCCGAAGCTCGACCGGTCCGCCGGGATGACCAGCCGGTCCACATAGGCACCATTGGCGTGGGCGAAGAAATCCCCGCCGGCGGGGGTCGCCGGATCGCGTCCCGACATGTCGAAACCCCAGGTGCCCATGCGGGGCGCGCTGAGGTCGGCCGCCAGGGCCGGCGGGGCCAGGGCCGACAGGACAAGGGCGGCGGCCCCTAAGGCGAGGCGGGGGTGGGACAGGGACATCAGCAACTCCGGTCGTCGACAGGTCGGGGCGAGGACAATGGCGCTGAACCGAGGCCCCGGCATCCATTTCTGGCGCCTGGGCGGTTCCGGGCCGCCGTGGTCCGGGGCGCGGTTGCGACGGGGGTCGCGCACCCTAGCGTCGTGGTCCATAGTCCGGACCGACGAGGATAACCATGGCGAACCCGGCTCCCGGAGATTTCAAGGACGTCATCCTGTTCCTGGCGACAGCGGGGATCGTGGTTCCCCTGGTTCGTCGCTGGCGGATCAGCCCGGTGCTGGGCTTCCTCGGGGCGGGCGTCCTGCTCGGACCTTCCGGACTGGGTGCCCTCGGCGCGCACGCGCCCTGGGCTGCCGAGTTCACCATCAATTCGCCCCGGGAACTGGCCCAGCTGGGCGAGCTGGGCGTGGTCTTCCTGATGTTCATGATCGGGCTCCAGCTGTCCTGGGCCCGGCTCTGGCTCATGCGGCGCTATGTCTTCGGCCTGGGCACCCTGCAGGTCCTCGGCTGCGGGCTGATCGTCGGCCTGACAGCCTATCTCCTCGGGGCCTCCCCCGCCGCCGCGGCCGCCGTCGGCGCAGCCATGGCGCTTTCGTCCACCGCCGTGGTCATGCCCATCCTCACGGAGAGTCGTCGCCAGCACGTCCAGGCCGGGCGTGTCACCTTCGCTGTGCTCCTGTTCCAGGATCTCGCTGTCGCGCCCATATTGATCACCCTATCTCTCCTCGGCCGCGAGGCCGGCGCGGGCCTGTCGCCCGACTTGCTCCTCAGTTTCGCCCCGGCGGTCGCCGCAGTCGCCGCCCTGGTCGGGTTCGGCCGATTCTTCCTGCGCCCCATGATGCGGTCAGTTGCCAAGGCACGGAGCGAGGAGCTGTTCATGGCCGCCTGCCTACTGGTGGTCCTGGGGTCCGGCCTGCTGGCGGCCTTCGCCGGACTCTCCATGGCGCTCGGCGCCTTCGTTGCCGGCCTGCTCCTGGCCGAGACCGAATTTCGCCACCAGGTCGAGCAGGTCATTGAGCCCTTCAAGGGCCTGCTGCTCGGGCTCTTCTTTCTTGCCGTCGGGATCGGCCTGGATGTCGGCCTGATCCTCGAGCAGCCCCTCCAAATCGCTGGGGTGACCTTTGGCCTCATGGGCCTGAACGTAGCCCTGATCTTCGGGCTTGCCAGAGGATTTGGCCTGAAATGGCGGCCAGCCGTGGAAACCGCCCTGCTGCTGGCGGCCAGTGGGGAATTCGCCTTCGTGATCCTCGGCTCGGCCATGGCCCAGGGACTGGTTCCCGATGTGATGGGGCAAAGCCTTCTGGTCTCGGCGACCCTTTCCATGATGTGCATCCCGGCCCTTGCCGCCCTGGGGCTGAGAATCTCCGGCCGCGCCGTCCCCGACGTCGCCGAGGCCTCTGGCCCAACGGAACCCGGGAAAGGGCAGATCCTGGTGGTTGGCTTCGGCCGGGTCGGTCGGCTGGTTGGCGAGATGCTCGACCGGCACGGCCTGCCCTGGTCGGCGATCGACCAGGATGCAGGTGTGGTCGAGCGGGGACGCAGGGCCGGGCACAGCCTCTATTTCGGAAACGCCCTGCGTCCGGGTTTCCTGGAGCGCTGTGGCCTGGATTCGGCCCGGGCCCTCGTCGTTACTGCCGACGCTGAGGGGGATGACGTCGTTGCCGTCGAGGCCCTGGTCTCCCTCGTCCGGGACCGCAGGCCGGACCTGACGATTGTCGCGCGGGCGAGGGATAGCCGCCAGGCCCTGCGTTTCTATGACCTGGGGGTGAGCGATGCGGTGCCGGATACGGTGGAGGCCAGCCTCCAGCTGTCGGAGGCGGTCCTGTTGGGCGTCGGCCTGCCCGCCGGGCCCGTGATCGCCTCAATCCACGAGAGACGGGACGCCTTCCGCCGGGAGCTCAACCCTAGGGATGGATTGCCCTCATGAGGTCCCGGCGGCCCGTGAACCTCGGGATTCCCGCATTTGCTCCCGAAATCGAAGCGCAAAAACAAGTTAGTGTTGCACTCCCGACACTTCCACGACATGCCGAGGGTGGTATACGAAGTGTTAGGCGTCAGGGTTGGCGCCATCGGGCAAGAGAGGGCTCTGATATGAAAATCAAACTTCTGGCTGGAGCGGCTCTTGCCGCTGTTGCCATCGCTTCCGGAGCTTCGGCCCGGGAAATCGGCTGGTACGGCGCTGTCGATGCCGGCTACCACTGGCCGATGGGCATTGACGCAACGTCGAGCAGCAATGCCGCTAATGGCAAGCCCTACGACTGGTCGATCGACCAGGCGGAAGACTGGGCCGGCTTCGCCCGCCTCGGCTACCAGGTGTCCAGGAACTGGCGCGTGGAACTCGAGGGCGGCTATCGCCCCGGCGACGTGGACTCTGTCCGCGGCGGCGCGAGCAACGCCATCCTCGGCCTCTGCCAGCCTGGCGTGGTCCGCTCGGCGACCGCCCCGAACTGCGGCTCGCCCACGGGCAGCATCGTGTCGATCACCGGCATGGGCAATGTCATCTATGACTTCCTGCCCGACTCCGCTCTGAACCCCTTCATCGGCGCTGGCCTCGGCATCAACAATGTCACGGCTGACACCATCGTGGGCCAGTTCTCGACCATTACCCCGGTCGGCCCCGCTGCCACGGCGACGAACCCCGCCCAGCAGAACCTGTCCATCGACGACAGCGACACCGCCTTCGCTTGGCAGGGCATCGCCGGCGTGGCTTGGGCCGTGACCGATCGCCTGGATGTGGATCTGACCTACCGCTATCTCAGCGGTTCGGACGTGACCTTCGCCTCCAAGGGCACCCACGCCCTGCAGCCCGGCGCCTTCGAAGGTGTTTATGAGGACCAGTCCCTGACCCTGGGCCTGCGTTACTCCTTCGCGCCGCCGCCGCCGCCGCCGCCTCCCCCGCCGCCCCCGCCTCCCCCGCCGCCGCCGCCTCCGCCGCCGCCGGCCTACGAGGCGAAGCAGTTCGTGGTCTACTTCCCGTTCGATCAGTCCGTCCTGACGCCGGAAGCCCAGACCATCGTCACCGAAGCGGCTGAATACGCCAAGGCTGGCAATGCCACCCGCGTGATCGTGGTCGGCCACACCGACTCGTCCGGCTCGCCGGCCTACAACACCCGCCTCTCCGAGCGCCGGGCCAAGGCTGTTGCGGACGCCTTGGTCGGTCAGGGTGTCGGCCAGCAGCTGATGCAGGTGGACTGGAAGGGTGAAACCCAACTCGCGGTCGCCACTGGCGACGGCGTGAAGGAACCCCTGAACCGCCGTTCGACGATCGACATCAACTTCTGATTTTGATCGCAGGCGGAAACGCCTGGAAATATGGGGGCCCGGTCTCACGACCGGGCCCTTTTTCCATTCCGGGAGCCGCTGGGAAGGCGGGTCCGAGTTCACCACGAGGCGCCCCGCCTGGGCGGCATGGGCCGTTCACAGTCTCGTGATTCGGGATCCGGGGGTGCGTCGAAACCCCTGTATGTTCAATCGTCAAGCCCCCTGTTAATCTCTCGTTAGCAAAAAACTCCGGGGGACAACCCGCTGGCCCCGTTGACGATTCATGAGGCTCGTGGCCCATGATGTTGCGTAGTCGGGCGGGGCGCCCACTAGATGTAGTCATAGAGATGCGGCAGGCGCGGGATCGCACCGCGCCGCCAGCGAGGATGTCGGGTGCAGGTCATGAGTGGGAATGAAGCCGTCAGGCGGCTGGAGCAGGCGGACGCCAAGGTGCCGGCGGAGCCGACGGAACGGCCCCAGCTTCAGCTTGTCCGGAAGGTCCAGGTCGACCGGTCCCGGGACGCCCTCCTCACCGACTTTGGCAAGACAACCCTGGAGGACCGTTACCTCCTTCCCGGCGAGTCCTACCAGGACATGTTCGCCCGGGTGGCTACCGCCTACGCCGATGACGCAGACCACGCCCAGCGGGTCTATGACTACATCTCGCGCCTTTGGTTCATGCCTGCGACCCCTGTGCTGTCGAACGGCGGGGCGGACCGAGGCCTGCCGATTTCCTGCTTCCTGAACGCGGTGAACGACTCCCTCGACGGCATCCAGGGCGTCTGGAACGAGAACGTCGCCCTGGCCTCCAATGGTGGCGGCATCGGCACCTATTGGGGTGGCGTCCGGTCCATTGGCGAGAAGGTCAAGGGCGCCGGCCAGACCAGCGGCATCATCCCCTTCATCCGCGTCATGGACAGCTTGACCCTGGCCATCAGCCAGGGCTCTCTCCGCCGCGGCTCGGCGGCGGTCTACCTCGACATCCACCATCCCGAGATCGAGGAGTTCCTCGAGATCCGGAAGCCCTCGGGCGACTTCAATCGGAAGTCACTCAACCTCCACCACGGGATCTCCATCACCGACGAGTTCATGGAGGCCGTGCGCGACGGCGCGCCTTTCGGCCTGCGCTCGCCCAAGACCGGTGAGGTCCTTCGGGAGGTCGATGCCCGCAGCCTGTGGCAGAAGATCCTCGAGATCCGCCTGCAGACCGGCGAGCCCTACCTGATCTTCTCCGACACCGTGAACCGCTCCATGCCGCAGCACCAGCGGGACCTGGGCCTGTCTGTGCGTCAGTCCAACCTGTGCTCGGAGATCATGCTTCATACCGGCCTCGACCACCTGGGGCAGGAGCGCACGGCCGTCTGCTGCCTGTCGTCGGTCAATGCAGAGACCTTCCTGGAGTGGCGCGACCATCCGACCTTCATCGAGGATGTCATGCGCTTCCTCGATAACGTCCTCGAGGACTTCATCACCCGGGCACCCCCGAGCATGGCCAACGCCATCTACGCCGCCCGGCGCGAGCGCTCGGTCGGTCTGGGGCTGATGGGCTTCCACTCCTTCCTGCAGATGCAGAACGTGCCCTTCGAGTCCGCCCTGGCCAAGTCCTGGAACATGCGGCTGTTCAAGCACCTCCGCCGCCAGTGCGATGCCGCCTCACGCGTCCTGGCCGCAGAGCGCGGTCCGTGCCCGGACGCCGCCGAGCGCGGTGTCATGGAGCGCTTCTCGCACAAGCTGGCCATTGCCCCGACCGCCTCGATCTCGATCATCTGTGGCGGGACCAGCGCGGGCATCGAGCCCATCCCGGCCAACATCTATACGCACAAGACACTGTCGGGTACCTTCGCGGTCCGCAATCCCTACCTCGAGCGCCTGCTCGAGGCCCGGGGCCAGAACATCCCGTCGGTCTGGGACTCCATCCTCGAGAACGAGGGTTCGGTCCAGCACCTCGACCTCCTGACCCCGGACGAGAAGGACGTCTACAAGACCGCCTTCGAACTCGACCAGCGCTGGGTGATCGAGCTGGCTGCTGACCGCACGCCCGACATCTGCCAGTCCCAGTCGGTCAACATCTTCCTGGCGGGGGATGTCGACAAGTGGGACCTGCACATGCTGCACTGGACCGCCTGGGAGCAGGGGTGCAAGTCCCTCTACTACCTGCGTTCCAAGTCCGTGCAGCGCGCTGCCCACGCCGGTGCCGAGACCGCGGAGATCGTCGCGATGGTCGAGGACGCCCGGACGGACTACGAGGAATGCCTAGCCTGTCAGTAAGCCAGCTATCCCCAGCCCGTGCACAACATGTTGGGCCGGGTGATGCCACAGCCCCTAGATATCGGCATGGTGCCGTGTCTAGACTGATTGCCAATCTGCCGATCCTACCCCTGTCGCCCTGGAGAGCCTGACCGTGTCCGCCAAGTCCAAACTGCCGGGTCTGCTCACCCCGTCCTATGCCTACAAGCCCTTCCGGTATCCTTGGGCCTACGACTTCTGGAAGCGCCAGCAGCAGGTCCACTGGATGCCCGAGGAGATCCCGCTCGGCGAGGACCTCAAGGACTGGGCCACCAAGCTCAATGACCACGAGCGCAACCTGCTCACCCAGATTTTCCGGTTCTTCACCCAGTCGGACGTCGAGGTGAACGACAATTACATGGAGCGCTATTCGCGCGTCTTCCGCCCGACCGAGATCAAGATGATGCTGGCCTCGTTCTCCAACATGGAGACGATCCACATCGCCGCCTACGCCCTGCTGCTCGAGACCATCGGCATGCCCGATTCCGAGTTCACGGCCTTCCTGGAGTTCCAGGAACTCAAGGCCAAGCACGACTACATGCAGCAGTTCGGGGTCGATACCGAGGCCGACATCGCCCGGACCCTCGCCATGTTCGGGGCCTTCACCGAGGGCCTGCAGCTGTTCGCCAGCTTCGCCATGCTGATGAACTTCCCCCGGCACAACAAGATGAAGGGTATGGGGCAGATCGTGTCCTGGTCCGTGCGTGACGAGAGCCTGCACTGCGAGGGCATCATCAAGCTCTACCACGCCTTCAATCAGGAGACCGGGGCGGTCACCCCCTCCGTTGCCGACGACATCATCGACTGCTGCAAGACGGTGGTCGGGCTGGAGGACAAGTTCATCGACCTCGCCTTCTCGGCTGGCGAGGTCCAGGGCATGACGCCGGACGACATCAAGTCCTACATCCGGTTCATCGCCGACTGGCGCCTACGCCAGCTGTCCCTGCCAGAGGTCTACGGGGTCAGGGAAAACCCCTTGCCCTGGCTGCAGTCCATGCTGTCGGGGGTCGAGCACGCCAACTTCTTCGAGGCCCGCTCGACCGAATATTCCAAGGCCGCGACCCGCGGCCAGTGGCACGGCGACGCGGGGGTCTGGACCGAGTTCGACCGGCTGCTGATCCGTCGACAGGCCGAGCCCGCCGAATAGGCCGAGTTACCCGCCCTTCATCTCCATCAGGGCCGCCACGCGGTTGGCTGTGGACGGATGGGTGGAGAACAGGTTGTCCATCCCTTCGCCCGAAAGCGGATTGATGATGAACATGTGGCTGGTGGCCGGATTGGCCTCGGCATCAGGGTTCCTCACGCCGTGGGCGTAGGCCTCGATCTTGCTCAGGGCGCTGGCCAGGGCCTCGGGATCCCCCGAGATCTCGGCACCCCCCCGGTCGGCCTCGTACTCGCGGCCGCGGCTGATGGCCATCTGGACCAGGGCCGCCGCAATCGGCGCAAGGATCATGACCACCAGGCCCATGAGCCCGCCGCCCCGCCGTTCGCCGCCGCCGGATCCACCGCTGAAGGCAGCGAAGTTGGCCAGTGACGAAATGGCACCCGCAATGGTCGCCGTGATGGTCATGGTCAGGGTGTCGCGGTGCTTCACGTGCGCCAGCTCATGGGCCATGACGCCGCGGATCTCGCGCCGGTCGAGCATCTGCAGCAGGCCGCGGGTGGCCGCCACCGCGGCGTTATCGGGATTCCGCCCGGTGGCGAAGGCGTTCGGCTGGTCCTGGTCGATGATGTAGACCTTCGGCGCCGGCATTCCCGCCCGGGACGCCATCTCCAGCACATCCTCGGCGTAGGCTCGGACCCGGGAGTCCGGGTGGGAGGCATCCACCGGCTGGGCCCGGTACATCCTCAGGACGATCTTGTCCGAGTTCCAGTAGCTGAACAGGTTCATGACCATGGCGAGGCCGAAGGCGATCAGCATGCCCCCGGGACCGGCCAGGCTGTAGCCGATCCCCAGGAAGATGGCCGTCAGGGCGGCCAGCAAGGTGAAGGTACGAAGGGTGTTGCGCATCGAATTCCGCCGGAAGTTGTTGTCGGGCAAATATAGGCTGTGGATCGCGTCCTTGAAAGACCGGCCTCAGGCGGGCCGGGCCTCTGCCTCCTGGGGATCTTCGATCTGGTTCTCCCACTTCGCCACCACGGCGCTGGCCACCGAGTTGCCCACCACGTTGGTCGCCGACCGGCCCATGTCGAGCAGCTGGTCCACGGCCAGGATGATACCGATGCCGGCTTCCGGCAGGCCGAAATAGGCGAGGGTGGCGGCGATCACGACGATCGAGGCCTTGGGCACCCCGGCCATGCCCTTGGAGGTCACCATCAGCAGGCCCAGCATGGTGATCTGCTGCATGACGGTCAGCTCGATCCCATAGATCTGGGCGATGAACAGGGTCGCGAAGGTGCAGTACATCATCGACCCGTCCAGGTTGAACGAGTAGCCGAGGGGCAGGACGAAGCTGGCCACCTTGCGCGAGACGCCGAACTTCTGTAGCGCTGCCAACGTTCCCGGATAGGCGGCCTCGGACGAGGCGGTGGAAAAGGCCAGGAGCATGGGCTCGCGGATGCCGGTCACCAGCTTCAGGCCCCTAACCCCCACCACCAGGATCAGGGCTGCCAGCAGCAGGGCCCAGAGCACGCCTAGGGACAGGTAGAAGCCGCCCACGAACTTGGCGTAGGCACCCAGTATGTCCAGGCCCTCGACGGCGATCACCGAGGCGAGGGAGGCGAAGATGGCCGCTGGCGACACCAGCATAACATAGCCGGTCACCTTCAGCATGATGGAAGAGATCTGTTCGACCAGCGCCAGCACCGCGGGCGCGCGGTCATCAATCGAGGCCACGGCCGTGCCGACGAAGACCGAGAAGACGACGATGGGCAGGATCTCGTTGTTGGCCATAGCCTTGATGATCGAGTCCGGCACCAGGTGGGTGGTCAGGAACTCCTTCAGGGTCAGCTTGGCTGCAGGCGCCACCCCCCTGTCCGCCAGTGCCGCGGGGTCCAGGGTGATCCCGGCACCCGGCTGGA
>CAMCIK010000033.1 GCA_945874825.1 Phenylobacterium deserti | reverse complement strand
CGGCGGTCTCGAACTCCAGATCCCCGGCGGCCTGGCGCATCCGACCCTCCAGGTCCTTCAGCGTCGCCTTGAAATTGTCGCCCAGGAAGGGCTGGGCGCCGTCCTCGGCCACGCCCACCGGCACGGTGACCCGGTCCTTCTCATAGGGGCTGGCTAGGATTTCCTTGATCTGGCTGCGCACACTCTCAGGTGTGACGCCGTGGGCGGTGTTCCAGGCGGTCTGCTTCTCGCGCCGCCTTTGGGTCTCGGCCATGGCCCGCTCCATGGAGCCCGTCACCCGGTCCGCATAGAGGATGACCCGGCCATCGACGTTCCGGGCGGCCCGGCCGATGGTCTGGATCAGGCTGGTCTCGGACCGAAGGAATCCCTCCTTGTCCGCATCCAGGATCGCGACCAGGCCGCACTCCGGGATGTCGAGCCCCTCGCGGAGCAGGTTGATCCCCACCAGGACGTCAAAGGCACCCAGTCGAAGGTCGCGGATGATCTCTATGCGCTCCATCGTATCGACGTCCGAGTGCATGTAGCGGACCCTCAGGCCCTGCTCGTGCATGTACTCGGTCAGGTCCTCGGCCATCTTCTTGGTCAGGACGGTGACCAGGGTCCGGTAGCCCTTGGCCGCGGTCTGGCGGACCTGGTCGATGACGTCGTCTACCTGGGAGAAGCCGTCTTTTGCCACGGGCCGGATCTCCACGGGCGGGTCGATCAGGCCTGTGGGCCGGATCACCTGCTCGGCGAAGACGCCCCCGGCCTTCTCCATCTCCCAGGGGCCGGGCGTCGCCGAGACGCTTACCGTCGCCGGACGCATGGCGTCCCATTCCTCGAACTTGAGGGGGCGGTTATCCATGCAGGAGGGCAGGCGGAAGCCATAGTCTGCCAGGGTGAACTTGCGGCGGAAGTCGCCCCGGAACATGGCCCCGATCTGGGGAATGGTCTGGTGGCTCTCGTCCACGAAGAGCAGGGCGTTGTCCGGGATGTACTCGAAGAAGGTGGGCGGCGGCTCTCCAGGCTGGCGGCCGGTCAGGTAGCGGGAATAGTTCTCGATGCCGGCGCAGGAGCCAGTGGCCTGGATCATCTCGAGGTCGAAGGTCGTCCTCTGCTCCAGCCTCTGGGCCTCCAGTAGCTTGCCATTGGCCACCAGCCAGTCGAGGCGTTCCTTCAGCTCGGCCCGGATGTGGTTCATGGCCTGGTTCAGGGTCGGCCGGGGCGTGACGTAGTGGCTGTTGGCGTAGATCTTCACCGCCGGCAGGTCCGCACTGCGCTTGCCGGTCAGGGGGTCGAACTCGGTGATGGCCTCGATCTCTTCGCCGAACAGGCTAATCCGCCAAGCCCGGTCCTCGTAGTGGGCCGGGAAGATTTCCAGGGTGTCGCCCCGGCGGCGGAAGGTTCCGCGTTCGAAGGCCTGGTCATTGCGCCGGTACTGCTGGGCCACGAGGTCGGCCATCAGCTTCTTCTCGTCGACCCGGTCGCCGACCTTCAGGCTGAAGGTCATGGCGGTGTAGGTCTCCACCGAACCAATGCCGTAGATGCAGGAGACCGAGGCCACGACGATCACGTCGTCCCGCTCCAGGATCGCCCGAGTGGCCGAGTGCCGCATCCGGTCGATCTGCTCGTTAATCGAGGAGTCCTTCTCGATGTAGGTGTCGGTCCGCGGCACGTAGGCCTCGGGCTGGTAGTAGTCGTAGTAGGAGACGAAGAACTCCACGGCGTTGTCCGGGAAGAAGCTCCTGAACTCGCTGTAGAGCTGGGCCGCCAGGGTCTTGTTGGGGGCCAGGATCAGGGCCGGGCGCTGGGTCGCCTCGATCACCTTGGCCATGGTGAAGGTCTTGCCCGAGCCCGTAACGCCCAGGAGCACCTGGTCGTGCTCCCGCGCCCCCAGGCCGGCGACGAGCTCGGCAATGGCCGTTGGCTGGTCTCCTGCCGGGGCGTAGTCCGAATCGAGGCGGAACGGCCGCCCACCCTCGGACTTCTCCGGCCGGTCAGGCCGGTGCGGCCGCCAGGACATGTCCGCGGCGGCGGCGTCGAAGGCGAAGGCGGCCGAGGCTTCGGCGAGTCCGGGCGGGGGACTGGAAGGCATGGAGAGAGATTAGGCGCGCGCTGGGGCCGGCGCCAGTCCGCCCGAGTGGAAAGTCAGGGCTACCTGCGGGCCTTGAGGGCGGCGGCATAGGCCGCTTCAATGCCCTCGATGGTCATCTCGCCCGCCTTTGCCTTCACACCGTTGAAGAAGAAGGTCGGGGTGGAGACCACGTCCCGCCCGCTAGCCTTCTCAAGTTCGGCGTCCAGGGCTTCTTGTCCCTTGGGGTCCGCCAGGCAGGCACTGAAGGCCGGGCCGGAAACCCCGCCTTCTTCCGCCGCGGCGATCAGGGCGGCCCGGACGTCTCCCGTGCGAAAGGCCTCCTCCTGCCGCCGGAAGAACCCCTCGACGACCTTGTAGTATCCGTTGGGTCCCGCGCACCTCGCCAGAAGGAAGCCAGCGGCGGCGATGTTCTGGGGCGGCGTAAGGAGGGGGCGCAGGACATAGCGCGCCTTGCCGGTGTCGATGTACCGGGTCTTGAGCGTCGGGAAGACATCGTTGGAGAAGCGGGCGCAGTGGCTGCAGCTCATCGAGGCGAACTCCTCGATCAGGACGGGCGCGTCAGGCCGCCCCATGACGAAATCCGAGGACACTGCAGGCGCGCCGGCGGGAGCGGCGTGCGCCGGAGCGCAAAGGAAGAGGAGGACGGCGAGGGCGGTGAGGATGCGATGCATGGTGACATCCCGGAACCAGCCGGAAGCCGTGCTGTCAAGCCATGTCCGGACCCCTGCGCGGGGGCATCTGTCCACAGGATCTCCATGCTGCAGTGCAATAATGACTTGCGAATCTGTGCCTCTGCGTCCATATCCGGTCTCACATCGCCATTGTCTGACCTCCAGCGTGTAGGAGGCGGGCAGGTTGAAACAGGTCGCCAGCAAGCGCAGGGGCCTCGATCGACACAGCTGTCTGGGGGCTCTGACCCTCGCCGCACGGGAAATCACCATTGTTGAAATTTTTTCAGGCGCGCGCCTCCGTGCGTGGAGTCTTGGGTGCCCTCGGCTTTGGGAGCGCAGTGGGTCTCTGCCTCGGTCTCCTCTACATTGCTGGCCTGAACTCCGGCGACGTCCAGGAGGAGCCCAGCGACCGTCTCGAGACCGTTTCCGCGGCGACAACGTCGTGGACAGTGGACGCCACCGCCCCGGTCCTGCGGGTCGACGCCTCTGACCCCAGGCCTGCCAAGCGGCCCGCCGCCGCCGCTGCGGTGACCGAAGGCACCCGGGGCAACCGCGACCTCGATTGCCTCGCCCAGGCGGTCTATTTCGAGGCCCGGGGCGAGAGCCCTGCAGGCCAGGCCGCCGTGGCCCAGGTGGTCCTCAATCGCGTGCGCAAGTCCGGGTTCCCGAAGTCGGTCTGCGGCGTGGTCTTCCAGGGCGCGGCCCGTGGGGTGGGCTGCCAGTTCTCCTTCGCCTGCGATGGTTCCATGAACCGGGGCCGCGAGATCGCCGCCTGGTCCGACGCCCGGCGTATTGCGTCGCGGGCCCTTGCGGGCGCGGCGATGACCGCTGTCGGCGACGCCACACACTTCCACACCATCCACGTCTCACCGGGCTGGAGTGATGAGCTGCTGCGGGTGACCCAGGTCGGCCTGCATATCTTCTACCGGATCGGCCAGCCGTCGCCCCGGACGGCCCTCGCCCAGGCGGCCCTCGAGCCCGTGGCCGAGGTCAGGGTCGCCGAGGCCCGGCTGATTTCCGGACCGCCGTCAGATCCCGTGGAGGTCGTAGAAGTCGCTCCGGCCCCCGTCGCCGAGCCCCAGTCCGAGCCTGTGCCTTCGTTGGCGCAGACGTCCGCTCCGCCCGCAATCTGAGCCCTGTGTCCCCCGCTGGCGGGGTCAGGCGGCGTCCAGTCCGATGTCGAGCCCCGGGGCGGAATGGGTCAGGGCACCAACGCTGATGACCTGGACCCCCGTCTCTGCGATGGACCGCACGGTCGTGAGGTCGACACCCCCCGACGCTTCAAGGGTGACCCGGCCCGCAGTCATGGCGACGGCCTTCCTCAGGTCCGACAGGCTGAAATTGTCGAGCATGATGACATCGGGCGACAGGGGCAGGGCCTCGGCCAGTTGATCCAACCCGTCGACCTCGATCTCGACCTTCACCAAGTGGCCCGCGGCCGCCCGCGCGCGCTCGAGGGCCGGGCGGATGCCGCCGCAGGCGGCGACGTGGTTGTCCTTGATCAGGATGGCGTCATCCAGGCCGAAGCGGTGGTTCACCCCGCCGCCGCAGCGCACGGCGTACTTCTCAAGTTGACGCAGGCCCGGCGTGGTCTTGCGCGTGTCCGTGATCCGGACCCCCGTTCCGGCGACCGCCTCCACATAGGCCCGGGTCAGGGTCGCGATCCCCGAAAGCCGACCCATCAGGTTCAGTCCCGTTCGCTCGGCCGCCAGCACAGCCCTGGCGGGCGCCTCGGCACGGGCCAGGACCTGCCCGCGGGACAGGGTGTCTCCGTCCCGGGCCAGGGCGATGAACGCGGCTTCCGGCGCGAGCTCGGCCAGGGCGAGGCGCGCGCAGTCGAGCCCGGCGAGGACTCCGGGCCGGCGCGCCGCCCAGATCACGGACAGGCGCGCCTCGGCGGGGAGGCAGGCCTGGCTGGTGAGATCTCCGGCCCGGCCCAGGTCCTCGGCCAGGGCGGCGCGGACGATGGGGGCGATGAGGAGGTCGGGAAGGGGCGTGATCACGCGGCCATCCGGGACAGGGTACCGGCTTCCAAAGTGACAAGGGTCCTGTGGGCTTCCACGGCCATTGCGGGATAGTCCGAGCGGTAATGGGCCCCGCGGCTCTCCCGGCGATCCAGGGCGCAGGCCGCCGTCAGCCGGGCGGCGATCAGGGGCCCTGAAGGCCCGTGGGCCTGGGTCAGGACTTCCGTCAGGTCCAGCAGGCGGGACAGGCCCGCGGCATCACGGATGACGCCGGCCTCCCGGCTCATGGCGATCCGCAGGCGTGACAGGTCTGCGTCGGGCAGGGTTCCAAGGTCCGGCGCGCCGAGGAGGGGACGCCCGGCCAGGGTCCTCCGGGCGGCGGCGCGGCCTGCGCGGATGCCGAACACCGCGGCCTCCAGAAGGGAGTTGGACGCCAGGCGATTGGCGCCATGGACCCCGGTGGAAGCGCATTCACCCGCCGCAAACAGGCCGGGGAGGCGAGTGGCTCCGTCGGCGTCGGTCAGGATCCCCCCCATGTGATAGTGGCAGGCGGGTGCCACGGGAATGGGTTCGATCCGGGGGTCGATCCCCGCCTCAAGGCAGGCGGCGTAGACCGTGGGGAAGGCCTCGGGGACGTGGGCACCCACGGCCTCCCGGGCGTCCAGGAAGGCACCGCGCCCGGCCTCGCGCTCCGCATGGATCGCCCGGGCGACGATGTCCCGGGGCGCGAGCTCGGCGTCGGGATGCAGGCCGGTCATGAAGCGCCGGCCATCCCGATTGATCAGGACAGCGCCTTCGCCACGCAGGGCCTCCGTCGCCAGGGGCGCAGGATCCCGGCCCACGTCGAGGGCGGTGGGGTGGAACTGGACGAATTCGGGGTCGGCGATCACGGCCCCGGCGAGGGCCGCCGCGGCCAGGCCTTCGCCGAGGAGGGTCCGCGGGGTCGAGGCGCCGGCGTAGAGGCCACCGATCCCGCCTGTGGCGAGGATCACCGCTGGCGCGCGCAGGGCGCAGGTCTCACCCGCCTTCGCGAGCCGGGCGCCGCACACCCGGCCGGTCGCGTCCTGCAGGAGGCCGCGCAGGCTCCAGCCCTCCCGGACCTCGATGTGGGACGCCATGCGGACCTGACGGATCACGGCATCCATGATGGCCCGCCCGGCGGCGTCGCCACCCACCCTGGCCACCCGGGCCTGTCCATGGGCGGCTTCCCGGCTGAGGGCGAAGCCGCCATCCGCGGTGCGGTCGAAAGGCGCGCCCAGGCCCGCCAGCCAGCGGACCGCGGCAGGGCCCTCCGAGGCGAGGAGCCCGGCCCGTCCGGCGTCGACTAGGCCGGCTCCGGCTGCGAGGGTATCGGCGGCGTGCAGGGCGGGCGTGTCAGCGTCAGACAGGGCCGCAGCCATTCCGCCCTGGGCCCAGGCCGAACTGCAGCCGTCACCCAGCGGGGCCGAGGCGAGGACGCACACCCGCCGCGGCGCTGCCGAGAGCGCCGCCGAAAGCCCGGCCAGCCCGGCACCAATGACCAGGACGCCGTCGAAGTCGATGACGTCCATGGTCAGATCAGCTCCACATCGACGTGATGACGGGCGCGGACCAGGTCGTATCGGGCCGGGACGGCGGGGGGCGGCAGGTCGATCATCCTCTGCACCGCGCTGCGGGCACGGAGCGCCACCTTCGGGTCCACCGTCACCTCATAGCGGTCCTCAACCAGGGCCTGCAGTATGTTCTCGAGGGAGATCCGCTTCATGTGCGGGCACAGGTTGCAAGGGCGGAGGAACTCGGTGTCGACAGCGTCGGCGGCGACGTTGTCGGCCATGGAGCACTCGGTGATCAGCACCACCTGCCGGGGCTTCCGGGTCAGGACATAGTCGTTCATCGCCGCCGTCGATCCGGCGAAGTCAGCCTCGGCCAGGACCTCGGGCGGGCACTCAGGATGGGCCAGGACCTCGGCACCGGGATGCGCCTCCCGGATCTCGCGGATGTCCTCGGCCGTGAACTGCTCATGGACCTCGCACCGGCCGCGCCAGGCGATGATGCCGATGTCTGTCTGGCGGGCCACGTTGCGGGCCAGGAATTCGTCCGGGATCATGATCACCCGGTCGACACCCCACTCCCGGGCTGCCTGCTCCACGACCTGGACGGCGTTGGCGCTGGTGCAGCAGATGTCCGTCTCGGCCTTCACTTCTGCGGAAGTGTTGACATAGGTCACCACCGGCAGGCCGGGGTGCCGCTCACGCATGAGCCGGACGTCGGCGGCGGTGATCGAGGACGCCAGGCTGCATCCGGCCCTAAGGTCAGGGATCAGGATCCGCTTGTCGGGGCAGAGGATCTTCGAGGTCTCGGCCATGAAGTGGACCCCGGCCTGGACGATGACGGCGGCGTCGGACCTCGCGGCCTCCCGCGCCAGGCCCAGGCTGTCGCCCACATAGTCGCCGACCCCGTGGAAGATCTCCGGGGTCATGTAGTTGTGCGCCAGGATCACCGCATTGCGCTCGCGCTTGATCCGGTTGATCTGAGCGATCATGGGCGCATGCAGCCGCCACTCGATCGGCGTGATGCGCCGGCTCACCTTTTCCCAGATGGCGGCGGTCTCGCGTTCGACCTCGGGAGTGAAGTCGGTCTGGGGGAACCCAGTCATGGCGCTCTCCTTTTGCTCAAAATGAGCATTAGAGGGGTAGCGAGATTTCGGATGGGTCCGACGCCTCCTCCCCTTATGCTCATTCCGAGCATATCTAGTCACGAATATGAGGGTCGCAAGCGGGCTTGGCAAGATGCGGGCGGGTGCCGGGGGACAAGAGCGCGTGATCACGACGGCGGGTCATGGTAGACGCCACCCCGTCCCATAACGGAGGCACTCCCCTGAAGCTGACCCGAACATATGCGCTGATCATCCTGGTCGGTCTGCTTGGCCCGGGTGCGGCCGGGGCCGGGCGTGGCGTTCCGCCCGTCAGTTCGGTTGCCGGTGAGCCGGGGATTTCCGTCGCCCGCGCCTTCTCCGAGCCCGCGCTTGAGGCGCGCTTCGCCTCCCTGTCCCCGAACCTCAGGGCCCTCGCCGGGGCTGGCTCCGCCCGAACCCTTGAGGCCTCGCTCAGCCTGACGCCCGGATGGGAGCGCCTGGACCTGGCCTCACCGCCGACCTTCGACCTGAGTACGCCTGACCCTGTCCAAGCGGCGGACGAGGCCCGGCTCATCAACGCCCTGCGACCCGTCTCAGGGGCCCCCGTCGCGCCCATGCCAGCCTTCCGACTGGCGGCCGACCCGGAGGACTCCGCCCGCGCCGTTACCTGCCTGTCCCAGGCGGTCTACTACGAGGCGGCACACGAGCCCGAGGCGGGCAAGGCCGCCGTGGCCCAGGTGGTACTCAATCGCCTGCGCCATCCCGGATATCCGAAGTCAGTATGCGGCGTCGTCTACCAGGGTTCGGCCCGATCCACCGGCTGCCAATTCACCTTTACCTGCGACGGAGGCCTGGGGCGGGTACCCGACCCTGCGCTCTGGGCGGAGGCGAACCGGATCGCCCGCCGCGCCCTTGCCGGCTACGTGGTTCCTGAGGTCGGGACTGCGACGCACTACCACGCCGACTACGTGGCACCCTACTGGGCCCCGACCCTGGTCAAGCTTACCCAGATCGGCGCCCACATCTTCTACCGCTGGACCGGGCCCTCCGGGCAGCCCGGTGCCTTTTCCGGCCGTTATGCCGGCAGTGAAGCCCGCCTCAGCCCGGCGGTCCTGGGTGGCGTTGATCCGCGCACCCAGGGCGGCCTGGAGACCCAGCCGCCCCTGCTGGCGCCGCGCACAGTGACCCTGGCCCTGGCTGGTGAGACCCGGACCTACACGGTGGCTGAGGCTGACGCCGCAGGGGGCCTTGCGTCGCCGACCCCCGGCCAGCTTTCTCCCGCCCGGCGGAGGCCAACGCCCGAGGAAATCCGTCGTATCAACGCCGCCCTGGCCGACATGGAGCGGGGGGAAGCGACCGCGAAGGTCCCGGCGACGGTCCCGGCGACCGGCGTTCAGCCCTGATCCGTCGCCGAGAAGGCATCGGGATAGGCCACCATCAGCGGCGCATCCAGGGCACCCTCCGAAAGGGCGATCCCCATGAAGGCCGGGCTTCCGGAGTATGGCGCGCTGACCTGCGCCGTCGCAGCGGCTGAGAATCCGAACTTCGGATAATACTCGGGGTGTCCAAGCACGAGCACGGCCGCGGCGTCAAAGTGCCGGGCGGCATCGAGGCCGCGAACGGTCAGGGCGGACCCGATTCCCGTCCGTTGGCGATCCGGTCGGACAGCCAGGGGGGCGAGGGCGGCGTAGAGGTTATGGCTATCCGCCCAGAGGCGGCTGAACATGATGCTGCCCACCAGCTCCCCGTCCTGAAGGGCGACCAGTTCGAACATCGCTTCGGCATCGGCGCGCAGGCGCTCGACGATGCGACGCTCGGCGGTCCCTCCGAAAGCGCCGTCGAGGATGTCGGCGATCCCCGGATGGTCCCCGGAGCGGGCGTAGCGGATCTCGAGGTCCATGGCGGGGCTCCCTCTCAGTCTCCAGCTACCCACTCGACGTCGGCCCCAAGCGCGTTGAGGTTTTCAACGAAGCGTGGATGGGCGCGCTGGATCGGGGCGGCGTTGAGGATGGTTGAGCGTCCCTCGATGCTGGCTGCCAGCATGAAGAGGGCGATGGCAACCCGGATGATGTAGGGGCTCTCCACAGTGGCCGGCATCAGGGGCTTACCCCCGTAGGTGATCAGACGGTGCGGGTCGCACAGAACCGAATGGGCACCGAACTTGCCGATCTCAGAGCTCCAGCCCAGGGCCCCCTCGTAGACCTTGTTCCAGAACATGACCGACCCTTCGGCGCGTACGCCAAGGGCGATGAAGATGGGCAGGAGGTCCGCCGGGACGTAGGGCCAGGGTGCCGCCTCGACCTTGGTGAGGATGTTGGAGGTGAAGGGCTCCCTCACCTTCAGGCCGTTGGGCGCGCGCGCCGTCGACCAGCCGCCCTCGTGCGTCACCTCGACGCCGAACTTGGCGAAGGTGCGGTCCAGGAGAGGGAACTGTTCCACCGAGCCGTTCCGCACCGAGACCTCGCCGCCGGTGATGGCTCCCATCGCCAGGAAGGTGGCCACCTCATGGAAATCATCGGCGAAGGTGAATTCGGCGCCCGACAACCGGTCGACGCCCTCCACCACGATCCGCGAACCGCCGACACCTTCAATGCGGGCACCCATCAGGGCGAGGAAGGCGCAGAATTCCTGCACATGGGGTTCGCAGGCAGCGTTGGTCAGCTTCGAGCGCCCCGCAGCGGTGGCCGCGCAGAGGATGAAGTTCTCGGTCGTGGTCACCGAGGCGTAGTCGAGCCAATGGTCTGAGGCCCGAAAGCCGCCGGGGGTGGAGATTTGGAGGGCATCCGGCTCGCGGTGGACCTCGGCCCCGAAGGTCTGGAAGACCTCGATGTGGGGGTCGATCTCCCGGGCGCCCAGGGTGCAGCCTGTCGCGTCTTCCTCGATGGTCGCCGCGCCGAACCTGTGGAGCAGGGGCGGGATCAGCATCAGGGTCGAGCGCATGCCCAGGGGCAGGTGCGCCGCCTTGGGATCGAGCCCCTCGCCGTGCCGCACCTTCAGTACGCCGGCCTCGAAGTCCATCTCCACGCTCGAGCCGAGGCTGCGGAAGAAATCGAGGATCTTCCGGACATCCGTGATGTCCGGCACCCGGTGCAGGGTGACCAGCTGGTCGGTAAGGAGGGTGGCGCAGAGTACAGGCAGGACGGCGTTCTTGTTGGCTGAGGGGGTAATCCGGCCGCGTAGGGCCCTGCCGCCATTGACGATCAGGCTGGTCACTGGGCCGCCGTCCGGCTGCCGGCGTGGTGGTCTTCCTCGGCGAGCATCCGGACCGCCTCCAGTGCCGCCATGCAGCCCATGCCGGCGGCAGTGACGGCTTGCCGGTAGACGTCATCCGTCACGTCACCAGCGGCGAACACGCCTGGGATCGCCGTGGAGACCGTTCCCGGTTTCACCTTCAGGTAGCCCGAGGCATTCATCTCAAGCTGGCCAGTAAAGAGGGCTGACGCTGGCGCATGGCCGATGGCGATGAAGACGCCGTCACAGGTCAGGTCCCAGGTCTCGCCGGTCTTGGTGGACTTCAGCCGCACGCCCGTGACCCCCATGGGATCGGTCTGCCCCAGGATCTCGTCGACCTGGTGGTCCCAGACCACCTCGACCTTAGGATTGGCGAAGAGGCGTTCCTGCAGGATGGCCTCCGCCCGGAAGCTGTCGCGCCGGTGGACCACCGTCACCTTTGAGGCGAACTTGGTGAGGAAGAGGGCCTCCTCGACGGCGGTATTGCCGCCGCCTACCACCACGACGTCCTTGCCGCGGTAGAAGAAGCCGTCGCAGGTCGCGCAGGCCGAGACGCCGAAACCCTGGTAGCGCTGTTCGCTTTCCAGGCCCAACCAGCGGGCCTGGGCGCCCGTGGAAATGATCAGGGTCTCTGCGAGCCAGACCTGGCCGCTGTCGCAGACAAGCCGGAAGGGGCGGGCGGAAAGGTCGGCGCTGACCACGATGTCGTTGATGATCTCGGTCCCGACGTGCTCGGCCTGGGCCTGCATCTGCTCCATGAGCCAGGGGCCCTGGATCACTTCAGCGAAGCCCGGATAGTTCTCCACGTCGGCGGTGATGGTGAGCTGACCACCGGGCTGGAGGCCCTGGATCAGGACCGGCTTCAGGAGGGCCCGGGCGGCGTAGACGGCTGCGGTGTAACCGGCAGGACCGGAGCCGACGATTAGGCAGCGGACGGAGCGGGGCGTGGAGTCAGACATATCGTCCCTTTAGGGCAGATTCCGGCTGCGCGCGACTCCGGCTGCAAGGCTTGCGAAACGTGGGACTTCGGGTCTGGACCTGTCGGCCGCCGGAGGCGAGACTGGACCCTGTCGGGGCCGTCGGACAGGGAGAATTCCAGATGAAGTTCCAGCAGGGTCTCAGCTTGATCCTGGTTGCTGTCGCGCTTGTCGCCTGTGCAGCCGTCAGTGCGCCCACACCGCCAGGTCTGGCCGGCCAGTGGCGGGTCGAGGACCTCGATGGCCGTGGAGTCCTGGACCGGGCCTCCCTCACGGTCACCTTCGCTGACGGTAGGGTCTCGGCTTCAGCCGGCTGCAACCAGCTTTCGGGTACCTTCGAGCAGTCGGGAGCCCACATCCGGATCGGTCCCCTGGTCTCCACCCGGATGGCCTGCAGCCCCGCCCTGATGGACCAGGAGCGCCGCCTTGCGACCTCTCTCCAGGCGGTGACCACGGTCTCAGGGGCGGAGGGGGGTGCGGTGCGCCTCTCCAGCCCGGGTGGGGCCAGCCTGCTCCTGCGCCCTGCCGATCCCGTCCAGGCAGAAGCCGGAACAACAAACCTGCGCTGCGGCGACGAGGACTTCCAGGTGCGCTTCACGGCGACCGCGGCCCAGGTGAGCGGTCCCGGTGGCGTGACAGAGACCCTGCAGCGCCTCAACGCCCAGGGAGCCGATCCCGAGGCGCCGCGCATCTTCACCAATGGCCGCATGACCTTCACCCAGGAGATCGAGGGCGGCCGCAAGATCACCTTCGCCCGAGGACGGATGGCACCGGTTGCCTGCCAGGTCCGGGGCGGCTGAGGTTACCGAGACTCAGAGGGACGCAGTCTTCCGGCCTATCGCTTCCAGCAGGGCCTCTGCCGCCCGTCCGGCCCCCTGGCCATCGCAGACCGAGGCCGCCGAGGCCGACAGGAGGCCTCGCTGGGCGGAGTCGGTCACAAGCCGCATGATGGCCCTGTCCAGGGCCCCCTCGAAGCCCGGGTCGCCGGCGTCGACCACCAGGGCAGCGCCCCGGTCCGCCAGGGCCTCGGCGGCCGGCCTCTGGTTTCCGGAGACGACGACGAGGGCGGCAGGAAGGCCCAGGGTGCAGATCTCCCAGACCGTCGACCCCGCGGCTGAGATTACAAAGTCGGCGTCGTGCAGCAGGGTGGCCATGTCCGTCGCGTCGACATGCAGCCGCAAGCGGCGATCGTGAACCGCCATCCGTGACAGCGCCCTCAGGCTCTGGGCCTGGCCACCCAGGACGACATCAATCCCTACGTCTCCGAGACGGGGTCGCAGGCGGTCGACGACCCGGCTGGTAACGCCGTCCACGTCACTGAGGCCCATGGTGACGAGGACCTTGCGGACGGGTCCATCCCGCCGGGCGAGGGATGAGGCCCTGAGGGCCGCGAAACGGCTGCGGACAGGGGCGAACTCAGGGCCCAGCAAGAGGCGCGCATCACCGTCGGTCAGCAGGGTGTAGTCAAGCGGCCGCCGCGTGGGGCCGGAGTCCAGCACCACGTCGGCGCCCAGGGGGCGGTCGGCGAGGTCATCGATCACCAGGCAGGCCCTGCCGCCGGCGAGGGCCTCATGGTCGGCCCGGGCCAGGTGGTAGTGGTCAAACACCAGGGCGTCGAAACCCTGGCCCGCAAGGGCGGCGGCCAGGGAGGCCCGGTCCGAGCCCGCAGCCTCGATCCGGGACACGGCCGGGGCGAAGGTCTCGAGCAGGGGCGCGCCCTGCGGAGTTGCAAGGAAAGCGCAGGCGGCGCCGCGGACGCTCAGCGCCTCGGCAAGGGTCAGGCTGCGCATCATGTGTCCGCCGCCGGCCTCGGGACCAGCGTCGGCGATGAACAGCACGCGCGGCGTCTCGGGAATCATGACGCGGACAGGGGAGCGCGAAAATGTGGCTTCGGAAAGGGCGTGTTCATACGGACCGCCGTTCAAGCGTCGCCAGAATCGCCTCAGCGGCCCGCCGGGTCTCGTCCAGGGGTGCGCCTGGGAAGGTCTCCAGCCGCCTCGCGAACCGTCGCGCCGAGCCCCGGGAGATGAGATCCTCCTGCAGTCGCAGGAACTTCGGGGAGCCGCCGTCCATGGGCAGGAACAGCACCGGACGGCCGGTGGAGGCGGCCTCCGTTGCCATGTTGGCGCTGTCCTCGGTGACCAGGATGACGTCCGCCATGGCCAGCATGGCGAAATAGGGATTCTCGCCTTCGCCGTCCCAGATGAATCCCGGCAGGTCCAAGAGGGCCTCGGTCATCAGCCGTCGCGCCGAGGCGGGCGTACGCCGGGAGAATGTGACCATCAGCGACCCGCGGGCTGAAAGGACCGCCTCCCGGATGCCGGCCGCAAGGTCGCGGGCGCGGGCATCCGACAGGTCATGAACCTTGGATTTTCCGCCGACCAGGAGGGCGGCCCGGGGATGGGGCAGGTCCGCCAGAGTGCCCCCTAGCCGTCCGGCAGCCTCGGCCAGGCGCGCCGGCGTGACGCGATGCGGCGATCCCGTAATGGCCAGGACATTGGGCCCGGAGATCCGGTCGTGCCGGGGCGCGACGATAAGGTCGAAGGCCCGGTGCGGCGCCCGGGGGTTCTGGACCTGCACCACCAGGGTGCGCCCGCCCGACCAGCGGCGCATGCGCAGGGAGAGAGGAAGGGTAGCCCGGCCTGCGGCGATCCAGATGTCGGGCCAGGGGGGTGAGATCCCGGCTCCGCCCTTCAAGGTGGCGAGGGGGAAGGGATGGAGGTACCAGGGAAGTCGCCCGGTGACGCCCTTCCAATGGACTGTTCGGGTCTGGACCTGGGCTGGCCGGAGGGCCGCCACAGCCTCGGCTAGTCCCAGCGCCGGGGCGGCGTTGCCGGCCTTGTCGTCGGACACGGCCCAAATGGAGAGGGGGGTTTCCAAGAGCCGGCCGGCCCTAGATCCACTCCACATTGACGATCTCGTAGGCCTTGACGCCGCCAGGCGTGTTGACCTCCACGACATCCCCGGGCTCCTTGCCGATCATGGCCCGGGCGATGGGAGACGTGATGGAGATCCTGCCAGCACGGACGTCGGCCTCATGCTCGCCAACGATCTGGTAGCGGGCCTGGTCCTCGGTGTCCTCGTCGACGACAGAGACAGTGGCGCCAAACTTGACCTGGCTGCCCGAAAGCTTGGAGACGTCGATGACCTGGGCGCGCGCCATCCGGTCCTCGATGTCGGCGATCTGCCCCTCGATCCAGCCCTGGCGTTCCTTGGCCGCGTGATACTCGGCGTTCTCAGAGAGGTCGCCGTGCGCACGCGCCTCGGAGATGGCGGCGATCACAGCCGGCCGCTCGAGCGTCTTGAGACGCTTCAGGTCATCGTCGAGAGCTTGATAGCCCTCGGCGGTCATCGGGACTTTTTCCATAACCGGGTGGTCTCGGATCTGCGCTGGGTATGAGTCGGACGCCGCAGGCGAACGCGTCCGTGGGGGGAAAAGGATAGGTCCCACAGGGCGGAAACTCAAGTGTGCAATGCAGCACGCCTGGAAGATCAGGGCCGTTGGGGTTGCGGGACCGCTACCGGGAGGGTGTCCCCGGCCTTGTCCGCCGCCGCCGGGGGAGGCTGGGCCGGGGGTTCGGGGTCTGGCCCGATGATGTCGGGGACCGGTGGCGGATCCGGCTCGTCAGCGGGTGGGGGCGGGGGAAGAGGCCCCGCAGGAATGGGTCCGGAGGGCAGCCGGTTGATGGCGGCGGTCATGACCCGGCGCCAGGTTTCCGCCGGCTGGGACCCGCCAGTCACGCCCTTCATGGGCCGGTTGTCGTCGCGGCCCAGCCAGACCACGGTGATGATCCCGCCGGTATAGCCGGCGAACCAGGCGTCCTGGTAGGCCGAGGTCGTGCCGGTCTTACCCGCGACGTCGCGTCCGGGCAGGGCGGCCCGGGCTCCCGTGCCGCTGCGGATCACCTGCCGCATCATCCGGTTGAGGTCCGAGAGGGCCGGATTGCTGATGACCTGCCGGGGCGGGGCGGGCGCAGGGCGGGTCCAGATGACCTTGCCCGCCGGGGTGCGGATCCGGGACACGCCCCAGGCCTCCACCTGGCGTCCTCCGGTGGCGAAGGCGCCGTAGGCCTCCGCCATGTCCATCGGGGTCACGAGCCCCGACCCGAGGGCCATGGCAGGGGTGGTCGGGATCGGTGTGGAGATGCCGAGGCGACGGGCGGTCGCCGCCACAGTCTCGCGTCCCACCTCGTCGGCCAGCCGGGCAGCGACGGTGTTCACCGACTTGGCGAAGGCGGTCTCCAGGGTGATGGGACCGAGGTTGCCGGGTTCGTAGTTCGCGGGCGACCAGCCGTTGATCACGACGGGCTCGTCGGCAACAGGCGAATCCGGGGTGAGTCCCGCTTCCAGGGCGGTGAGGTAGACGAAGGGCTTGAAGGCCGAACCGGATTGCCGCCGGGCGTCCGTCGCCCGGTTGTAGGGGGCCGTCCGATGGTCGGTTCCCCCCACCAGGGCCCGGACCGCGCCAGACCCGTCCAGGGTCACCACCGCGCCCTGCCCGACCCCCTGGGCGGCGCCGGCCGAGACACCGGATCTGAGGGCCTCTTCCGCGGCCCGTTCCAGGGGCAGGTCGAGGGTCGTCTCGACGACAATGTCCTGTCTCAGGGTGCCGGCCCGGCGCCGTGCCTGTGCGTCCATCCAGTCGACGAAGTACTCGGCCGAGGCGTCCGGCGCCCGCGTCCAGACTCGGGGCTTCTCGGCAAGAGCCGCCGTCCGCGCCTTGGACGAGAGGACCCCGGTCTCGACCATGGCGTCGAGGACAAGGCGGGTCCGCTCGGCATTGCGCTGCGGTTCGTCGACCGGGTTGTAGCCGGAGGGCGACTTGGGGATCGACGCGAGCATGGCCGCCTCGCGGACGGTCAGCCGCGCCGCCGGCTTGTTGAAGTAGCGCCAGGACGCGGCCTCCAGCCCCCAGGCGCCCTTTCCGAAGTTGATGCGCGACAGGTAGAGGCCGAGGATCTGCGACTTGGTGAAGGCCTGCTCCAGCTGGACGGCGAGGGCCAGTTCGCGCGCCTTGCGCTCGAGGGTCTTGTCCTGGTTGAGGAACAGCAGGCGGGCGACCTGCTGGGTGATGGTCGAGCCCCCCTGGGCAAAGCCGCCCTCGGCCAGGTTCGCGGCCGCCGCCCTGGCGATGCCCGCCGCATCAAATCCCGGATGGCTGTAGTAGCGCCGGTCCTCGATGGCGACGAAGGCCGCCGGGACGTAGGCGGGCAGGGGCCGGATGTCCACGGGCGGCCCGAAGCGCCCGCCCCGCACGCCGATCCGCGATCCGTTCCGGTCGACGAAGATCACCTGGGGTGCCCGTTCGATGGGCGGCAGGGGTTGGACCGTCCCTGCGGGCAGGCCCGGAAGGCCGGGGAGGGCGACCGCCGCGGCGGCGATGGCTCCGAGCATGGGGTCTCAGGTCCCTGTTGGACGGGGCAATCCCCGACCGCTGAAGTTGGCCCGCAACGGTGGCGAGACCAAGGCGGGGGTCAGGCGCTCTCGACCTGGTGGCAGCCGGCCAGCTCGTCAGCCTCCGGCGGCTCGAACACACCCTCGGAGAAGTCGAACATCTCGGGGGTCAGCACGAAGGAGAAGCCCTCGCCCTGGACCTGGTTGCGGGACAGCACCCGGCCGCGCCGCACTTCCTTGGGAGCGGTCAGGTAGTGGAACTGTGCCGGAAGATCGCAGGCGTGGGCGATCTCTGCGACCCGGGCGCGGTCGGCCCGGCGCAGGAGGCCCAGGTCTAGGACCACCGGGGTCCCCGAGGCCATGACCGCCGCCGCCGTGGACCAGATCTGCGCCTCGCAGCGCTCGACGCGCTCCATCAGCCAGTTGAAGTCCGGCTGCTGCGGCATGTCCTGGGCGAAGAGCCGGGCCATCCAGTCGTCGATGGAGAAGGCCACGGCCCGCTCACGGCGGGCGAGGTCGGCTCCGTAGGTCGACTTGCCCGCACCCGAGGGCCCGAAGATGACGTGCAGGGTGGGGGAGGCGGCGGTGTTCACCGGACGGTCAGCCCGCCATCGATCACCATCTCGGCGCCCGTGACATAGCGGCTCTCGTCCGAGGCCAGCCAGAGGATGCCGTTGGCGATGTCGAGGGGGAAGCCCTTCACGCCCAGGGGCACGGCCGTCTCGGTGAGTGCGTCCAGGGCGAGGTCACGCTGGGGCCGGGCGTTGTCGCCGGGGCCGCCGGTGCCGATGATGCTGTCCCAGATCGGGGTCTCGATGATGCCGGGGTGCATGGAGTTGACCCGGATCCCGTCCTTGGCGTTGGCGCATTCCATGGCCACCGACTTGGTCATCAGCCGCACGGCGCCCTTGGTGGCGCAGTAGCCGCTCATGTTGGGCGAGCCTTTCAGCCCAGCTATCGAGGAGATATTGATGATCGAGCCGCCCTGATGCTCGCGCATCAGGGGCAGGGAATGCTTCATGCCTAGGAAGACGCCGTCCACATTGATGGCCATCTGGCGCTTGAAATCGGCCAGGGAGAACTCGGTGACCGGGCCGGACAGGCCGATGCCGGCGTTGTTGACCAGGATGTCGAGGCGACCATGCAAGGCCTTCACCTTGCCGACGGTCTCGATCCAGGCGTCCTCGCGGGTCACGTCATGGTGCAGGTAGTCCGCCGTGGCACCCGCAGCCCGCAGGGCCTGGATGACCTCTGCGCCCTTGTCGTCCTGGATGTCGGTGATGACGATGATGGCGCCTTCCTCGGCCAGCCGCTCGGCGCAGCCCCGACCGATCCCGCTGGCCCCACCGGTAATGAGCGCCACCTTGCCCTGAACCCGTCCCGCCATGTCCGTCTCCTTCACGCTTGACCCCTTGGGGCTTTTCCAATGCCTAGCGCAGGGAGGCGGGATTGCCCATAGGCAGCCCCGACCCGATGACCTCAGGGAGACGCCCATGTCCGTCGAGATCCGCCCCTGCGGCCCGCAGGACGCCGAGGCCCTGGCCCTGGTCAGCCGGGCGACCTTCCTGGAGTCCTATGCCGATGTCCTGCCGGCGGCCGACATCCTGGTCCACTGCGAGGTCCAGAACCGCCCGCAGCTCTACCGGGACTGGCTGGCCACGCCCGGCTGGCGGGCCTGGCTGGCGGAAATGACGGACACCCGCGCGCCCGTGGGCTTCGCCCTGTCCTGCCCGCCGGACCTGCCCCTCAAGACGGGGCCGGGCGATGTGGAGCTGAAGCGGATCTACCTCCTGCACCGCTTCCAGGGTGGCGGGACGGGCGTTGCGCTCCTGGCGGCGACGGAAGCGGCGGCTAGGGCGGACGGCTTCGAGCGCCTGCTGCTGGGCGTCTATTCCCAGAACGCCCAGGCCCTGGGCTTCTACGCCCGCCAGGGCTTTTCCCAGGTCGGGGTGCGCACCTTCCGCGTGGGCACCAACGACTATGACGACCTGGTCCTGGCCAAGGCCCTACTCTGAGGCCGCTGACCCCCTCAGTCGGCTTTGCCGACAGCTCCCCTTTGGGGGAGCAATCAGGAACCTGCCTAAGCCGTCAGGCCGCGTAGCTTTGCAGGGGGCGGACGTCGAGGGGGCCGTTGGCCATGGCGGTGATGGCCTGGGCTGCGGCCAGGGCACCTGCCGAGGTGGTGAAGTAGGGGATCTTCATCATCAGGGCTGAGCGCCGGATCTCATAGCTGTCGGCCAGGGACTGCTTGCCTTCGGTGGTGTTGAAGACCAACTGCACGCCGCCGTTCTTCATGGCATCGACGATGTGGGGCCGGCCCTCGAGCACCTTGCGCACCCGCTCGACGGCCAGGCCCTGGTCGGCGAGGTAGGTGGCGGTCCCGCCCGTGGCCAGGACCTTGAAACCCTGGGCCAGGAGCAGTCGCACCGGCTCGACGATCCAGGGCTTATCGGCATCCTTGACCGAGACGAAGACGGCGCCGGAGGCCGGCAGGACAGTGCCGCCGCCCAGCTGGCTCTTGGCGAAGGCCCGGGCGAAGGCCGGGCCGGGGCCCTCGCCCTCGCGCCGCCAGTCCAGTCCCATGACCTCGCCCGTCGAGCGCATCTCGGGGCCGAGGACCGTGTCGACGCCGGCGAACCGGGCGAAGGGGAAGACGGCTTCCTTGACCGCCACGTGGTCATAGGTCGCGTCGACGAGGCCGAAGCTGGCCAGGGACTCGCCCGCCATCACCCGGGCGGCGATTCCGGCCAGGGGGTGGCCGATGGTCTTGGCCACGAAGGGCACCGTGCGGCTGGCGCGCGGATTGACCTCCAGCACGTAGATCCGCGGCGAGGCCGAGTGCGGCTCCTCGATGGCGAACTGCACGTTCATGAGGCCCCGGACGCCGAGGGCGAAGGCCATGGCCTCGGTCTGGCGCTTGAGCTCGGCGATGGTCTCGGGGCGCAGGGAAAAGGGGGGCAGGGAGCAGGCGGAGTCGCCGGAGTGCACCCCGGCTTCCTCGATGTGCTCCATCACACCGGCCACGAAGACGGTCTCGCCATCGCAGAGGGCGTCGACGTCCACCTCGGTGGCGCGGGACAGGTACTGGTCGATCAGCACCGGGCTGTCGCCGGACACCTGCACGGCGGTGGTGATGTAGCGTTCCAGCTGCTCGTCGTCGTAGACGATCTCCATGGCCCGGCCGCCGAGGACGTAGGAGGGCCGGATGACCACCGGGTAACCGACACTGTGGGCGCCGGCGAAGGCCTCGTCCCGGGAGCGGGCAATGGCGTTGACCGGCTGGGCGATCTCCAGGCGGTGCAGGAGCTGCTGGAAGCGCTCGCGATCCTCGGCCAGGTCGATGGCGTCGGGGCTGGTCCCGAGGATGGGGATGCCCGCCTCTTCAAGGGCCTGGGCCAGTTTCAGGGGCGTCTGGCCGCCGAACTGGACGATGACGCCCATCAGGGTTCCCCGGGACTGCTCGACGGCAATCAGCTCGAGCACATCCTCGGCGGTCAGGGGTTCGAAATAGAGCCGATCCGAGGTGTCGTAGTCGGTGGAGACGGTCTCGGGGTTGCAGTTGACCATGATGGACTCCACCCCGATGTCCGCCAGGGCGAAGGCGGCGTGGCAGCAGCAGTAGTCGAACTCGATCCCCTGGCCGATCCGGTTGGGGCCCCCACCGAGGATGATGGCCTTGCGGCGGTCGGAAGGGTCGCTCTCGCATTCCGGAGCCTGCCCGAGGGCCCCGGTCTCGTAGGTCGAGTACATGTAGGGGGTATCGGCGCGGAACTCGCCGGCGCAGGTGTCGATGCGCTTGAAGACCGGCCGCACGCCGAGGGCCCGGCGGGCGGCCCGGACAGCGGCTTCAGACTGCCGGGTCAGATGGGAGAGGCGGGCGTCAGAGAAGCCCTGGGCCTTGAGGGCGCGGAAGCCCTCGGCCGTATCCGGAAGTCCGCCGGCGCGCACCAGGCCCTCCTGTCGGACCAGGTCCTGGAGCTGCCTGAGGAACCAGGGCTCGTAGGAGCAGGCGGCGTTGACCTCGTCGACGGTCAGGCCATGCCGGAAGGCCTGGGCGATGACCCGCAGCCGGTCCGGCGTCGGGATGCCCAGGGCGCGGACCACCGCAGCCTTGCCGGTCTCAGGATCCGCGGCGCCCTCGATCTCGACCTCGTCCAGGCCGGCCAGGCCGGTCTCGAGGCCACGCAGGGCCTTCTGGAGGCTTTCCTTGAAGGTCCGGCCTATGGCCATGACCTCGCCCACCGATTTCATCGAGGTCGTCAGGTAGGGCTCGGATCCTGGATACTTTTCGAAGGCGAAGCGCGGGATCTTGGTGACGACATAGTCGATCGAAGGCTCGAAGGACGCCGGGGTCGCCCCGGTGATGTCGTTCATCAGTTCGTCCAGGGTGTAGCCCACCGCCAGGCGGGCAGCGACCTTGGCGATGGGGAAGCCGGTCGCCTTGGACGCCAGGGCCGAGGACCGCGACACCCGCGGATTCATCTCGATGACGACCATCCGGCCATCCTTCGGGTTGACGGCGAACTGGACGTTCGACCCGCCGGTCTCCACGCCGATCTCCCGCAGGACGGCGATCGAGGCCGTCCGCATGATCTGGTATTCCTTGTCCGTCAGGGTCAGGGCCGGCGCCACGGTGATGGAATCGCCCGTGTGGACGCCCATCGGGTCGATGTTCTCGATGGAGCAGACGATGATGCAGTTGTCCGCCTTGTCGCGGACGACCTCCATCTCGTACTCCTTCCAGCCCAGGACGCTCTCCTCGATCAGCACCTCGGTGGTGGGCGACAGGTCGAGGCCGCGTTCGACGATTTCCCGGAATTCCTCGACATTGTAGGCGATGCCCCCGCCGGTACCGGCCAGGGTGAAGGACGGGCGAATAATGGCGGGCAGGCCGACGAAGGCCAGACCCTCCATGGCCTCCTCAGGCGTATGGGCGGCCTTCGACTTCGGGCTTTCCAGCCCGAGCTTGTCCATAGCGTTGCGGAACTTCTGGCGGTCCTCGGCCTTGTCGATCACCTCGGCCCGGGCGCCGATCATCTCAACGCCGTAACGGGCCAGGACGCCGCGGCTCTCGAGGGCCAGGGCGGTGTTCAGCGCGGTCTGCCCGCCCATGGTCGGCAGGAGGGCGTCCGGGCGCTCTGCGGCAATGATCTTCTCGACCATTTCCGGAGTGATGGGCTCGATATAGGTCGCGTCCGCCACATCCGGGTCGGTCATGATGGTGGCGGGGTTAGAGTTGACCAGGATGATCCGGTAGCCCTCGGCCCTCAGGGCCTTGCAGGCCTGGACGCCGGAGTAGTCGAACTCGCAGGCCTGGCCGATTACGATCGGCCCGGCACCGATGATCAGGATTGAGGAGATGTCGGTGCGTTTGGGCATGGGGACACTCGCGCGCAGGACCAGCGCGCGCGCCTGCGCGCTGCGACCGGCCGGATTGAAGGCTAAGACGCCCGTTTAGAGGCGGAGTCGGCGTGGCGCAAGCACCCATGCCGGGCCCTGGCGCGGGGCGGTATTCCACCCACAAAAAAACGGGCCGGCGTTTCCGCCGACCCGCTGAACTTTGGTCCCTTTTGGGGAGGTCAGACGGCCAGGTTGCCCGCAGACATCTTGCCACTGCGCTTGTCGCGCTCGAGCTCAAAGGTAACCTTCTGGCCTTCGTTCAGCGAGCGGAGGCCCGCACGCTCGACGGCGGAGATGTGCACGAACACATCGGGGCCGCCTTCGTCAGGTTGAATGAAGCCGTAGCCCTTGGTTCCATTGAACCACTTCACGGTGCCGGTAGACATATTGATCGATCGTCCTTGATAGATAGGCCCGTAACCCCGGAGTTGGGGCGCACGGGATCAAAAATCGAGGAAGGTCGGTAGCTGGCCCGCTGCAACAGAAGAAGCGTCGAAAAAGCAGCCGAACTCACGAGAATTGACACCCTACTATGACGGAAGCCAGTGCGTCTGGCAAGCGCCGCCCTGAAGGCTAGCCCCGGGAGGCGTCCATGAGCTCGGTGAACCGGCGAAAGAGGTAGAGGGAATCCGTCGGTCCGGGCGAAGCCTCGGGGTGATGCTGGACCGAAAACACCGGGCAACCCGAAAGGGCGAGGCCTGCATTCGTGCCGTCGAACAGGGAGATATGGGTCTCCTCCACGCCCTTGGGCAGGCTCTCGCGGCTGACGGTGAAGCCGTGGTTCATGGAGACGATTTCGACCTTGCCGGTGGTCAGGTCCTTCACGGGATGGTTTGCCCCGTGGTGGCCCTGCTCCATCTTTTCGGTCCGGGCTCCGAGGGCGAGGGCTAGCATCTGGTGTCCGAGGCAGATGCCGAAGACCGGCAATCCTGCATCCACGAGCTTGCGGATCTCCGGCACCGCATAGACGCCGGTCGCCGCCGGGTCCCCGGGGCCGTTCGACAGCATGACCCCGTCGGGATTGCGGGCCAGAATGTCCTCGGCGGAGGTCGATGCGGGCACCACGGTCACCCGGGCCCCGCAGGAGGCCAGGGCGCGCAGGATGTTGCGCTTGACCCCGAAGTCCATGACCACGACGTCATAGCGGTCCTGAGCTGGCCGGGCATAGCCTTCGGGCCAGCCGTAGAGCCCTTCGTCCCAGGTGAAGGTCTGGCGGCAGGTGGCGTCCCGGGCCAGGTCCAGGCCGACCAGGCCCGTCCATTCCGACGCCTGCCGGCGGAGGGCGTCGAGGTCAAACCGGCCTTCAGGATCATGGGCGATGACGGCGTGGGGCATGCCCTGCTCGCGGATGCGGCGGGTCAGGGCCCGGGTGTCCACGCCGGAGATCCCGATCACGCCCCGGCGCGCCATCCAGGTACCGAGGTCGGACTCCGAACGCCAGTTGGCGGGCGGTGTCGGGGCGTCGCGGAAGATGGCCCCGCGGGCCGCAGTCGCCGAGTCGCCGGCGATCTGCTCGACGTCCTCGCCATTGACCCCGACATTCCCCACGTGGGGAAAGGTGAAGGCGACCACCTGGGCCATGTAGGAGGGATCGGTGAGGATCTCCTGGTAGCCCGTCATGGCGGTGTTGAAGCAGACTTCCCCGACCGCGGCGCCAGTCGCGCCGCATCCGGCACCCTGGAGAACCGTCCCGTCGGCAAGGACCAGAACTCCCGTCACGCCGGGCAGGAGATCGCTCATGGCAGGCCGCTCCAGGGCTGGGGTGGGGGCTCGCAAAAGGGCGGGCGAGGATGCATCCTGCC
>CAMCIK010000032.1 GCA_945874825.1 Phenylobacterium deserti | reverse complement strand
GCGACACCTGAGCCGCCGCTGACCCCCTCACCCGGCTTCGCCGGGAGCTCCCCCTGATGGGGAGCAATTGTGCGTCTCTAATTCCTCCCCCAAGGGGGAGGTGGACCGGGGCAATGCCCCGGGCCGGAGGGGGTCAGCTGAGGTGCCGTTGCACCCTAGTCCCTGGCCAGCTCCACCTTCGCCGACTCCAGCCCAGAGACACTGTCGGTGAAGATGTAGGTCGCCCTCGGCGTCACGGCCTTGCCGGCCTCGAACAGGGTGACCAGGGTCGCGCTGCGGTCCTGTCGCCAGCCGATGCCCGGAAAGCCGACGCTGGCGACATAGGCTCGACCGTCAATCCTGACCGGCACGAAGTCGAGCTCGTCCTCGGAATACCCGGGCATGACGGGGGTTGTCGGTGTGCCGCCGAACAGAGGCAGGGGCCTCTGGGCCTTGGCCAAGTAGGCCTTCACCTGGGCCAGGGCCGCCTCGGAGCCCTTGGGCGGACCTTCCGGGAAGTAGCGGACCGGCGCAGGGGCCTGGCGATTGAGGGCATCCTGGGCCTTGGCCCGGTTGAAGGCCGAAGCCAGGTTTCCTGCGGTCGGTTCGAAAGCCTTGCAGTCCGCGGGGCGGGCGCACAGGCGATCCGCCAGTTTCCGCTCGGCGCGGAAGGCCAGGCCCACCTTGCAGGTGCGACCCCAACCCACACCCGTCCAGGGCGTGACGCGGATCTCCACCAGGGGCTTGCGGGAGGCCGCAGCCTCGCTGGGCGAAGTGGCAGAACGCTGGATCTGGATCAGGGCGGGCTGCCCCCCCGCCCGGCCCACATGGGCATAGCCGCCACTGCACATCTCGCCCTGTAGGGTCGGGCTGGGGAGAATCGCAACGGGTTTGCCGGGGGTCCTGCGGGCGAAGACCAGGCTCTGGCAGGCTGCGGAGCCCGCCACGTGGCTGACCTCGTAGACCTCAGAGCCGGGAAGGCGCCGCACCTCCACCGGTGTGTCGCGACTTCCCAGGCCGAGCGCCGCGCGGACCGCAGGGTCTCCTGCGACCTGCGCCTCAGGGACCGCGGAGGCCGGCGCCTCAGGGACGATGTCCACGAGCGCCTCGACGGCGGCCGTTCCCTCGGCGGACCAGCCCGCATCGCCCAGTTGTTCCCGGGCCCGGGCGGCGACGGCCTCGCAGGGCGCGGCATCGGCTGAGGGCGCTTTGGGGGTCGCGGCAGGAGGCCGGGCGGGACCCGCGGCGGCGACGAGGACCGCGGCGGAAAGCCCGGCGAGGAACAGGCCGACGATCCGGGTGGTTTCACTTCGACGGAACATGCCTATCTCTCCGGTCTTGACCCCTGCACTGTGTGCCCCCTACCCCTGCCGACGCCATAGGGGCAACTGGAGTTCGATATGCGCCGCCTTCTCTTTGCCGCCGTCCTGGGACTTTCCCTGACCGGTGCCGCCCACGCCCATGAGTATTCGGCCGGCGACCTTCGTATCGCCCATCCCTGGACCCGCCCGACCGTCGCGGGGGCACCTGTCGCTGCCGGCTATCTCGAGGTCACCAATACGGGCAAGACCGCGGACCGCCTGGTTTCAGCCGCTTCCCCCAACGCCACGCGGGTCGAGATCCACCAGTCCTCGATGGAGGGCGGCGTCATGCGGATGAAGGCCTTGCCTCAGGGCGTGGAAATCCCTGCTGGCGGCACGGTCCGGCTGGCGCCGGGTGGACTTCACCTGATGCTGATGGGACCCAACAAGGCCTTCCTGCAAGGCGACCGGATTCCCCTGACCCTCACCTTCACAAAGGCCGGCAAGGTCGCCGTGCAACTGGCCGCGGAGTCGCGCCCCGCCTCAGCCCCCGCGGCCATGCCCGAGGACCACAAGCACTAGCCCTCGGCCAGGGCCTCTTCGATGTCGGCCTGCAGCGCCTCGGGCTTCACGCCCGGGCCGTAGCGACGGATCACCTTCCCGTCCCGCCCGATCAGGAACTTGGTGAAGTTCCACTTCACGGCCCGGGTCCCGAGCAGGCCCCGGCTAGCGTCGGTCATCCAAGTGTAGAGGGGATCGGCACCAGGGCCGTTGACCTCGATCCGCGCCAGGACCGGAAAGGTCACGTCGTAGGTCAGGGAACAGAAGCTTGCGATCTCGGCCGCATCGCCCGGTTCCTGGTTGGCGAACTGGTTGCAGGGGAAGCCGAGGACCACCAGCCCCTTGTCTTGATAACGCCGCCAGAGCGCCTCCAGGCCCTCATACTGGGGTGTGAAGCCGCACTTGGATGCCGTGTTCACGGCCAGGATCACCCGCCCCGCCCACTGGGAGAGCGGAACCGCGGACCCATCCGCGGCCCGCACCGTGAAATCTGTCGCCTGGGACAGGGGTGCCATGATCAGGCGTTGTCCTCGACGGGGGCATCGGGCCCATTCTTCTTGATCGAGTCGATCGCGTTCTGGGCGCTGGCCTTGGAGGTGTAACCCTCGGTCGAGAACATGATCTCGTTGTTGTAGCTGAACCGCACGCGGTACTCGCCCGCCTTGTCCTTGTAGATCTCGAACTTGTGAGCCATCGACTGTCTCCGGGACCAGAGGGTGTTGTCACCTCCTTCTTTCCCGCCGACCCTGCAAGGTCAAGATCGCCACCGTCAGATCGCAACCTGGAGCCGCCCGCCATGCCAGAGTCCCCCTCCCCGATCCGCCAGCTCCTCGCCATCATGGCGCAGCTCAGGGACCGGGAAGCTGGCTGCGCCTGGGACCTGGAGCAGACCTTCGAGACCATAGCGCCCTACACCGTGGAAGAGGCCTACGAGGTCGCCGACGCCATACAGCGCGGGAACCTTGAAGACCTGAGGGACGAACTGGGGGACCTCCTCTTCCAGGTCGTCTTCCATTCCCGGATGGCCGAGGAAGCCGGTGCCTTCGACTTCGACGACGTCGCCCAAGCCATCATCAACAAGATGATCCGTCGGCACCCCCACATATTCGGGGCGGCGGGACAGAGGACCAGCGGCGAGCAGATACAGGCCTGGGAAGTGGTCAAGGCGGCGGAACGCGCTGCCCGCGCGCCGCAGGCGGGCCTGCTCGACGACATTCCCGCCGCCCTTCCCGGCCTCACCCGGGCGGTCAAGCTCTCGAAGCGCGCCGCTGGAGTAGGCTTTGTGTGGCCGAACACCGAGGCGGTGCTCGACAAGCTGGAGGAGGAACTGGCCGAGCTGCGGGCCGAGGTGGCGACGGGTGACCGGGCGGCCCTGCGCGAGGAACTGGGCGACGTCCTCTTCGTCATGGCCAACCTTGCCCGGGACCTGGACATCGACCCCGAGGACGCCCTGCGCGAGGCCAATGCTAAGTTCCTCCGCCGTTTCCGTCACATCGAGGCCCGCCTTGCCGAGGACGGCCGGACGGCCCACGACTCCGACCTTCAGGAAATGGACGCCCTCTGGAACGAAGCCCGGGCCCAGGACAAGTCCCGCCCCCGTTGACCCCCTCACCCGGCTTCGCCGGGAGCTCCCCCTGATGGGGAGCAATTTGCGCTTCTAACTCCTCCCCCAAGGGGGAGGTGGACCGGGGCAGCAGCCCCGGGGCGGAGGGGGTCCACGGCGCGTCAGCTGCCACCCTTCACCGGGCTCCTCACGGAGATCCACCGTCTAGGCCAGGACCGCCGCGCCCGGGAATAGGGTTTCCAGCTGGCCCTGGGCCTGGTCCGACAGACTCACCTCGAGGCTCACCGCGCCGTCCTCCTGGTCCTGACGCGCAATCACCCGGCCATGGCGATAGAGCCAGGCGACGAGATCCCCCTGCCCGGCTTCCGCCCGGATCGCCATTGGCGGTGCCTCGTCGATCAGGCCGGCGATCCGGCCCAGCAAGGCCTCGCACCCCTCCCCAGACAGGGAGGACACGAGCACTGCGGGGGGACGGGCGCGCAGGACATCGGCGGCGAGTTCCTCTCGGTCCTCCGGATCCAGGCGGTCAGCCTTGTTCCACACCTCGATCACCCGGCGAGCGTCCATTTCGACGCCCAGGCGACCCAGGACCTCCCGCACATCCGCCGCTTCGGCGTCGCTGTCAGGGCTGGAGATATCTCGCACATGCAGGATGACGTCGGCCTCGCTGACCTCCTCGAGGGTCGCGCGGAAGGCTTCCACCAACTCGTGCGGCAGGTCGGAGATGAAGCCCACGGTGTCGGAGAGCACCACCGGACGCCCGCCAGGAAGTGGCAGGGTCCGAAGGGTCGGATCCAGGGTTGCGAAAAGCATGTCCTTCGCCACGACCCCGGCGTCCGTCAGCCTGTTGAACAGGGTCGACTTGCCGGCATTGGTGTAGCCAACAAGCGCGACGGAAGGTGCCGGTGCCCTCTGGCGGGCGGCGCGCTGGAGGTTCCGCGTCCGGCGGACCTCGCCCAGCTCGCGTTTCAGTCTCCCGATCTTGTCGGCGATAAGCCGGCGGTCCGTCTCGATCTGGGTCTCGCCAGGTCCGCCCATGACGCCAAAGCCGCCCCTCTGGCGTTCGAGGTGGGTCCAGGTGCGCACCAGGCGGGACCGCTCGTAGGAGAGCCGCGCCAATTCGACCTGGAGGCGTCCCTCCCGGGTCCGCGCCCGGCGAGCAAAGATCTCGAGGATCAGGCCGGTCCGGTCGATCACCTTGACCTTCCAGGCCTTCTCCAGGTTGCGCTGCTGGACGGGAGTCAAACTGTCGTCGATGACGACCACGTCTGTATCCAGGGACTCGCAGAGGGCCGCGATTTCCTCGACCTTCCCGGATCCGAACAGCGTCGCTGGCGTGCGCTTACGAAGGTGGACGAGCAGGCTGTCGCGGATCTTGAGGTCAAGCGCCCTCGCCAGCCCTTCGGCTTCCTCTAGACGCGCCTCCGGACTGCGCCCGGAGACCCTTCCGTCCCGCTCGGGATGGATCACCAACGCGCCCTGGACGGGTGCCTCACGGCTGACGCTGTGACCGGTCAATCGATTTCGTCTTCGGAGGGCTCGTAAAGCTGGACAGGCTGAGCGGGCATGATGGTGGAGATGGCATGCTTGTAGACAAGCTGGGCCTGGCCATCCCGGCGCAGGAGGACGCAGAAATTGTCAAACCAACTGACCACGCCCTGCAACTTGACCCCGTTGACGAGGAAGATGGTCAGGGGCGTCTTGGTCTTGCGGACGCTGTTGAGGAAGGTGTCCTGCAGGTTCTGCTTCTTATCGCCGGACATGGCTTTTCGCTCTCTTGTGTTGAGCGGGACTCCGCATCCCGCCGACAGCCGCTAAATCGCCGCGGCCCTGGCCTCAGTAATATAGAGGCTGCGAAGCCGGGTTGCTACGGGTCCGGGGTGCCCCGTCCCGATCTGCCGGCCGTCAATGGCGACAACAGGCATGAGCAGGGCGCCGGCGCCCGTGAAAAAGGCTTCCCGGGCAGAAAGGGCCTCCTCCAGGCTGAAGGCGCGTTCCTCGATCCGGATGTTCTCATGCCGGGCGACCTCCAGCAGGGTGGCCCGGGTGACTCCCCGCAGGATATTGGCGGAGGTGTCCCGGGTCACCAGCACGCCGTCGGCGGTCACGATCCAGGCGTTCGACGAGGCCCCCTCCGTAACATTTCCCTCATCGTCTACGAACCAGGCCTCGCCAGCGCCAGCGGCCCGCGCCGCCTGCTTGGCGAGGACGTTGGGCAACAGGCCGACCGTCTTGATGTCGCACCGCCCCCATCGGTTCTCCGGCGTGGTGATCACACTGACGCCGGCGGCGGCGCGGGCCTCGGCAGCGTCTGGGTCGACGCGCTTTACCGTCACGACCACGGCGGGCGGTACGGGCTGGGCGGGAAAGGCATGGTCCCTCGGGGCAACGCCCCGGCTGACCTGCAGGTAGACCAGCCCGTCCCGGATATGATTACGGCGGACAGTCTCACGAAGCACGGTGGTCAGGGCCGCCCGGCTCATCGGCATGTCGATGGACAACTCGCCCAGGCTTCTTTCGAGCCGGGCGAAGTGGCCCTCGGGGTCGCAGAGCCGGCCGTCCGACATCGACCAGACTTCATAGATGGCGTCGGCCAGTTGATAGCCCCGATCCTCGATGTGGACGGCGGCGTCCGCGTGCCGGACATAGGCCCCGTTGACATAGGCAATGCGCCCCATCAGCCCTCTCCCCCTTCTGAGGCGCTCCGCCCCCCCGACAGGCCCAGCGATTTCAGTTTGCGGTGCAGGGCAGACCGCTCCATGCCGATGAAGGCTGCGGTCCGCGAGATATTGCCCGAGAACCTCAGCATCTGGGCATGGAGGTAATCACGCTCGAAGACTTCTCGCGCCTCCCTCAGCGGCAGGGCGATGATCCGTTCCGCAGAAAGCCCCGAGCCCGCGTCCGCCCTCATCTCCTGCTCAGGCGGGATCATATCGGCGGTGATCAAATCGGAGGGGTCGCCGGCCGCCAGAATGAGCACGCGCTCGATCTGGTTACGAAGCTGGCTGAGATTGCCTGGCCAGGGGCGAACCTGCAGGGCCACAAGGGCGTCGTCGGACAGCTTCCGCCTCGCAAGGCCGGCACCCTCCGATATCCGCTGTACGAAGAAATCTACCAGTTCCGGAATATCCTCTCGCCGCTCCGCCAGGCCGGGAACATGCAGCGGCACGACGTTGAGACGGTGGAAGAGGTCCTCCCGGAAGCGTCCGTCGGCGATCTCGACCCGAAGGTCGCGGCAGGTCGAGGACACCACCCGGACATCCACCTGCACATCGGAATCCCCGCCCACGCGCCGGAACCTCTGCTCGACCAGCACGCGAAGGATCCGGCTCTGTGTCTCGCGGGGCATGTCTGCAACCTCATCGAGGTAGAGGGTACCGCCATGGGCGCGCTCGAACACGCCGATCTTGGCGGGCCGGCCAGCGTCACCCTCCTCGCCGAAGAGTTCGATGTCGACTCTCTCCGGGGTCATGCCGGCAGCGCTGATCGCCATGAACTCGCCACGCGCCCGGGGGCTGGCGGCATGGATCATCCGGGCGACGGTTTCCTTGCCCGAACCCGCTGGACCCGAGATCAGCACCCGGCTGTTCGCTGCGGCCAGCTTGGAGATGAGGCCGCGCAGCTGCTGGATCGCAGGCGAACGGCCGATGAGACCGTCCGGGGTGACCGCCCGCGCCCGCAGCCGCCGGTTCTCGCGCCGAAGCTCGGCGGCCTCGAGGGCCCGCTCCACGACCAGCAGGAGACGGTCCGACTTGAAGGGCTTCTCGAGAAACTCGTAAGCGCCGCGCTTGATCGCGCTCACCGCGGTCTCGATGTTACCGTGACCCGAGATCATGACCACTGGCAAGTCGGCATCCAGCGCCTTGACCAGGTCCAGGAGTTCCAGGCCGTCCATGCCACCGCCCTGCATCCAGATGTCCAGGATCAGCAGGGAAGGTTTGCGGGCCCGAATCTCAGCGAGGCCGGACTCGGAGTTGTTTGCCGTCCGCACGGCGTAGCCTTCATCGGTGAGGATCCCGGCGACCAGGTCCCGGATGTCGGCTTCGTCGTCAACGACAAGCACATCAGACGCCATCAGACACTCTCCTGTTTGGCGGTCACTGGGGTCGCAACGACACCCAGGTTCGGCAGGCGGAGGAGGATCCGGGCGCCTGCGCCGGATTCGGCGTCGGACAGAACCAGTTCCCCGCCATGCTCCTCCATCACACGCTTGACGATGGCCAGGCCCAGGCCCGTCCCCTTCTCCCTCGTCGTCACGTAAGGTTCTGTCAGTCGATCCCGGTCCTTTGCCGGCAGGCCCGGTCCGTTGTCCTCGACGATAAACGCCAGGGCCGCCCCGTCGACGCGGAGGTCAGCGAGGATCCGGCCCGGCGGATCCGGCGCGGTTGCGAGCCGGGCCCTCACCGCCTCAGAGGCGTTCTTGAGCACATTGGCGAGGGCTTGGGCCAGCATCCGGCCATCTGCTGTCAAGCTGAAGCGCGGCAGGGGCTCTGCGATCACCCATTCGATGTCGGGGTCCGCCACCCGGCGCGCAAACACGGCCTCACGCAGCAGTTCGGCCGCATCCTGTTCCGAGGGCTGAGGCGCTGGCATGCGGGCGAAGGCTGAGAACTCATCGACCATCCGGCCGATATCGCCGACCTGACGGACGATCGTTTCCGTGCACCGATCGAAGGTATCGAGGTCTGCCGGCTCTATGGTGCTGCGGAACTTCCGGCGGATGCGCTCCGCCGACAGCTGGATCGGGGTAAGCGGGTTCTTGATCTCGTGGGCGATCCGTCGGGCCACATCCCGCCAGGCGGCATTCCTCTGGGCCGAGACCAGCCGTGTGATGTCATCAAAGGTCAGGACAAGGCCGTCGCCGGTACGGCTCGCCCGGACCCGGAGCCGCAGGGTCTCCCGACCGCGGCTGACGTCGATCTCGCCCTCGGCATGACCCACCTTTCGCGCCGCCGCGAGGATCTCGCTGGCTTCCGGCGCCGCCTCCTCCAGCCTCAGGGGCGCGGCGAAGATGGGATCCTCCGGCAGCTGCAGGAGCCGCGCGGCCTGGCGGTTCACGACGGAGATCTGCCCATCCGGGCCCGCCGCCACGACCCCGGCAGTAACCTCGGACAACACGGTCTCGATGAACTGCCGCCGGCGCTTGGCCTCGTCGCTGGCCTGGGTCAGAGCCTCCTGCTGCTGGGCAAGGTCGCGGGTCATGTCGTTGAAGGCCCGGGAGAGCACGGCGATCTCCTCGGGGTCGGACTCGGCGTCCACCCGGGCGGTCAGGTCACCACCGGCCACGCGCTCCGCCGCCTGTACGAGCCGACCCACCGGCGCCGAGATCGAGCGCGCGGCACCCGTCCCAAGCCAGATCGCCCCGATCAGGACCAGAAGCGCCGTCTCGGTATAGGCTAGGGCAAAGGCGCGCTGGATTCGGGCGCGACTCTGGGCGGCGTCCCGATAGGACACCAGCGCCTGCTCAGCTTCGGTCAGGTTTTCCACCACCCCCTCGCCCACCGGACGGACAAGATAGAGGTAGGCGTCGGGATAGCTCTTCAGCCGGAACAGGCTCCGGGTCAGGTTGGAGGAGACGAAGATGTCGCCCTCGTCTGCCGCCCGGAAGGCCGACTCCGGAGGCGCAAGGAATCCTGGCGCGCCCCCCGTCTCCGCCCGGGCCAGGACCCGTCCCTCACGGTCGATCAGGTAGGCCGCGGGGAAGTCGTGATCCGCCGCTTGCTGGGCCAGGAAGAGGCCAAAGGTGACGGGGGAGTCCGACAGTGCGGATGCAGCGCCATTGAGGTCGCCGGCCATGAGGGACACATGGTCACGGACGTAGCGCTTCTGTTCCTCCAGGTAACTGCGGAAGACCGTGGCGGAGTTCTCCACAACGGTCTGGACACGGGTCGAGAACCAGTCCTCCACACCGCGGTTCACCAACACCCCGTAGAACAGAGCCACCACAAGGGCGGGCACAGTGGCCGCCGCCGCAAACAGGGTGACAAAGCGCAGGTGAAGTCGGGCACCGGGATCGGTCTTCCTGTTCCTCAGTAGCCCCAGCACGGTCCGGCCAGCCGCGACCAGGAGCCACAGGATCAGCAGCAGGTTGATGCCGAGGATCCAGAGGATGTTGAGGCTCGCCGGGGCCAGGGGTCCGGACTGGGGCGGCGAGGCGGCGAGGAAGATGGCGATACCGGTCAGGCCCGCCGCCGCCAGGAACACGCTGCCCAAGGTCGCCTGCGAGCCTGCTAAGGCTCGAAGGCGGTCCAGCTGCTGTCCAGCGACCCCGGCGATCGGACTCAAGCCCAACATGGCCAGATGCTAGAACCGACTGTGCCCAAAGATCAACAGGTCGTTGCCCAAATGCGTCAGTCGGGGCGGGGATCTAGCGCCGTCCCCGGCTCATCTCGACCCCCAGGTCCTGGATTTTCTTGCGCAGGGTGTTGCGGTTAAGGCCTAGGATCTCCGCCGCCCTTACCTGGTTTCCCCGGGTCCCGGCGAGGGTCAGGGCGATGAGCGGGCGCTCGACCTCCTCAAGGACGCGGTCATGCAGACCCGCGGGCGGCAGTCCATCGGGGAAGGTGGCAAAGTGGCCAGCGAGATAGCGCTCGACCAGGCCAGAAAGCGTTACGGGACCCTCCTGGCCCTTCATCGGTGCCTGCTGGTCAGCCAGTTCTAGCTCGATGATCCGCGCGGTGATCATGTCTTCGCCGTAGAGGGCGCAGACCCGGCGAATGAGGTTTTCAAGCTCGCGGACATTGCCCGGCCAGGCGTGGGCTTTCAGCCGATCCAGGGCGGCGGCGTCGATGGTCTTGGCCGGCAGCCCCTCCCGATCGGCGCGCAGAAGGAAGCTGCGGGCAAGATCGGGAATGTCCTCGGTCCGGTCCCTCAGGGGCGGAATGCGAAGGGGCGCGACATTCAGCCGGAAATAGAGGTCCTCCCGGAACAGCCCCTGCTGGATCAGGGCCCGCAGGTCCCGGTTCGTCGCGGCGATGATGCGCATGTTCGGCTGCCGGCCGGTCCTCGGACTGACCGCCGTCTCCGAGCCGTCGATCACCCGCAGCAGGCGGGTCTGGGCGTCGAGGGGCATGTCCCCGATCTCGTCCAGGAACAGGGTGCCGCCATCGGCTTCGACCAGCTTGCCGATGTCACCGTCACTGCGGCCGAACAATTCGGTCTCGACCCGCTCCCGGGGCACAGCGGCCAGGTTGATGACCACGAACCGGCCGTCCCGGCGGCGGCCCATGTCGTGCAGGGCCCGGGCCACAAGCTCCTTGCCCGTCCCGCTCTCGCCAAGGATCAGCACCGTCAGGTCGGCGCCAACCAGTCGGGCGATGGTGCGGTAGACCTCCTGCATGGGAGCCGAGCGGCCGATCAGGGGAAGCCGCTCATCCCGGGCCGCCCGGGCCTGGGCCCTCGAGGCCTCGGCGTCCGCAGGCCGGGACAGAGCCCGTCGTGCGATGGCGGTGATGTCCTCAAGGTCGAAGGGCTTTGAAATGTATTCAAATGCGCCGGCGTCGGCGGCGTTGACCGCCGTCAGCAGGGTGTTCTGGGCGCTCATCACGATCACCGGCAGGCGCGGACGTACCTTCCGGATCCTTGGCAAAACGTCGAAGACATTCTCGTCAGGCATGATCACATCGGTGATGACGAGGTCGCCCTCGCCCTCCGAGACCCATTTCAGCAGGGTGGCGGCGTTGCCGGTCGCCCGGACCTGGTAGCCCAGTCGGGTGAAGGTCTGGCTGAGCACCAGGCGGATCGAGCTGTCATCATCGGCGATGATGATCTTCTTGGCGGCGTTGGCGGCGGGACTCATGCCGGCTCCTCCGAAACGATGGGCAAGAGGACCCGGAAGACCGTCCTTCCGGGCTCGGACTCGAAATCAATCAGCCCGCCGTGGGCGGAGACGAGCTTGGAGACCAGGGCGAGCCCCAGTCCGACCCCGCCATTGCGGCCGGTGACAAAGGGCTGGAACAGGCTGTCTCGGAGGGCGGGCGGCACCCCCGGTCCATTGTCGATGATGCGCACTTCAAGGGGCGTGCTGCGAAGGCCCTTGGCCCCGCCGGTGCGAATCCTCACGCCGTGCCGGAAGGCTGTGCGAATGATGATCTCACCCTGCCCGTCTCCCCGCCAGTGGGCAGCTTCGGCGGCGTTCTTCACCAGGTTCAGGAAGACCTGGATCAGCTGGTCCTCATCGGCGGGGGTCATCGGCAGAGAGGGGTCGTAATCCTCCACGACGGTCAGGCCCTCCGCCACCCCATTGACCGCCAGGGTGCGGACCCGGTCGAGAATGAGATGGATGTTGGTCGGGCGACAGGTGGGCGCTGCATCGTCAGAGAAGGCCTCCATGCGATCCACCAGGCGCTTCACACGGTCCACCTCGTCGACGATCAGTTGGGCCAGGGGCGTGTCCTCCGCCCGGACTCCCGACTTCAGAAGCTGGGCCGCACCGCGGATGCCCGCCAGCGGGTTCTTGATCTCATGGGCCAGCATCTGGCCGAGGCCGACAATGGTCCTCAGTCCCGCGCTCTCCACGCCGCCCCGCTCGCCACTCAGGGCACCGGAACGGACTGTCAGGGTCAGCAGCACGGCCCCCTCGTCCAGGGGCGCTGCCGAGCCATCGGCCCGGAACATCGCCTGGCCGAAAAGGCTGACCTCAAAGGCCCGCTCTCGAACGGGGCCGCCCTCGCTCCGCGCCCGGTCCACCAGGCTCAGCAGCGAGGAATCCGGAGAGACCGCTGCGGAGAGGCCGTTGCGGGTCATAACGCCAAGGGACTGCCCGAAGAGCCGCTCGGCAGCTTCATTGGCGGCCTGCACGCGCCCATCCACACCGACGACCAGGGCCGGCTCCGGCGCCAGGTCAAAGGCCGCAGCTCTCACGGACTCTCCGGCAGAAATCGGGGTCACGCCAACGCCTCTATCCGCCAGAGCTCGGTCAGGCCGCGCTCGATCTCGCGAGGATCCTCCATCCGGCAAAGTCGGCGCCGGGCCTCAAGCCTCACCACTGGATCTGCGGGCGTCGCCGCCTCGTCCACATAGGCCGCAAGGTGCTTGCGGAAGACCCGTACGCCGTTGCGATCCCCGTAGAAGGCGAGGCTTTCAGCGAAGTGCTCAAGAACCACGCCCAGCCGAGCCTCCCGCCCCGGCTCCTCGGGTGCCTCTCCGGCAAGACCCCCCTCGATCCAGGGGGCGATCCAGGGCCGTCCATAGACGCCCCGGCCGACCATGACCGCATCGGCGCCAGACTCTTCGAGTGCCCGTGCAGCATCGGCGGCGTTGCGGATGTCGCCATTGACGATCACCGGGACGGAGACCTCGGACTTCACCCCGGCCACCGCCTTCCAGTCGGCCGCACCCTTGTAGAACTGGCAGCGCGTCCGGCCATGGACGGTGATCGCTTGTATCCCCCGGGCCTCAGCCCCGGCAGCGATCTCGGGCGCATTGCGCGAGGCGTCGTCCCAACCCAGCCGCATCTTCAGGGTAACGGGCATGTCCACGACCTCCACCACCGCGTCGATCAGCCGGAACAGGAGGTCCGGCTCCCGCATCAGGGCCGATCCGGCCAGGGCTCCACCGGTGACCTCCCGCGCCGGGCAACCAAAATTCAGATCAATGACGTCAGCACCGGCCGCAGCTGCGAGGCGGGCTCCGGCGGCCATGTCTTCGGGGGCGCGACCGACCAATTGGACGACCATGCGGGGAAGGCCCTCGCCCACCGCCGCCCTTCGGACCACATCGGGCCGACCCGCGGCAAAGGCTGTGCAGGCGACCATCTCCGTCGCCACATAGGGTGCCCCCAGGCGCGAAGCCGCGCGCCGAAAGGGCAGGTCCGAGACCCCCGTCATGGGGGCGATCCAAACCCTACCGTCTATGGTGACTCCGCCGATCTGGACCTGATTGCTCATTTTGTAGTCACTTCCATCGCTGTCTTTTTAGGCAATTTGTCGCTCGCGTAAAGGGCCCTTCCGCCTCAGGCCACTGGACAGCCCGGCCGCGACGCCTAAACACCAAGGCATGACCTTTTCCGCCGTCATCGTCGCTGCGGGCGCCAGCCTCCGGGCGGGCCCTGGCCAGCCCAAGCCCTGGCGCGAACTTGGCGGACGCCCGGTCCTCAGGTGGTCTGCGGAGGCGCTCTCCAGGGCCGGGGCACGCCGCCTGGTCGTGGTTGTCACCCCCGACCGGCTTGAGGCGGCGAAAGACCTTCTGTCCGACCTGCCCGGCCTGGTGGTCTCGGGCGGTGGTGCCCAGAGGTCGGAGTCGGTCCGATCCGGTCTTGCGTCCATTGACGGCCCGGCCACGGAGCCCGTCCTGATCCATGACGCCGCCCGCCCCTTCCTGTCGCCCGAGGTGATCCGCCGGGTGCTCGAGGCCCTCAACGGGGCCGACGGGGCCATCGCCGCCCTCCCCGTCGCCGATACCCTGAAACGGGGACACGGGGCTGTGGAGGCCACGGTGGATCGCGAAGGCCTCTGGCGCGCCCAGACCCCCCAGGCCTTCCCCCGCGACCGCCTGCTCTCAGCCTTCCAGGCCTGGTCCGGCGCCGAGCCGACCGACGAGGCCGCGGTGATGGAGGCGGCAGGCGCACGTATCGCCTTGGTCCCGGGAGATCCCCGGCTCTTCAAGCTTACCTGGCCGGAGGATTTCGACATGGCTGAGTCCCTTGCCCGCCCCGCCCGCGATATCCGGATGGGTCAGGGCGTCGACGCCCATCGCTGGGGTCCGGGCGATGGGGTCTGGCTCTGCGGAGTCCGCATTCCCCACGACGCCGCCCTCATCGGCCATTCCGACGCCGACGCTGGCCTCCATGCCCTGACCGACGCCCTGCTGGGCGCGATTGGTGAAGGCGACATCGGCCAGCACTTCCCGCCAACCGACGCACGCTGGAAGGGGGAGCCCTCCGCCACCTTCCTCGCCCATGCCGCCGCCCGGGTGGCGGCCCGTGGGGGCCGCATCCTGTCGGCTGACCTGACCCTCATCTGCGAACGCCCGAAGATCGCCCCGCACCGCGAGGCCATGCGACAGGCCGTGGCCGACATCCTGGGCACGCCGATCGGCCGGGTCAGCATCAAGGCGACGACCACGGAGGGCATGGGCTTCACCGGTCGCGGTGAGGGGCTCCTGGCCCAGGCCGCGGCGGTCGTGGAACTTCCGTCCGACGATTTCGCCGACTGAGGGACTTGCGTGCCGCCCCCGGGCGGTGGTCAGGTCCTGCCAAGGCTTCCGCCCCGGAGATGTGCGATGTTTACCCTCGAGATCGTGACCCTGGCCCGACTGCTGATCGATGAGGCGCGCGAGCGCCAACTCCGTATCGTCACTGCCGAGAGCTGCACAGGCGGCCTCGTGGCGGCGGCGATCTGCGCCATCCCGGGCGCCTCGGACGTCTTCGAGCGCGGCTTCGTCGTCTACAACAACCGCGCCAAGCAGGAACTCCTGGGCGTGGCCGGCGAGATCATCGCAGACCTGGGTGCCGTGTCCGAGCCCGTGGCCCGGATGATGGCCGAGGGTGCCCTGGAGAACTCCCACGCCCACATCGCCGTGGCCATTACCGGTGTCGCCGGACCGGGCGGCGGCACGCGCATGAAGCCGGTGGGTACCGTCCACATCGCGACCGCCCGGACGAACCACGGCCTGTATCACCGGCAGGAGTTCTTCCAGTTCGAGACCCGCGAAGAGATCCAGCTGGCCGCAGTCCAGTCCGCCCTCGAGGCCATGCGCGAGCACATCAGCCGCTAGGCCTCTCCAATTGCCCCCAGGAGGAGCTTTCGGCAAAGCCTACTGAGGGGGTCAACGGCGGCTCAGCGGATCCCCTCCGTCCCGCTAGGCGGTCCACCTCCCCTGATGGGGGCAATTAGGAGGGGGAGAAGAGCGCCCGGGCCCGGTCCTCGAAGCAGGTGAGCAGCCGGCCCGCAGCCCGGTCGAAATTCCCCGCCAGCAACCCCTGGAGCAGGCGGCTCCTGAACTCAAAGTCGATGTCGAAGTCGATCCGGGTCCCCCCGTCCTGGGGAACGAAGTCCCAGCGGTTGCGAAGCCGCCGGAAGGGCCCCGAAATCAGGTCCACATCGATCCGCCTGAGCGCGGGGTCGCGTCGCACCCGGGTCGAGAAGGTCTCCCGCATGGGTCCGAAGGCCACCTGGACCTCGGCGTCCAGCCCGTCGGAGCCGTCGGCCTCCGTCCGGGGGTTCCAGGTCCGCAGAGCCTGCACCCAGGGGACGAACTCCGGATAGCGGTTCACATCGCCCACCAGGCCGAACAGGGCGTCCGGCGCAAAGGGGGACTGGCGGGAAATCCGGTGGCGCAAGCCCGCCTACCCCGCCCGGGCCCGCCGCGCCGCCTTGAGCCGCGCGAAATCCTCGCCCGCATGGTGCGAGGACCGGGTCAGGGGGCTGGCCGAGACCATCAGGAAGCCCTTGGCCCGCGCCGCCTCCTCGTAGCCCCGGAATTCATCGGGGTGGACGAACCGCTCCACCGCCGCGTGCTTGCGGGTCGGCTGCAGGTATTGGCCAAGGGTCAGGAAATCGACGCCCGCCGAGCGCATGTCGTCCATGACCTGGAGTACTTCCTCCCGGGTCTCGCCCAGGCCCACCATCAGGCCCGACTTGGTGAAGGCCTCGGGATCAGCCTCCTTCACCCGCTCGAGCAGGCGCAGGGAGTGATAGTAGCGGGCGCCGGGCCGGATGGAGGGATAGAGGCGCGGCACGGTCTCCAGGTTGTGATTGAAGACGTCCGGACGGGAGGCGATGACCTCCAGGGCCGCCTCCACCGGCTTGCGAAGGAAGTCCGGAGTCAGGATCTCCACCGTCGACCCCGGGGCCCGGGCGCGGATTTCCCGGACAACGGCGGCGAAATGCGCCGCCCCGCCGTCGGCCAGGTCGTCCCGGTCGACCGAAGTGATGACCACATGCTTCAAGCCCATCTTCGCCACCGCGTCGGCCACGCGGGCGGGCTCCGTCGCGTCCAGGGGCTCAGGCCGGCCAGTGGCCACATTGCAGAAGGCGCAGGCCCGGGTGCAGACCTCGCCCATGATCATCATGGTGGCGTGGGACTGGGTCCAGCACTCGCCGATATTGGGGCAGGCCGCCTCCTCACAGACGGTTACCAGGCCGTGGGCCTTCACGATGGCCCGGGTGGCGGCGTAGCCCTCCGACCCGGGCGCACGCACCCTCAGCCAGTCGGGCTTGCGCAGGATAGGCGTGTCCGGGCGGTTGCGCTTTTCCGGGTGCCGGGGACGCGGGCCCTGGCGGGTGTCGATCACGGTGGCCATGCCCCTAAATCAGCCCTTCGGCGATCCGGATCAAGCGCCCCTGGCCATCACGGACTGTAACGCGCCTTTTCATTCCCGTGAGGCGTGACTACCTTCCACCTCAACAGAACAGGCGAGGAGACGGCGAATGGGCAAGCTGGGCGATCACCTCTACGGCGGCGGAACCATTTTCAGCGCCCTGGTGGAGGCGAGGACAACCTTCGGCCCGAAGAAGCTGATCCTGGAGGACCAGGACCGCAACCCGCTCAGCTACACCGACCTGTTGCGCTCCGCCTTCGCCCTGGGTCGCCGGATCGCCGCCGTCACGGAAAAGGGCGAAAGGGTCGGGGTCATGCTGCCGGCGAGTTCGGCAGGGGTGGTGACCTTCTTCGCCCTGCACGCCTTCGGCCGTGTACCGACCATGCTCAACTTCACCTCGGGGATCCGCAACCTCAAGGCCGCCTGCCAGCTGGCCGGCGTGAAGCGCGTGCTCACCGCCAACAAGTTCATCGAACAGGGCCAGCTACACGACCTGGTCGACGCCCTCGAGACCGTCGCCACCGTCACCTATCTTGAGGATGTCCGGGAAAAGGTTGGCCTAGTGGACAAGGTCTTCGCCGCGGCGGCCGGTGCCCTGCCCCAGCAATTTGCCGCCTCGGCCCAGCCAACGGATATCGGGGTCATCCTCTTCACCTCGGGCAGTTTCGGTGTGCCCAAGGCGGTTGTCCTGACCCAGGAAAACCTGGTCGCCAACGTTGCCCAGGTGTCGACCTTCATCGACATGGATCCGGACTGGATCATGTTCAATCCCTTGCCGATCTTCCATTCCTTCGGGCTGACCGGCGGCATTCTCCTGCCCCTGCTGACCGGGATGAAGGTGTTCGAGTATCCCTCCCCCCTTCACGTCAAGCAGATCCCGGCGCTGATCAAGGACACCGGGGCCGCCCTCCTGCTGGCGACCGACACCTTCATCAACCAGTACGCCAGGGCCAGTGACAGCGATGAGCTTTCCGGCCTGAAGTATATCGTGGCAGGCGCTGAAAAGGTTCGGGAAGAAACTCACAACCTGATGCGTGACCGCTTTGGCGGCGTTCCAGTCATCGAAGGCTATGGGGCCACCGAGGCGGGGCCAATCATCGCCATCAACCGCCCGAATGACAATCGCCGAGGCACGGGAGGGGGGCTCATGCCGGGCATGGAGGCCCGACTCGAGACCGTCGAGGGCATCTCGGGGGGTGGAAAGCTCCTGGTCCGCGGCGCCAACGTCATGGCCGGCTACCTGCGTCCCGACGGCACCCTCGATGCACCTGTCGAGGGCTGGCACGACACGGGCGACATCGTCAGCTTGAGCGACGACAACTGGATCACCATCCTTGGCCGCGCAAAACGCTTCGCCAAGATTGGCGGTGAAATGGTCTCCCTGACCGCCGCCGAGGACCTGGTCCTGTCCCTCTGGCCCGACAACCGCCACGCCGTCATCGCCATGCCCGATCCCAAGAAGGGCGAGCGGCTGGTCCTCTTTACCAACCGCGCCGACGCCACCCCGACCGCCATCATCGAACATGCCCAGTCCCTGGGTGCCCCTGAGATCGCCGTGCCCCGCAAAATCATGAATATCGCCGAAATCCCCGTCCTGGGAACGGGCAAGACCGACTACGTGACCATCCAGCGCCTCGCCGCGGTAGACGGCCGGCGGGCAGCCTGAAGCCGCTCGGGGTCTTGCGCCCCGTGCGCGGTTGCGGCCCCGGGTCACCAGGGTACAGGGCAAGTTGGAGGGCTGATGCGGATCTGCTTTTTCGGCGATAGCTTCGTCAACGGCGTCGGCGACGATGCAGGCTTGGGCTGGGTGGGTCGGCTGTGTTCAGCAGAGCGCTTGGGCGGCGCAAACCTGACTTTCTACAATCTCGGGATACGGCGAGACACCACAGACGATATCTTACGGCGTTGGCGGGTGGAGGCAGACGCCCGCCTGCCGGTCGATAGCGATGGTCGGCTTGTGTTTTCTTTCGGCGTCAACGATCTGGCCCCGGCTGATGAACTGGGTACGCCTCGGGTTACTGAAGGCGCTTCGCTTCAAAACGCACACGCCATCCTGGCTGAGGCCTCAGCATGGTGCCCCACACTCATGGTGGGGCCGCTTCCGGTGACCTCAAGCAGGCCTCGAAACGCGCAGATCAGTAGGTACTCCGACCAGTTGAAAGACCTGTGTGGCCGCCTCAGCGTCCCCTACTTCGACACAACACCCTTTGCAGCCAAGGTTCATGGAACCTGGCGGAAAGAAGCGGATGCGGGCGATGGCATTCACCCAAATACTGAAAGCTACGCCGCCCTCGCCCTCGCCGTTCACAACTGGGGACCCTGGAGGCACTGGTTCGAAGGCTGAACCCAGATCGACCGTCTGGTGAGCTCTTGTCGCTTGGCCGACGGGTCAGCCTTGACTTCATCCTTCCCGACGGCCGGTGAGATGTCCCGCCCGAACGCAGCGGTGGTGGCATTACTGGAGTACGAGACACCCGCCCGCTAGCGCTGACCGCCCCCAGGCCTGCGGAGCCGAGCCGCTCGCGCAAAGGCCCATCCCGCTCACGCAAAGGGCAAGGCAGGTTCTAAAGTGCGAGTCAGCGACGCGGGAGTTATCCGCGTCGCCGTCGCAGGTGATCAGCCCCAGATACGCTGGGTGATGGCTTCGTGGATCTCTGTGCTGCCCTTGCTGATGAATCAGGCATTGATCTTGGTCTTGCACTGAACACCGTTCGAAAGGACGAACTCGCTGCCGTCGAAGTCGCCGCCTTCGGTCATCTTGTTGAAGGCGGTGACAGCCTTGGGACCGAGGTACTTTTCGGTCCACGACATCGAAATGCCAGTGCCGTCGGCGCAATAGGCGGTGCCATAGGTATCGCAGATCACGCCGCGCTCCGGCGAGAACACCGACTTGCTGTAGTTGACCCGGCCGTCCTTGGCTACGGCCGTAGCGGCAGAGAGGCCCAAGGCCGCGACGACCACTGCGCCCATCAGGTGATTGAACTTCATGACCGTCTCCTTCCCAAGATCGAAGAAATTCCGACGGTAAAATGGATGTGCCCGCACTACGAACCTGTCACGCCACAAGTTCAAGACAGGCTCGGGTGCCCCGGAGGGGTCGAACCGCCGGCAGGGTCAACGCAGGATCCAAAGGGCACTGAGGCCGGCAGCGAAGACCCAGTCATAGACAGCACACATGGGCGGGTACCAGGACGGCATGGCTGTGGTGATCTGGCGGTGGTGGAGAAGATCCCACACCCCATGCAGACCATAGGCCGCCGGGATGAACCAGGGGCCCCAGACCAATCCCGCCAGCGCAAAGGCCAGGAAGGCCAGGGCCGCCAGCCCCTCCATCACCAGGATGCGCGCCCTGCCGTCCTGGAGCGCAAAGCCGGCGTAAATGCCCGCCACCAGACCTAGGATGACTGCGGCGAGCTGGATTGAAGTGTCTTCCGGTAGCACCAGGTGAACCGGCAGGCTGAGGAGGGAGAGCACCGCGCCCGCCATGGCCGGATGTCGGGTGAGGCCTGCCGCCAGTCTTGAGATCATGCGCGCCTCCTGCGCCGCCGGGCGCGCCAGACCCGAACCCTCAAGTGTGAATGGCCCGTCCAAAGGCGTCCAGGGCCGCTTCGTGCATGCCCTCGCTGATCGTCGGGTGCGGGAAGACCGTGGCGAAGAGGTCGGCCTCGGTGGCTTCTAGGGTCATGGCGAGGGCGTAGCCCTGGATCATCTCGGTGACGTCGGCGCCGATCATGTGGGCGCCGACCAGGGCCCCCGTGGCGGCGTCGAAGACCGTCTTGATGAAGCCCTCTGTATGGCCCGCGGCGATGGCCTTGCCGTTGGCGCGCAAGGGGAAGCGGCCGACCTTCACGGCCAGGCCCTGCGCCTTCGCCTGCGCCTCGGTCAGGCCCACGGAGGCAATCTGGGGCGAGGCGTAGGTGCAGCCTGGGATAGGTGCGGTCAGGCCCGACGGCTTCTGGCCGGCGATGTGTTCGACGCAGTGGACGCCCTCGTGGCTGGCCTTGTGCGCCAGCCAGGGTGGGCCGGCCAGGTCGCCGATGGCCCACAGCCCGGGAATGCCGGTGGCGCCGTGGGAATCCGTAACCACGTGGGTCCGCTCGACCTTCACGCCCAGGGCTTCCAGCCCCAGGCCCTCGACATTGCCGACAATGCCCACGGCGACGATGGCGACCCCGGCCTTCAGGGTCTCGGGTGCGCCGCCCGCCTCGACGGTGAGTTCGATGCCCTTGCCGCTGCGGGCGAGGCGGCGGACCGAGGCGCCGGTGCGGAAGGTGATCCCCCGGGCCTCGAAGGCCTTCTGCGCCGCCGCCGACACCTCCTCGTCCTCGACGGGCAGGATGCGCGGCAGGGCCTCGATCACTGTTACTTCCGAGCCCAGGGCCCTGTAGAAGCTTGCGAATTCGATCCCGATGGCACCGGAGCCAACGACCAGGAGGGAGGTCGGGACCCGGTCGGGCACCATGGCCTCGCGATAGGACCAGACGCGCTCGCCGTCCGGGGCCAGGCCCACGTCCGGCAGGATCCGCGCCCGGGCGCCCGTGGCCAGGATGACGTTGGCGGCCTTCAGGACCTGTTCGCCCCCGGCCTTCAGGGCCACCCGGACCACCGGTGCCGGGGTGCCCGGCTCCAGGCGCGCCTCGCCCTCGATGACCGTGACCTTGTTCTTCTTCATCAGGAAGGCGACGCCGGCGTTCAGCTGGCCCGCCACCTTGCGGGACCGCGCGACCACGGCCCCGAGGTCGAAGCTCACCTTCTCGGCGCGCAGGCCATAGTCCTCAAGATGCCCAAGGGTTTCAAAGGTTTCCGCCGACTTCAGCAGGGCCTTGGTGGGGATGCAGCCCCAGTTCAGGCAAACCCCGCCCAGCTTGTCGCGCTCGACAATGGCAGTCTTCAGGCCCAGTTGGGCGGCGCGGATGGCGGCCACATAGCCCCCAGGGCCGGCGCCGACGACGACAAGGTCAAAGTCCACGGCGGCCTCCCTAGACGATCATGGTGACGGGCTCTTCGATCAGGGCCCGGAAGGCGGCCAGCCAGCGGGCGCCGATGGCGCCATCGATGACCCTGTGGTCGCAGGTCAGGGTCACAGTCATCAGTGTACGAATGATGACCTGTCCATCCCGGACCACGGCCCTCGCCTCACCTGCGCCCACCGACAGGATGGCGCCCTGGGGCGGATTGATGATCGAGCCGAACTGGCGGATGCCGAACATGCCAAGGTTGGAGATCGAGAAGGTACCGCCCTGGAATTCCTCGGGTTTCAGCTTCCGATTGCGCGCCCGCTCGGCCAGGTCCTTCGCCTCCAGGGCGATCTCCGCCAGCCCCTTCTGCTCAGCCTTGCGGATGATGGGGGTGATCAGCCCGCCGTCGACGGCCACGGCCATCGAGATATCCGCATGCCGATGCAGGGCGATCCCCTCGGGCGTGAAGGAGGCATTGGCCTCCGGGACCTGCTTCAGGGCCAGGGCGGCAGCCTTGATCACCAGGTCGTTGACGCTGACCTTGACCCCCCGGGGCTCCAGGAGGCTGTTGATCCGTGACCGGGCAGCCAGAAGCGCGTCGATCTCCACATCAATTGTCAGGGGGAAGTGCGGGATATCCCGCGCACTTTCGGTCAAACGACGGGCCACAGTGCGACGCATGCCGTCCAGCGGGACCAGGGTATAGCTGTCCTCGGTATAGCCCAGCTGGGCGAGGCTGGCGGCGGGAGCGGGGGCGGGCACCGGCGACGGCGAAGCCACCTTCGCAGGACCCGGAGCCATGGCGGCGGCTTCCACGTCGACGCGGATGATCCGGCCGTGCGGCCCGGATCCGGTGAGGGCCGTCAGGTCCAGCCCCCGCTCAGCGGCCAGGCGCCGCGCCAGGGGAGACGCCAGGATCCTCTGGGAACCCTCTGGGATTATAGCCTTTTTCACGGGACTGGCAGGCGCGATCACGACCGGCACTGAAGCCGGCACAGGCGATGGCGCGGGCGCTGTGACGACGGGAGAGTTCTCGCCTGACAGCCGGGCGATGGGGGTGTTGACCTTCACCCCCTCGGTCCCCTCGGCCACCAGCAGGGCCTCGACGACGCCCTCGTCCACCGCCTCGACCTCCATGGTCGCCTTGTCGGTCTCGATCTCAGCGATGAGGTCACCGGAGCGAACGGAATCTCCAACCTTTACAAGCCACTTGGCGAGGATGCCCTCCTCCATGGTCGGGGACAGGGCGGGCATGAGGATGTCCGTCATGGCGCAGCCTCCCGGGACAGGTGGGCCAGGCTGGCGGCGTTGGCCTCCCAGTTGCGGCCGTCGAACTCGGTCAGGTCCATGTTCACGGCCTCGTCCAGGCAGCGGGCGTTGACCGACCAGCCGTCCGGGTTTGAGCGGGGGCGGTAGAAGCACTTAACGCCGCAGATCCGGCAGAAGAGGTGGCGGGCGACGCCGGAGTTGAAGGTGTACTCGGTCAGATCCCCTTCGCCCTGGACACTCCGGAACTGGCTCTCCGGCACGATCAGATGGATGAACCCGACCTTCGAACACATTGAACAATTGCAGGTATGTGCCTCAGGCCTTGGGGGCAGCGCGACCTCGAAGCGCACCTGCCCGCAGTGACAGCCGCCGGATTTCCAGACCAGGGCGCTCACCGGTAGCAGACCTTGAGGGCCGCCTCGACGATCCGCTCCACCGACGGCAGGGCGAGGGCCTCGAGGTTGGCGGCGTAGGGCAGCGGCGCATCGGCCTGGGCGATGCGCAGGGGCGGGGCGTCGAGCCAGTCGAAGGCCTCGGCGGCGACCCGGGCGACGATCTCGGCCCCGACCCCCATGGGCGCCCAGCCCTCCTCGACACTGACGATCCGGTTGGTCCGCTTCACGCTCTCCAGGATGGTCTCATGGTCCAGGGGACGCAGGGTGCGAAGGTCGATGACTTCAGCCTCAACCCCCTGTTTCGACAGGATTTCCGCCGCCTCCAGGGCCATCCCGACCATCCGCGAGTGAGCCGTCAGGGTGACGTCCCGGCCCGGCCGGCGGATCAGGGCCTTACCGATCGGCACGGTCCAGTCCGGGTCGTCGGGGACCTCGAACTCCTGGCCGTAAAGCATCTCATGCTCGAGGAAAACCACGGGGTTGGGGTCGCGAATGGCGGCCTTGAGCAGGCCCTTGGCGTCGGCGGCGTCGTAGGGTGCCACCACCTTCAGGCCGGGCACGTGGGCGTACCAGGCCGAATAGTCCTGGCTGTGCTGGGCTGCGACCCGGGCCGCGGCACCATTGGGGCCCCGGAAGACGATGGGACAGGTGATCTGCCCGCCCGACATGTAGAGGGTCTTCGCCGCCGAATTGATAATATGATCAATGGCCTGCATGGCGAAGTTGAACGTCATGAACTCGACGATAGGCCGCAGGCCCGCCATGGCGGCGCCGACGCCCAGGCCGGCAAAGCCGTGCTCGGTGATGGGGGTGTCGATCACCCGGCGAGGCCCGAACTCCTCCAAAAGGCCCCGGCTGACCTTGTAGGCGCCCTGGTACTGGCCGACCTCCTCGCCCATCAGGAAGACCGTCTCGTCCCGTCGCATCTCCTCGGCCATGGCATCGCGCAGGGCGTCGCGGACGGTCGTCCGGCGTCCCGACACCGTCCCGGCAGGGGGTGGCGAGGGGTCGCCCAAGGGCGCTGCGACCGTCGCCACCACAGGGGGGGTGACCGTAGGGACTGCAGGGGCG
>CAMCIK010000031.1 GCA_945874825.1 Phenylobacterium deserti | reverse complement strand
CGGGAGCTCCCCCTTGGGGGAGCAATGGGCTCTGTAATTCCTCCCCCCAGGGGGAGGTGGACCGCGCAGCGGGCCGGAGGGGGTCAGCGGGTGCGCCGCTAAAGAACCCGGTCGACGTCCGCGGATAGGACCCCGGCTTCCCGCAGGGCCGCCACCTTCGCGCCGTCCAGTCCCAGCCACTCAGCCAGGACCTCAGCATTGTGCTCACCCCGGTGGGGGGCGACGCCGCGCACGCCACTCCTGGCTGCCGAGAAGCGGTACGGGGACTGCGGGATGGGCCGGGTCCCGCCCTCGCGGTCATCGAGGTCGACGATCGAGCCCCGGTGGGCCAGGGTCGGCTGCTCGCGCAGGCGGGCACCATCGCGCACCTCGCCCCAGGCGATATTCATGGCGGCCATGGCGGCGGTGACCTTTTCCCAGTCGGTCAGGCCCATCATCAGGTCGCCCACCGCCGCCCGGCGCAGGGTGATCTTGCGGTCGAGGTCGGCAACGCCCTCGCCGGGATCCTTGAGGCCCAGCTTGGTGGTCAGCTGTCGGAAGAGGTAGCGGAAATCCGCTGAGACCAGGATGGGGCCGGCGCCCGTCTCCCAGATGTCGGGAGGCAGGTCCATGGTGTCTTCGGACCCCTCGGCCTCGTAGTGAAACTGATCGTCGGTCACGAGGGTGGCATCGACCATGGCGATATCGATGTGCTGTCCGAGACCTGTGCGCTGCCGCAGGATCACCGCCGAGAGGAGACCGATCAGGCCGTGCAGGGAGGCGTTGGTGTCGGCCACGGACAAGGGCAGGTCGGTCCGTCGGACGCCGTTCCGGCGGGCCTGGCGGGCGATCAGTCCCATCTCGGCGTGTACGATGGGGGCGTAGGCGGGGCGGCGCGACTCCGGCCCGCCAGCGCCGAAGCCCGAGATGGACAACATGATGAGGCGCGGGTTGACCTGCGACAGGACCTCATAGCCCAGGCCCAGCCGGCCCATGACGTCTGGCCGGTAGTTCTCGATCAGGACGTCTGCGCCGCGCACGAGGTCCAGCACCAGCTCCCGGGCGCTGGGGGCCCGTAGGTCGATGGAGATGTTGCGCTTGCCCGCATTCTGCTGGTGGTAGAAGCCCGGCACGCCGCCCTTCACCCGGCCCCAGAAGCGGGTCACGTCGCCCTCCGGGGGCTCGACCTTGACCACGTCTGCTCCCAGGTCCGCAAGCAGGCGCCCGGCGAAGGGGCCGGCCAGGACCCGGGAAAGGTCCAGCACCTTGAGGCCGGAGAGCGGATAGTCGGCGGGCGCCTCGGTCATGTTCGGTCCCTCATGCTTTGAGCAAGCGGTATGCTAGAGGCGCGCCGGTCGAGGAACAAGGGCGGCGGCCGCGGTTGACGACCCGCCCCCGGACTGAGCCTATGCCGCCAAAGGTCTCGGCATCCGGGGAGGACGCGATGGTTTCAGCGGCGCCGACAGCGGACGGGCGGCTCGATCGCTCCACCCGCTTCTTCTACGGCCTCGGCTCCGTGGCCTTCGGGGTCAAGGACAACGGCTTCAGCTACATGCTGATGCTGTTCTACAATCAGGTACTCGGCGTGCCGGCCAGACTGGTGGCCCTGGCCCTGCTCACCGCCCTCGTGTTCGACGCCGTCATCGATCCGGTGATCGGCCACCTGTCGGATAACCTGCGCTCGCGCTGGGGCCGCCGGCATCCCTTCATGTACGCCGCCGCCTTGCCCGTGGCGCTGTCCTATGCCGCCCTCTGGAACCCACCCGACCTGTCAGTCGAGGGCCTCTTCCTCTACCTGACCGTGCTGGCGGTGGTGATCCGCGCCTTCATCGCCTTCTATGAGGTGCCATCCTCGGCCCTGGCAGCGGAATTCACCTCGGGCTACGACGACCGCTCGGTCCTGCTCAGCTACCGCTTCTTCTTCGCCTGGATTGGCGGCCTGTCCATCCAGGCCCTGGCCTTCGGTGTGCTCCTGAAGCCGGACGCGACCCATGCCGTCGGCCAGCTCAACCCCGAGGGCTACGCACGGTACGGCCTGATCGCCTCCATCGTGATGCTGATCGCCATCCTGGTGTCCGCAGTGGGCACCCATCGCCATATCCCGACCCTTCGGGCACCCCCCGAGAAGCGCAAGAAGACCCTCAGCCAGACCCTGACGGAAGTGCGCGAGACCCTGAACAATCGTTCCTTCCTCTTCCTGCTGGCGTCGAGCATAGCCACCGCCCTGGCGGGCGGCCTTGCAGCGTCGATGAACGGCTATTTCAACACCTTCTTCTGGGGCTTCAGCGCCGCCCAGATCTCGTTGATCACCCTGGGGGTCTTCGTCTCGGCCTTCGTCGCCCTGCCCACCGCACCCCTCCTGTCCCGCCGGTTCGGGAAGAAGCACACCGCCATGCTGCTGGCGCTCCTCTCCCTGCTGATCGGGATTGGTCCAGTCCTCCTGCGTCTTGCCGGCCTTTTCCCGCCCAATGGGGAGCCAGCGGTTTTTGGGATCCTCTTCGCCACCTCAATCATCGGGGTGACCTGCGGCATCATTGCCTCGACCATGGGTTCATCCATGATCGCCGACGTGGTGGAGGAGGCTGAACTGAAGACCGGCCGGCGGTCGGAAGGCCTGTTCTTCGCCGCCTCCGCCTTTGTGAGCAAGGCGATATCCGGCTTCGGAATCCTCGCCGCCGCCCTGCTCATCGACGCCATCGGGCTCCAGCCCGGGGTGGCGCCCGCCGACATGCCGGCCGACGTGATCCAACGCATGGGAGCTGTCTACGCCCCGGTGATCGTCATCCTCTACCTGATTGGATTCGCCCTGCTTTCGGGCTACCGGATCAGCCGGGAGTCCCATGCCGCCACCCTGCGCGCCCTGGCGGCAGACGCAGAGGAGGCCGCCCATCCCTTCGCGGTGAAGGACGACCACAGATGAACCTGGGCGGGCCCTCAAAAACGATTGGCGAATGAGACCCGCCTGACATACTCAATATTCAGATTGGCGCTGCAGGCTGCAGCGACGGATACGATTACAGGCCAGAGAGAGACACAGGACAGAGAGCATGAACACCATCACCCCCACCCCCAGCAAGGCCGCCTTCGGCTTCGATCCCAAGGACGACCTGAACGACCTGCGGATGAGCGAGAAGGCGACGCCGCTCTACGAGCACGTCAAGCGCTTCGTCCAGGAGACCGTCGCCCCGATGTCGGAGAAGTTCCACAAGCTTGGCGAGGGTCGGGCCGACCGCTGGGGCTATGCCCCCGGCCAGCTGGAGTTGCTTGAGGAAGCAAAGAACCAGGCGAAGAAGGAAGGGCTCTGGAACTTCTTCCTGCCCGACGCCGATACCGGCGAGGGCCTGTCCAACCTCGACTACGCCTACATCGCCGTGGAACTGGGCAAGGTTCCCCTCGCCTCGGAGGTGATGAACTGCTCGGCGCCGGACACCGGCAATATGGAAGTGCTGGAGCGTGTCGGCACGCCCGAGCAGAAGGAGCGTTGGCTGAAGCCCCTGCTGAACGGCGAGATCCGCTCGGCCTTCGCCATGACCGAGCCGGATCGGGCCTCCTCCGACGCCAAGAACGTCGGCATGAGCGCCGTTCTCGAGAACGGCGAGTGGGTGATCAACGGCGAGAAATTCTACATCTCCGGCGCAGGCGACCCGCGCTGCAAGATCATGATCACCATGGTCAAGACCAGCCCGGACGCACCGCCCAGCCGCCAGCAGTCGCAGATCCTGGTGCCCATCGACACCCCTGGGGTGGACATCCTCGGCCCGATGCACGTCTTCGGCGAGGATGACGCGCCCCACGGTCACATGCACATCCGCTTCACCGACGTGCGGGTGCCGGAATCGAACATGCTGCTCGGCGAGGGCCGCGGCTTCGAGATCAGCCAGCTCCGCCTCGGCCCGGGCCGAATCCACCACTGCATGCGTTCGATCGGGCAGGCCGAGCGGGCCCTGGACCTGATGGTCCGCCGGGGCCTGTCGCGCGAAGCCTTCGGTCGCAAGATCGCCTGGCTGGGCGGCAATGTCGAAATCATCTCCCGCGCCCGGATCGACATCGAGGCCATGCGCCTGATGGTCCTCAAGGCCGCCAAGGCGATGGACGTGCTGGGCAACCGCGAAGCCCGCGTCTGGGTGCACATGGTCAAGGCGATGGTGCCGGAGCGGGTCTGCCAGATCATCGACCAGGCCATCCAGATGCACGGCGCCACCGGCGTCTCGCAGTGGACGCCTCTGTCCCGGATGTACACCGGCCAGCGGACCCTTCGCATTGCCGATGGCCCGGACGAGGTCCATCACTTGGTGGTCGGCCGCAACGAGATCCGCCAATATGAGGGCAGCGGCGAGGACCAGACCTCGGGCGTCGTCTGGCGGAACTGACGGAACGCGCGGACGGCGGCCCGGCGGGCCGTCGTCCGGTTCCAGGGGAGGCCCAGATGTCCGAAGGTGAGGCCGAGATCACTGAGGTGCGCGCGGCGCACCGGTTTGACGAGGCCCGACTCGAGACCTGGCTGGACGGGCGGCTAGAGGGCTTCAGCCCGCCCTTGACGGTCCGCCAGTTTGAGGGCGGCCATTCCAACCCCACTTTCCTGATCGCCTCGCCGGACCGCCGCTGGGTGGTGCGCAAGAAGCCGCCCGGCGACCTCCTGCCCTCGGCCCACCAGGTCGGCCGCGAGTACACGGTGCTGAAGGCCCTGGGTGGCTCCGGCGTGCCGGTCCCGACCGTGCGCCTGCACTGCGAAGACACATCGGTCATCGGCTCCGAGTTCTTTGTCATGGCCTGGGTCCAGGGCCGCATCTTCCTCGATCCCTCCCTGCCCGGCATGACTCCCGCCGAGCGCCGGGCGGTCTTCACCGACTACCTGAAGGTGCTGGCCCGGCTGCACGCGATCAACCCCGCCGCAGTCGGACTGTCCGACTACGGACGGCCGGGCAATTTCTATGAGCGCCAGATCAGCCGCTGGGTGCGCCAGTACAAGGCCGCCCAGACCGACGACCATCCGGACATGGAGCGGCTGATGGAATGGCTGCCGGCCAACATGCCGGCGGAGAGCGAGACGCGGATCGTCCACGGCGACTTCTCGATCCGCAACTGCATGCTGCACCCGACAGAACCCAGGCTCGAGGCCGTGCTGGACTGGGAGTTGTCGACCCTGGGCGATCCCTATTCCGACGTCGCCTACACCACCCTCTTCATGATGGGCGAGACGACCCAGAAAACGCTCGCCGACCTGGGTATCCCGTCCCAGGCCGAGATGTTCGATATCTATGCCGAAGCCTCGGGCCGGCCGGCCCTGAAGGACTGGAGCTTCCACCTGGCCTTCACCCTGTTCCGCATCGCGGCCATCAACCAGGGGGTCTACAAGCGCGGGCTGGACGGTAACGCCTCGTCGGACCGGTATGTCGAGGCCTATCCCTCGATCCAGCGCTACGCCGCCCGGGCCTGGTCCATCGTGAACGGGGGGCCGGCGGTTGTCTGACGGCCTGCTGGAGAGGCGCAACCGGGCCTTCGGCACCGGGGCCGCCCTGTTCTACGAAGCGCCCCTGACCATCGTCCGCGGGGAAGGCGCCTGGCTCTTCGATGCAGAGGGGCGGCGCTATGTGGACATGTACAACAACGTCCCCTGCGTGGGGCATGGCAATCCCCGGGTGGCGGAAGCGATCGGGCGCCAGCAGGCGACGCTGAACGTTCATTCCCGCTACCTGCACGAGGATATCATCCGCTTGGCCGAGCGGGTGGCTGGCCTGCACGGCGACTTCGCGGAGAGCGTCATCTTCTCGTGCTCAGGGACCGAGGCCAGCGAGATCGCCCTGCGCATGGCCCGCATGGCGACGGGCCGGCGGGGTATCCTCTGCACGGACGCCACCTACCACGGCAACACCCAGCTGGTGGGCGCCATGACCGGCCTGCCGGCGGGCTCGGACCGGTCGCCGGGCTTTCGCAGCTTTCCCTTCCCCCAGACCTTCCGGACGCCGGAGCCGGGCCTGTCTGGCGAGTCCCTGACCCAGGCCTACCTGGCCGGCCTCAACCAGGCCATGGACGCCCTGGAGGCCTCCGGCGACGGGATCGCCGCCCTGATCGTCTGCTCCATCCTGGCCAATGAGGGCCTGCCGGACATCCCGCCCAGCTTCATGGAAAAGGCCGCTGCCCGGGTCCGCGCCCGGGGGGGGCTCATCATCGCCGACGAGGTCCAGGCCGGATACGGACGCACCGGCAGTTGGTGGGGCTATGAGGTCACGGGCTTTACGCCGGACATCGTGGTGACGGGCAAGCCCATGGGCAACGGCGTACCCTTGTCGGCGACCACCGCCTCCCGAAGCCTGGTGGAGACCTTCCGCGCGCAGACCCGCTATTTCAATACCTTCGCCTCCAGTCCCCTGCAGGCGGCGGCAGGCAATGCCGTGCTGGACGAGATCGAGGCCCTGGGCCTGTTGGCCAACGCCGAGAAGGTGGGGGCCTTCCTGAAGGCCGAGTTGAAGGCCCGGGTCGGGCGCTGGCCGGGCGTTGCCGACGCCCGGGGCTGCGGGCTCTTCCTGGGGGTGGAGATGACCGGGCCCGACGGCGCCCCTGACCTCGCAGGGGCTCGGGCGGTCTGCAACGGCCTGAAGGACCGCGGGTTCCTGACCTCGAACGCCGGTACCTTCAACAACGTGGTCAAGATCCGCCCGCCCCTGGTCTTCAGCCAGGCCGACGCCGAGGCCTTCCTGCCGGCCTTCGACGCGACACTGGATGCCCTGCATGGAAGGGGCTGAGGCCGAGCGGCTCTTCGGCCCCGCCGCCCGTGAGGCGGCGAAGGCCTTCCCGGTGGACGACCCACGCCTGTCCCTGCTCACGGTCTCGGAGAATGTCACCTTCCGCCTGACGGACGGCCGCACCGGCGAGGATTGGGTCCTGCGCCTGCATCGGCCAGGTTACAACTCGGAGGCGGAGCTGGAGGCCGAGCGGGTCTGGACCTCGGCCCTGCGCGCAGCGGGCCTCGCCACCCCCGAGCCCCTGGCCACCCGGGACGGACGGGCCTTCGTGCCACAGGCCGTCGCCGGGACCGGAGAGGTGAGGCTGGCCGGAGTGACCCGCTGGATCGAAGGCGAGGTCCTGGACGACGTCCTGGCGTCGCCGGACCGGACCGCAGAACGCCCGGGCTGGTTCCACCGCCTCGGCGCCCTGGTCGCCCGGACCCACCTGCAGTCCGAGGCCTGGCCCCTGCCCCCTGGCTTCGCCCGCACACGCCTGGACGCGGACGGCCTGATGGGTCCGGCGCCCCGGTGGGGCCCCTTCTGGGACCATGCGGCCCTCACAGCGGAGGACCGAGATCTTGTCTTGGCAGCGCGAAAGATCGTACACGGACGACTGTCCGCCCTGCCCCAGGACCCGGCTGTCTTCGGGCTGATCCACGCCGACCTGCACCCCGGGAACCTACTGGTTCGGGGCGATGACCTCGCCATCATCGACTTTGATGACGCGGCCTTCGGCTGGCGGATGTACGACATCGCTGTGGCCCTTACACACCAACAGGCAGCATCGGATTTCACGGCCGTATGGGAGGCCTTCCTGGCCGGATACCGAAAGGTGCGCGACCTGCCGGAGGTCGAGGCGACGCAGCTGCCCCTCTTCCTGCTGGTGCGCAGCCTGGTGCAGCTGGGCTGGCTGCACGAACGCCCGGAGATCGACCCTGGCGAGTGGCTGGAACCTCGCATCGCACAGGTCCGGCTACAGGCGCGGGCCCTGCTGGCAGAGACGGGGTAGCGCCCGACGGAGACGCCATTGACCCTCTCCGTCGCGCTGCGTGCGCCACCTCCCCCTGGGGGGAGGACCTAGGGACCCAATGGCCGCCCTTCAGGGCGTCTGGGCAGCAGCGAGGCGGCGGGCGACCTCGTCGCGCAGGCCGCGCTTGAGGATCTTGCCCGAGGCGATGCGCGGCAGGGGTTCCGGCGAGATGTCGATGTAGCGGGGCACCTCGAACCGGGCGAGGTGATCCTTGAGGAAGTCACGGATCTCGTCGGGGTCGAGGCCGGGATCGCCGTGGACGGTGGCACCCACCTCCTCGCCCAGCCGCTCGTCCGGCACCGCATAGACTGCCGCCTCGTGGATGTGCGGATGCTTGAGCAGGGCCGCCTCCACCTGGCCGCAGCCGATGTTCTCGCCGCCCCGGATGATGAGGTCCTTGATGCGGTCGACGATGAAGAGATAGCCCTCGTCGTCCAGGTAGGCGACGTCGCCGGTCCGGAACCAGCCGTCCTCGAAGATCTCGGCGTTGAGCTCCGCCCGGTTCCAGTAGCCCCGGAAGACGCTGGTCCCCCGGATCAACAGTTCGCCCCGCTCGCCGGCGGGCAGGGTGCGGCCCTGTTCGTCGAGGATCTTCAGCTCCAGAACCGCCGAGCAGCGACCTGAGCTGGCCGGGCGGTTGAGGTATTCCTCCCCGCCTATGCCCGTGCCGATGGCGTTGGTCTCGGTCATGCCCCAGCCGGTGTTGGGCATGGCCTGACCGAAGGAAGAGCCGATCTGCGCGACCTGCTCGGGTGCCCGGGGGGCCCCACCGCCGCCGACGGTCAGCAGGCTGGACAGGTCCCGGGAGGTCCGCCTGGCCTCGCGCACCAGGTCCCCGGTCATGGCCGCCGGAGCCGTGAAGCTGGTAACCTTCTCGCGCTCAATGATCTCGGCCGCCAGTTCCGCGTCCCACTTGTACATGCAGACCATGGCGCGCTGGGCCCGGTAGCACTGCAGGAAGATGGCGTTGGCACCGGTGACATGGAACAGGGGCACGCCCAGAAGGGCGACCGGCTGGCGGGCCGGGGGGACGGGCTCAATCCCCGCCACGAGGCCCGCGGCGCGGACGTCCAGCTCCCAGGAGAACAGGGCCGAGATGATGTTGCGGTGGGACGACACCACCCCCTTGGGATGGCCCGTGGAGCCCGAGGTGTAGAAGATGGTGGCGTCATCGTCAGGGGCGATGTCGGCGGATGGCAAGGCCGCGCCCACAGCCTCCGCCATCAGGTCCTCGTAGCGAGCTGCCTTACCCGGACGGTCTGCCCGGACGGCGATGACCGGCACGATGAGGTCCGGCGAACAGCCCGCAAGGCGGTCCAGGCGCTCCTGGTCGGCGATGAAGACCTTCGCACCCGAGTCCTTCAGGCCATACTCCAGCTCATCCGACTGCCAGAGGGCGTTCATGGCCACGGCCACCGCGCCGATGGAGGTCGCCGCCTGGTAGATGATGACCCACTCGGGGAAGTTGCGCATGGAGAAGGCGACCCGGTCGCCCTTGCCGACCCCAAAATGGGTGACCAGGACGGACGCCAGGCGTCCGGCGTCCCGCGCGACCTCGGCGAAGGTCAGGCGCTCTTCGCCATAGATCAGGAAGGTGGCGTCCGACACCGCGGCAGCGAACATCTCCCGCAGGGTGGTCGGGGCCGAGGCGAAGACCTTCCGCGGATAGCCGCCAATCTCAAGGGTCGCCAGTTCGTAGGGTTGGCCCGAGGCCGTGAGGATGGCGAGAGCCTCCGCGCGGGTGGCGGGCGGTGGGGAAGCAATATCGGTCATGGCGGGTCCGGGATCAGAAGAGAAGACGGGCGAGTTTCTTGCGGTGGAAGGCGGCATCGCCGAACTGGGCTGCGTGCCAGATAGCCCGGCGGCGGTAGAGCTGGGCGTCGCAGTCCCAGGTGAAGCCGAAGCCGCCGTGGAACTGGATCGCCCGGTCGGCAGCGAAGCTGTAGGCGACATCCGCCGAGGCCTTGGCCATGCGAACGGCGATCTCGCCGGTCCCCTGTTCGTTGAAGCAGTGCGCGGCGCTGTAGAGATGCGACCGGGCCTGCTCGTAGCGGGTGTAGGCGTCGACGATGGGATGCTTAAGCGCCTGGTAGGAGCCGATCACCTTGCCGAACTGGGTGCGGGTCCGGAGGTAGTCCAGGGTGTAGTCGATGCAGGCCTGGGTCCCGCCCACCATGTCGGCAGCAGCCAGGAGGTTGGCCGCCAGGTGGATGTGTTCCAGGGCGGCAGCTGTCCGGTCCGGATCGAGCCGCCGGTCAGGGTCCAGCACGATCCCGTCGAGGGTCAGGGCAAAGGACCTACGCGTCTCGTCGATCACCGTCTCCCGGCGAAGGGCACCGGCGGGGAGATCCTCGGGCGTCAGCAGGACCAGGGCGGGCTCGCCGTCGATCCGGACGGAGGCGATGATCCGGCGAGCCTCGGCGGCGTCAGTGACCAGGACCTTGCCCCCGGACAGGGCCAGGCGGCGGTCGGCCTGCCGGGTCGCGGTGCAGGTGATGGCGTCCGGCTCCCAGTCGGTGTCCAGCTCGGCCAGGGCCAGGGTCGCCGGCTCTCCCGCGGCGATCCGGGGCAGGGCCTCGCGCTTCTGGTCCTCGGTCCCGCCGGCGATCAGGGCCTGGGCGGCAAGAGTCGTGGAGACGAAGGGGCCGGCCATGAGCCGGCGGCCCATCTGCTCCACCAGGGGGACCACCTCGGCGAGGCCAAGCCCGGAACCGCCGTAGGCCTCGGGAATGGCCACGCCCAGCCAACCCAGCTCGCCCAGCTCGGCCCAGACCGCGGCATCATGGCCAGCCTCAGCCTCCATCAGACGGCGCACGGTCGCCACCGGAGAGCGCCGCTGGCAGAAGTCCGTGGCGACATCCAGGAGAGTCGCCTGGTCCTCGGAAAAACCGATCCGTCCCAGATCCTTCATCGCCTTCGCCTCCCTAGGACTTCGGCAGGCCGAGCACATGCTCGCCGACGATGTTGGCCTGGATCTGAGAGGTGCCCCCGCCGATGGTGGCCGAGAAGGCGTTCAGGTAGTTGCGCGCCCACAGGCCGTTGTCGGCAGCCTCCGGCTCATCAACATAGTAGGCCCCACGGACACCGGTGAGGCGGACCGCGAAATCATTGAGCCGCCGGGACATCTCCGTGCCCATCAGCTTGGAGGCCAGGGGAATGCCCTGGGGCCGGTCGGCGATCAGCTCGGGTACCTGGGTGCGCTGGCCGTTGAGGGTCAGGGCCTGGATCTCCATCAGGAAGCCGACCATCTCATCGGCGACCAGGGGATCTTCCAGAACCGGCTGTCCGGCGCGCTTCGTCCGCTGTGCCAGCTCGAAGACGTCGAAGGCGTTGGCGCCGACCGAGACATAGCCTCCGGCCTGCCCGCCCCGGGCCCCGCGCTCGTACTCCAGAGTACGCATGGCCACCTTCCAGCCGCCACCCTCGGGGCCGACCAGGCCGTCGGCCGGGGCCTTTGCGTCCGTGAAGAAGGTCTGGGTGAAGCCGTGCTCGCCGGTCAGCTTGCGGATCGGGACGGTCTCGACGCCGGGCGCCTTCATGGGCATGAGGAAGAAGCTCAGCCCATCATACTTGCGCTCAGTGGACGGGTCGGTCCGGGCCAGCAGGATCATGTACTTCGCGTAGCGGCCCAGGGTGGTCCAGATCTTGGAACCGTTGACGACAAAGTGGTCGCCATCGCGCACCGCCCGGGTCTGGGCCGAGCCCAGGTCCGAACCGTGGCCGGGCTCGGAGAAGCCCTGGCACCAGATGTCCTCGGCCGAGAGGATGCCCTTCAGGTGGGCCCGCTTCTGCGTCTCGGTCCCCATCTCCAACAGGAGGGGCCCGGCCCAGTTCAGGCCGATGGCGTTGAGCATGATCGGACCCTGGCGCTTGCGCATGGCCCGGGTGGCGGCGTTTTGGAAAGCCTGCGGAAGCCCACCGCCGCCATAGGCCTTTGGCCAGGCGGCCCCCAGGTAGCCGGCCTCCCAGACCTTGTTCTGCCAGTCCCGCAGGAAGTTGAACTGGGTATCCGTGCCGACCTCCATGAAAGTCAGGGGCAGCATGAAACCGGGATCGCGCGCGACGTTCTCGGCGAACCAAGCGTCGGCCTGCTCGGAGAAGTCCGCAAGGTCCTTGGGATCAACTGTGCTCATGATCTCACTCCCGCGGGGCCGGTGCCCCTGGCTTGTGCCTGCATAGGGGTCGGTCAGTCCGCCCTGGCAGACTGCTTTTCCCGGGCCTTCCGAAAGGCCGGGCGTTCCTTGAGCCGCTCCAGATAGTCTCGGGAGCGGGGCTTGTAGCGTTCGGCCAGGCCCAGGGTCTCGCCCAGGAAGAGGGCGTAGTGAACGGCGATGTCGGCCATTGTGAAGCGGCCGGCGCACAGGAACTCCCTGTCCTCGAGGGCCGCCTCAACGCTGCGCAGGCGCGACAGGTACCAGACCGTATAGTCCTCGGCCGCCTGGGGAAGGCGACGCTCCTTGGGCTCCAGGCTCGTGTATCTGAGTACGATGGTCTGGGGAAAGGTCAGGGTCGCGTCGCTGCGGTACATCCAGTTCAGGTACTCGCCGTAGGCCGGCTCGGCGGGATCGACCCGCAGGTCCGTGGGCGCGAACTTCTCGCCCAGATAGTGGCAGATGCCCGTGGACTCGGTGAGGGTGACGGTACCGTCGACAAAAGTCGGCACCGTGCCCAGGGGGTTTATGCTGAGGTAGCCGGGATAGGTCGCCCGGGGCGGGAAGGCCATGTTGATCAGCTCGTAGTCGGCGCCCAGCTCCTCCAGCGCCCAGAGGGGGCGCAGGGAACGCGCATCGGCGCAGTGATAGAGCTTCATGGACCTCCCCCGGACTCTGCGGTCGCTCCATACACCCTATTCAAATTCCCCGAGCAAGGAAGGGATGACGGTTGGTCTCGACGGATCTGTCCGTTAATGCTCGGCCAGACCGGAAACCAACAGGACCCGCGAGCGGCGGGCGGGGGAGACGAGATGACGGATGCGGTGACAGGTGCGGCGAAGGGCCTGGAGACGCCTGCGGGCCTGGCCTCCGTGGAGGCGGTCATGTCCATGCTGGCGCAGTCGGGCTACATCGCCACGCCGGAGATCGCCACCGCCGTCTACCTGGCCCACCATCTGCGCAAGCCGGTCTTGATCGAAGGCCCCGCCGGGGTCGGCAAGACCGACCTCGCCCGCTCGGTGGCCCTGGGCCTGGACCAGCCCTTGATCCGGATGCAGTGCTACGAGGGCCTGGACGAGTCCAAGGCCCTCTACGAGTGGAAGTACGGAAAGCAGCTCCTCTACACTCAGATCCTCAAGGACAAGATCGGCCACCTGGTCGAGGACGCCGACAGCCTGGACGAGGCCCTGCACAAGCTGAGCGGCTTCCAGGACATCTTCTTCTCCCGCGACTTCCTGGAGCCGCGCCCCCTCCTCAAGGCCATGGAGCAGTCGACGGGTTCGGTCCTGCTGATCGACGAGATCGACAAGTCCGATGAGGAGTTTGAGGCCCTGCTGCTGGAGGTCCTCTCTGACTACCAGGTGACCGTGCCGGAAATCGGGACGATCGCGGCCCAGGTGCCGCCCCTGGTGGTGCTGACCTCCAACGCCACCCGCGAACTGGGCGACGCCCTCAAGCGGCGCTGCCTGCACCTGCACATCGACTTCCCCGACGCCGAGCTGGAGGCGCGGATCGTGCGCACCCGGGTTCCCGGCGTCTCCGAGCGGCTGCTGGAGCGCCTGGTGGCCTTCATCCAGGCCGTCCGGGGCGAGAATATCCGCAAGCTGCCCTCGATCAGCGAGACCATCGACTGGGCCCGCACCCTGATCCTCCTGCACGCGGACTCCCTCGACCCGGTCCTGGTGCGCTCAACCCTGAACGTCATCCTCAAGCGCCAGTCGGACATCGCCGAGGTTTCGGGCAAGGTGGAGGCCCTGCTCGAAGGCGGGGACAAGGCCGGCCGCTGATGGAGCGGACGCTCACCCGCTATATCCGGGCCCTGCGGTCCGCTGGTGCCGGGGTCTCGACCACCGAGGCCATGGACGCCGCGCGTACGGTCGAAGTGGTGGGCTGGGAAGACCGGAGCGTCCTGAAGACCGCTCTGGGAACCGTTCTGGCCAAGTCGGTCGAGGAGAAAGCGATCCACGAACAGCTGTTCGAGCTCTACTTCAGCCGGGAGGCCGCCGCCGCCGCGGCATCAGAAGGTCAGCCTGGCGAGGGCGGGGACCCGGACTCCGGACAGCCGGGCGAGGGCGAGGCTGGGGCGGACCCCCAGTCCGGGGATGCCGAGGGCGATGAGGGCGGCGATCCGGTAGAGGCCCTCTCCGCCCTGGCCCGGGGCGAGAACCCCGGAAAGCTGGCCATGGCCCTGGAGCGGGCTGGCGCGGCGGCTGGGGTGGACGAGATCCGCTTCGCCACCCAGTCCGGCTACTACGTCCGCAAGATGATGGAGCAGATGGGCGTCGAGGCCCTGGAGGCCCGGCTCATGGAAGCCCTCTCCCGGCGCAATCCCGAGGGCGAGGCGGAGGCCGAGGGCCTGATCGGGACCCGCTCGGCCCTGCAGAAGCAGGCCCGCGCCTTCGTCGAGGCCCGGTTCGAGATCTACGGGAAGTCGGCGCAGGACGCCTTCATGAACGAGATCCTGGCCGAGCGAAGCTTCGGAGCCCTTGGGCGCAGCGATACCGCCCGCATGCGCGCCCTGGTCGAGCGCATGGCCAAGCGCCTGGCCGTCCGCCACGCGCGCCGACGCAAGGTCAGGGACCGGGGCCGGCTGGACGTGCGCCGCACCCTGCGCGCCAATGCCGGCCATGATGGAGTGCCCTTCGACATCATCTGGAAGATCAAGCGCAAGGACCGGCCCAAGATCGTGGCAGTCTGCGACGTCTCGGGCTCGGTGGCCCAGTATGTCCGCTTCCTGCTCCTCTTCCTGCACGCCCTGAAGGAAAAGGTCACCGACCTGGATACCTTCGCCTTCTCGGCCCACCTGGCCGACGTCAGCCGGCCGCTCGAGGTCCTGCCCTTCGAGACCGCCATGCGCGCCATCGTCGACGAGGTGGGCTCCGGGGGCACCGACTATGGCGCGGCCTTCCTGGAGCTGGACCGGGACTTCGGCGAGGTGATCGACCGGCGGACCACCGTCCTGGTCCTTGGAGACGGGCGCTCCAACTATTCAAACCCGCGCCTGGACGTCTTCAAGCAGATCGCCGACCAGGCAAAGCGGCTGGTCTGGCTGTGCCCGGAGCCCGCAGCGAACTGGGGCTCGGGGGACAGCTGCCTACTGGAATACCGCCCTTTCTGTACGCTTCTCACCCAGTGCTCGACCGTGATCGATCTTGAGCGGGCGCTCGACGAAATCCTGATGGCCTACGACTAGGAGTCCCCCATGAAGATTCAGGGAAAGATCATCATCGTGACCGGCGGCGCCGATGGCATAGGCGCCGCCCTTTGCCGGCGCTTCGCCCGGGAAGGCGCGGCCCACGTGGCCGTCGTCGACCTCAATGCCGAGGGGGCTGCGAAGGTCGCGGCCGAGATCGGTGGCTCGTCCTACGGCGTGGACGTCTCCGACCCGGCGGCCGTGGAGGCCATGGTCCGGGCGGTGGAGGCCGCGCACGGGCGCATCGACCTGCTCTGCCAGAACGCCGGGGTCGGCGGCGGCGAGCCGGATCCGGACAACGCCGCCTCGGCGGCAGACGCGGTCTGGAACCGGGCCTGGGGGGTCAATGTCATGGCCCACGTCTATGGGGCCCGGGCCGCCCTGCCCGGCATGATCGCCCGGGGCGAAGGCTATATCCTCAACACGGTCTCGGCCGCGGGCCTGCTCTCCCAGATCGGCAGCGCGGTCTATTCCACCACCAAGCACGCGGCCATCGGCTTCGCCGAGAGCCTGGCCATCGCCCAGGGTGACCTGGGGATCAAGGTCTCAGTCCTCTGCCCGCAGGGCGTGGATACAGCCATGCTTCGGGCCGGCGGCGGCCAGGAGCAGCCACAGAACCTGGATGGCGTCCTTTCGCCCGACGACGTGGCCGAGGCGGTGGTGAAGGGACTGGAGGCGGAGAGCTTCCTGATCCTGCCGCACGAGATCGTCCTCACCTACATGCAGCGCAAGACGGCGGATTACGACCGCTGGCTGGGCGGCATGCGCAGGCTGAGGGCGAAAGTCCTGGGCCGGGCCTGATGGCTCTTGCGGGACTCCTGGGCCGGGCCTGATCCCAGCCGGGGCGTCAGGAGAAACCGACCCAGCGGCCGGCCAGGGGGGTGGTCAGCCACAGGAGTACGGACAGGGCACCGACTGAAAAGGCGAAGGGTCCACCCCTCGGATTGCGTGCGATCAGCGCCCGGCGGACGGTGAAGGCCAGCAGCAGGCCCAGGGTCAGGGTGATCATCTTCAGGAAGAAGGCGGGTCGGTCGTAGAGCTTGATGGCCTCTGACACCCCGAGGAGGGCGCCTGTGGAAGCCATCAGTGCAAGGGCACCGAGGAACCAGCCCCTGGCGCCCCGCTTCACCTCGGCGATGGAGTGCCGGGTCAGCCCTGCCCCCATCAGCCTCAGGTCGACCACGAAGAGAGATCCGCCCAGGATGGCCAGCCCCACCAGGTGGACCGCCTCGATCACCGGGAAGAGCCAGAGCGACTCCCGGATGGCGGCGGAGAGGGCGGTGGCCTCGCAGAGGGCGTAGAGGTTCACGGCGTGAAGCTCCGGCAGGCTGAGAGTGCTGAGATGAAGGCCGGCTGGGGCTTGTCGCAGGCGAACCCGTTGTAGGCGATGAAACGGCCGAAGAAGATCACGCCGATCCAGAGGGCAAGGGAGGCCAGGGCCGAAAGGCGCGCGCGCGCCGGTGCGGGGCCCAGCCCCCCGCCCCGGCGACACGCCTTAGGCGCGGTGGAACCACCAAGCGTTCAGGCCCGCCAGCACCAGCAGCAGCATCTTCGCCCGGAACCAGATTCTGTGGAAGGTACGCTCGGGGATGGCGTAGAATAGCAGGGCCCCGGTCACCATCAGGATGAGGAAGCCCAGCACGCCCAGGGCAGGGGTCAGGCGGCCTCACAGATGCCCGGGGGTGGTCAAGGCGATCGGGGTCGCGGCCGCAGTTTTGACTCGCCCCTCCCGGGCCCCGCGTATACACCGCCGGGGAAATCCGACGCCGGAGCTGGCCCCCTGAACGGTCGGTCCGGAAACCGCAGAGTGAGGAAACGCATGACCGCCATCAATCCGGTGACCGACCTTTCGATGGACGGCGATATCGCCGTCATCACCCTGAACTCGCCGCCCGTGAACGCCCTTTCAGCCAATGTGCGCGAGGGCCTGTTCGAGGGCTTCAAGGCCGCGACTGCCGATCCCGCCGCCAAGGCCATCGTGCTGATCTGTGAGGGCCGCACCTTCATCGCGGGTGCCGACATCACCGAGTTCGGCGGCGCGGCGCGCGGGCCCTCGCTGTTCGACGTCCAGGAGATGATGGAGAACGCGCCCAAGCCGGTGATCGCTGCTATCCACGGGACCGCCCTCGGCGGCGGCCTCGAGGTTGCCCTGGTCGCCCACTACCGCGTGGCCGTGCCCTCGGCCCGCCTCGGCCTGCCGGAAGTGAACCTGGGCCTGCTGCCCGGTGCCGGCGGCACCCAGCGCCTGCCCCGCGTGGCCGGGCCCGAGAAGGCCCTTGAGATGATGACCTCGGGACGCCACGCCCCGGCCAGCGAGGCCCTGGCCATGGGCCTGGTCGACGAGCTGGCCGAGGAGGGCAAGTTGCGTGAGGCCGCCGTGGCCTTTGCCCGTCGCTGCGTGGCCGAGAACAAGCCCCTGGTGAAGGTCCGCGACAACAATACCAAGGTTGAGGCCGCCCGCGGCAAGCCCGAGATCTTCGAGGCCTTCCGCAAGGCCAACGCCCGCAAGTTCCGGGGATTCCTGGCACCTGAGTACAACATTCGCTGCATCGAGGCGGCGGTGAACCTGCCCTTCGACGAGGGGCTGGCCGTCGAGCGCAAGCTGTTCGGCGAACTGGTCACCGGTTCGCAGTCGGCGGCCCAGCGCTATTCCTTCTTCGCCGAGCGCCAGGCCCAGAAGATCCCGGACGTGCCGGACGACACCCCCCTGATCCCGGTCAAGTCGGTGGGCATCATCGGTGCCGGCACCATGGGCGGCGGGATCGCGATGAACTTCGCCAATGTCGGCATCGCGGTGACCATAGTCGAGGTCCAGAAGGAGGCCCTGGAGCGCGGCCTGAAGGTCATCCGCAGCAACTACGAGCGCACGGCGTCCCGCGGCGGCATCACCGCCGCCCAGGTCGAGGAGCGCATGGCTCTGATCACGGGCTCGCTGGACATGAACGCCCTGGCCACGGTCGACCTGGTCATCGAGGCGGTGTTCGAGCGCATGGACGTGAAGAAGGAGATCTTCACCAAGCTGGACGCCATCTGCAAGCCGGGGGCCATCCTGGCCACCAATACCTCGGGCCTGAACATCGACGAGATCGCCTCGGTGACCAAGCGCCCCGAGGCCGTGATCGGCCTGCACTTCTTCTCGCCCGCCAACGTGATGAAGCTGCTCGAGATCGTCCGTGCCGACCATACCTCCAAGTCGGTGATCGCGACCTCGATGAAGCTGGCCAAGCAGATCGGCAAGATCGCCGCCCTGGTCGGCGTCTGCCCCGGCTTCGTCGGAAACCGCATCCTGGGCCAGCGCCAGCGCGAAGCGCAGAAGCTGGTCATGGAAGGTGCCATGCCCTGGGACGTCGACCGGGTGCTCTATGACTTCGGCTTCCCCATGGGCCCCTTCGCCATGAGCGACCTGGCCGGCCTCGACATCGGCTGGGTCAAGGAGCGCTCGAAGGGCGAGAGCATCCGCGACGTCCTGTGCGAGATGGACCGCCGCGGCCAGAAGACCGGCGCCGGCTACTATGACTACGACGAGAACCGCAACGCCAAGCCGAGCCCGGTGACCGAGAAGATCATCAACGACTTCATCGTCAAGACCGGTGCCAACCCGCGGACAGTCAGCGACGAGGAGATCCTCGAGCGCTGCATCTATCCGATGATCAACGAGGGCGTGAAAATCCTCGAGGAGGGCAAGGCCATCCGGTCCTCTGACGTGGATGTGGTCTGGCAGAACGGCTACGGCTGGCCCGTCTATCGTGGCGGCCCGATGTGGTACGGCGACCAGATCGGCGCGGCCAAGGTCCTGGAGAAGATGAAGGAATTCCAGGCCAAGATGGGCGACGACTTCAAGCCAGCCCCCCTGCTCGAGAAGCTGGTGGCCGAGGGCAAGAAGTTCTCCGACCTCTGATCAACGCGTCCCTGGCCGGCCCTTTGGCTGGCCCGGGAGCGGATCGCGCGCTGGATTCAATCCCATATTGACGTCTATCCTCACCCTGGGGAAATCTTGGGGGGTGGACGTCATGGCGGGCAAGGCTCGAAACGACAAGCTGATCGTGGGGGCGGCGTCAGCCGGCACGATCTTCGAGTGGTACGACTTCTACCTCTACGGCTCCCTCACCGCCTTCATCAGCATTCATTTCTTCTCGGGCGTAAACGAGACCACGGGGTTCATCCTGGCCCTGATGGCCTTCGCCGCGGGCTTTGCCGTCCGCCCCTTCGGCGCCATCGTCTTCGGACGCCTGGGCGACCTCTGGGGCCGCAAGAACACCTTCCTGGTCACCATGCTGCTGATGGGGTTCTCGACCTTCGCCGTCGGCCTGCTCCCGGACTATAGCCAGATCGGCCTGGCGGCGCCGGTGATCCTCGTCGTACTGCGCCTCGTCCAGGGCCTGGCCATGGGCGGCGAGTACGGCGGCGCGGCTACCTACGTCGCCGAGCACGCGCCGGAAGGGAAGCGCGGCCTCTACACCAGCTGGATCCAGACCACGGCGACCCTGGGCCTGTTCCTGTCCCTGATCGTCATCATCCTGGTGCGCACCCAGGTCGGCGAAGAGGCCTTCAAGGCCTGGGGATGGCGGATTCCCTTCCTGGTCTCGGCCGTCCTCCTGGCGGTCTCCATGTGGATCCGGCTGAAGCTCAACGAGAGCCCGGTCTTCCAGAAGATGGTGGACGAGGGCACGACCTCCAAGAAGCCGCTGACGGAGGCCTTCGCGAACCCGGCCAACCTGAAGCTGATCTTTCTGGCCCTGGTGGGCCTCACCGCTGGCCAGGCCGTGGTCTGGTATACGGGCCAGTTCTATACCCTCTTTTTCCTGGAAAAGACGCTCAAGGTCGACGGCCTGACCACCAACGCCCTGGTGGCGACGGCCCTGCTGATCGGCACGCCCTTCTTCGTCATCTTCGGCTGGCTGTCGGACAAGATCGGCCGCAAGCCAATCATACTGGCGGGCTGTCTCCTGGCGGTCCTGACCTATTTCCCGATCTTCAAGGCCCTGACCGCGGCCGCCAATCCGGCCCTGGCGGCAGCGACCGCCTCGGCACCGGTGACGGTGATAGCCGATCCCGTGGACTGCGCCTTCCAGTTCGACCCGATCGGCAAGAAGGCCTTCGCCTCGTCCTGCGACATTGCCAAGTCCGCCCTGGCCAGCGCTGGCGTCAGTTACCAGAACGCGGCCGCTCCGGCCGGCACCCTGGCCCGTGTTCGGATCGGCGGGACCGAGATCACCGGGATCGATGGCCAGGCCCTGTCCGGCAAGGCCCTCGCCGACGCCCGGGGAGCCTGGACCCAGACCCTCGCCGCCGCCCTGGCCAAGGCGGGCTATCCGGCCAAGGCCGACCCCTCGCGCATCGACAGGCCAAAGGTCGTCGCCCTCCTGACCCTGCTGGTCCTCTACGTCACCATGGTCTACGGCCCGATCGCCGCCGCCCTGGTCGAAATGTTCCCGGCACGCATCCGCTACACCTCCATGTCCCTGCCCTACCATGTCGGGAACGGCTGGTTCGGCGGCTTCCTGCCCGCCACCGCCTTCGCCATGGTGGCCGCCTCTGGGGACATCTACCGGGGCCTCTGGTACCCAATCGTCGTCGCCGGCGTGACCTTGGTCGCCGGGGGTCTGTTGCTGAAGGAGATGAAGGGCGCGCCGATCGATTGAGCCGACGTGAAATCGTCGTGAAAAAAGCGTGATTTTCGGGTGCCGCTATAGAAACGTGACAAGCGGTGATGGCGATATGGCCTGTGGATGTAACCTGCTGGTAGTCCTGCCTTTTCTTGGTCTGTGCCCCTGTTTTGTTTTGGGACGCCCCGGACTTGACGTGAAGGAAGCGTGAAAAAGAGTTCAGGGGCCCAGTATCAAGGTCCCGGGGGTGATTTGAATGACGGCGCGATCCGGAATCTACTCTGTCCGGCTTATGGGGGCCTTCCGCCTCCAGGGAACCGACGGGCGCAGGGTGGAAGTCGCGAGCAAGAAGGCAATCGGGCTCATCGCCCTCCTGGCCACCGGTCGGGATGGCGAGCGCACCCGCCAGTTCCTGCAGGACAAGCTCTGGGGCTCCCGCGAGTCGGCCCAGGCCCAGACCAGCCTGAGACGCGAACTCTCCAACCTGCGCAGGCTCTTCGCGGACGCCGCAGAGCCCCTGCTGCTCGCCGAGGGGACGCGGGTGGGCCTGAACTTGCGAGCGATCGCCTTCGACATTCCGATCCCCGGAGCGGCGAACGAGAATGACCGGCCAGAGCCCCGGGGTGTAGCCGAGTTCCTGGAGGGCCTGGACCTTCCTGGCGAGGAAGGCTTCGAGGACTGGCTGAGGGAGCAGCGCGCCCTCATCCACGCCCAGGCCGAGGGGTGGGAGACGACTTCCGACAAGGCGGCGGCCCCGCCACTACCAGCGCATCTCGTCGACATGTCCACGCCTGCGCCCGGGTTCGAGGGCCGACCGGCATTGGCCGTACTCAAGTTCCAGAACCAGACGGGCGACAACGCGGTGGATATTGCCGCGGAGGGCATCAGCGAGGACCTGATCGACCAGCTGTCGCGACTTCGCTGGCTTCCGGTCATCGCCCGCAGCTCCAGCTTCGGGCAGGACCCTTCGAAGGTCGACGCCAAGCAGATCGGTCTCAACCTGGGTGCCCGGTATCTCGTGGAAGGCCGGCTGCGAACGGCGAAGTCGGGGTACGTTCTGGCGGTCTCGACGATCGATGCTGTCAGCGGACAGGTCATCTGGTCCGAGAGGTTCGCCCTGCCCGAAAGCCTCTCCAACGAGAGCCTTTCTACGGTCCTGGGCGGCCTGACCGCTGTCCTGGACACCCGGATCGACCATGCCGAACAGTCCCGGGCGGCATCCAGGCCCGCAACGAGCCGCGACGTGAACACCCTGATCTGGCGGGGCCGCTGGCACCTGAATCAGATGACCAGCAAGGATTCGAGGATCGCGCGCGAACTGTTCGACGAAGCCCTTCAGCTCGAGCCCGACAATCCGGAAGTCCTCGTTCAGGCCGCCTGGACCATGGGCTGGAACATCTGGGCGCAACGCATCAGTCCCGAGGACATGGGCTTCTGGTCGCGCCTGGCGAGGCGCGCCATGCAGGCCGATCCCGAGGACGGAAGGGCTCATGCCGTCCTGGGTGCGGCCGAGATGTTCCAGCGCAATAACGCTCCGGCGCTCAGGTTGTTCCGCAGGGCGATCGAGCTGAATCCCAGCCTTCCACAGGCGCACGCCTTCCTGGGGTCGGGTCTGTACCTGGCAGGCCGCCCGGAAGACGCCATGGCGAGCCTGACCACATCCCTGCGGCTGAACCCGAATGACCCCTTCGCCTTCCATACGCTGGGAGATCTGGCGACAGCCCACTGCATGATCGGGAAAACGACCGAGGCGATCGATCTCGCCCAGCAGTCCCTGATCCGGCGGCCGGGGTACTGGCTGGCGCACCTGGTCACGGTCAACGCCCTCGTGCGGAGCGGCGAGGTCGACCTGGCGACCCGGGCAGCACGCGAGATGATGGGACAGTGCCGGGGCTTTACAGAGGCAGATATCGACTGGCTGCCCTTCGTGGACAACAGCTGGAACGCGTTTTTCAAGGAAGGGCTTCGGCAAGCGCTGGACCCGGCTGGGACCGGCGAGCCTTAGGCTGCCTGCGGGGGCCTTGCGCCTCCACGCCCATTCGGATCGCCCAGCGAGACCGGGAGGGCGACTATGTGGGTAGGACGACTGCGGCAATTCATTCTTGTTCTGGGCCTCTGGTCCGCGCCGGTGGCCCTGGTGGTGTCCGGGACCCAATGGGGGATCGGGTTCATCCTCGCGACATGGCCGGAAACGGCGGGTGCCATCTTCGCAGTGGTAGGCATACTCGCGGCGGCTCTCATCCTCCGGTGGCGACTGAAGCGGCCCTTCGCGGGCATCCGGCAGGCGTTTACGCCGAAATACTGGGGCAAGATCGCAAGGGCCAGGACCCAGGAGCGGGCGGATCCCTTCCGGAAGCCCACCCCCTTCCGGCTGGACCCCGAAACCGCATCCGGCGGTCTCGCTCTGGGCACCCGCGGGATGGCCAAGGCCCTGGCGGGGGCGGGCCTGCGCCTGATCCGGATCCTGGCGCCCAACGCCCGGATCTGGCCCATCCCGATGCGCCTTGTGACCCGTTACGACGACGTGCAGGCCGTCCTTGGCGCCAGCGACACCTACCTGACGGCCTACGGCGCCGAGATGGAGGACCTGGGCGAGGGGGCCAACTTCGTCCTCGGGATGAACGGCGCCGAGCACACGCAGGCCCGCGGGATTCTTGATGAGGTTGTCGGCGAACTTGCCAATCCCGGGGACCGAGCGCGGGTGGCGGCGCGGGCCGCCGAAGTGGCCAGGGCGCTCGTTGATCACGCACCGGGCCGCCTCGACGTGGTGGCGGACCTGATCCGGCGAACAGCCACCGAGACCTGTATCGATTATCTGGGCCTGGAGGCTCCGGACCCTGACGCCCTGGCTGACTGGACCCTGGGCATGAACCAGCTGATCTTCGCCGACCCCTTCGGGGTACCGGAGACCCGGGAGCGGGCCCTTCAAGCCGCGCGCCTCTTCCGCGGTGTGGTGGAGCGCAGCCTTGAGATCGGCGCGCGGCGTCCGGCTGCAGACACCCTGGTGACCCGCCTGCTGGCCCTGGAGGCTTTGGGGCAGATCACCCGGCCCGGGATCATTTCCTTTCTCACCGGCAACGCCACCGGGATCATCCCGACCACCACGATCGGCATGACCGGCGTCATCGGCGAACTGTGGTCCCGGCCGATCTGGTGGGAAAAGGCCGGGCAACTGGCCACGCAGATCCGGGCCGCAGGTCCCGGGGAAGCCCTTGAGGCGCGCACCCGCCTCCTGGACATCCTCATGGAGGCGGCGCGGCTGTCTCCCACCCTTTACCCCGGGCAGTTCCGGCTGGCGGGGCGGGACGCCGTGGTCGCCCCGGGGACACTGCGCGGTACCAAGGTCCAGCGGGGCGAGCTGCTCATGGTCGCGACCGCCTCAGCTCTGAGAGATGGCCGACGTTTCCGGTGGCCAGACGCCTTCAACCCCGATCGACCCCATGCCGAGAAACAGGCCGCCGAGCTCATGTTCGGGGCAGGCGTCCACAAGTGCGTGGGCATTCACCTGGCCAAGGCCGTGATGGTGGAGATCGCCATCGCCCTTCTCTCCCGGAAGGACCTGGCCCCCGCGCTGGGCGAGGCCGGAAAGGTGCGCTCGGCGGGTCCCTACCCCCGGCACATGGAGATGACCTGGCAGGCCGAGGGGGCCGCCGCCGGCCAGACGATGGCGGTGATCGCCGCGCAGCTCCCCGCCTCCGCAGATATCATCTCGCTCTCGGACGGCCTTGAGGCCCTCAGGCAGGCGGGCGGGCGAGACGACCTCGACAGGTCAGGGATCATCCACTTCGCCAGCTTCAGCGTGGTTGACCTCCACCGGGACCCCCAGGGCGTCGCCTGGCCGAGCCGGACGCCGGAGAGCCGCTACTGGCTGGTGGGCGATATCAACTTCGACGGCGAGCTGAAGCCTGGCCTGGCGCGCATCGCCGCGGAGATGGCCGCCTGGATCCCGACGTTCCAGATCGCCGATCCTGGAATCCGGGGCCCGAAGGACCTGGCGTGCTACCTTGAACGGCACGTCCTCGACATCCGGGCTACGCCCTGGGGTGCGACGGGCCTTCAGTATCCGGGCAGCATCGGGCTACCGGTCTCCGATCTCCGCAAGCAGAGGGACCTTGCAGGGTTCGTCAGGGAGGTCGTAGACGTCCTGAACGCCCAGGGGAGCCTGGAGCCCCGCGACAGGAATCGCCCCGCGGGCGGGGCGCCCGACGCCGTCCAGATCCTCGACACCGTGCGGCGCCTGATCCGCCGGGATCCGGAGATCGTGATCCGCGCCGCGAACAGTCCGGAATTCAGCGACCTCCTGAGGAAGGGGGCTGAATACAGGTCGTTCCTGATCCGACCGCTGGGCCCAAGGCTCGCCTTCTCGGATTACCGGTCGGCCAAGGGCTGGTCGAGCCCGCCCATGGGCGAGATCGTGGCAACGGCCTTCGCGGACAGGAACCGGGGCGCAGTCCTTGGCGTACTCTTTGCCCTGACGGTTGCTGTCACCACGACCCTCCGGATCTTCAGTTCCCAGGGGACCATTCCCGACCCGCTGGGCATCCTCTGGATCGCAGTCAGCAGCCTGGTCTGGGTGACGGCCGTAGCGGCGCTCGCCGCGGTTGCCCTGGGGAGCGCGTTCATGGCCCTCCTCCTTGCGCATGAGGCGGCGGAGAAGACGGACGTCAGCCTGCCCGCGCCCAACCGGATCGATGAGGTCGAAACCTACGAGAATGAGGAGGGATACGCCCAGAACCCCATGCTTTCGGTGACATGGGTGAAGCCAGGCCCCTTCCGCCGCTTCACCCTGGCCCTCGGCATGTGGACGATCCGCCTCCTGGTCACGACAGCCCTTCGCCAGGGTGACCTCGGCCGGATGGTCAGCGTCCATTTCGCCCGGTGGGTGAAGCCAGCGGGGACAGACGCCGTCCTCTTCATCTCGAACTATGACGGATCCTGGACGAGCTATCTCGAGGACTTCAGCGCCCTGGCACCCCAGGGCGTCAACCTTGCCTGGGGGCATAGCCGGGGCTTTCCCACGGCCAGGATGCTGATCTTCGATGGGTGCACGGACTCTGACAGCTTCAAGCGCTTCGCCAAGCGATCAATGCGGCCCACCCACTTCTGGTAC
>CAMCIK010000030.1 GCA_945874825.1 Phenylobacterium deserti | reverse complement strand
CGGCCATCATCTCGCGCCTCACCCGGGCGGGGATGATCGAGGCCCTCGGGGCCGGGCATGTCCGCACGGCCCGGGCCCGGGGCCTGCCCGAGTGGGCGGTCGTCCTGCGCCATGCCCTGCGCCCGGCCCTGACGCCCCTGGTCAGCTATCTCGGCCCCGCCGCCGCGGGCCTCCTGACGGGGTCCCTGGTCGTCGAGAAGATCTTCAACCTGCCGGGCCTGGGGAAGTTCTTCGTCATCAGCGCCCTGCAGCGGGACTACACGGTGGTGATGGGCATGATCGTCGTCTACGCGGGCCTGGTCCTGTTCCTGAACCTTCTGGGCGACCTCCTGCTGGCGGTCGTCGATCCCCGGGTGCGCCTGTCATGACCGAGACTGTCCTGACGGGGCGCCCCGCCGCCCGCGGCCGCAGCCTGACCGATGACGCCATTGCCCGCCTGCTCGCCAACCGGGCGGCCACGGCCAGCCTGGTGGTGCTGGTCCTCCTGACCCTCTTCGCCCTGCTGGGTCCTGCCCTGACCCCCTGGCCCTACGACCAGGTCAACAAGGCGGACGTCTGGGTCCCGCCCCTGACCAATGGCCACCTCCTGGGGACCGACGCCCTGGGCCGGGACCTGCTGGCGCGCCTGGCCATGGGCCTGCGGGTTTCCCTGGCGATCGGACTGGTGGCCACCCTGGTCTCGCTCCTGATCGGTGTCGCCTGGGGGGCGACCGCCGGCTATCTCGGCGGGGTGGTGGAAGAGGCCATGATGCGGATCGTCGATGTCCTCTACGCCCTGCCCTTCATCTTCTTCGTCATCCTGCTGATGGTGGCCTTCGGGTCCAACATCCTGCTGATCTTCGTGGCCATCGGCGCGGTTGAGTGGCTGACCATGAGCCGTATCGTCCGCGGCCAGACCCTGTCTCTCAAGCAGAAGGAGTTCATCGAGGCTGCCCGGGCCGCGGGCCTAGGGCGCCTGGGCGTGGTGGTCCGGCACATCATCCCGAACCTCCTGGGACCGGTGGCGGTCTATGTGACCCTGACCATCCCCGCGGTCATCCTGGCCGAGAGCTTCCTGTCCTTCCTCGGCCTTGGCGTACAGCCCCCCATGGCCTCCCTCGGGACCCTGATCTCAGCGGGCGCGCAGGACATGGAGATGGCCTGGTGGCTGCTGGTCTTTCCGTCCCTGGCCATGGCCGCCACCCTGGCCGCCTTCAACTTCATCGGCGACGGCCTGCGGGACGCCCTGGACCCCAAGGATCGCTGAGGCCTATTCCTCGCGGCGGGCGCGGAAGGAGCGCTGGCCGTCTACGCTCATCAGATAGCTGCCGAGGGCGGCGGACTTGATCGCCACGCGGGATCCCGGCCGGGGCTCGCGGAGAAGGTTCTCGGTATCTGTCTGCCGCCAGACGGCACCGTTCTCAAGTTGAAGGATCCACTTGCCGTCGGCCCCTTGGCGGGCCGCCTTTAGGGTGGATTCCACCCGGTCGAGCTTTTCTGCGCCCTCAGCCTTTTCGAAGAGGGCGAGGGAGGGGATGGCGAAGCCAAAGGCCTGGCGGCGGACCTCCCCGGCCTGCTTGCGGTCGACCACCACGATCTCGCCAGTCTTCTCGGCCTCGTCGAGGCGACCGGCCGCCGAGTCGTAGAAGGCGAGGCGGGCGGCCGGGGCGGAGACGGCGCGGCAGGCGCTGAGGGCCTCCAGGGTGTCGGCCCGGCGATCGCTGAGGCTGGCCGGGGGGTTGGGCGCAGCCTGGGCAGCTATCGACATGGCCAGGATGGCCAGGGCCGGCAACAGGGCCAGCGCCCGGGCTTGCCGGCGTGCGCCGTGTTCGCGGATCTGCGTCCCTGAAATCATCTGGCCCCTCCCCGAACTCCGGCAACTTCAACGCTAGCCCAGCCCCTCTTTGGCCTCAATCACCGTCCGGTTGCGGACGAGAGTCTATTCTGTGGCTATTTTACGACAGTCCTCCCCAGACCGCATGTCCCGGGAGAGTTCACCGTTGACCCTTCCCCGGCGTCGCCACAGAAATGTCGCAACCGAATCCGCGTCGCGGGCTTGGGACCCTTGCGTTTATCGATTCACGGGGCTGGCGAAACACCGGCCTTCCGTTGGAGGATTAAGACCTTGACAACGAAATCCATGCGGCAGCGCCTGCTGGCCTCTTCCATGATCTGCGGCGCCGCCCTGATGGCGACCCAGGCCCAAGCCCAGAGTACCAGTGTGGTGCAGGAAGTGGTCGTCACCGGATCGCGTATCCAGACGCCCGGTATCCAGTCGGCCAGCCCAATTGTGACCATCAATGCCGAGCAGATTCGCCAGCAGCAGACCCCGGAAGCGGAAAAAATCCTTCGCCTCCTGCCGACAGCGGTTCCCGGTGACGGCGACGCGGTGAACAACGGCACCGCCGGCGTAACCACGGTCAACCTCCGCGGCATGGGGTCTCAGCGCAACCTGGTCCTGCTCAACGGCAAGCGGATGACGCCCTACAATATCAACGGGGCCGTTGACCTCTCGCAAATTCCGACCGCGCTCCTGGAGCGCGTCGACGTGATCACCGGCGGCGCCTCCGCCGTGTACGGTTCGGACGCCATCTCTGGTGCCGTGAACTTCATCACCAAGTCGAACTTCGAAGGCTTTGAAGCCGACGCCAACTACTCCCAGACGGGCGAAGGCGACGGCAAGATCGTCTCCACCGCCTTCACCGTCGGTGCTAACAGCGGCGACGGTCGCGGCAACGCCGTGGTCAGCGTCAACTACTCCAAGCGCGACGGCGTTCTTTTCGCGGCGCGTCCGCTGGGCCAGCTCGGCATCGTGACGGCTGATGGTGCCAACCTAGGCGCTTCCGCACCGCCAGCACCGCCCGCTGGCTGCGGAGGCCCTGGATCAGTGGCGTCCGGTGGTTCGACCACGACGGTCCCCACCCGCACCCAGATCACCGGCGTTGGCACCACGGCTGGCCAGTTCCGTGACGACGGCTCGCTGGGCTCCAACTGCTCGGTCTTCAACTTCAACCCCTTCAACTACTACCAGACCCCGCAGGAGCGTTGGGGCGGTTCGGCCTTCGCCAACTACCAGGTGACTGACAACGTCGAGGCCTACGCCAACCTGCTCTACTCCAAGACGGAAGTGCGTCAGCAGATCGCTCCCTCGGGCATCTTCGGCAACTCCTTCTTCGTTCCTCTCAGCAATCCCTATCTGCAGGCTTCCGCCCGCAACACGCTGATCACTCAGGCGAATGCTGCTCGGGTCGCCGGCTCCTTGCCAGCCGCCAACTGGCGGGACCTGAACGCCAACGGCGTTGTGGACGCTTCCGACGATCTCAGCCTTGTCATCCGCCGCCGAACCGGCGAATTGGGCGAGCGCTCCAGCACCTACCAGAACAACACCTTCCAGTTTAACGCCGGCCTCCGTGGCGAACTGGGCGATTCCTGGGACTGGGATGCCTTCGTGCAGCAAGGTCAGTCCGACCGGGTCAGCATCGCGGCCGGCTATACCAATGTCACCAATTTCGGCAACGCGCTGAACGCGGTCACGGGTCCGGATGGCAAGCCGGTCTGCCGCTCTGGCGGCTCCTGCGTGCCCGTCAACGTGTTCGGCGGTTACGGTACCATCACGCCTGAAATGGCGAGCTATGTCGGTGCCGTCGGCATCGAGAAGCAGAGCTACCGCCAGACAATCGTCGGTGGTTCGGTCAGCGGCTATGCTGACGCGATCAAAATTCCGACCGCTGCGCTTCCAGTCCAGTGGAGCTTCGGCGCTGAGTATCGTGAGGAAGTTGGTGAGACCACTCCGGATGAGTGCCTGAAGCTGGCCCCGGCCAGCTGCCTCGGCGGTGCCGGCGGCAATACCTTGCCCATCAAGGGCGGCTTCGACGTCTACGAAATCTTCGGCGAAACCATCATCCCGATCTTCTCCGACGTGGCCTTCGCAAAGTCTCTGGAAGTCGAACTGGCCCTTCGTTTCTCGGATTATAATCCCTCCGGTGCGAACACGACCTGGAAGGCAGGCGTGAACTGGGAGCCGGTCGAAGGCCTCCGCTTCCGTGCCATGCAGCAGCGCGCGGTCAGGGCACCCAACGTGGGTGAACTGGCGGCTCCGCTGGTGTCGGGCCTGCGGAACGCGGTCCTTGACCCCTGCTCCGTGGCCAACGCGTCCGTTCTGGCTGGCAACCCGACCCTCCGGGCCCGCTGCATCTCCACCGGGATGACTGCTGCCCAGGTGGGTACCGTCCAGGACATCGTTTCTGGGCAGATCAGCACCTTTGAGGGCACTAACCTCGCCCTGCTGCCCGAGCCGGAATCTGCGGACACCACCACCGTGGGCTTCGTCTGGACGCCAGACTACATCCCGGTCGTGTCGCGGCCCTACTTCTCCGTCGACTACTACAAGATCCGGGTGGACGACTGGATCGGCACTTATCAGGCCCAGGAAGTCCTCGACGCCTGCTATAATGGCGGCGTGACTGAGCAGTGCTCCAAGGTTATCCGTATCAACGGCGATCTGGCCTCACCGGCTTCGGGCATCCAGCTCTATACCCAGAACCTCGACTACCTCGAAACTGAAGGTGTCGAACTGAGCGCCGGCTTCAGCCTGGGTCTTGAGGACGTTGGTGGTGATGAAAGCTGGGGCCGTCTGCAGTTCAGCCTGAATGCCAACTACTACATGACCAACGAGTCTCGGTCTGATCCGACAATCCCGAAGATCGAGTGTGTCGGATACTACGGCACCTCCTGCGGCAACCCCACCCACCAGCTGCGCTGGGTGCAACGCACCAACTGGGAATCCGGCCCCTTCTCGCTCGGCTACCAGTGGCGCTATCAGGACGAAGTCTCGATCGAAGAGACCCAGAAGCCCGACACCTTCCCGCAGTTCCAGTCGATTGAGGCCTACAACTACGTCGACCTGTTCGGCTCCTGGGCGATCAACGACGCATATCGTCTGAGCGCGTCTGTGAAGAACGTCTTCGAGGAAGAGCCCCCGATCGTTGGTAACGAGGCGGCCACCACCTCCGCCAACAGCGGCAATACCCTGCCCTCGAACTACGACACCCTGGGCCGGGTCTTCGCCGTGGGCCTGAACGTCCGGTTCTAATCCCGCCAGGGATGAGATCCATGGGGGGCGGCGGATTTCTCCGCCGTCCCCTTTTCTTTGTCTTCAGGAGCCGAGAGCATGGCGGTGATGGCATGGGCTGAGGCGGCTCGGGCTGCGGCGAGAACTGGCCGCTGGACGGAAGCCGAGACCCTCTGGCGGCAGGTCCTGGGGGCTGACGCCCGTCACCCGGAAGCTCTCTATAGCCTCGGCGTGCACGCACTCCAGGCCGGGCGGACTGAGGAGTCCGTCGATTTCCTTTCCCGAGCCTGCGATGTCGCGCCCCAGGAGTCGATAGTCTGGGTCTTTCTCAGCACCGCCCTGCGGACCGCCGGGCGCCCTGACGCGGCCTGGGAGGCGATCCAGAGCGCCCTTGTCGCGGACCCTTACTCGCTTCCCGCGCTGCTCTCCCGCGCCGCTCTGCTCGAGGAGACACAGGGGCCTGCTGAGGCCCTGGTGAGTTATCGTAACGCCCTGAAGGTGGCCCCGCCGTCCCAGCACTGGCCCCCCCACCTCCGGGAGCAGCTGGAGCATGCCTCCCGCCTCGTGGAGGCCGAGACTCGGGCCTACCAGGACTATCTTCTCCAGACCCTGGACGGCCTGATCCGCCAGACCCAGCCGACCGACCGCCCCCGTTGGCGGGAGGCCCTGTCCATCATGGCCGGCGCCAGCCGCCCCTACCTGTCCGACGCCAACCAGCTCTATGTGCCAAGGCTGCCCGCCATCCCCTTCTTCACCCGGGAGCATTTCCCCTGGATCGAGGCGCTGGAGGCCAATACCGACCTGATCCGCCAGGAGCTGGAGGCGGCTCTGGAGGGCGCGCAGGGCGCCTTCACGCCCTACATCACCTATGCGCCGGGCCAGCCGGTGAACCAGTGGGGGGAGCTTAACCACTCCGATCGCTGGAGCACCCTTGACCTCTGGAAGAGCGGATCTCCCATTGCCGGGAACCAGCAGCTCTGCCCGGGGACCACGAGGGCTCTTGCGGAAGTGGACCTGGCCCAGATCGAGGGCCTCTGCCCCAACGTCATGTTCTCGGCCCTGGCCCCTCGAACCCGCATCCCGCCCCACCACGGGGAGACCAACGCCCGGGTCATCGCCCACCTGCCGCTTGTCGTACCTGAGAACTGCGAGTACCGCGTCGGCTTTGACCGCATCCAGTGGAAGCCGGGCGAGGTCATCGTTTTTGACGATACCCTAGAGCACGAGGCCTACAACGGCAGCGACGTCCTCCGCACCGTCCTGATCTTCGACGTGTGGAACCCGCTCCTGTCGCAGGACGACCGGGAGATCGTACTCGCCATGGCCGCCGCCGCCCGAAGCTATGGTGGCGGCTAAATCCCGCGTACCGTCAGGGCGCAAGCTGTTGCGTCCGTACCGCCGCGGAACCCGCCGGTCTGCGGCTCCAGGCCATTTCATCCAGGATCGCTTCGGCCCGGGGGTCGCCCAGGATCCAGGCCGTCGCCGCCAGGCTCCGGGCTGAGGTCGCCGAGATCCCGAACATGCGGCTGATGGCCTCGAAGGGCGTGCCTTCCGAGGCCATCCACTTCAGGCGCAGCTCCTCGTTCGTGCCGGACAGGGCCCGGGCCCTGTCCACGGCGTCGTAGAAGCCACCGATCTGGTCTACCAGGCCCAGCTCCCGGGCCTGGGCCCCGGTCCAGACCCGCCCCTTGGCAATGGCCTCGACCCGTTCGACGGGCAGGCGGCGACCTTCTGACACGCGTCCAATGAAGCGGGCATAGATCTGGTCCATCCAGCGGGCGAAGGCGGCGCGCTGGGTGTCCGAGAGGCCAGTTCCCAGAGAGAAGGCGGAGGCATAGTCGGAACCCACCCCCACCTGCCGCAGGTCGACCCCGAACCGGGCCAGGGCCTCGCCCACGGCGAACTTGCCGCCAAAGACACCGATGGAGCCTGTCAGGGTCGTGGGCTGGGCCACGATGGCCGACGCACCCGAGGCGATCCAGTAGCCGCCGGAGGCCGCATAGGGGCCCATGGACACCACAACGGGTTTACCCGCCGACTTGGCACCCTCGATGGCCCGCCGGATCTGTTCCGAGGCGGTGTCGGAGCCGCCCGGCGAGTTCACCCTCAGGACAATGGCCTTGACGTCCTTGTCCTCCACGGCGTCGTTCAGGGTCTCCTCGAGGAGGTCGGAATAGATCGCGTCCCCGGAGGCAAAGGGATTGGAGCCGCCGTCGCCGCCGGTGACGATGCCGCCCTCTGCGGCGATCACGGCGATGGCCGGTCCCATGGACGGGCCAAGGTCATGCACGCTGCGGGCATAGGCACCGATGTCACGGAACACAGCGTCCTTGCCGGCCCTGTCGGACAGCTGCTTGCGGGCGGAGTCGAGATAGTCGACCCGGTCGATCAGGTTGAGCCGGAGGGCGTCCTCAGCCATCAGCGGGCCGGACTCCAGAGACGCCTTCAGGCTGGCGGGAGTCTGTCGGCGGTCGGCGGCAGCCCGGTTGATCGCCGTGCCGTAGATCGACTCCAGCATGGACTGGGTCGCCTCCCGGTGGGCGGGTGTGTAGTCGGACTGCAGGTAGCCGTTGACGGCGTTCTTGAATTCCTTGCGCTGCTCGTAGTCGGCGCGGACCCCATAGCGATCGAAGAAGCGCTTCAGGAAGATGTCCTCAGACGCCAGGCCGGTGGCCTGCAGGGAGGATCCGGGCTGCATCCAGACCTGGCCGCCCGCTGCCGCCAGCATGTAGGTCGAGGGCGTGGCGCCCGCAGGATAGAGGCCCTGGCTGAAGACGATCACCGGCTTGCCGGTCTTGCGGAAGCGGCGCAGGGCGTCGGAGATCTCGTCGGCCGTGGCGGGCGCCATGCCGGACTCGGGCAGGCGCACCAGGAGGCCGCGGACATGGTCGTCCGTCTCGGCCTTGCGGAGGGTGGCGATGATCCGCATCGCGGACAGGGTGGGTTGCCCGAAACTGGCGAAGGGGTTGGCCCGGTCCTGGTCGGTGATCTCCTGCCTCAGGTCGAGCTCGACCACTGTCCGTGCAGGAACGGGCTCGGGCCGCGAGGCCCCCGCCGCCAGGACGATCAGCAGGAAGGGCACGCCCACAAGGAACAGCAGCAGACCGGCGAAGACGCCAGCCATGGTCAGGAGGAACTGCTTCATTACGGATCTCGGGGCGGTGTTGGGATTCAGACCCTAACCCGGGACAGTCGGCGCGCCAATGGACGCCGCTCCCGACGTCGAATCGATCGGCTCAGAAGGTGTGGAGGAAGACGAACACCCGAGAGAAGTCCCCCCGGCGGGCGGCGGCATCGTGGACCCAGAAGAAGAGACGTCCCCGCCGCATCCACTCCAGCCCCGCGGCCGGGTCGCTGTCGACCTGCAGGAAAAGTCGCCAGTGGCGGGCGGCGGAGATCGTCTCGGCGGTAATGTCGTCGGGATCGAAGGTCCGGACGTCGCCCGTCCTGGCCGCCGCCGATGCGCACTGGATCTCCATGTCATCCCCCTGAAGGATGCCCGGGTACCCGCCGACCTGGTGGGCGGGCTCCGGTGACAACATCTCCAGGACCGCCGCCTCCAGGGTCAGGGTCTCAGCCTTGGTCAGGGACTTCCAGTCGAACGCGATGCGCTCGTCCGCATAGGACATCCGCGGGGTCGACATCAGGGGAAAGGCGGCGATCCGGCTTCGCGGTCGAAGGTCATCCGGCGGCGCGACAGGTCTTGAAGGGCCTGTCTCCAGGCGGACGACGCAGGCGCCGGGCTGCTCGGGCTCGAAGTCCTGGGGGCGGTCGCCCATATCGAGGAAGACCTGCAGCCGGCCCTCAGCCGGCAGCCAGTCAGGCCCTCCCGCCGTGTGCACCTCCTGCAGGTCGATGCGCGCCAGGCAGGCCATGGGCCTATCCCGGAACCTGGGCCAGTCGCCGGAAACGTCCGCCTCGCCCCCCAATCGGGTCCGTCCCTCGCCGCCGGGAACGAGATGCAGGCAGGGCTGAGCCTCGGCATGAATCTGGTCGAGGATGCCCTGGACCCGTTCGGTCGGCGGCGCGATCGCCTGCGGCCTGCCCCCGAAAAGCCCACCCAAGAAGCTGAAGACGCCCGCCATGACGATTTCCCTTATTGATCCTGTCCTTGCGAATTTTCGTTCCCATTCTGTTCGAATTGTGGCGAGGGGCAACCTTCATTTCGACTTCGCGGTGGGAGTCCGATGGGTGTTTTCGACGAGGTCGGCCGTCCTGGAGGCGGCCAAAGTCGGGAAGGCCTTCTGCCAATCGGTGGAGCCGTACCAAATGCGCCGGATGGGATCATACTTGGGTTTTCCCGCCCAACTCCCATGCAGGCGGCGGTGAACCTCTTTGGGGAGGACCTTCAGGAAGAGGTAGTGGTTCCGCCAATCCTGAACAGATCGACCGACGCCATCGAGGGGGATGGAGTGGTGGACCTCCTTTCCAGGTCCCGTAAGGCCCGCCTTCCTGATCATCTTTTGCGCTGCGCCAGCGGTCACGGACCCCTTCTTGAGGACTCCAATGCCAAGCTTCGCGGCCTTGACACCCTTGATCAATGGCCCCGCGGGCGTCGCATCCGCTAGGGCGAGCGCGGTGTTCACCCCGGCACCGACCAGGTTTCCTTCCTGCAGGTCCGCCGCCGCCTGCCAGGCGGGCCCGACAACCGGGATCAGGGACGCCGCGGGCCCTGGCTGACGAATCTTGGGCAGGCTATCCAGGATGTCGGGATCGGCGTCGATGAGGTCGTGCTGAGGCCCCGCGCCAAAGTCGGAAGTCTCCCGAAGCCTCCGTATTCGCGCCATTTCGAGGTCATAGAGGTCTCCCTCGGGATCGGGGACGTCACGGGGCTGGCCCGGGGGCATCTTCGCCATGTCTTGCTCCTGAAAGGCATCGTTCCGGATCGGGGCGGTCCCGCCGGATCCCTACGGGTGTCCCACGCCGATCAGCGACAGCAAAACAAAACATGAACATTTCGAGCAAACTCAAACCCCAGGCGGCTATCACATCTGAAGAAGGGGAAATGGTCGGAGTGGCAGGATTTGAACCTGCGACCCCCGCGTCCCGAACGCGGTGCTCTACCAGACTGAGCCACACTCCGACTTGGGAAGCCGGCTTATAGAGGACGTGATCACGGGCCGCAAGCGAGGCCGGGGGCGTTGCATCCGGCACGGCCTTGGGCTATTCCCACGCCCTCGCGCGGCCCATCTGCGTCGCCGTTCCTGCTGGGGAATGGTGTAATGGTAACACAGCGGTTTTTGGTACCGTCATTCTAGGTTCGAGTCCTAGTTCCCCAGCCACGAACTCCGGTCTTCTCGCCATGATACGCTTGGCTGTTCAGGGCCGTGCCTTGCCGCCCACCGCCCAAAGGGCGAAGGCGTATTCGAGGGCCGTCTCTTTCAGGTCGTCGAACCGGCCCGCCGCGCCGGCGTGGCCCGCCTCCATGTTCATCTTCAGCAGGACCGGTCGCCCGCTGGTCGATGCCGGCCGCAGGCGCGCTACCCACTTGGCGGGCTCCCAGTAGGTAACCCGGGGATCCGACAGGCCGCCTGTGGCCAGGATGGCGGGATAGGGGCGGGGCGCGACGTTGTCGAAGGGGCTGTAGGCGGCGATCTGGTCGTAGGCCTCGGGGTCGGTCAGGGGGTTCCCCCACTCCGGCCATTCGGGGGGGGTCAGGGGCAGGGAGGCGTCGCTCATGGTGTTGAGCACGTCCACGAAGGGTACGGCGGCGATGATCCCGGAGAACAGGTCCGGGCGCAGGTTGGCGACGGCGCCCATGAGAAGTCCGCCCGCCGAGCCGCCACAAGCCACAGTATTGGCGGGACGTCCGTAGCCGTTCCGGTGGAGGTGCTCGGTGCAGGCGATGAAATCGGTAAACGAGTTCATCTTGCGCTCGCGGCGCCCGTCCAGGAACCAGCCCCGGCCCTTCTCTGAGCCCCCGCGCACGCAGGCCCGAGCCCAGATCCAGCCCCGGTCTACCAGGCCGAGGGCCCGGATCGAGAAACTGGCCTCCTGGCTGATCCCGTAGCTGCCATAGCCATAGAGGAAGAGGGGTGCCGAGCCGTCGAGCTTCTGGCCCTTGCGCATCAGGACGAAGACCGGGACCTCGGTCCCGTCCGCCGCCCGGGCGTTCAGGCGGCGGGTCTCATAGCGGGAGGGATCGTGCCCGGACGGAATCTCCTGGGTCTTCACCACCGTCCGGGTCCGCTTCGCCATATCGTAGTCCACCCAACTGCGTGGGGTGGTCATGGAGTTGTAGACGAAGCGCAGGACGTCGGTGTCGTACTCAAGCCCCGGATCGAGATCGAGGGCGAAGGCCGGTTCGTCGAAAGCGATGGCGTGTTCGGCCCCGTCCTCATCCCGGATGACGATCCGGTTCAGGGCGTCGGCCTTTTCGAGCCTAACCAGCCAGCGGCGGAAGGCCAGGGTCCCCTCGATGAGGACTCCCGGGCGATGGGCGATGAAGTCCTTCCAGCTGGCGCGGCCCGGTGAGGTCTCCGGCGCGGAGACCAGCTTGAAGTCCACGGCACCGTCGGCGTTGGTCCGGATGATGAAGCGGTCGTTCCAGTGTTCGACGTCGTAGAGGACGCCGTCGCGGCGCGGCTCCAGGGGAACCGGCGCAGCAGTGGGTCCGTCAGCCGGGATGAGCAGGACCTCACTGGTCTCCTGGTTGCCGCAGGCGATCAGGATGAAGCGGTCCGAGGCGCTGCGGTGGACCCCGATGAAGAAGCCCTCATCGGCCTCGGTGTAGACGAGGACGTCGTCGGCAGCCGTCCCACGGACGGGCCGGCGGTAGATGCGCGCCGGGCGGCCATTGTCGTCTCGCCAGGTCCAGAAGAGCCAGGTGCTGTCCGGCGAGAAGGTGAAGTCACCCGTTGAGCTCTCGACCGGAGAGGGCAGGACCTTGCCGGTGGCGAGGTCGCGGATGAAGATCCGGTAGACCTCCGAGCCCTGTTCATCCGCCGCCCAGGCGAAAAGCCGGTGGTCGGGCGAGTGTCCGGCGGCACCCACGCTGAAGAAGGCCTTGCCCTTGGCCTCGGCCTCCTCGTCCAGCAGGACCTCCACGGCCCCGTCGCTCCGTTGGCGACGGACGTGCGCCGGGTGCTGGGCACCGGTGGCGTAGCGGGTGAAATAGACGAAGGGGCCGTCGGGCTCAGGCGCCGAGGCATCGTCCTCGCGGATCCGCCCCTTCATTTCCCTGAAGAGGGTGTCCTGGAGGCCCTCCGTCGGAGCCAGGACCGCCCGGGTGTAGGCGTTTTCGGCTTCGAGGTGCCCGCGAATCTCGGGCTTCAGGACGGCCGGGTCCCTCAGGACCTTCTGCCAGTCCTCGTCCTTCATCCAGGCGTAGTCGTCGGTCCGGGTGCGGCCGAGCTGGACGATTGTCTGCGTCTCGCATCGGGGCGAGGGCGGCCTGGGCGGCGTGTCGGAAGCCATGCGGCGGGGTGTCCCTGGCTGGGCCCTGGCGGAGGTGGACTGCGCCGGAGCGGCGCGAGGCCGCCCCGGCCGATGGGCCTCAGCCTGCGAACAGGACCGAGATGGTCTCGGCCACGCAGGCCGGCTTGGTCTCGCCCTCGATCTCGATGGTGCATTCGTTACGGATCTGCATGCCGCCCGCCTTGGCTTCGACGCCGATCAGCTTCTGGCGCATGCGCACGCGCTTGCCGACCCGGACCATGTTGATGAAGCGGACCTTGTCGGAGCCGTAGTTGATGCCGCGGCTGACGCCCTTCACGGGCAGCATGCCGGCGCCCAGGAAGGGGATCAGGGAAAGGGTCAGGTAGCCGTGGGCGATGGGGCCGCCCATCTCGCGGGTGGCGCGCTCGACATCCACGTGGATCCACTGGTGGTCGCCGGTGGCCTCGGCGAACTGGTTGACCCGTTCCTGGCTGATCTCCACCCAGTCCGAGACGCCGACTTCCTGACCGACAAGACCGGGCAGGTCCTTGAATTCCACGGGGTTCATGTCGCGTTCCCTTAAATGTTGCAATCGCGCCGCTAGCGATAGCATCCGCCGCCGACCGTGCAAGCGGGCTTTGCCCGTAGGCCCGGTCCGCCGTAAGGAAGGTCGCCCTGCAGGAGGCCCCAGATGCAACGCGCGCTCAGCGTCAGCCGCATGACCGGCAATTTGTCCACCTTCCCCGACTGGTACCAGGCCATTGTCCGCGAGGCTGACCTGGCCGAGGTCTCGCCGACCCGGGGCGCCATGATCATCAAGCCGTGGGGCTATGGCGTATGGGAGCGAATCCAGCAGACCCTCGACCGGCGGATCAAGGAGACGGGCCACGAGAACTGCTATTTCCCCCTCTTCATTCCGCTCTCCTTCTTCGCCAAGGAGGCCCAGCACGTCGAAGGCTTCGCCAAGGAGATGGCGGTGGTCACCCACCACCGGCTGAAGTCGGTGGATGGCAAGCTGGTGCCCGACCCGGACGCCCGGCTGGAAGAGCCCCTGGTCGTCCGGCCGACCTCTGAGACCATCATCGGCGACGCCTTCTCACGCTGGATCAAGAGCCACCGGGACCTGCCCGTCCTGATCAACCAATGGGCCAATGTCGTGCGCTGGGAGATGCGCACGCGCCTGTTCCTGCGAACCTCGGAGTTCCTCTGGCAGGAGGGCCACACCGCCCATGCCACGGCGGAGGAGGGACGCGAGGAGACCCTGAAGATGCTGGAGGTCTATCGGGAGTTCTCCGAGACCGTCCTCGCCATGCCCGTGGTCGCCGGCGAGAAGCCCGAGAACGAGCGCTTCCCGGGCGCGGACAAGACTTATTCTATCGAGGCCATGATGCAGGACGGCAAGGCCCTGCAAGCCGGCACCTCCCATGACCTGGGAACCCACTTCGCCGAGGCCCAGAATATCCGCTTCCAGAATTCGGCGGGCGAGTTGGTCCACTGCCACACGACCAGCTGGGGGGTTTCCACCCGGCTGATCGGCGGCGTGATCATGACCCACGGCGACGATGATGGCCTACGCCTGCCTCCGGCCATCGCCCCTCGCCAGGTGGTGATCGTGCCCATGCTGAGGGACAAGCCCGAGGACGCCGAGGTCCTGGTGGCGGGCGAGGCTCTGGTAAAGGCCCTGGGCCAGGTCACGGCCCTGGGCGAGCCCGTCCGGGCCCTCCTCGACACCAAGGCGCAGAAGTCCGCTGAGAAGCGCTGGAACTGGGTGCGTCGTGGCGCGCCGGTGATCATCGAACTCGGGCCCCGCGACGTGGCCGGCGGGACCATCAGCTTCATGCGCCGGGACCGCCTGCGCGACGGCGACAAGGTGGCCAGCCAGTCCATGAGCCGCGAGGACTTCCTGGCCGGCCTGCCAGCCCTGCTCGCGGAGATCCAGCAGGGGCTCTACGACGAGGCCAAGGCCCGGCTTGAGGCAAACATCCGCACGGATATCGCCACCTTCGACGACATGGCCGCCTTCTTCGGGGCCGCCGCCGCAGATGAAGAGGAGGCGACCGCCTTCCGCGGCTGGGTGCGCGCGCCCTGGGCCCGGCCGACCGGCGATGAGCTCGAGGCCATCGAGCAGAAGCTGAAGGCCCTGCGCCTGACCCTGCGCAACGCCCCCATGGACCAGCCGGCGATCTTCGGCCCCTGCCTCTTCACGGGGCGGCCGGGCGTCGAGGAGATCCTGATCGGCCGGGCGTACTAGACGAGATGGCGGCTCAGCTGACCCCCTCCGTCCCGGGGCTATCGCCCCGGTCCACCTCCCCCTGGGGGGAGGAATTAGAAGCGCTCCAAGGGGGAGCTCCCGGCGAAGCCGGGTGAGGGGGTTAATGGCCTGGTCGTGATCCCACCAGGGGATCAGACGATCTTCGAGCCTTCCTTGCCCCAGTAGGCGTCGCGGATCAGGCGCTTGTAGAGCTTGCCCGTCGGGTGGCGGGGGAGCTCCTCCATGAAGTCGATGATCCGCGGGCACTTCACGTGGCTGATGTTGGCCCGGCAGAATTCGGCGATCTCGGCGCGGAAGGCGTCGTTGGCGTCGGCCCAGTCTGCCGGCTGGATCATTGCCGCCACCTGCTCGCCCATTTCCTCGTGCGGAGCGCCGACGACGGCCGCGTCGGTGATCTTCGGGTGAGTGATCAGCAGGTTCTCGAGTTCCTGCGGGTAGATGTTCACCCCGCCGGAGATGATCATGAAGCTCTTGCGGTCGGTGAGGTAGAGGAAGCCCTCTTCGTCCACCCAGCCTACATCGCCCAGGGTCGTCCAGCCCTGCTTGTTGGTGTTCTCGGCCACCTTGTCCGGGGCGTTGTGATAGGAGAGGGGCGCGCCTCCGGCGAAATAGACGGTGCCCTCGGTGCGTGGCAGGACCTCCTCGCCGTCGTCGCCGACGATCTTGACCTCGCCCAGGACCGCACGACCCACTGTGCCCTTGTGGGCCAGCCAATCCTCCGGCCCCACATAGCAAAAGCCGTTGCCCTCGGAGCCGGCATAGTACTCGTGGACCACCTTGCCCCACCAGTCGATCATCTGTTCCTTGACCGGGATGGGGCAGGGGGCGGCGGCGTGGACCGCCGAGCGGATGGAGGAGACGTCGTACTTCGCCCGCACCTCGGCCGGAAGCTTGAGCATGCGCACGAAGTGGGTCGGCACCCACTGGCCGACGTCGATCCGGTAGCGCTCGATCAGGGACAAGGCGGTCTCGGGATCGAACTTCTCCATGACCACGACGGTGCCGCCCATCCTCTGGATGGCCATGCACCAGCGCAGGGGCGCAGCGTGGTACAGCGGAGCTGGCGAGATGTAGATGCTGTCTGGCTGGAAGCCGAACAGGCCCTGCGCCATCATGGCCAGGGTATTCGGCTCATCGATGGCCCCGCCAGTGAGGGGCGGCTTGATGCCCTTGGGCCGTCCTGTCGTGCCCGACGAGTAGAGCATGTCTGCGCCCGCGGTCTCATCGGCGATGGGGGTGGATGGCATGGAAGCCCGGGCAGCCTCGAAGCTTTCATAGGGCGGCCGCGTCTCGCCCACCATGTAGAGCTTCAGGCCAGGGAGGAGGGGCGGAAGTTCGTCGATCACCGGGCCCACGCCTGCAGAGGTGATCAGCACCTTCGCCTCGCAGTCCTGCATGATGTACTCGATCTCGCCGGCGGACAGCTTGGACGAAATGCAGGTGAAGTAGAGGCCGGAGCGTTGGGCCGCCCATGCGATCTCGAAATAGCGGGGATGGTTGTCGAGCATCAGGGCGATGACGTCGCCGGTCTTGAGGCCCAGGGACCTGAAGAGCTGGGCACCCTGGTTCGAGCGGTCGTTGAGCTCTCCATAGGTGACGGTCTCCCCCGTGGCGCCCATGATGTAGGCGGCGCGATCCGGCTGGGTCCGGGCGTGGGTTGCGGGGTGCATGGTCATCCTCCTCGGTCGTCGCCCGGCTGCGGGCCGCCGGCGCTCTGGCTTTCGGCGTGCATATGCAGGTCTTGACGGAAGGTCCGTCAAGGCCGACCGATGCAGCAGAAACGCCACGGAGACGCACCACCATGTCAAACTTCGAGACGATCCGCCTGGAAGTCGAGGACGGAATCGCCACTCTGACCCTCAACCGGCCAGACAAGCTGAACGCCTTCAACACCCTGATGATGCAGGAGATGATCGCGGCCTTCGACCAGACCGATGCTGACGACAGCGTCCGGGTGGTGATCGTCACGGGCGCGGGCCGGGCCTTCTGCGCCGGTGCAGACCTCTCCGCCGGCGCGGCGACCTTCGACTATTCGACGCGAGGCGGCGAAGACAAGGACGCCCGCACTCTCGACGGTGTCCAGAGGGACGGCGGAGGCCTCCTGACCCTTCGCATTTACGACAGCCTGAAGCCCGTAATCGCCGCCGTGAACGGCCCGGCGGTCGGGGTGGGCGTGACCATGCAGCTGGCCATGGACATCCGGATGGCGTCCACCGACGCCCGCTATGGCTTCGTCTTCTCGCGCCGGGGGATCAATCCCGAGGCCTGCTCGTCCTGGTTCCTGCCCCGGCTCGTGGGAATCCAGACCGCCCTGGAATGGTGCTATTCGGGCCGCGTCTTCCCGGCCCAGGAGGCACTCGAGAAGGGACTGGTCCGCTCTCTTCACGCCCCGGAAGACCTTCTGCCCGCCGCCCGAGCCCTGGCGCGCGAGATCGCCGACAACACGGCACCCGTCTCGATCGCCCTGACCCGCCAGCTGATCTGGCGGATGGCCGGGGCCAGCCACCCGATGGAAGCGCACATGGCGGACAGTCGCGGCATCCAGGCCCGAGGCGCCATGCCGGACGCCAAGGAGGGGGTGACTTCCTTCCTAGAAAAACGCCTTCCCCAGTATCCAGACAGGGTCTCCACGGACCTGCCGAACATCTGGGAACACTGGAGCGCGCCCAAGTTTCGATGAGGGCGTGGCTCTGTCGTTATTTGGCTAGCGCCTCCTCCCGGGACCCGTTGGCGGGTGAATTCAGTCGATTTCACATCGCCATCGATAAATTCCCGACAATTCCGGTCGCTTAATTCTTGTAGAGCCGGAGATACGTCGCTATCTCAACGTTTCGCGTTGATCTCCGCGGCGCATGTTTCAGTTTTTGAGTGGATGTCAGATATGGACGAAAAGAACGAAGTCATCGAGATGACGGCGGATATTGTCTCCGCCTACGTCGGGAACAACACGGTTTCAGCGGCTGAACTCCCCGCCCTGATCCAGAGCGTGCATCGGGCCCTGGCCGGCGTGAGCGGCGGCGCTGAGATCGTTGAGGCGGCTCCTAGGGACCCTGCGGTGCCGATCCGGCGCTCCATTACCCCTGATTTCATCATCTGCCTTGAGGATGGTCGCAAGTTCAAGTCGCTGAAGCGCCACCTGCGGACCAAGTACAACATGAGCCCCGAGGAGTACCGGGCCAAGTGGGGTCTGCCCAAGGACTATCCCATGGTGGCTCCCAACTACGCCAAGGCGCGGTCCGATCTCGCCAAGCAGATGGGTCTGGGCCAGGGCGGCCGCCAGGCACCCCGCCGGCGCGGAAAGGCCTGAGTCGAAGACACTCAGTTTACCGAGACCACCGAGACTACCGATGCGCCCGGCCGCCTATGCGGCCGGGCGTTTTCATGTTCGGTCCCTATCCAATACGCGCCGTTAACCAAATTTCGCTTGCCCGCGATTCGCGCATCAGGCGATAAACGATTTGTTATGAATCCAAGGGGTTGTTGGGGACTCTGAAGATGGTGTCGGAACTCGGCGCAACCGCCCAGGCGGAGGGTGCGCAAGAAGCGCTTTACGCCTACTGGGCGGGACTGGGAATGCAGGGAAGGCTGCCGGCCCGGGCGGATCTGCGCCCGTCGGAGATGAAGTCATTCCTGCCCATGCTCAGCCTCACCGACGTACGCACTCAAGATCGGTTCAGTTTCCGCCTGGCCGGGACGGGCCTCTATCAGGTGTTCGGAACCGAGGTGACCGGGCGTAGCCTTGGCGAGGTCTATGTTGGCTCTGCAGCGGAATACTGGCGTCGGGAGCTCTCCGGAATCGTAGTCGACCGACGCCCCGCCATCGGGGTCCACTCCCTCGGCTGGCGCGGCGCGGCCCATCTCTCCGTCCTCTGGATGCGTCTGCCTCTGGCGTCCAACGGCCAGGATGTGGACATGATCCTCGGCTACGATGCCCTGCTGGGCGGCGACAGGGCGGCCAACCGTTTTTCCGGAATTCGCGCCGCCTGAAGGCGGCCCGGCCTCAGGCCGGGGAAATCCGCGACTGGGCGTCCCTGCGCATCCGCTCGGCCATGGCGGCCAGGCCGTTCGTCCTCTGGGAGGACAGGTGACCCGCAAGGCCGAGACGGTTGAGCGCCGCGGCGGCGTCGAACCCAGCAATCTCCACCGCCGAGAGCCCGGAGACGAGGTGGAGCAGGATGGCGATGAGCCCCCTGACGATATGGGCGTCGGAGTCTCCCCGGAAGTTCAGGGTCCCATCCGGGGCCGACTCCGTCACCAGCCAGACCTGGCTTGCGCAGCCCCGCACCCGGTTGTCCTCGCAGCGCTCTGAGTCCGTGAGGGGCGCGAGGCCCCGGCCCAGGTCGATGACATGCCGGTAGCGTTCCTCCCAGTCGCCCAGGAGTTCGAAGGTCTCGGCCATTTCGTCGAGACGCGCATCGATCAAAGCCGAATTCGGCACAGGGAGGGCTCCTGGGGGCACCCCGGGAAGGGCAGGGGCGGGATCAAGCGTCGGTCTAGATCCTGTTCCGATAAGTGGGAACCGGTTATCGGATCGAAACAGGATCTAACTTTATGGGCTTGGAGCCTGTTCCCTTCAAACCTACCGTCTCAAGGGAACAGGCTCTGGGTCGCGACCGCGCCCGGCGCACGGTCGACGGGGCCCCGGGACCTGAAGGTTATCCACCAGCAATCCGGGGCTTTGACTCCCGGCCGGTCGACGGTGGGTCTAGCCTGTCGCCATGTCTGCAATTCGGCGAGCGATTCGCGACCCTGGACCCGCATCTGCGGAGGCGGATGCGCGTCAGCTCTCCCAAGAGGGCCGACAAGGTGCCGACGATGCGGGCGACCTGTGCGACCAACTCCCCGGACTCCTCTTCCGTCTGGATGCCGGGGGGCGTGTCGACCGGGTCTGGGGCGCAGGCTTTGCCGACGCGCCGGACCTGCGGCCGGGGCGCCCGCTGACCTCTGGCTTCGCCCAGTCGCAAGCCATCGCCCTGAAAGCCGCCTGCGACCTGGCCCGTCGAAAAGGCGTTGTAAGCCTTTGCCTGTCGGTGGGCCCCGGGAACTTGCCATGGCTGCAGTGCGATCTTGCGGCCCTGCCCGGAAAGGGCCTGGCCGGCCGGCTTTCCGACCTGCGCCCCGGGCTGGAACGCGAGCAGGCGCTGGTGAAGGCGCTTCACGACGCCGAGGCCCGCAGCGCCGGCAAGTCGCGGTTTCTGGCCAATCTCTCGCATGAACTGCGGACGCCGCTGAACGCGATAATGGGGTTCGCGGACACCATGCGCCAGGGCGTTCTCGGGCCCTTGCCAGACCGGTACCGGGGCTATGCGGACCTCATCCACGAGTCCGGCGAACTCCTGCTTGAGCTGATCAGCGATGTCCTCGACATGGCCCGTGTGGAAGCTGAGCGGTTCGAACTGAACCTTGAGGTCTTCGATGTGCGCGAGGCGGCGTCAGCCGTCATCCGGCTGGTCCGCGGGCAGGTTGAGCGGGCCGGCCTGGAGTTTGTCGCCCCTGACCTGCGCGAGCGGATCGAGGTTCGCGCCGACCGCCGGGCCCTCAAGCAGATGTCGCTCAACCTCATTTCCAATGCCATCAAGGCGACGCCTCCGGGGGGGCGCGTGGCCTTTGGGCTGGCGAGGGAGGGCGAGGACCTCGTGCTGGTCGTGGAAGATACGGGTTGCGGCGTGGCCGAAGCCGATCTTGCCCGGCTGGGACGGCCCTTCGAACAGGCGGGCTCTCCCGACCAGAAGGCTGCAGGGGCGGGGCTTGGCCTTAGCCTGGTCAAGGCTCTTTGCGATCTTCACGGGGGGGAGATGACCCTAAGCAGCCGCGAGGGCCAGGGAACCCGCGTCAGTCTCCGTCTTCCCATTGTTGTCCGCGACCAGGTCCAGCCCGAACTCGATCTGACCTGACCAGCCTCAGCTCGGACGCGCCGCTAGAAAGGCCCGGCCGGCGGCAAAGTCGCCCACCTCGACATAGATCTTCCGCGTCGATCCGGACCCGAACTGGAACTCCACCTGAATCGACTCCCGGGGATCAAGGTCGGCCATCGCCGCCGCCGCCTGGGCTGGAAATCGGAAGGCCCAGCCAGCCCGGACGCCGGGCGGCAAAAGGTCCGTTCCCGCCTGTGAGCGGGCTTCGGCGACGTAGCCTTCGTAAGGTCCTGACTTCGGCAGCCGGCGGGGCAGCGGAAGGGTCCGAAGGCTCTCGCCCCGGGAGTCCAGGTAGGCGCCCGTTGTCAGGCTGCGGTTCCGCATGACGATCCGCGCTGCATAGGGCGCCTCATCGGTGGAGAACCGTGCGACCGCCATCAGGTTGTCGGCGCCACCGCGCCCCGCAAGGCCGAAGCGCATCTGGTCTTCGCCCTGCTGGACTTCCTGTGTCAGCCTCCAGAAGACCTTCTGGGCACTGACGGACCGGTCCGCCTTCCAGGTGTAGAGGTCGCCCGGAAAGTCGAGCCGGATCAGCCGGGCATAGCCCTCGAAGGCGTTTCGGACCCTCTGGGCGGCTATGACAATGTCCTGGGAGTCACAGGGAACCGAGCGGGCGCGGGCGCGGGCGCGGTCGAAGGTCGCCTGCAGATCCCGTGGCGGGCTTCCCGCCCTAAGAGCGGCGCCCCGCGCCTGCTCACGCGCCGAAACCAGGGCGGACTGGACCTGGGGTGCGAATAGGCCACAGCGGGTTCCGGCCTCCGCCATGAGGCTGCGCTCGTAGTAGAGATCGGCGGGGGCGGATCCGGCGGCGGTCGGGGAAAGACCCATCAGGGCCATCAGTGCCAGGGCACGAGGATTGAAGAGCGATCTGGGATGGGGCATGGAACCGTCCACTCCAAGGTTTTCCGCGGGATCGGGTCCTGGACCCGGGGGGCGCAATTCACCCTAGCCCAGCGAGGGCATGCTTGAAATTCTCCACGGATATCTGGGTGGCTGCTCTCATCCGCCGGGTCGATCTCGGAGGCGGAACCGCGGTGGTCGTCCACAAGGGCGACGCCCGGGCGGGATCGGTGCTCGTCAAGGTGCTCCATCGCCGGGAAGGTCGCGCCCGTCTGTATGCAGAAGCCACCCGGGCGGACGGTGAGACGGTCTGGATGCGGCCGGCGGCGTCCGAGGCCGAACCGGAGATCGACGCCTACATCGCCCGTGCCCGTCGGATCGACCCGGATCTCTGGGTGGTCGAGCTGGATGACCCCCAGGGGCGCCATTTTCTGACAGAGCCTGTCGAAGAGGACTGAACGGCCTCTGGATTCTTCTCCCAGGAGGTCATAATTTGCAGGTCTTCACCTACAATCCCCGGCTGGCGGGGGTCCCGATGTTACGGGAGATGCCGATTTGCTTTTCCTGATGAACGACTGGGTGATGCAGTTCGAGACCCAGACCCTGGTCGGCGACCTGATGGGCATCAACACCCGTGAGATCAGCTTTCCGCAGATCCTGGTGCTTGGCCAGGAACTCTATGCCGAGGACCCCCAGCTTCACCTCCGGCAACCCCAACTGGCCCGGAGGCTGGCCGCCCTCACCATGACCAAGCAGCCGGAGATCAACGCCCTGCTCTTCAGACCGCCGCATCAGGGCTGCCACCCGCGAGACGTCACGGTCCGCTACTGCGCCGTGGGCTTCGATATGCTCGCACAGCTGTTGACCCTGCAGGAGGCCCAGAGATCTGGCGGATGGGCCAACAAGGAAGTCTGGAACAAGCTGGGAAACCGCACCCAGGCCTGACGCGCGAATTGCGCCGGACCGGCTCGCAGGCTACCTCCGCGCCATGAGCCAGCTCCCCGCCGCCGAGGCCGCCCGCCGCCGCACCTTCGCGATCATCTCGCACCCTGACGCTGGCAAGACGACCCTGACCGAGACCCTGCTTCTTGCGGGCGGTGCCATCCGGGCCGCGGGACAGGTCCGCGCCCGGGGTGAGAACCGCCGCACCCGTTCGGACTGGATGAAGATCGAGCGCGAGCGCGGCATCTCCGTCTCGGCGAGCGTCATGACGTTCGACCATGATGGGCTCATGTTCAACCTGCTGGACACCCCGGGTCACGAGGACTTCTCGGAGGACACCTACCGCACCCTGACGGCCGCCGATGCGGCGGTGATGGTTCTGGACGCCGCCAAGGGCATCGAGCCGCAGACCCTGAAGCTGTTCGAGGTCTGCCGGCTACGGGACATCCCCATCGTCACCTTCATCAACAAGATGGATCGCGAGGCCCAGGACCCGCTGGAGTTGCTTGACGAGATTGCCGCCAAGCTCGCCCTCGACCCTGCACCCCTCTACTGGCCTGCAGGATCTGGCGGTCGGTTCCGGGGGATGCTGGACCTCAGGACCCGCCGTTTCCTCCCTTTCGAACGCTCGTCAGCTGAGCGCGATCTATCCGGTCACCCTGCGCCCGTGCCCGTTGATGACTCCGCGATGGAGACTTACCTCGACCCCCAGGCCCTGGAGGAGCTGAAGGAGAGCGCAGAACTCGTGCAGGGTGCCGCCCCGCCCTTCGAAGTCCAGTCCTTCCTGGAGGGACACATGACCCCGGTCTTCTTCGGTTCCGCCCTGAGGCGGTTCGGGGTCGTCGAGCTGCTGGAAGGACTGGGTGCCTATGCCCCGCCGCCCAGGGCCGTGGCGGCCGCAAGGTCCGGCGAGGAAACCCAGGTGGCTCCGGGAGATCCCGAGGTCAGTGGTTTCGTCTTCAAGGTCCAGGCCAACATGGATCCCAACCACCGGGACCGGATCGCCTTCCTCAGGTTGTGCTCGGGCCGGTTCCAGAGGGGTATGAAACTGAAGGTCCAGAACACCGGCCGCCAGCTCTCGGTCAACGCCCCGATCATGTTCTTCGCCTCCGACCGGGAACTGGCTGAGGAGGCGTTCGCCGGCGACGTGATCGGCATCCCGAACCACGGCGTCCTGCGGGTGGGCGACAGCCTGTCGGAAGGCGGTACCCTTCGGTTCGCTGGCCTCCCCAATTTTGCGCCGGAAATCCTGCAAAGGGTGCGGGTTAAGGACCCCCTGAAGGCAAAGCACCTTCGGCGGGCCCTGGAGGGCCTGGCGGAGGAGGGGGTGACCCAGCTGTTCCGACCCCTCATCGGATCAGACTTCGTCGTCGGCGCGGTCGGACAGCTGCAGTTCGAAGTCATGGCCGATCGCCTGGCCAGCGAGTACCAGCTGGACGTGATCTTTGAGGCCAGCCCCTACGCCGAGGCCCGCTGGATCTCCGGAACGGACGCCGATATCTCCGCCTTCACGGCCGCCTACCGCTCTGCCATGGCCGATGACATCGACGCCCAGCCAGTCTTTCTCTCGAAGTCAGGGTGGGAGACCGGTTATGTCGCCGAGCGCTACCCAGCCGTAAGCTTTGCCCGCACCCGGGAACGGGGCTGACGCGGACGATGGAGCCTCCCGTCCTGCTCTACGGGCATCCGCCCCCCGAGCTCTTCCGGGCCCCGGCGGGGGCCGTGCAGGCGTCACCCCTGGAGCCGGGCACGGAAGACCCGTTGGAAGCGCGGGAGGCCTATTTCGCTTCAGCGCTGGTCGTGGCCCCACCCGGTGCCCTGGAACGGGACTGGGTCCTCGCCCGCGTCCTTGAACGACTTCCGCAGGGCGCCGAGATCATTGCCCTCGGTCCGAAGGACCGGGGCGGGGCCCGCATCGGCTCAACGCTTCGGGGTTTCGGCTGCGACGTCTCCGAGGAACCCAAACGCCGTCACCGGATCTGCCACACCCGCCGCCCTGCAAGCCCGGTGAACCTCGAGGCTGCACTCAAGGCTGGCGCGGCCCGGCTCGACCCCGGGCTGGGCTTATGGACCCAGCCAGGTGTCTTCAGCTGGGATCGCCTGGACCGGGGCTCGGCGCTCCTGATGGAATTCCTTCCCGACCTCGTTGGGCGGGGAGCCGATTTCGGCTGCGGGATCGGCCACCTGGCCCTGGGCGTCCTCGGATCCCGCGCGGTCACGGACCTGGAGCTCGTCGATCTCGACCGCCGGGCTGTCGCCTGTGCCCGCCTGAATGTGGCCGATCCCCGCGCGCGCTTCCGGCACGCCGATGTCCGCCGGCTTGGTGCGGCTGCCGATCTCGATTTCGTGGTGATGAACCCGCCCTTCCACGATGGTGGCCGGGAGGACAGGGAGCTGGGGGTGGCCTTCATCGAGGCGGCGGCCCGCGGACTCAAGCGTGGCGGGGCATGCTGGCTAACCGCCAACCGACACCTTCCCTACGAGCAGGCCCTTGCCCGGAGCTTCAGAGACGTCCGGTTGAAGGCGCAGGCCCAAGGATACAAGGTCTATGAGGCGATCCGGTGAGCCCTGCGCCCAGGCCCCCCGCCGTGCGCCTTGACCGGCTCCTGGCCAATCTGGGTTACGGGTCGCGCCGGGAGATCCACGCCCTGGTCCGGAAGGGTGACGTGGTCCTCGACGGCCGACCCGTATCTGACGCCGGAGCCCGGATCGGCCTGACTTCGGACATCACCGAGCGGATGACGATCCGGGGTGCTCCGGTCGATCCTCCCGCCCCGCTGGTGCTGATGATGCACAAACCCGCGGGCGTCGTCTGCTCCCACAGGGAGCCCGGCCGCAGCGTGTACGAACTTCTGCCGCCGCGCTGGCGCAGCCGGACTCCAGCCCTGTCCTCGGTCGGCCGCCTCGACCTGGACACCACGGGCCTTTTGCTGATCACGGATGATGGCGAGTTCCTGCACCGGGTGATCTCGCCGAGATCACATGCTCCAAAACGATACATTGCAAAGCTTGGGGAATCCCTCGCGGGCACAGAGGCGGAAGTCTTCGCGCGGGGCGATCTCCTACTGGAGGGCGAGGACCGGCCCCTTGCCCCTGCGCGACTGGAAGTCCTGGATCCGTTCACGGCCCGGCTCACCCTCACCGAAGGGCGCTACCATCAGGTCAAGAGGATGTTCGCGGCTGTTGGAAACCATGTGACGGCGCTTCACCGGGACCGGATCGGCGCCCTTGACCTGCCGCCGGATCTGACACCCGGAGCCTGGCAGCGGCTGACGCCCGTCCAGTGCGCGGCTGTTCTGCTTGAGGCCGACGACACCCCTGATCTGGCATAGCAATTGCATCGCGAGACGGTGCACGCCCGCCAAGGGACAAGGAATGTTCGGCCTCAACCGGCAAGTTAGGAAACTGCTGGAGGAGCAGGGGTACGCTGGACCCCGCGACGGCCTGAGCGCCGACGACATGTCCCTGGTCGAGGTTCTTCCGCTCGGCATGCTGCTGAGGGAGGCGCTCGAGGCCGACGACGTCGCCGGCCGCGCCAGCGGCCGGACGCGTTCACAGCTCCGGTTGGACGCCGCCATCCTCTGGCGCGAGGTGACCCGCCGCAGTGGCGAAGTGCGCGCCCTAAGCCGGGCGGCATCCAGCGCCGAGGATGCGCTGGAGCATTACGGCGCAGGGTCTGCGGGATGGGCGCGGGCCCGGTGCGAGCAGGGCTTCGCCGCCCTGCTCGGCGCGGAGATGTTCGGGGATGGTGGGCTCATGGTCGCGGCGGAAGCGGCCTTTCGTGACGCCCTTACGGGTCCCCGGCTGTGCCTTGCCCTGCCGCATGCCGAGATCGGTCTCCTGACCCTCAAGGGTCGGCGCGCCCTTGCC
>CAMCIK010000029.1 GCA_945874825.1 Phenylobacterium deserti | reverse complement strand
GGAGCGAAGGGTCTCGCGGGTCTCGAATCCGGGTTCGCCGGTCTTGACCCTGAGGTCGACGAGGCCAGGGATCAGAAGGGCGCCGCGGGCGTCGAGGGTCTCGTAATCGGCACCCACGGCACCGGGATCCGAGCCTGTGACGACCGCCTCGATGACGCCGTCCATGACGAAGAGGGCACCGCGGGCGTCCTGGCGCGAAGCCGGATCGACGATCCTGGCGTTGAGGATGGCCAGGGGACGGTCGGGGGCGCGACTCACAGCTGGAACCTCTCGAGCCACTTCTCCTCGGCGGGTGGCTGGTAGGCGGCCAGGCCTGCGATGAGCGCCTGGGGATCCTCGCCGAAGATCAGCATGTCGCGGTGCGACTCCCGCAGGAAGCCTTCGCCCACGGCGTGGTCAAGGAAGGTACGAAGCGGATCGTAATAGCCCTCGACATTGAGGAAGGCCGCCGGTTTGGAGTGCAGGGCCAGCTGTCCCCAGGTCCAGATCTCGAAGACCTCCTCTAGGGTGCCCGCACCGCCGGGAAGGGCGATGAAGGCGTCCGAGAGTTCGGCCATGCGCGCCTTCCGCTGGTGCATGGTCTCGACGATTTCCAGCCGTGTCAGGCCGGTATGTTCCAGCTCCTTGCGGGCGAGGGCGCGGGGCAGGACGCCGAAAACCTCGCCCCCGGCCGCCAGGGCGCCGTCGGCCGCTGCACCCATCAGGCCCACCTTGGAGCCTCCGTAGACCATGGCGAGTCCGGCCTCGGCCAGGATCCGGCCCGTGCGGGCTGCAGCTTCGGCGTACACCGGCCGGTAGCCCGGGCTGGATCCGCAGAAGATGCAGATGCTGCGCATCATGCGTTCTCCAGCCGGGCGGCCAGCGCCGCCAGCACGGCCATTCGGGCCGCGACGCCCATCTCCACCTGATCCTGGATCAGGGAGACCGTGAGATCATCGGCCACGTCGGAATCAATCTCGACCCCGCGGTTCATGGGGCCGGGATGCATGACCTTCACGTGGTCGGCGGCGGCTCCCAGCTTCTCGCGGTCCAGGCCCCAGAAGCGGAAGTATTCCCGGGGGGAGGGCGCGAAGGCGCCGTCCATCCGTTCCAGCTGCAGGCGCAGCATCATCACCACGTCGCAGCCGGCTATGCCCTGGCGCAGGTCGTTGAAGACCTGGACCCCCCAGCGGTCGGCCTTGGCCGGGATCAGGGTGGGCGGGCCCACCAGCCGGACCTCGGCACCCATCATCTGCAGGAGGCCGACATTCGAGCGGGCCACGCGCGAGTGCAGGATATCGCCACAGATCGCGACCCTCAGGCCAGCGATGTATCCAAAGGCCCGGCGCATGGACAGGGCGTCCAGGAGCGCCTGGGTCGGATGCTCGTGCTGGCCGTCGCCAGCGTTGATCACCGAACAGGACACCTTCTGAGCCAGCAGGGAGGCCGCTCCGGAGGCCCAATGCCGCACCACCAGGATGTCCGGACGCATGGCGTTCAGGGTCACCGCCGTATCGACCAGGGTCTCGCCCTTGGCGATGGAGGACGAGCGGGGGCTCATGTTGATCGTATCGGCGCCCAGCCGCTTGGCCGCCAACTCGAAGGAGCTTTGCGTCCGGGTCGAATTCTCGAAGAACAGGTTGATGAGGGTGCGACCCTTGAGCAGGTCGAGCTTCTTTGACGTCTGCCGGTTCAGCTCGACGAAGCCCTCGGCCAGGTCGAGCAGCCCGGCCACATCGACGGGGTTCAGGTCCAGGACGGAAAGAAAATGACGGCGGGGGAAGGGGAAGGTCCGACCCAGGACCTCGCTCAGACCTTGCACGGAGCCATTCATTAAAGCGCCGTCTTAGGGGGCTTTCCGGCTCAAGCCAAGGAAAAGCGCGGGTTCAGGCGCCGCGCAGTCGATCGAGGGCGGAATCCAGGATCCAGGCCGCCGCCGCGCGGTCGACGACGGCCGCGCGTTTGCCCCGGGAGAGGTCGGCTTCCTGGATCATCGTGCGCTGGACGGCGGCGGTGGAGAGCCGCTCGTCCTGGAAGGCGACGATCAGGTCAGGGCGCAGGCGGAGCAGGTTCCGACCCAGCGCCCGACAGGACTGGCATCTGGGCCCCTCGGTCCCGTCCATGTTCAGGGGCAGGCCGATCACGAGGGCTATGGAGCCGCGCTCGTCCATGAGCCGGAAAAGGGCGGCGGCGTCGTCTGTGAACTTGGTCCTCCGGATGACGGAATGGGGGGTGGCCACCGTCCAGAGGGCATCGCAGAAGGCGACGCCCAGGGTCTTCTCGCCCGCATCCACACCCGTCAGGGCGCCCTTCCGGGGAAGGGTGGGGGGCAGGTCGTCGAGATTGATGACAGGCATGGCGCGTCCTACGCCCAAGACCCGCCACCTCCAAGTCCCACATCCGGGTCAGGCCCGCCGCGTTCCTGAAACCTGAGTTCCAGGGGCCCATGCAGGCAGAGATCGAGACCACCGACCGATCCGCCCTGGGTCGAATCTCCGCCGCCAGCATGGCCCGTACCGGCATCGCCGTTCGGGGGCAAAGGCCTGCGAGATCTCAGTCCTCACCCACGCGGGCGGACAACAGTTTCACGAAGTCGCGGACTATCGATTCGCAAGTGGGAGGCCACCGCGCCGCCGAAATAGCCCGTCAGCAGTACGGAGCCGATCAGCGATGTCCGCGGCAATACATACAGTAGCGTGCAGAGCGCGAGGATCGCGCCAAGCATTCGTTGGAAGCCTGGATCAGCCGGAAGCCCGAGGGGCGGGCTGTTGGCGATCATCATCTCCGGAGCGAGCAACTGGGCGCCAGCATCCATTGCGAGCATCAGGATCGCCAGACCGCTTAGACTCCAGCCAATGCGAAGTGACCGTCGCGCTGGTACAGGCCTGCTTTGGGCAAGATGTTCAATGGCTATCATCCTTGCTCGGCGAGCGACTTGAGCTGATCGGCAGCGGCCCCCCATCCGGCTTCGAAACCCATGTCACGATGCTGCTCATAGGCTTCGCGGGTCCAGTGCCGCGCGATCCCGCGATACAATGTGCCGCTACCCTCTGGCTCGATTTCGAACACGCCGATCATGAACGGGCCGGTCGGCTACCAGTCGGCGGTCAAGGCATCGGTGAACACAAAACGGCGGTTCGGCTCGAAGGCCAGAACCACACCATCGTTGGGCATCTCTTCGCCATCGGGCCCATGCATCACGACGAGGCTCCGCCCGCCGGGCCGCCATTCGAGCTGGCGCGCCTCGGCGCGCCAAGGCGCAGGGCAGAACCACTCTTCGAACTGCTCAGTCATGGTTCGCCACACCCGCTCTACGGGCGCATCGATGTGGCGTTCGATGACCAGCTCTAGTTTCTCTTCATTCATGTTTCCTCTCCTTCGAACATCAGCAAAGTTTAGCGTTTGAGGTGGTGAACGCTATCCCGCGCGACGGCAGGATTGCCGGCGGCTTTGGCGAGGCAAAAGAGGGCGGAGTCCGCAGTCAGTTCCCAAGCGTCCGGTTCGATCCCAGCGTACCTCCTCACCAGACAATTCCAGTCGTCGCGGCAATTGAAGCTGCCGTGATTGCGAGGTCGGCATTTCGGTCGGCAGCCGCCACCCTTGATTTCCCCGCCGGAATCCGGCGCCTGAGGGCATGGGCGGATCGGGCGCAGCTTCCGTGATCGTGGTTGGGGCCGGGGTGTTCGGTCTGGCGACGGGACTTGCCCTGGCCGAAGCAGGGATGAAGGTTCGGCTTGTGGCCGCGACCCCCCCGGATCTCACCGCCTCCGGCGTTGCGGCGGGGATGCTGGCGCCGGCTTTCGAGATGGCCCTCGACCCCCCGGCAACCGATGCCCTCGACCTTCTTCTCGCGGGCCGCGACCTGTGGCCGGACCTGGCCGGACGGCTGGGCGTTTCGCTCGACCGGACCGGAGCGGCGGCGATCGGCCCCGAGACCTGGCTGGACGGGCTTGAGGCGCGCCTCGCTGCCCTCGGGCTGGAGGGTCGGCCCGCGGAGCGGGCGGAGATGGAGGCAATATCGTCGGGTCTGGGGTCCCGGTTCCCCCGCGCCTTGCTCACGCCGGAGGACTGGCGGATAGAACCCCAGGCCGCCCTGCAGGCGATGGTCAGGCGGCTCCAGGACCTGGGTGGGACCCTTGAGACCGGGACCTTCACCCTCCAGGACCTGGAGGATGCCGCCAGCCCTGTCGTTCTGGCCACGGGCGTGGACCGGCGACTTGAGGGCCGGGTGCCGGAACTGGCCGGCCTGTCGCCGATCAAGGGTCAGATTCTCTGGCGACCGGGCCCATCGCCGCCCGTTGGCGTGATCCGCACGCCGGGCAGCTATCTCCTGGGATCGGGAGGCGGGTTCCTGGCCGGGGCGACCATGGAGGCGGGGCGATCGGACCTGGCGGCGGACCTGGAGGCCCAGGTGGAACTGCGCGGGGCCCTGGCGGATACCTTTCCCTCCTTGGCGACGGAGGGTTGGGTCACGCGGGTCGGGGTGAGGGCGGCCACCCCCGATGGCCTTCCCCTGGCGGGCGCCTCGGTGCGTCCCGGCGTATTCTTGGCGGTGGGTGCGCGTCGTAACGGCTGGCTCCTGGCACCCCTCGTGGCGGAGATTGTCACGGCCGCGGTGACCGGAGAGGATGGAGGGCGCTGGGCCCCGCGACTCGATCCCTCGCGGTTCGCTCCGGGGGCAGGAGAGGTTCAGGCATGAGCGGGTTTGACTTCACCGAGTCGCAGCTGGAGCTGCAGGAGGGCGTTCGGCGGCTCTGCGAGGGCTTTGACGCCGACTACTGGCGCCAGGTCGACGAGACCGGCGACTTCCCCGAGGCCTTTGTGTCCGCCATGGCCTCCGGGGGCTGGCTGGGCGCCGCAATGCCCGAGGCTCTGGGTGGGGCTGGCCTTGGGCTGACCGAGGCGGCCCTGGTCATGCAGGCCGTGGCGGAGTCCGGGGCGGGCTTCTCTGGCGCCAGCGCCGTGCACCTGAACATCTTCGGCCCCATGCCGATCGTGAAGTTCGGCTCGGAGGCACAGAAGGCCAGCGCGATCCCGCGGCTGATCGATGGCCGCGACCGGATGTGCTTCGCCGTCACCGAGCCGGACTCCGGCCTGGATACGGCCAGCCTGACGACCCGTGCCGAACGGCGGGGGAACGGCTGGGTGATCAACGGGCGCAAGGTCTGGACGACCATGGCCCAGAGGGCGAACAAGATCCTGATCATCGCCCGGACGACCCCGCGGGAGGAGGTCAAGCGGCCCACCGAAGGACTGAGCCTGTTCTACACGGACTTCGACCGGAGCCGGATTACGGCCACGGTGATCCCGAAAATGGGTCGCAAGGCCATCGAGTCGAACAGCGTCTTCATCGATAACCTCGAGGTCCCGGGTGAGGACCTGGTCGGGGAGGAGGGCAAGGGGTTCGCCTACCTCCTCTCAGGGCTCAACCCCGAACGCGTGCTGATTGGCGCGGAGGCGGTGGGCCTGGGGCGCGCTGCCCTGAAACGCGCAGCGGACTACGCCCGGGAACGGCGGGTCTTTGGCCGGCCAATCGGCCAGAACCAGGGCATCGCCCATCCCCTGGCCCGGGCCTGGATGGGACTGGAGGCCGCCAGCCTGATGGCCTTCCGCGCTGCCGCCCTCTTCGACGCGGGAAAGCCCTGCGGTGCAGAGGCCAATGCGGCCAAGTACCTGGGGGGGGAGGCAGGCTTTGCCGCCTGCGAGGCAGCAGTCCTGACCCATGGGGGCATGGGCTACGCCAAGGAATACCATGTCGAGCGGTACTTCCGGGAGGCGATGATCGCCCGCATTGCCCCAGTCAGCCGGGAAATGATCTGCAACTTCATAGCTGAACAGGTACTGGACCTGCCCAAGAGCTACTGATATTAATGGACTGTTAACTACGGTAAACGGGCATAGTTAATCCACCGTTTACCATACCGGGGCACCATCCGGGCATGTCGATCAGTGGAATCAGGTCCGCCGTCCAGACCATCATCCAGCGCGCTAGCGCTGCGACGGGGGTGGATGCTGGCTATTTGATGAAGACGGCTCAGCGGGAGAGCAGCTTCAATCCCGCTGCGCGGGCCTCGACGTCCTCTGCCGCTGGCCTCTTCCAGTTCACCGAGCAGACTTGGCTGGCTACGGTAAAACAGTACGGCGATCGACATGGCCTCGGGGCCTATGCTGACCAGGTGCGCAAGACCCCTGAGGGCCGATACGTCGTCGATGGGGGTTCCCGCCGGGCAGTGCTGGATCTTCGGTTTGATCCCAACGCCGCCTCGGTCATGGCGGGCGAACTGACCTCGCAGAACGCCGCCTATCTCAAGGGACGGATTGGACGTGAGCCGAACCAGGGTGAGCTCTACATGGCCCACTTTCTGGGACCGATGGGATCGGCCCGCCTGATTGACGCCGTCGAGAACCAGCCGATGGCGCCTGCCGTCACGATCTTCCCGGATGCGGCGCGGGCAAATCCGACCATCTTCTACAAGGCGGGGCGTCCTGCCACAGTTCAGGAGGTCTATGCCGACCTCGCCCGGACCGGGGCCGCCACGGTCCCGCTGAAAACACCCCAGCCCGCCGACTTCATCCAGTTTGCCAACAGCCGAAGCGTCGATGTCCAGCGCGAGCAGCAAATGCTGATGGCGCTCATCCTGGGCGGCGGTCGAAACTCGGACTCCACCAGCTCCGGTATGCGCCTGGGCGGCTCCCTGTTCTCGACCGAGATGCTCAGGGTCCTGGCAGACGTCGCTGCAGACCCGAGCTCCAGCCAGAAAAAGTCCGGCGGCTACACAGGCGGGTGAGCCTGGCGCGCCCGGAGGCTCAGGCCGCCGCGCCCGCCAGGTAGAGGGCCTCGATCTCTTCACTGGTGTATCCCAGTTCCCCGAGCACTTCCCGCGTGTGTTGCCCCAAGGTGGGAGGTGCGGGGCGCAGATTGGCGTCGGCACCTGGGAAGCGGGCCGGGGCCGCTGGTGACCGGAAGCTTCCACCCTGGCCATCCTCGACATCGACCCAGCCACCAGCTGCTGCGACCTGAGGGTCGGCCACGACCTCCGCCGGGGTCTGGACGGGCGCCCAGACGAGATCCTCGCCATCAAGACGCTCACGGATCTCTGCGAAGGGGAAAGCGGAGAAGGCCGCCTCAAGTTCCTGGACAAGGGCGGCGCTGTGGATGCGTCGGGAGCGGCCGTTGGCGTACCGTTCATCCTCTGCAAGTTCCGGCCTGCCGCAGGCCCGGGTCAGCGCCTTCCAGTCTGCCCCGCCACCACGCGGGTTGAGCACGAACCAGTGGTCGTCAGAACTGCGGTAGAAATTCGCCAGGGGATCAAAGGGGTCTGTCCGGGGACGGTTCGAGGCGAGGCGGCCGAAGGCCAGCTGGACCGCCATGTCGGAGGAGACCGTGTAGACGCCGGTGGCGAGCAAGGAGGTCTGCACGACCCGGCCCAAGCCCGTCTGGCTGCGCTCATAGAGGGCGGCCAGTATGGCGGAGACCGTGGCCATGGAGGTGGTGTGATCGCCCACACCGGTCCGCAGGATAAAGGGATCTGTGCCCTTGGGAGCGTGCATTCGTGCTACCCCCGAGCGCGCCCAGAAGGCGGTGACGTCGAAGCCTGGAAGATGGGCGTCGGCCCCCTCCAGCCCATAGCCGGTGACCATCGCATAGACGAGGCGGGGGTTGTCCTTTCGCAGGGTGGCTTCATCCAGGCCCGCACGCTTCAGGGCTGCTGGGCGGACATTGGTAAGGAAGACGTCCGCCGATGCTGCGAGCCGCGCCAGGGCGTCCCGTCCCTCCGGCTTCGAAATGTCCAGCACGACCGCGCGCTTGCCCCGGTTATCGACGGCAAAGGTCGGATTTCCGGCGACGGCGTTCTTCGTGTCGGCGAAGACATGGCGCATGGGATCGCCCTCCGGGCGCTCGACCTTGATGACATCGGCGCCCCAGTCGCCCAGGATGCCCGCCGCGCCCGGTGCAGCGATGTAGGAGGCAAACTCGACGACTTTCAATCCTTTGAGCAGCATATCCTCATCCTCAAGTTGAGCTATCGCGACCCGGAATTTGTATCGAATCGACGCGCGGGGTTCACGGTAAAATTTCGTTAAACCTGATGCGACATTAATAGAGGCGTTGTGAAGTGCAGGTCTTCCACCGGGTGTGGACAGGCCTTGAGTACCCGGGAGGCGGTCATCCGCACCATTTTGAAAGGCGCGACTCCGGAGGAGCGTGCCAAGGCCGCAGAGCAGGTTTGCCTGACCATAGATCGGTCGAGCCTGACGGACGCCGGGCGTCAGGCGGCCGAGGAGATCCTTCCCATCCTTGCCAACGATGCCTGCGACCTGGTTCGTCGCGCGCTGTCGATGACCCTGAAGGCGTCCCCGGTCGTTCCGCGCTATATCGCCATCAAGCTGGCCAAGGATGTGGAGAGCGTCTGCCTGCCCATTCTCTCCGAATCCCCGGTCTTCACAGAGGAGGATCTGATCGAGATCGCGCGGGTTGGCGGCGCGTCCCGACAGGTGGTGATCGCGAAGCGCAAGAGGGTCTCCTTCGAACTGGCGGATACCATCATCGATAATGGTGTGGAACGGGCCATCGAAGCGGTCTGTGCCAACGACAACGCAGAGATTTCCGAGCCGTCCCTGCGGCGCGTGGTCGAGAGGTTTTCCAGGTCGGAGCCTGTGCTTAGCGCCATCGCCTACCGCAAGTCACTTCCCCTGTCCGTCACTGAGAAGCTGGTGAAGCTGGTCAGCGACTCCGTGCTTGACCATCTGGTGAGTCACCATGAAATCCCCCCTGACATCGCCGTTGCTATCGCTGTCGGGGCCTACGAGCGCGCGACGATCGACCTAGTCGACCAGGCTGGCCTGACAGGAGACCCCGGGCGGTTCGCATCCCACCTCAACCGCCACGAACGGCTGACTGCATCCCTGCTGCTCCGCTCCCTGGCCAATGGCCACATCACGTTCCTGGAGTATGGGCTCGCCGAGCTAGCCAAGGCACCGCATAGACGCGCTCGCCTGATGGTGCATGACGCAGGTCCCCTGGGGCTGAAGGCCATCTATGAGAGGGCTGGCTTGCCCATGCGCCTCTATCCGGCTTTCCGGGCCGGGGTCGACGCCTGGAAGTCGCTTGAGGCGGAGGGTGGCTTTCTGGATCGCTCCCGCCTCCAGGCCCTGATGCTCGAGCGCTTCCTAAGCAGCGATGCCGTCGAGTTCAATGTTCTTCAGGATGATCTCGCTTACCTTCTTGAACGGCTTGACCTGCGGCCGGATGCGCCTGCCGAGTTGGGTGCCAAGCCACTGCCAGCGGCCTGAGGGATGGGTTCCCGAGGGGCTTGCCACCGGCCCGGGTGCGCGATCATCATCACGTCATGACAGACATCGCCCCCGACAGCGCCATCAAGCCCGCGGCCACCATCCTCCTGCTCAGGGATCAACCGGAGTTTGAAGTGCTGATGGTCAAGCGCCATCACCAGATTGACTTCGCCTCGGGCGCACTGGTCTTTCCCGGCGGCAAGAGCCACGAGCGGGACCATGCGGCGACCTGGAACCAGTTTACCTTGGGCTTTGATGCCTTCGACGAGGTCCAGAGGCCCTTGAGGATCGCGGCGATCCGCGAGGTTTTTGAAGAGGCTGGAATCCTTCTCGCGAGGACGCCCCAGGGTGAGATGTTCCGGGGCGAGGCCGCCCCAATGGATATCCGCAAGGCCGTCGACGCAGGGGACCTGGACTTCCTGGACGTCGTGCGCGACCTGGGCGTGCGCCTCGACCTGACGGCTCTCACCGTGTTCGCACGGTGGATCACGCCGCCCCTAACCCCCAAGCGGTTCGACACCTGGTTCTATGCCGTCAAGGCACCCGAGGACCAGCTGGCCGCCTGCGATGGACGCGAGACCGTGGACGCCGAATGGATCACGCCCCGGCAGGTGCTGTCCCTCGCCGATAGCGGCCAAAGGAAGGTGATTTTCCCCACCCGGATGAACGTCCAGCTGCTTTCGGAGGCTACGAGCGCGGGAGATTGCATCGAGCGCGCCAGCCGCCGCACCCTCGTGACAGTCCTGCCCAGGATCGAGGATCGTCCAGGAGGGAGGGTTCTGACCCTGCCGCCCGAAGCCGGTTATGGCGATGTCGCCGAGCCGCTTGAAAGCGTAATGTAGGCGGTATCCTGCTGGCCCGGTCCCGGGTCCTTAGCCTTCGGGGTCAAGAGCGGCGACTGTCGCCTCAAGCTCAAGCACGAGGGCCTTTCCGACGGGGTCATCGTCGGTCCGAATGCCGTTCCGCGCCGCCGCCTTGATGGCTTCCACGTGCACTCCGACCAGCGACATCGGAGCCGACATGCGCCTCTCGGCGCTGTCGATCAGCCGGCAAAGTGTTCCGGCGATCTGCGAGATGATCGGAAAGCCGTAGGTCGCCCCAAGCCCCTTCAGGTCATGAGCGCGGTGATAAAGTGCCTCCATGTTTGCCTCAGTCCGCCCTTGGGCTTGGACGGCTGACATGGCGACTTCCATGCGGGTGATTTCGATCTTGAGCCACTCGTCGAAGTTCACCGCCATGGCGGCCAGTGCCGCCTCGGCGCGGGCGACGGCGCTGGGGTCGATGCGAAGACGTTTTGGGCTGGCGGTCGACATGGGAGATGCCTGTACCCCTGAGAGGACAACGTCATAACCGTGACACGGTCCGGTTAACGACCGGTGGAGGGATCAGACGGAAAACTGCTCGGCAAGGACCCGTTCCTGCAGGCCTCTGCCAGCGTCGAACAGCATGGTCATCGAGGCGGCCGTGTCTTCTGCGACATTGACCTCGACCACGTCCCGCACCTCGAAGTTGTCCGCCACCGCGCTGACCGGGCGCTTGTCGGGGTCGAGAACCTGGAAGCAGACCTTGGCGGCATGAGGCAGCAAGGCTCCGCGCCAGCGGCGGGGCCGAAAGGCGCTGATTGGCGTCAGCGCCAGGACGCGGGCCTCCAGGGGAACGATGGGGCCGTGGGCGGAAAGGTTGTACGCCGTCGATCCTGCCGGAGTGGCCACAAGCGCGCCATCGCAGGACAACTCTTCCAGGCGGACAGTCCCGTCGATCACGATCCTCAGCTTGGCTGTCTGCCGGGTCTGGCGAAGGAGTGAGACCTCGTTCACGGCCATGGCCGTGAAGCTCTGTCCCGAGCTGTCCACAGCGGTCATGGTGAGGGGGTGGATTTCCGCGTGTTCCGCAGCGGTGATCCTGTCTGTGAGGCCATCCTCCGAGAAGTCATTCATGAGGAAGCCGACCGACCCCCGGTTCATACCGTAGATCGGTACCCGACGCGCGAGGGGAAGGTGCAGTACCTCAAGCATGAAGCCGTCGCCGCCAAGGGCCACAATGACCTCGGCGTCCTCCGGAGAGACGCCGCCATAGCGCTTTACGAGGCGATGCTGGGCGGCCACCGCCTCCGGTCGGTCGCTGCTCAGGAAGGCGAGGCGCATGGGCTTTCCATCGATCGCGGAGGACAGTGCGGGCATCAGCGCAGGATCGGACGGGAAGTCAAACCAGACCGCGTCAGAGGGCGGCCACGCCCTTGCGGAATGCGGATACCGCCACGCCCGGGCCAAGCTGGGCCAGAGTTGCAGTGGCCCTGCGCACCGCTTCATCGTCGCCCCCGGGCCGGCCCCTGTTGATGTCCCTGAGCAAGCCAAGAAGGGTGGGGAAGGCGGTCTTGTCGAGGCCGATGGCAGCGCAGGCCATGGCCAGCAGTTCCGGCGATCCGGACTGGATTATCTTGCGGATGTCCATGGGATCGAAGCGGCCTAGCGTCGCCAGGATAGACACGAACATGGAAAGCCGCTTTTCCCTCAGGGCCTTGATGAGGTGACCTGGCCGAAGTTCGCCCGCCATGTCGAGCTTGGCGATGAGCTTCCGTTCCGCCCGCTCTTCCTCGGTCTCTCCGAGAGGAATTGTCTGTGTCTGCCCCCCTGGGACGCCGGCGCGGGCTTCGCGGACGGACTGGTCGACGGCCAGGTCCAGGGCCCGGACGTCCAGATTGAACTTTTCCCCGAGTGACTTCCGCAGGGTCTGGCCAACCCAGGCGTAGAGATAGCCGGCCAGTTCGTCGTTCAGGCCAGCGTGCCCCGCCAGGGGTGTGCGCAGGGATTCCACCTTCTCGGCCTTCTGGATAAGTGCATAGAGGTGATCGACGGTTATCTCTGCGGACTGATTGTTGACCAGTGCGGTCATCACCTCCGGAACGGAGCCTTTGACAATCGCATCGACGATGAGCGCGCTGATATCCGGACGCCGCGCCACCTCCACCTGATGCTCAAGCGTGGCCTCGACGAGGATGCGGATGAGGTCTGGATCCTGGAGGATAGGGCTCTTCGCGATGATCGGCCGCGCGATTTCGATGTCGTCGAAGGACAGGATGTTGATCATGGCGATCGGAGCCCAGTCCGACGTACAGATCTTGTCGGCAAGCCGCAGCCGGATGTCATGCTCCGCCTGGAATACGAGATCGAAGAAGACCTGGGAAAGAAGGGCCTGGACCCTGGGGTTGTCCAGGTCTTCGGCATTGTCATTGCAGAGGTCGACGAGTTCGAGGAGCAGGCGCTCGCGATCTCCCGAATTACGGCTCTTCGCGAGCCGCATGACGTCGTCCAACCTGCCGCGCAACAGCAATTTGCCCCGCAAGACCTACACCCCGAGTCAGAGCCTGCTAAACGGTTCGGCTCGCGAGTCACTCCAGAACGCACACGCCAGCGAACCAGCGTAACCTCCCTGAGGAACACGCATAAACCTAAACTAAATGTTGAGGCCTGTCATGAGCGCACCGGTAATTCTCACCCTGGACCAGGGAACCACTTCGACCCGAGCCATCCTCTTTGACATAGCGGGTTCCGAAATCGCTTCGGCTTCACGAAGCCTTGAGCAGCACTATCCGGGCGACGGATGCGTCGAGCATGACGCAACGGAGATCATCACGGCGTCGAGGGCCGTCCTGCGTGAGGCCTTGGAACGCGCAGGCCGCAAGGCTGGCGACGTCGCGGCCATCGGCGTGACCAATCAGCGGGAAACCGTCGTGGTTTGGGACCGCCGCACTGGAGAGCCGGTCAGCCGGGCCCTTGTCTGGCAGGACCGTCGCACGGCGCCCGCCTGCGAAGCACTCCGGGAGCAGGGGATTGAACCGAGGTTGACGGCCCTGACCGGGCTTTTGCTCGATCCCTACTTCGCGGGCACCAAGCTCGCCTGGATCCTCGACAGCCAACCCGGCCTCCGGGCGCGTGCGGAGGCCGGTGATCTGCTTGCGGGCACCATGGACTGCTGGGTGATCTGGAACCTGACCGGCGGCGCCGTCCATGCGACCGACGCCACCAACGCCTCCCGCACCCTGCTTTTCGACATCCATGCCCAGGACTGGTCGGATGAACTCCTCGAACTTTTCCGGGTGCCCCGGCCCCTGCTGCCAAGGGTCCTGGACTGCGCAGACGACTATGGGTCGACCCTGCCGGAGATCCTGGGGGCGCCGGTGGCGATCCGCGGCGTCGCGGGAGACCAGCAGGCGGCGCTGATGGGTCAGGGCTGTATTCGTCCCGGAGAGATGAAGGCGACCTACGGCACGGGCTGCTTCCTGCTGCTGAACACCGGCGAGAGGGCACCCCTGTCCTCGACCCGTCTCCTGACCACGGTGGCGGCGCGACTGGAGGGGAGGGCGACCTATGCGCTGGAGGGCTCCATCTTCGTGGCCGGTGCCGCCCTGCAGTGGATCAACGAGGGACTCGCCTTTCCCGGCGGCGGGGCCGAGGTCGAGGCCCTGGCCCGCCAGGCCCGCCCGGGTCACGGCGTGACCATGGTTCCGGCCTTCACGGGCCTGGGCGCTCCATGGTGGGATCCTGACGCCCGTGGTGCCCTGTTGGGCATGACCCGGGACACCGGTCTTGCCGAGATCGCCGATTCAGCGTTCGAGGCGGCGGCCTTCCAGACCCGGGATCTCATCGAGGCCATGCGCCTCGACGCCGCCTCGGCCTTCGGCCCGGAAGCTGAGCTCAGGGTCGACGGCGGCATGTCGCGGTCGGCCTGGTTCTGCCAGAAGCTTGCCGACCTGACCCGCGTACCCGTGGGCCGTGCCGCTTATGAAGAGACGACAGCCCTCGGAGCCGCCCTGTTTGCGGGCATTGGATGCGGGCTCTACCCCGATGTCGTTGCGGCGGCAGCGGCGCGTCCAGCGACGACCCGCCTGGAGGCCCTGACGCCGGCGGAGACAGCCGACGCCGCCTATGCGGGCTGGCTCAAGTCCGTTTCGCGCATCCGGTCTGACACCTAGTCGCTCCGCCTGGCCTTGACCTTTGACCCCGCCGGGGCGACGGTTTGCCCCAAGATAACCTAGGGAGGCTGTCATGGCTGATGGTTCGCTGGCGGGCGTCGTCTCGCTCAAGGGCAAGGTGAGCGAGGAGGAGTGGAAGGTCCGGGTGGACCTGGCGGCCCTCTACAGGCTGGCGGCGCTCTACGGGTGGGATGACATGATCTACACCCACATCTCGGCGCGTATCCCTGGGCCGGAGCACCACTTCCTGATCAATCCCTATGGCATGCTCTTTGACGAGATCACCGCCTCGTCCCTGGTACGCATCGATGTCGAGGGCAACATCCTCCAGGAAACGCCCTATTTCATCAATCCGGCTGGCTTCACCATCCACTCTGCGGTCCACATGAACCGCGACGACGCTCATTTCGTCATGCACCTGCACTCGGACCAGGGCGCTGCGGTTTCCTCCCAGAAGGAGGGGCTCCTGCCCTTGACCCAGCATTCGCTGATCTGCCTGCCGCACCTCGCCTACCATGATTACGAAGGCATCGCCCTCAACCTCGACGAGCGCGAGCGGCTGGTTGCAGACCTTGGCGACAAGTCACTGATGATGCTGCGCAACCACGGTACCCTGGCGCTGGGCGAGAGCGCGGCGGAATGCTGGACCGGCATGTTTTTCCTCGAGCGCGCCTGCATGCAGCAGGTCATGGCCCTGTCCTGCGGCCGGGAGAATGTGCTCATCGCGCCAGACGCCGCCCAGGATGAGGTGCGTCGCCAGGTGGGGCGCGGCATTGGCGGCAAGCTGGGGTGGGCGGGTTGCCTGCGCAAGCTGGACCGCGAGTGTCCCGGTTATGATGCCTGACGACCCGGCGACGGGTAGGATTCGAATGTCAGCCGACGCGTCCGGGGTGGACGCGGGGGAGGCGCGTCCCTAGGTAGAGTTCCTAGACTTGGCTGACGCCTCAGGATTCGTCGTGGCCCCGGAGTTCTTGCGCACGTGCTCAGGCGGCACTTTTTCTTGGTCCTCGCGGTCGGTGTCGTGCTGCTCATGTTGGTGGCGGGTGGACTGAAGGTCCTGTCCCCCGGCAAGGCGAGCCAGGGCGGCGGACCCGGAGGCCCCGGCGGTCCCGGCCGATCGCGCGGCGAGGTCCCGCAGGTTTCCCTGATCAGTCCGATGAGCCGCGCCTTCACAGAGCGGCTCGAACTGCTTGGCGTCGCGAAGGGCCGCCAGTCCGTGACCCTGTCGGCAGCCACCACCCAGCTGGTCAGCCGCGTCCTCTTCTCGCCGGGCCAGAGCGTTGCGAAGGGTCAGGTCCTCGTCGAGCTCAAGACGACGGAACAGGACGCAGCCCTCGCCCAGGCCCAGGCCCGGGAGGTGCAGGCCCGCCGGGCCTATGAGCGCTGGCGGGAACTCAGCGATAAGGGCTATGCATCAGCCGCCGCGGTCGACCAGTACGAGGCGGCCTGGAAGGCCACCCGCGCCGATGTAGGTGCCGCCGAAGCCCGCCTTGGCGACCGGGTTATCCGTGCGCCCTTCGCCGGGGTCGTCGGGCTCTCGGACATTGCCCCGGGTGCCGTGATCAATCCGGGTGCGGCGATCGTGACCCTGGATGATCTCACTGCCGTCCGGGTGGACTTCCAGGTGCCTGATCGTTTCCTGTCCTCGGTGAAGGAGGGCCAGGCCCTGACGGCCACGGTGGATGCCTGGCCGGACGCCCGGTTCAATGGTCGTATTCTTCGCCTCGACACCCGCATCGATGAGCGGACCCGGGCCCTCACCGCCCGGTCTGAGTTCACCAGCTCGGAGGGGCTGCTCAAGCCCGGCATGATGCTGCGGGTGGGCGTTACCCAAGGTGTCCGTACGGCGCTGGCCCTGCCGGAATCCGCCGTGGCCGTTCAGGGTGACGGGGCCTCGGTTTTTGTTGCTGTCCAGGCGGATGGGCGCATGACGGTTCAGCAGAGGCCTGTCGTCGCCGGCCTGAGGCAGGATGGCTGGGTCGAGATCCTTGAAGGCGTGACCACAGCAGACCGAGTGGTGGCCGACGGCCTGAACCGTATCCAGTCCGGCCAGCCGGTCCGACCCGCCGGCTCCCCCCCTCCGGGAGGCGCCACCCCGCGCCGGGCCGGATGACGATCTCCGACCTCTCGGTCCGCCGCCCGGTCTTTGCGGCGGTCGGGGCCATCCTGCTCTGCGTTGTGGGCCTGGCCAGCTACCTGTCCCTCGCCGTCCGTGAGCTACCGAGCATCGATCCGCCGACGGTCAGCGTATCGACCAGCTACCGCGGCGCCTCTGCCGAGGTGGTCGAGGAGCGCATCACCCAGGTGATCGAGCGCCAGGTGTCCGGCATCCAGGGCATTGACCGGGTGAACTCTTCCTCGCGGGACGGGGGAAGCCGGATCTCAATCTCCTTCACCCTTGACCGGAACCTGGACGACGCGGCCAACGACGTGCGGGACGCCGTCAGCCGGGTCACTCCCCTGCTGCCGGACCAGGCCGACCCGCCCCAGATCGCCAAGGCGAACGCGGACGATTCGCCGATCATGTTCATCAGCCTCACCTCGACGGCGCTGAACCGGCTGGAGCTTACCGACTACGCCAACCGCTATCTGGTTGAGCGCCTGTCCACCGTACCGGGCGTGGCCCAGGTGGGGGTGGGCGGCGCGCAGATCTACGCCATGCGCATCTGGCTCGATCCAATGGCCATGGCCGCCCGAGGGGTGACAGTGGATGACGTCGAGTCCGCACTCCGGGCCCAGAACCTCGAGCTTCCGGCCGGCTCCCTTGAAGCTCCCACCAAGGACTTCACCATCCGCGTTGCCCGCGGCTATTCGACACCTGCGGACTTCGCCCAGCTGCCAATTACGGTATCGGGCGCGAACCGCGCGGCTTCCTCTTCGGCGGGGCAACAGGGCGCCCTGGGCTCCTCGGCCACCGCCGCCGGGGCAGCGGCGTCTCCCCTGTCTGCAGCGGCGAGTGCCGCAAACCCGAACGCCTACGTGCTGCGTCTTGGCGATATCGCCCGCATCGAAGAAGGTCCTGACGAGCGTCGGCGGCTCTTCAGGTCGAACGGAAACGACCAGGTGGGCCTGGCCATCACACGCCAGTCCCAGGCCAACGATCTCGAGATTTCTGACGGAATCCGGGAACAGATCCGGGAGATCAACCGCAGCCTGCCGCCAGGCACGAAGATGGAGGTGTCCGTCGACTTCACCTCCTTCACCCGCCATGCCCTTGAAGAGGTCTGGATCACCATGGGCATGGCCCTGGCCCTTGTAGCCCTGGTGAATCTGCTCTTCCTGGGGTCCTGGAGGGCGGCCGTCGTACCGTCGGTGGTCGCACCCATCTGCATCCTCGCCACCTTCATCGTCCTCGCGGCCCTGGGCTTCTCGGTTAACCTTCTGACCCTGCTGGCCTTGGTGTTGGCCATTGGTCTGGTCGTCGACGACGCCATCGTGGTGGTTGAGAACATCCAAAGGCGGATCGATGAGGGCGAACCGCCTCTGGTCGCTGCCCAGAGGGGCGCTACTCAGGTGTTCTTCGCCGTAGTGGCGACAACCGTAGTCCTGGTCTCGGTCTTTGCGCCCCTGATGTTCATGCCGGGCTTCACCGGCAGGCTCTTTGTTGAGCTTGCTGTATCCGTGGCCGCGGCAGTGGTCTTCTCGGCGATCCTCGCCCTGAGCCTGTCTCCTATGCTGGCGTCGCTTCTTTTGCGCCCGGCGCGCACGGGCGGCCCCATGACCCGGGCGGTCAACGCGATGATGGACGCCACCAAGGCCTCCTACCAGGCCTCGCTGGAGGCCCTGTTGGCGCCTAAGCGGATGTTCACTTCGTCCATTTCAGCTGGCGCGGTAATCGTCTTCTTCGGCCTGATCGCCGGCGGCCTCGCCTTAATCATCCCCAAGGAGCTTGTCCCTACCGAGGACCGGGGCCGGGTGGACATTTCGATCCAGGGCCCTGAAGGCGCAGGTTACGACTACATCCTTCCGGCTTCCCAGGCCGTGGAGAAGCGGCTCCTTGGGCTTCTCAAGGAAGGTGTGATCGAGCGCTACACTCTGAGTGTGCCGAGCTTCGGACGCAGTCAGTTCAGCTCGGGCGGCGGCAACGCCGGCCTTCCCGACACCCGCGAGAACAAGATATCTTCGCAGGACCTCGCCGCTCAGCTCAACCGGGAGTACTCGGGCATCACCTCGGCGCGGGTCATCGCCTCCGTCCGCCCCTCGATCCAGCGTGGCGGCGGCGGTGGTGGCTCCAGCGTCAACATTATTGTGGTGGGGGACGAGTACCCGCAGATCGCGCGCGCTATCCAGCCCTTGATGGAGGCTGCTCGCACCAATCCGGGCCTCGCCCGACCACGCCTCGACTATGAGCCGACTTCGCCCCGCTTGCTTGTGGAACTGGACCGGGAAAAAGCCGCCCAGCTTGGCGTCTCGGCACAGGCGGTTGGCCGGGCTCTCGAGACCTTCTTCGGATCTCGGAAGTCCACAACCTACGTCAAGGGTGGACAGGAATACGACGTCATTCTGCAGGCCGACCGCCCCCAGCGCATGAACGAGTCCGACCTTAGGAACATCTACGTCCGAGCCGCCTCCGGGGCCACGGTGCCCCTCTCCGCGGTCGTCACGACGGAGATCCGGGGCGATACCCCAAGCCGGGACCGGGTGGATCGGCTCCGGGCCATCACCCTCTCGGTACAGCTCAATCCCGGCTATACGGTGGGCGAGGCCGTTTCCTTCTTCCAGGCTGAGATCGACAAGCGTCCGGGCACGACGGTCAAGTGGGGCGGCCTCGCGCGCGACTACCTGGAGGGTGGAGCGGCGGTATACGGTGCCCTGGGCCTCGCCCTGATCCTGGTCTTCCTCGTTCTCGCCGCCCAGTTCGAAAGCTGGATCCACCCGCTGGTCATCATGCTGACCGTACCGGTAGCGGCCCTTGGGGGCCTCTTTGGACTTCTGGTCAGCGGCTCGACCCTGAATACCTACAGCCAGATCGGTCTGATCATGCTGGTAGGCATAGCCGCCAAGAACGGCATCCTCATCGTCGAGTTTGCAAATCAGTTGCGGGACGAGGGGCGCTCGGTTCGCGAGGCGGTAATCGAGAGCTCTGTGATTCGCCTGCGGCCCATCGTGATGACCTCCATCGCAGCAGCGGCCGGTGCTGTGCCCCTCATTCTTTGGGGCGGGGCGGGGGGCGAGTCCCGGCGGACAATCGGGGTGGTGATCTTCTTCGGGGCGATTATCTCGACCCTGCTGACGGTCTTTCTTGTACCCGTCTTCTACACCCTGCTGGCCCGCTTCACGCAGCCATCACAGACCCGGGCACGACAGATCGAGGCCTTCGAGGCCGCCGAAACAGCCTCGCCGGCTGAGTAAGGGCCTAGTTTTCCGGGCTGGTATTGACCTTGAGCCAGGCGATCAGTGCGACCCTGTCCTCGGGCTTCTTCATGCCGATGTAGGACATCTTGGTGCCTTCGACGAGGCCGCGGGGATTCTCGAGCCACTTGTCCATGGTGGCGATGTCCCAGGTGAGGCCGGAGGCCTTGAGGGCATCGGAATAGTTGAACCCCGCCACATGGGCGGCCTTGGCGCCAAAGGTTCCCCAGAGGTTAGGCCCGGTCAAGTTCGTCCCACCCGGGACAAAGGTGTGACAGGAGCGGCACATGGCGTAGAGGGCTTCGCCCTTAGCCAGGTCCGCACTGCGATAAGGCTCCGGCATTTCCGCCAGCAGGGCCGCCTTCTGCACGTCCGTGAGCACAGCCGCCGGGGCTTCGGTCGCTTCGGCGACGTCTCCATCCGGCGCCTCGGACTTGCCACAGGCGGCCAGTGACAACCCCACCAAGAGAAGGATGGCCGCCAGAGGATGGGAGGTGAGGGGATGGGAGGTGAGGGGACGGGAGGCGAGGGGACGGGCGGGGGACATGGGCGACTCCGGAAGGGCGAAAATCCATGGTGCCGGCTACAGGAATCGAACCCGTGACCTTCGGTTTACAAAACCGCTGCTCTACCAGCTGAGCTAAGCCGGCCCGGGCGCTCCGATGCCACGTGTCGCCAGAACTTCCAAGTGCCCAGTGGTGAGAACCTGTTGGCAGGTGGGCTTCCTTCCCTGGCCGCAACTGGCCTGCACGGGCCTGTGATCCTAGTGTCGCCCTGCCGGCTGAAAACCGCCGCCCCGAAGCCCGCCGGAGTCCACCATGTCCGACCTCGTCCTTCTACGCCTCGAGACCCGCCCCAAGGGAAGGTTCGCCTTCATGACCCTCAACCGTCCCGATCGCCTCAACGCCATGAACTCCGAGCTCATGGAGTCCTTCGTGGAGATCCTGGGACGGCTGTCAGCGGATTCTGCGATCCGGGCGGTGGTTCTGACCGGGGCGGGAGACAAGGCCTTCATCGGCGGTGCCGACATCCAGGAGATGGCGGGCTTCGCCGATCCGGCGGCGGCCCGGAAGTTCATCAGCCAGGTCCACGCCTGCTGCGAGGCCGTCAGGGCGCTGCCCGTTCCGGTCATAGCCAGGATCAATGGCTACACCTTCGGCGCGGGCCTTGAGCTGGCCGCCGCCTGTGATGTCCGCGTCGGAGCGGAGACGGCAGTCTTTGGCATGCCGGAGGTCCGCCTCGGCATTCCTTCCGTCGTCGAGGCCGCCCTGCTGCCGCAGTTGATTGGCTGGGGAAGAACCCGGGAATTGCTCCTCTTCGGCGAGACCTTCACGGCTCCCGACGCCCTGGCTTGGGGGTTCCTGGAGAAGCTGGTGGCCCCGGACCAGCTGGATGCAGCCGTGGAGGTCTGGTTGGAGTCCCTCTCACAATGTGCGCCCGCCGCAGTCCGTTCGCAGAAACGGCTCATCCGGGCCTGGGAGGACCTTCCCCTTCGCGCTGCGATCGCAGCCGGGATCGACGCTTTCGAGACTTCCGTCGCAGGCGGAGAGCCCGCCGTCGCCATGGCGGAGTTCCTCGAGGCCCGCCGCCGTGCGAAGGCCGACTCCTGAGATGCCGTGACGCCGCGCTGAAGTCGCCCCTTTGGCATGCAGGCGCAGTGCCCTATAAGCCGCCGCTCCAAAGCCTCCTCATTTCGAGCTTCGCATGACCCGCATCCTCATCACCTCGGCCTTGCCCTACATCAACGGGATCAAGCACCTGGGAACCCTGGCGGGGTCGATGCTGCCGGCAGATGTCTTCGCCCGGTTCAAGCGGGCCCAGGGGCATGAGACCCTCTTCATCTGCGCCACCGACGAGCATGGGACCCCTACGGAGCTGGCAGCGGCCGAGGCGGGTATGGACGCGGCGAGCTTCTGCCTTCGGCAGCATGAGGTCCAGTCGGACCTCGCCGCGCGGTTCGGTCTGTCCTGGGATCACTTCGGTCGGTCCTCGTCTTCCCAGAACCGGGAGATGACCCAGACGATGGCGCGCCAGCTCTGGGAGAACGGTTTCATCGAGGAGCGCGTCACCCAGCAGGTCTACTCCAACGCCGACCGCCGCTTCCTGCCAGACCGCTATGTCATCGGGACCTGCCCCCACTGCGGCTACGCCGCCGCCCGGGGCGACCAGTGCGAAAACTGCACCCGGGTCCTGGACCCCGCCGACCTCCTGACACCGCGTTCGGCGGTCTCGGGTTCGGAGGACATCGAGATCCGGCCCTCCAAGCACCTCTTCCTGAGGCAGAGCCTGTTCGCCGAACGGCTCCGGACCTGGATCGAGGGGAAGAAGGCGACCTGGCCCCTGTTGGTCACCTCCATCGCCCTGAAGTGGCTGGACGAGGGCCTGCAGGACCGGGGGATCACACGCGACCTTGAGTGGGGCGTGCCGGTCAACGCGGAGGCCTGGGGTCCCAACCCCGACGGGCTCAGGCCGGATATCGAGGGCCTGAAGGGCAAGGTGTTCTACGTCTGGTTTGACGCCCCCATCGAGTACATCGGGGCGACCCGGGAGTGGGCAGACGCGACAGGAGGCGACTGGGAGCGCTGGTGGAGGGGCGAAGCCGCTTCGGACGTCACCTATGTCCAGTTCATGGGCAAGGACAACGTGCCCTTCCACACGGTGGGCTTTCCCTGCACCCTGATCGGGGTGAATGAGCGACTGGGCCCAGACGGTGCCTGGACGCCCGCCTCGAATGCGCCCTGGAAGCTGGTCGACCGGCTCAAGGGCTTCAACTGGCTGGACTATTATGGCGGCCGGTTCTCGACTTCGCAGCAGCGCGGGGTCTTCATGGACCAGGCCCTGGAGCTTCTGCCGGCGGATTACTGGCGCTGGTGGATCACCGCCAATGCGCCGGAGGGCTCGGACGCCAGCTTCGTCTGGGAGCAGTTCCAGGCCCAGGTCAACGCCGACCTCGCCGATGTGTTCGGGAACTTCGTCAACCGCATCCTGCGCTTCACCGAGAGCCGCTTTGAGGGGAAGGTCCCTGAGGGCGGGGAGGATGGGCCGCTTGAGGCCCGGCTACGCGTCGATATCGCCGAGAAGCTGGGCGAGTTGACCACACAGCTCGAGGCCATCGAGATGCGCAAGTCCGCTCAGGCCCTGCGCCAGCTCTGGGTGCTGGGGAACCAGTACCTGACCGAGGCGGCACCGTGGACGGCGGTCAAGACGGACCCGGACCGCGCCGCGGTGGCGGTGAGGATGGGGCTTAACCTGGTAGCCCTGTTCGCCCGGGTGTCGCGGCCCTTCATCCCCTTCACATGCCGGGTGGTCGCCGAGGCCGTGGGCGAAGGGTCGAGTTCCGCCTGGCCCGATGCGTCGGGGGCGCTCGACCTGCTGCCCGTCGGCCGCGAAGTGAAGGCGCCTGCGGTCCTGTTCCGCAAGATCGAGGCCGACCAGGTCGAGGCCTGGCGGGCCCGGTTCGGCGGGCCGGAAGCCGGCTGAGCTATCGCCCTGTCAGCGCCTCCCGGCTTGCCTCCTCCTTGGGGCTGATATCAACGACGTCAGGGGCTGCAGCGTTGTAGGCGGGGGTCTGCCCAAGGTCGATCACAACGCTGCGGTGGCCCTGCCAGATCATGTGCAGGGCGACATAGAACACGATGACCAGGCCCGCAAAGCCCAGCCACCGATGCCGCTGCAGAAGGCTGGCGATCCAGGTGGCGGCGATGCCCATCAAGGCGATGGAAAGTACAAGGCCCACCACAAGGACCCAGACGTGCTCGCGGGCCGCGCCAGCCACCGCAAGGACGTTGTCCAGCGACATGGCGACGTCCGCCAGCAGGATTTGCGTCATGGCCTGGCGCATGGTTTTGGCGCGCGGTGGCGCGGTGGGCTCGCCCTCGAACTCGATGCCCGTTGCGTCCTCAAGGGCCTCCGCGGCCTCGGCGGCCTCGGCCTCATGTCCCTCGCGGAGCTCTCTCCACATCTTCCAGCACACCCAGAGCAGCAGAATGCCGCCGGCGAGGAGCAGGCCTATCAGTTGCAGCAGCTGCACGGTCACCACGGCAAGGCCCAGGCGCAAAACCACGGCGGCGATCAGGCCGTAGAGGATCGCCCTGCGTCGCTGTTCGGCCGGCAGGCCGGCGGCAGCGAGGCCGACAGCGACAGCGTTGTCCCCAGCCAGGGCCAGGTCGATCATGATGACCTGGGCCAGGGCGATCAGGGCGTCGGCGGAGGGAAGGGCGATGTCCAGCATGTCCTCTTTTGGCGCGGTGCGGGCCCGTCGGCAACCTCACCCGGCTTGCGGTGGCAGGGGGCTGGCGGCAAGTTGGGGAATAGCCAATCGAGGACGACCCCAATGACCCGGATACTGACCCCGCCGGAGCCGATCCTCGAGCCCGATCTGCCGATCATCGATCCTCATCACCATCTCTGGGACCGGCCTGGTGCCCGGGGCGCCGAGCTGCCGCCACCCTCCCACCCCTTCGAGGCCGTGATCCGCCTCTCGCCCCGCTACCTCTTCGACGAACTGCTGGCGGACATGACCAGCGGGCACAGGGTCGTAGCGACGGTCTACATGGAGTGCGGTGCCATGTACCGGCGCAGCGCCGAGCCGGCCTTCCGGCCCGTGGGCGAGACCGAGTTCGTCAATGGCGTCGCCGCCATGTCGGCGAGCGGCATCTACGGTGATGTCCGGGCCTGCGCGGCGATCGTGGGTCATGTGGACCTGACCCTCGGTGAGGCGGCCCGTGATGTACTCGAGGCGCACCTGGCGGCGAGCCCGCGGTTCCGGGGAATACGCCACGCCGCTTCCTCGGACGCAGACCCGGCGGTCCTGGGGCCGCTGGCGGGACGCCCCCCCGGCCTCTACCGGGACGCCCGGTTCCGCGAGGGCTTCGCCCAGCTGGCACCCCTGGGCCTGTCCTTCGACGCCTGGCTGCTGGAGCCGCAGCTGGACGACCTCATCGATCTGGCCCGCGCCTTCCCGGGCACCCAGATCATCGTCGACCACGTGGGGACGCCCCTTGGCCTGGGTGCCTATACCGGGCGTCGTGAGGAACGTTTCGCAACCTGGCGGGAGAATATCGGCACCCTTGCAGCCCTGCCCAATGTGGCCTGCAAGGTCGGCGGCCTGGCCATGGCCTTCCCAGCCTTTGCCTCCTTCCTCTCCGATCCGCCGGCGTCCTCGGAGCAGCTGGCGCGGGAGTGGCGGCCCTATGTGGAGGCCTGCATCGAGGCCTTCGGGACGGACCGCTGCATGTTCGAGAGCAATTTCCCGGTCGACCTGGGAGCCTGCGACTACCGGACCCTCTGGAACGCCTTCAAGCGCCTGGCGTCAGGCGCGTCTGCGACCGAGAAGACCGCGCTCTTCTCGGGTACCGCGCAGAGCATCTACCGGGTCGACCTGGCCTGATCCGGCGGGGGCCTTGTCCCGGGACGCGTCCGAGATCACAGTAGAAATCAACATACAGGGGAGAAAACCATGGCGATCGATTTCGAAATTCCAGAAGACGCAAAGGCCATGCGCGAGCGGGTCCGGCGCTGGGTGCACGAGGAGTGTATCCCGGCTGAGAAGCGGCTCCTGGACCGGGAGTCCTTCAAGCTGGTGCTTGCCGAACTGCGCGCCAAGGCAAGGTCCCAGGGCCTGTGGACCCCGTTCATCCCTACGGAACACGGCGGCATGGGCCTGGGCCCGCTGGCCAATGCCCTGGTCCAGATGGAGCTGGGCGAAAGCCATCTGGGTGCCCTGTCGATGAACAGCCAAGGGCCTGACGACGCCACCATGCTGACCCTGCTGGCGCACGGCACCGACTTCCAGAAGGAGAAGTACCTAAAGCCCCTCCTGAACGGCGAGAAGCGCGTCTGCTACTCCATGACGGAGAAGGCGGCCGGTGCCGACGCCACGGGCATGCAGACCCGGGCGGTGAAGGACGGCAAGGGCAACTACGTCCTGAACGGCGAGAAGTGGTTTTCCTCGGCCGCCAGCGCCGCTGACCTCGCCCTGGTCATGGCCATGACGGATCCGGAGGCCCCGCGCCACCAGCGCTACTCCACCTTCATCGTCGAACTGCCGAACCCCGGCTACATCATCAAGCGCGACATCCCGACCATGGCGGTCGAAGGCCCGCTCTCGCACATCATGGGCGGCGGCCACTCCGAGATCGACATCAAGGATCTGGTGGTCCCGGCGGAGAACCTGCTGGGCGGTGAGGGCAACGGCTTCAACATGGGCCAACACCGTCTTGCCTACGGCCGCCTGCGGCACGGCATGCACAATGTGGCCCTGGCCCAGCGAGCCCTTGACCTGGCGGTCAAGCATGTGACGTCGCGCGAAACCTTCGGCCAGAAGCTCTCCAAGCGGCAGGGCGTCCAGTGGATGCTGGCCGACTGTGCGAGCGAGCTCTACATGGCCCGCCTCATGCTCCTCCATATCGCCTACAAGGCAGAGAAGGGCATGGATCTGCGGCAGGAGAACTCCATCGCCAAGGTCTTCCTCGCGAACATGGTGCACAAGGTGGTGGACACAGCCATCCAGCTCCACGGAGCGCTGGGTTACAGCCGCGATACGCCCCTGGCGGCCTGGTACACCCACATCCGCTCGCAGCGGCTGGTGGACGGGCCGGATGAGGTGCACCGCTGGACCACCGGCCGGAACGTCATCCGCGCCTTCGAGCGGGACGGCACCACAGCGGCGGCGGCGGGCGGCGACCTGCTCTGACGACCGGGCTCAGCGGCGGGGGCGGGCGGCTTCGTACAGGGCCACCGCCGCCGCCGCGGCGACGTTGAGACTTTCGAAGCCCCCCGGCATAGGGATGCGGGCGGTTTCGTCGCAGTGTTCGGCCACCAGCCGGCGCACGCCTTCGCCCTCCGAGCCGAGGACCAGCACGACCGGGCCGCCATCCAGCACCTCCGAAAGGTCGCGCAACGCCCCGCCATCGAGGCCAACAGCCCGCCATCCGAGGTCCGAAAGCCGCTCCAGGGCCCGGGACAGGTTCACCGTCCGGGCCACGGGCAGGATATCCACGGCACCGGCGGCGGCCTTGGCGAGGGCTCCGGACAGACGGGGCGCCCGGCGGTCCTGCAGGATCAGCCCCTTCGCACCGAAAGCCGCCGCGGACCTCAGTATCGCCCCGACATTTCCAGGATCCGTGACCTGGTCCAGCATGAGCAGTACCGCGCCGGGTTCTGCAGTGAACTCTTCGAGGTCTACGGACTCGGGCTCAGGCCCCTCGAGGGCCAGGCCCTGGTGAGCGGCGCCAGCTGGCAGGTTCCGGGCCAGGGCAGAGCCATCCATGACCTCCAGGGGTGCCAACACACCGAATCGGCGCTCGAGTTCCAGTGTCCGTTCCGGGGTCGCCAGGATCCGGCGAGGCGCGGGCCGTCCGGGGTTGGACAGGGCCGCCTCGACAGCGTGCAC
>CAMCIK010000028.1 GCA_945874825.1 Phenylobacterium deserti | reverse complement strand
AGCTGCTGAAGCTCCACCCAGTAGGGTCGCAGAACGGAGTATCCGATGGCGGCGACGACAATCAGCTTGATGAAGGACTTGGCGAACTGGATCAGGGCGTCGGGCCCGAACAGCCTGTTGAAGCCGGACAGTGGCGAGAGCTTCTTGAGTTCGAACTTCAGACCTGCAGGCGACCATACGGGTCCGGTCTGGACCACGAAGCCGAAGATACCCGCCAGCATGGCGGCACCGGTGACGAAGAGCAGGATCGGAGCGACGATGCCCGCCAATTGCCAGCTCATCGCCATTGCCCCCCCGGGGGACAGGTCGATCTTGTCCGGATCCTGGATGAACGGTGCCAAGTCCGCGAGGAGGTTACGGCTCAGGACTCCGCCCAAAAAGGCAATGACGCCCGCGGCCGCCGCGAAGGATGCGACCTGAGGAAGATCTATCGTCTTCGGGATGTCGCCCTTCTCGCGCGCCTGTTCAAGGCGCCGGCCTGTGGGCTCTTCTGTTTTTGACGCGGAGTCGTTTTCTTCAGCCACCGGTCACCCCGGCGAAGCTGTTGATGAGGCGGCCGTAGCCATTCACCCAGACCACGCCAATGAGCCCGAGGCTCATGGCGAGGATGGCAAGGGAAAAGAGGACCATCAGAGGCGAGGCCACAAAGAAGACCTGGAACTGCGGCATGATCCGCGCCGCCAGTCCCAACGCCACGTTGAAGACAAGCGCAAGGACCAGGACCGGCGCGCTGAGTTGGATACCCAACTTAAAGGCGTCCGAAAGGGTCTGGATTGCCAGGGCACCGGAGTCCATCACGGGCGCCGCGGCCCCGAAGGGGAAGATGGCGTAGGAGTTCACCATGGCGCCGAGGAAGAGGTGATGAAGGTTGGTCGAGAAGATCAGGATCAGGCCGATCAGACCGACGAAGGTCGCCACCGTCGTCGAGGGCTCCACCAAGCCTGGGGCGGACGTCTGAGCGAAGGACAGGGTCGACTGAAGCGAGATGATCTCCCCCGCCACGGACAGTGAGGCCATGAAGAGCCGCAGCACAGAGCCGATCATCAGGCCGATGAAGATCTCTCGCACCACCTGCAGGGCCATGGTCGCCAGCTCGACCGGAGGCGCAGGCGTAACCGGCATGACGACAGGCGTCAGGACGAGGGTCAGCAGAAAGGCGAAGGACAAGCGGATAGGGACGGGCACCGCCTGATCGCCGATTCCGGGCATGGTCATGACCATGGCCGCAATCCGAGAAAAGACCATGGCTCCGGCGTAGACCTGCTGGACGGTGGCGTAGGGCTCCACTGCCGCTACATCGCGGCAATACGGCCGGCGATCTGGGTCATGAAGCCCGACATCAGGGCGCCCATGATCGGCAGAAAGATCAGCAGCGAAACAAAAACAGCGACGATCTTTGGTGCGAAGACGAGCGTCGCCTCCTGGATCTGCGTCAGGGCCTGGAAGAGCCCGATGACGACCCCCACGACAAGGCCGACGATCAACATAGGTGCCGACAGCTGGATGGTGAGCCAGAGAGCGCTCCTGCCGATATCAAGAACTTCCGCGCCATTCATGACGAAACTCCCCCCGCCGCCGACCCCAAGGGTCAGATCGGCATACGCATGATTTCCTGGTAGGCGCTGATGACCTGGTCGCGCACCGCCAGGACCGCCTCGAGGCTGGTTTCAGCGGCGGACACGGCCGTGGCCACATCGATCAACTGGGCCTTGCCCTGAGCGTGCGACACGATCTGCTGCTCGGCAGTCTTCGAAGTATCGATCGCATTGCCGACGGCCGTCTTGACCATGGCGCTGAAATCGAGGCCTCCAGCCTCTCCGGAGGCGTCCGTGGCCAAGCCTGACACGCCCTTCTGGGCGGCGGCATAAGCCTTTGCTACGCTGAGGGCAGTGATCATTCAGCTTCTCCCATCACTTCCGGATCAGGTCCAGGGTCCGGAGCTCCATCGCCCGGGCGGTCTCGATCACGTTGAGGTTGGCCTCGTAGGCGCGCTGTGCGGAGCGCATGTCCAGCGACTCGATGAGGGTGTTGACGTTCGGTAGCTTGACGTAGCCGTTGGCGTCAGCAGACGGATGACCGGGATCATACTCAGTCTTGAATTCGCTCTGGTCGGGCAGGACCCGCACCATCTTGACGCCCTGCCCGGCCTCTGTCCGCAGCGGCTCAAAGACGGGGACCTGTCTGCGATAGGGATCCCCGCCCGGCGACCGGGAGGTGGAATTCGCGTTGGCGATATTCTCGGCAATGATTCGCATCCGCGCCTGCTCAGCGCGCAGGGCGGTGGCAGCGATAGCCTGGACCGCATTGGACGGGGGGCGCACATCAGCCATTCACTCGCTCCTATCTGCCCGGGGACCGGGCGGCGGTCCGGATCATGGTCATGGACTTCTGGTAGAAGCCGATCGCGGCCTCATAGTTCATCCGGGAGTCCGCCATCCGCATCATCTCGTCCTCGAGGGAGACCTGGTTTCCGTCGAGGGTCGTGACTGTGTCGGCGCGCCGCTCAGTTCGAAAACCGTTCGCCGCAATGGCAGCTTCCGGTCCCGAGGGCCGCATGTGTGCAGGGTTCGTAACCCGCAGGACAGTTGGCGATTCTGAGCCGCCGCCGGTGTTCCGGAATTTGAACGGAGTCAGATCCTGGGGCCGATAACCCGGCGTAGCGGAGTTTGCGATGTTCTCAGCCACGAGGCGCTGGCGGTCGGAGAAATAATTCATCCGACTGCGCAGCATAGCGAAGAGAGGTATGGAGGAGACGTCCATACCGTCACGGTAAACAAACAGGGTTAATCGCTCCTTAACATCCTCTTGGCAGGCTGTTGCCCATGGACGCTATGAACCTCGCCCGGGCGACCTTCGCCCTCCTCTTCACCCTTGGTCTGATAGGGATCGCTGCAGTTCTGCTGCGACGCTTCGGACCCGGGGCGACGCTGCGCCTGCCGGGCACGACCCGCGAGCGCAGGATGAAGGTCATCGAAACCCTGGTGCTGGACCCGGCGCGGCGGCTGGTCCTTGTGGAATGCGACGGCGAATCCCGGCTCCTGATGCTGGGAGAGGGTCGCGAACTCAACCCGCCGGCCCGGAAACCGGAAGTCTGAGCATGACCAGAGCCGAGTCACAGACCCTCCGGATGGCTGCGCTCAAGGCGGATCTCCGTCAGGCTGCACGTCTCGCCCTCATGGCGGGTGCGATTGGCCTCATCTTCCCGGCTGCAGCCCTCGCCCAGGCTGTGAATATTGACCTGGGGACGGGGGCGGGCCTGACCCAGAGGGTCGTCCAGTTGATCGGCCTGCTGACAGTCCTGTCACTGGCACCGTCCATCGTCATCATGACCACCTCCTTCGTTCGGATGGTGGTTGTTCTTTCCCTCCTGAGGACGGCACTGGGCATCCAGCAGAGCCCGCCGAATGCCGTCCTGATCAGCCTTGCCCTGTTTATGTCAGCGATCGTCATGACCCCGACCTTGCAGAGGTCTTATGATCTCGGGATCCGACCGCTGATGAACAACGAGATGGAGCTTCCTGCCGCCATCGAGGCGGCCAGCGAACCGGTGAAGACCTTCATGCTCAGCCAGGTGGACCGCGACGACCTTGCCCTCTTCATCCGCCTGTCGAAGATTCCCCGTCCCGCCACGGCCCAGGACACCCCGATCCACGTCGTGACCCCGGCCTTCATGATTTCCGAGCTGAAGACAGCCTTCGAGATCGGCTTCCTGCTCTTCATCCCCTTTCTGGTCATTGATCTGGTGGTGGCCAGCGTCCTGATGAGCATGGGCATGATGATGCTGCCCCCGGTCGTGGTTTCCCTACCCTTCAAGCTGATCTTCTTTGTTCTGGTTGACGGATGGCGACTGGTGGCTGGCAGCCTGATCGAAAGCTTCCAGCGCGCCTCGGGCGGCTGACCCCGGAACTTTGCATCTGACAGAGGGCTACGGGCACCCCCCAGGGGCTGGCCATCCCTAGGCAGGACGTGAAGGTACCGGCGGACGGGGTGGCGCTGAGGGCGAGGCCGGGGCCGAAGGTGCCGCGGCTGTCGTGGAGCGCGGGGCGGGCGACGTCGGGCGCGTAGCGGGCGCAGGGGCGCGGGATGCCGATCCCGCAGCGGCGGCGGCAGGCGCCGGGGCCGCCTTTGCGAAGCGGGTGCGCATCTTGTCGACCCAGCCTGTGAAGGCCTCGTTGTCTGCGGTCACCTTGCTGAAGTCGGCGGCGCCGACCTCTCCCGACTCCATCCCGGTCAGTCCGACCCTGAGGGCGTCGGGGTTCCGGGCCTGGTCTATGAAGTCACCATAGCGGGTGCGAAGTCGCGTGAGGCCGCCGTCATCCCCGGAGAGGCTGTAGGCGATGCCGGCGCGCAGGAGCTTGCCTTCCTCGTCGGCGGTCAGTGCACCCGGACGACGCCAGCGGTCGCCAAGGCTACGCTCGAAGGCGGCGGCGGCGAGCGGCCAATTCTTCTGCCGCCAGGTGATCTCGTTACGGAGTTCCTCGCCCTCGGGCGTTCGGTCTGCTTCCAGCAGTTCTATGGCGTCACCGGGACGGTTCAGGGCGATCAGGGCCCGGGCCTCCACCCTGCGGCGTTCCATCTGCATGGCCGGCGGAAGGAGAGTCGTTCGGGAATCATTGATCGCCTGGAGGGCCTGTTCGGGCTTGCGGTCCATCAGGTAGATGACCGCCAGGTCGGTTGCGACCTGGGCCTTCGGCGCGCCGTCGAGGCGGTTCTCCGTCTGATACTTGAGCAGTTCAGCTGCCTGCTCCAGCAGGTCGACCTTGACCAGGCGTCCAACGAGCCGCCGCACCATCATGTCGCCATCGGCGCCCAAGGGTGTCAGATCCTTGAAGTCCAAGAAGAGGGCCAGGGCCTGGATCGGCTGAAGCCCGTCCGCCACCCCGTCCATGAACAAGGACCTGAAGGCCTGGTTGAGATCGGCCTGGAGCTGCACGGCCTCGGGAAGATCCGGTAGCGAGCGTCCTGCGGACCTCAGGGTCTCGAGGGCCTCGCGGTACCGCCCCTGATCCAGGTAGAGGCCGCCGAGGGTGCGGATGATCTCCATCTCGGTGCCGTCGCCCCGCCAGCGATACCTCAGGGCGTTGAGTTCCTCCGCAGCCTGGTTGATGTTGATGCGGCCCGAATCCAGGCGAATGCGAGCCGCATGAAGGGCCGCAGGCGTCGCCAACCATTCGAGGGGCGCAGTCGCGACGGCCTGATAGATCCTGACGGCGCGGTCCTTTGCACCCTGGGCCTCAAGCAATCGAGCCTGGAGAAGTCTGACGGAGAGGGTCTCCGTCGAATTCGCGCGGTCCTCGAGGGCCAGACGGATCGCCTTGTCCGCACCCTCGAAGTCTCCCTGGGCGAGCGCTGCCTGTCCCTCAGCGCGGGCAAAGCGCGACTTCCACTCGGGGGAGAACTGGTTGAAGGCCTCGGCACCCGCGGAGAAGGCGTTGCGGACCTCGGTCCACTGTCCCAGCTGGGCCGCGATATAAGCCCGCCAAAGTGCAGCCGAGGGATCGGAGGCGAGAATCGGTGCCGAGAAGTCGGTGTCCGCCTCCGCATAGCGCCGCGCCATCACCCGGGCGATGCCGCGTAGTCCCCTGAACTCAGCGGATTCGAGCACCTCAGGTGAAACTCGGGCCAGGTCGTTCAGCACCCCGATGGCTTCGAAGGACAGCTCGCTGCCAACCAGGAATCGCGCAAGGGCAAAACGGCTGGCCGTGGGCCCTTCCCTCCCCTTCTGGGCTTCATCGGCGGCGGCAGCGATGAGTGTGTTGTAACGGTCAAGGAAGCCCTTGGGTCCCGTCTGGGGCCAGTTCACCTGATCGATCAGGGCCGGCATGATGGCAGGCCGTGGCGCGTCGAGGCTCGCATCCTCCGGAGCGGAACCGACCGAGAGGGGCGACAAGGCGAGGCCCTCGGGTCGCCCGATCCGGACAATGTCGCCATCGTGGGTCACGGCCAGGTCGGGAACGAAGGATTCCAGTGCGAGCCCCTGGGACGACGGAAGCACTGTCACCTGGGCGAACTGCCGCTTCAGCGGCGCGCCCTTGGCTGGCCCCAAGGCGGTGACCACTGTCATCCTGTCGCCGACAACCGGATCCTCGAGGCGAATAATGCGGGTCGCGCCCGCGACCGCGCTCTTCAGGGCTGCAGGGCCGCCGGCCTCATCGCGCACCACCCGCACCAGCGGTGTCTGGGGCGAAGGGGCCCGCCCGAGGGTGACGGTCCAGTTCGCGCCGGACGAATCCGCCCGAAACGGCGTTCCCGGAGGCGCTTCAATCCGAACCGCGGCGTAGTCAGGCCCCTGGTAGGCTTCGGCCGAAGTCATCTGCCTCAGCCCTCGGGGCAGGGTCGAGATGTCCAGGCTGGCGGGCACATCGAAAACGACCCAGATGGCGCCACCACGCCGGAAGACGGCGGCCCCCGCGGGATTAGCGAAGGGAAAGGTAAGAACCGCCTGTCCCTGGCCAAGGGCGATATCCGCCTTGACGACCCCACCCCTCGGCAGCGGATCGGGCCGCTCGGCAAGCTCGGGCGCCGCCTCGATGAGAGACGCTTGTTCAGGCGCAGGGCTTTCCGCAGCTGGATCCGCAGGTTCGGACCGGGAGGCCAGGTTCACCCAGACCGAACCGTCAGCGACGCCCGACTTCATGTCGACGTCCTTGGAAAGGGTCAGGACCAGCTGGGTGCGCCCGCCTGCCTGGGTAATGCGCACCGCCTCGATCCACCGGGGCGGTGAGGTGCGGAACCGAGAAAGATCCGGGCGTGCCGCGGCCGGGAACGTCACGGTGAGCACCGCCCCCTCCCGCCGGGTCGAAACCCCGGGACCGAAGTCAAGTCGGGTGAAGTCAGAGGCCTCGCCGACCCGGACAGCCTGAGATGCAGCCGTGGGCGCCGCACCGATCGGGGTGGCGACCGACGCGACGATCGCCATTGCGGCGACGCTGGATCCGAGTGACCGGCGCAGGGACATGGGTCAGGCTGGGCCCGGCTGGGCCGGTGCCGGCGCCGCCGCCCGGGCGCCGGCCGGTGGAGTCGCGCCAGCAGGCGCGGGAGTCGCTCCGGAGTCGGCAGCGGCCGAACGGACCGAATTGAAGCGGTTGGCGAGGGACTCGGTCAGCTTCTTGGCTTCGGCTGGCGGCATCTGAGCCAGGATGAGGGCCAGGGACTTTTCCTTCATCTTGGCGGCGATGGGAAGTCGAACGGAGTCACTGAGCAGGACCATGCGGGGCGCAGCGTCCTTGGGCTTCATGGCCTCGAACACCTTGACCATCCTGCCCACTTCAGCGGCCTCCTGGTCGTCGGCGACCTTGAGCAAGCCCTTGATGTCGGATTTCAAGCCGTTGAGGGTTTTGACCTTGGCATCGAGCTTAGCCTCGGCCGCAGCCAGGAGTGCGAGCTGCGTGCTGAGATCCGACTCCCGCTGGTCAAGCTGGCCTCGGCGGGTTCCAAGGCTCTGCAGGACCTGCAGCTCGGCCGGCGAAAGACCCGCTTCCTTTGCCAGCTCTGCCGCTGTCGGAGCACATACCAGGGGCTTCGGGGCAGGTGCCGCTGCGGCGAGCTTGGTGGGATCAGCAGGAGCGCCCTCTGAAGGCTTGGCGGCTGGAGACCTGGCACCCGCAGTCTCTGCCCTGCCCCCCGCCTGGGCCGTCGTGTCCTGGGCGAAGGCGCGGGCCCCGGAAAACAGATCCGGGGCACCCTTGGCACCCGCCAGCGCATTCAGCGCCAGAACGCCGCCGGCGGCGACCCCCACGAAGGGAAGGATCCTGGGAAAGCGGCTCATCGACCCCCTCCGGCAAAGGCGGACCGCGGGGGACTCTCAGGCGAGAGAAACAGGTCGTCCTCAAATTCGGGACGCCTGCGAATGCCGACGGCAGCCCGGCGCGGCGGCGAAGTGGGCAGGTCGGCATCGCGGCCCCGGGCGCGGGCCTCCCGGCTTTGAGCAAGCAGGGAACCGAGGTTCCGGCTGAGGCGCTCGATGTCGGCTTCCGAAACTTCCGGCTCCCTCGCATCCACGGCAAGGCCCGCCCGGGCACCCGCCTCAAACTGCTGGTCAAGCCGGGCAGCGAGGATCCGAGCGCGTTCAATACGGCTGACCAGGACCTCGGCCATCTCGTCGCTGGCAGACTTCAGGTCCGCGAGTCCGCGCTCGGCCCGGGCCGCGGCAGTATCGAGCTCAGCGACCGCCTTTGCGAAGCCCAACTGCCCCTCGCGAAGGACCATGAGACGCTGGTTCAGCCGCCAGCCCATCCAGAGCGCACCACACAGCAGGGCCATGAGCAGGAGATTGAGGGCGATGGAAATCATGACTTGATCATCTCCTTTACGGCGGAACGTGCGACCCCGCTGAGGGGGGCATCCACACGGACTGCGATCTGCTGGTTTCGACGCCCCATGCGCGCAGTAGTCAGGTACACGGCGCCCGCCCGCAACTCGACCGCCTGGTCTGGACTGGCGTTGAGCATCAGGGTGTCGCCGACCTTGAGGTTGAGGATGGTCTGGAGCGGAAGCTGCTGTTCGTCGAGAACGGCGCGCACGTCCATCTGGGTGGTCCAGAGTTCCGTGGCCAAGTGGCCTTCCCAGATGTTATCGCGCCCGAACTTCTCGCCCATGAACTGCTGGAGCAGCATCTTGCGGATGGGCTCGAGCGTTGCGTAGGGCAGCAGAAGCTCGATACGGCCGCCCCGGTCCTCCATGTCGATCCGCAGCTTGACCAGGATCGCAGCATTGGCAGGACGGGCAATGGCGGCGAAACGCGGATTTGTCTCCAGCCTGTCGAGGGTGAAGGTGACTGGGGTCAGGGGCTCGAAGGCCAGCTTGGCGTCCCCGAGGACGACTTCCACCATCCGTTGGACCAGCACGCGCTCGATGGTCGTGTAAGGACGCCCCTCGATCCGCATGGCTGCAGTTCCACGGCGCCCGCCGAGCAGGACATCGACGATCGAGTAGATGAGGTTGGAATCCACGGTCAGCAGCCCGTAGTTCTCGAGCTGCTCGGCCTTGACGACCGCGAGGATGGCCGGAAGCGGAATGGAATTCAGATAGTCCCCGAAACGGATCGAGGAGATGCTGTCCAGGCTGACTTCGACGTTGTCCGAGGTGAAATTACGAAGCGAGGTCGTCATGTACCGCACCAGGCGGTCGAAGACGATCTCGAGCATCGGGAGGCGCTCGTAGGAGACCAGGGCCGAGTTGATGATGGCGCGGATGCCGCTGCGCGCGCCAGAATCGTCGTCTGAGAGATCAAAGCCAAGGAGGCTGTCGATCTCGTCCTGGTTGAGGATGCGCTCGGCACCCGCGATGCCATCTGAGGAATCGCTACGCCCCCAGCCCTCTTCAACACTCGATGCGATGTCGTCTGTTTCCGCCATGTCGCCTTCTCCAGCCGGGCCAGGCCCTAGCTGATGAGCATCTCCTCGATCAGGACTGAATTCACGCGCGCCGGGGCGATCACCAGGTTGACCCGGCGCAGGACCTCTCTGCGGAGCTGGAAGGTTCCCTGCGAGCCCTGAAGGTCTTCCGGGCGAAGCTCCCGGAGGAACCCCTGGAACATGTCCTGGATCCGCGGGAGGGCGGGCTGGATCATATCCGCCGCTTCCTGGTTAGGGGCCTCGAGTGTGATCTTGAGCTTCAGGTAGGTCGGACGGCCGTCGGCGGCCTGCATGTTCGCGACCATATTGGGCAGGGTGCAGAAAAAGACGCCATCGGGCCCCTCAGTGACCACCACGGCGGCGGAAGTTGCGGCACCGTCCTTCTTCTCCCCTTCGCCCTCCTTCTTCTTACCCTTTTCGGCCTTCTCGCCCTTCTTCTCCGCCTTGCCGTCAGCCTTGCCTTCAGCGGCGGGCGGCTTCCGGAAGAACATGAAATAGGCACCGGCACCGCCGCCTGCGAGGACGAGCAAGGCTGCCGCCGCGATGATGATAAGCTTGAGGGGGAGCTTCTTGCCGCCCTCGGGCTTCTCTGCACCTTCAGCGCCTTCCAGATCGACTTCTTCCGGCTCGGACTTCTTGGGGGGCTTGGCCACGGCCGCGACTCCAGAGGGATACCTCTGCAGACCATGGCCAAGTTTAGTTAACGATCCGTTTTAACCCCGCAAGGGATCGGGGAAAAACGACCCGGCAATTTCCGCCGGGGTACCTCAGTTAACCATTTTATTTATTGTTTTTATTGAGATTTTGACTTGGCCCAAGGCTTGCATGGTGAACGACGGCCCCCGGGGTCGCGAAGATCAGGTGCAATGAGTCGATGGACAACGCCCTCTACATCGGACTTTCCCGTCAGATGACGCTCCAGCGTCACCTGGACATCGTGGCGAACAACATCGCCAATGCAGATACCTCTGGCTTCAAGACCGAAGAGCCCATCTTCCGGACGGAGCCAAAATCACCGGCGCAGACGGCGGATGGCCCAAAGCCGATCAAGTTCGTGATCGACGCCGGACTTGCTCGGGATTTCAGCCAGGGTGCGCTGCGCGCCACCAATTCGACCTTAGACCTGGCCATAGACGGTGCCGGGTTCTTCCGGATCCAGACCGCGGGCGGCGAGCGCTACACCCGCGATGGTCACTTCCGCCTCGACGAGACCGGCAGGATTGTCACCCAGAGTGGTCAGGCGGTTCTCGACGCCGGTGGCGCGGAAGTGATCATTGACCCCAAGAAGGGGGCCCTGGAAATCGCCCGGGATGGGTCGATGAGCCAGGGGATTGAACAGGTCGGACGGCTGGGTGTCGTTGTCTTCGATACCCTATCGGACCTCGAGAAGTCCGGCGACAACCAGTTCCGGAATACCTCCAACCAGCAACCTCAACCGGCGCCGGCCTCCTTGCTGCGCCAGGGCATGCTGGAGGCATCCAATGTCAATCCCGTCCTCCAGGTCACCGACATGATGAATGTGACCCGGGCCTACGAGTCCTTGGCCCGGATGATGGAGTCCACCCAGGAGTTGTCCCGGCGAACCGTCGAGCGGCTCGGACGCGTCGAATAGAAAGGCTGATTTCCCATGCAAGCTCTCCGTACCGCCGCGACCGGCATGTCCGCCCAACAACTGAACGTCGAGGTCATCTCGAACAACATCGCCAACATGAACACGGTGGGCTTCAAGCGACAGCGCGCCGAGTTCCAGGACCTTCTCTACCAGACGCTTGAACGGGCGGGTGCCCAGTCCTCGGACCAGGGCACTGTCGTCCCCACCGGGCTTCAGGTCGGTGCCGGGGTGAAGGCTGGATCGATCTACCGGATCGTCGAACAGGGTGCGATGACCCAGACCGGCAACAAGCTGGACATGGCCATCCAGGGCCGAGGCTACCTCCAGGTCCTGCTGCCGACCAGCGAGATCGCCTATACCCGGGCAGGAAACCTGTCTCTGAATGACCAGGGCCAGCTGGTCACCTCCGAGGGCTATCAGATCCAGCCGTCCATCGTGATCCCGCCGGAAGCCACAGACATCTCCATCTCCAAGTCAGGTCAGGTGCAGATCAAGCAGGCTGGCGCGACCGCCCCGTCGATCGTCGGCAACCTGGAACTGGCGACCTTCGTCAACGAGGGCGGCCTCGAGGCCATAGGCGATAATCTCTACCTGGAGAGCGGGTCCTCCGGAGCCCCCAACCTGAGCGTGCCCGGCGTGGATGGCACCGGGGTCCTGCTGCAGGGGTACACCGAAGCCTCGAACGTGGACGCGGTGTCGGAAGTCACCGCCCTTATCGTTGCCCAGAGGGCCTACGAGATGAACTCCAAGGTCATCACTGCCGCTGACCAGATGCTGTCGACGGCCAACCAGGTGAAGAGCTGATCCCATGCGCCGCCTGATAGCAGCCGCCCTCTCCGCCTGCCTGGCCCTGGCCGCCGCGCCGCCTGCGGTCGCCGGCGTTGCCGTGAGCCTGAAGTCCGAGACGGTGGACTCCGACGGCACGGTCACCCTTGGCGACCTGTTCGATGGCGCCGGGGGCGTCGCAGGTGTGCGCGTCGCCACACGGCCGGGCCCCAGTGTTGTGCTCGACGCCTCCGCAGTCCAGTTGCTGGCGCACCGAAGCGGCCTGGACTGGGGCAACCCCGATCGCCTGCGTCGCATCATCGTTCGGGCCGGCGAAGCCGGGTCGGCTCCAGTGACATCCCCGTCCCAGGCCCGCAAGGGCGGGGTGCAGGTTCTGGCCTATACACGCAGCCTTTCCGCGGGAGAGGAGATCCGGCCAGAGGACCTCGCGTGGACGCGAGTCGCTGCAGCCCCCGCCAACGCCCTTCGCGACGCCGACGGTGCCATCGGCATGATCGCCCGCCGCCCCCTCAGGGAAGGGGCACCAGTCGCGGCTTCGGACATGAGCGCGCCTGTCGTCATCCAGGCCGGCGACCTCGTGACCGTGGTCTACGAGACCGGCGGCGTCTTCCTTTCAATGCAGGTGAAGGCCATGAGCGCCGGTGCCGTCGGCGAGGTGATCTCTCTCCAGAACCTGGCGTCCCGCAAGACCCTGCAGGGCGTCGTCACAGGACCTGGCCAGGCCGCCACCGGTCCCGACGCCGCCCCCGGCCGCGCCCCTGCCGCCACCCGCATCGCCCGACGCTGATTTCCTCACGCCAAGGTTTACCCACATGCGCATCGCCGCCCTCCTCGTCCTCGCCGCCCTTCCAATGACCGCCTGCACTGCGGTGCAGGATGCCGCCATCGGGCCCAGCCTCAGCCCCACGACTTATCCTGTCACACCGCCCGACCGCCGGCCCGACCTGGGAATGATGCCGCCCGAACCCGAAATCACGCCAGCCTCCGCCAACTCACTGTGGCGCAGCGGTGCCCGGGCCTTCTTCATCGACCAGAGGGCCAGCCGGATCGGCGACATCGTGACCGTGCAGATCGCGATCAATGACTCCGCCAAGACCTCGAACACGTCGGTCTCGAACCGGAACTCGGAGACGGATGCCTCCCTGTCCACCATGTTCGGGCTTGAGGACAAGGTTCGCCGGCTACTTCCCCCGGGTAACAGCTTCGACAACTTCTCGCCCTTCCAGACCAACTCGACTTTCTCGAACGCCGGTTCCGGGAGCGTCAATCGGTCGGAGGCCATCTCTCTCACGATCGCTGCCGTCGTCACTGGCATCCTGCCGAACGGGAACCTGATCATCGACGGCACCCAGGAGGTCCGGACCAATGCCGAACTGAGGCAGCTGACGGTCTCGGGGATCATCCGGCCAGAGGATATCTCGTCGGGCAACACGATCCGGCACACCCAGATCGCCGAGGCACGCATCGCCTATGGCGGCCGAGGCGATATCTCGGCGGTGCAGAAGACTCCCGCGGGTCAGGCGGTGTTGACCCGGTTCTGGCCCTTCTAGGGCCGAGCGGTCAGGCGCGGAGGCCACCGCTTGCGGTCAGGCCGGCGCCGAGCGCCGTGAAGGCCGAGGCTGCGATGCCAGCGGCATCCAGCCCGGCCTGGGCGTACATGGCCTCTGGCTTGTCCTGGTCCTGGAAGACGTCCGGCAGGGTCAGGGTGCGGACCTTCAGGCCCCGGTCCAGAGCGCCCCGGGCCGCCAGCATCTGAAGGACGAAGGCACCGAAACCTCCGGCAGCCCCTTCCTCCACGGTCAACAGGGCCTCGTGTTCCCGCGCAAGGCGCAGGATCAGCTCCTCGTCCAGGGGCTTTGCGAACCGCGCGTCGGCGACTGTGGCCGAGACCCCGCGCGCAGCGAGGAGATCCGCCGCCTTCAGGCTCTCCCCCAAGCGGGCGCCGAAGCTCAGGATGGCCACTGCAGAGCCTTCGCGCACGATGCGGCCGCGACCGATCTCGAGGGGCTCCGGGATCTCGGGAATGGCAACGCCCAGGCCCTCGCCCCGGGGATAACGGAAGGCGGAGGGGCGATCGTCGATGGCGGCGGCCGTCGCGACCATGCGGGTAAGTTCAGCCTCGTCCGAAGCTGCCATCAGCACCATGCCCGGCAGGGCACCCATGAATCCGATGTCGAAGGATCCGGCGTGGGTCGGGCCGTCGGCACCCACCAGCCCCGCCCGGTCTATGGCGAAGCGCACGGGAAGCCTCTGGATCGCCACGTCGTGGACCACCTGGTCGTAGCCGCGCTGGAGAAAGGTCGAGTAGATCGCCGCAAAGGGCTTCATGCCGTCGGCCGCCAGCCCCGCCGCGAAGGTCACGGCATGCTGTTCGGCAATGCCGACGTCGAAGGTCCGGTCCGGGAAGCGTTTTTCAAAAAGGTCCAGTCCGGTTCCGGAGGGCATGGCCGCAGTGACGGCGACAATCCGCGGATCGGACTCGGCCTGCTGGATCAGGGCGTCTGCGAAGACGCGCGTATAGGAGGGCGGCGCGGGCTGTGCGGGCTTGGCCTGCCGGCCGGTGACCACGTCGAAACGGGCAACGGCGTGCAGCTTGTCGTCAGCGCTCTCGGCAGGCGCGTAGCCCTTGCCCTTCTGGGTGACCACGTGCACCAGAACCGGCCGGTCCCGGATCTCCCGGGCGTTCTGGAGGATCGGGACCAGGGCATCCATGTCGTGACCGTCGATCGGACCGATGTAGTAGAAGCCAAGTTCCTCAAAGAAGGTACCGCCCGTCACCATGCCGCGGGCGAACTCCTCCGCCTTGCGGGCGGCTTCCTGCAGGGGGCGCGGCAGGGCGCTGGCCACTGACTTGCCGAGCTTCCGCAGCGACTGGTAGCCGCCGCCTGAGACCAGCCGGGCCATGTAGGCGCTCATGGCGCCCACCGGCGGGGCGATCGACATGTCGTTGTCGTTGAGGATCACGGTCAGCTGGCCGGTCGTCTCGCAGGCGTTGTTCATCGCCTCGTAGGCCATGCCCGCGCTCATCGAGCCGTCGCCGATGACGGCGACAACGCTGTTGTCCCCTCCCCTGGCGTCGCGCGCTGCGCAGAATCCGAGGGCGGCGGAGATGGAAGTGGCAGCGTGGGCCGCCCCGAAGGGATCGTAGGGACTTTCCGCCCGTTTGGTGAAACCGCTAAGCCCACCGCCCTGCCGGAGGGTCCGGATCCGGTCCCGGCGGCCGGTCAGGATCTTGTGGGGATAGGCCTGGTGACCGACATCCCAGATCAGGATGTCTGCCGGCGTCTGGTAGACATGGTGCAGGGCGACGGTCAGCTCGACCACGCCGAGACCCGCGCCCAGGTGCCCCCCCGTCTGCGAGACGGCGTCGATCGTCTCGGCCCGGACCTCGTCGGCCAGCTGGCGCAGCTGGGCGAGCGAGTACCTGCGGATATCCGAAGGCGCGGCGACGGTGTCGAGAAGTGGTGTCAGGGGAGGCATGGTCAGTGCTTTGCTCGCATTCAGCGCCGGCGATCAAGCACGAATTCGAGGCACCCACGGAGCGGATAGGCCCGCGTCCCCAGGGGATCCAGATGGGTGCGGGCCTGGTCGGCGATCAGGTCCAGGCGGGCGCGGGCATCGGCAACCCCCAGGAGGGTCACAAAATTGATCTTGCCCCGCCCGGCATCCTTGCCCGTCGCCTTCCCAACGATGGCGGTCTCGCCCTCGACATCCAGCAGGTCGTCGACAATCTGGTAGGCCAGTCCCAGGTCGTGGGCGAAGGCGAGGAGGGCGTGCCGCTCCGGCTCACCCGCGTGCGACAGGATCAGGGGCAGTTCGAAGGCGGCGGAGATCAGCGCGCCCGTCTTGAGCCTCTGCATCCGGGCCACGGTCCCCAGGTCGTCGCTGTTCCCGGACAGGTCGATCATCTGGCCGCCGCACATGCCGCGCGCGCCTGAAGCCCGCGCCAGGCAGACCACGAGGTCCGCGCGGACCCTGCCGTCCGGGTGGGTCTCCGGGGCCGCCAGGATCTCGAAGGCCAGGGCCTGAAGGGCGTCTCCGGCCAGCACGGCGGTCGCCTCGTCAAACGCCCGGTGGACCGTCGGTCGCCCCCGCCGCAGGTCGTCGTCATCCATGCAGGGAAGGTCATCGTGGACCAGGCTGTAAGCATGCACGCATTCCAGCGCGCAGGCGGCGCGCTCAAGGCGATCGGCTTCGACCCCGAGCACGGCCCCGGCCTCGAACACGAGGAAGGGGCGAAGGCGCTTGCCCGGGCCCAGGGCGGCGTAGCGCATGGCCTCCGCCAGCCGGCCCTCGGGGCCTTCCACGCCGGGCAGCAGGGCGAAGAGCCCAGATTCGGTCCGGGACGCCGCCGCCGCGAGCCGGCCGGCCGTGTCGGGGGTCACTCGAAGCTGGCGGGTTCGGAGGCGACGCCGCCGCCGGGGCTGACGACGATCTTCTCGACCTTCAGGCGGGCCTGCTCAAGGCGGCCCTCGCAGTGCGCCTTGAGATGGGCACCACGTTCATAGAGAGCGATGGACTCTTCCAACGGAGCCTGTCCGCTCTCAAGCTGGCCGACGATCCGCTCAAGCTCGGAAAGCGCCTGCTCGAAAGAAAGACCGTCAATGTCCTGGACTTCAGCCATGGGAATCCCCGCAATTCAGCCCTCAAGCTAGTCATCCGCGCCGCCACCTGCAACGGCGCAGGGCCTGCGGGCTTCCGGGACCTGGCCTGCAGTTGTATGGCCCGATCATGACGACGCCGATCCTGAGGCGGGCGGTGCCCGCGGACACCCACCGCCTGGCCGACATCGGCCGGGAGACCTTCGTGGACACCTTCGGGACCCTCTACCCCCCCGCAGACCTCTCCGCCTACCTGCAGTCGGCCTACGACCCCGGGGCGACGCGCGCCGGCCTGGAGGACCCCGCCCAAGCGAGCTGGCTCCTGGAGGATGCGACAGGGCGGGCCCTGGGGTATGCGACGGCGGGGCCCTGCGGGCTTCCCCATGCGGAGGCCGGGCCGGGCGCCCTCGAGCTCAAGCGCATCTACCTGAGGCGAAGCGTCCAGGGTGGCGGCCTCGGTGGGGTCCTGTTCGACGCGGTGATGACCTGGGTGGCCGCTCAGTCCCCGCCCGATGTCTGGATCGGGGTCTGGTCGGAAAACTTCGGCGCCCAGCGCTTCTACGCGCGACGGGGCTTTCAGAAGGTCGGCGAGTACGGCTTCCACGTGGGAAACACCATCGACCGGGAATTCATCCTGCGGCGGAGACCCGCCTTCTGAGGCGTCCTGCACTGGACAGAGGGGCCTCAGGGCTTCACATTCGGGTCTCAAACACTCGTTCGGCCCGCAAGGGGACGTCCACCATGTTCATGCGTTTCTTCACCGAACTCCGCGAGGCCAAGGTCCCCGTGACCCTCAAGGAGTACCTCATGCTGATGGAGGCGCTCGACAAGGCGGTCATCGGTCGCAACGTTGAAGAGTTCTACTATCTGGCGCGCTCCGCCCTGGTGAAGGACGAAAAGAACCTCGACCGGTTCGACCAGGTTTTCGGTCACGTCTTCAAGGGCCTGGAGAAGCTTGAGGGCTTTGGCGTCTCCGACATCCCGGCCGAGTGGCTGAAGAAGATCTCCGACCAGTTCCTCACCGACGAGGAGAAGGCCCAGATCGAGGCCATGGGCGGGTTCGAGAAGCTCATGGAGGCCCTCGCCGAACAGATGCGGGCGCAGCGCGAGAACGGCGACGACGGCGAGGGTGAAGGCAAGGGCAAGGGCAAGGGCGGCCAGGGCCCGAATGGGGACTCCCCCTTCGGTGCCAACGGCTACCACCCCGAGGGCGTCCGCATTGGCCAGGACAAGGGCCGGCATGGCCGGGCCGTGAAGGTCTGGGACAAACGCGAGTACAAGAACCTCGACGACAGCGTCGAACTGGGCACCCGCAACATCAAGGTCGCCCTGCGTCGCCTTCGGAAATGGACCCGGGATGGCGCGGCGGAAGAGCTCGACATGGACGGCACCATCCGCGGCACGGCCGAGAAGGGGTATCTCGACATCAAGCTGCGGCCCGAGCGCCGAAACAAGATCAGCGTCCTGATCTTCTTCGACGTCGGCGGCTCAATGGACAGCCATATCCGGGTCTGTGAGGAGCTGTTCAGCGCCGCCCGGACCGAATTCAAGAACATGGAATTCTACTACTTCCACAACTGCCTCTACGAGAGCGTTTGGAAGGACAACCGGCGTCGCCACGCCGAGAAAATCCCGACCTGGGACGTGCTCCACAAGTTCAGCCGCGACTACAAGGTCATCTTCGTGGGCGACGCCACCATGAGCCCCTACGAAATCACCTACCCCGGCGGCTCGGTCGAGCACTGGAACGAGGAACCCGGGGCCATCTGGGTCGACCGCGTGGCGCAGACATTCGAAGACATGGTCTGGCTCAACCCTACTGCCGAAAGGCACTGGGACTACACGCCGTCCGTGGAGGTCATGCGCCAGCTCGTCGGAGACCGCATGTTCCCGCTCACCCTCGAAGGCCTCGAGAAAGCCATGAAGGAACTGGCGCGGTAGGGCCTGATCCCTTCAGGCGTAGCCGCCTGAGGGGTAGAGAGGTGCGAACTCAGAAGCCGAGATCATTTTTCGATCCGCCACACGGTTGCCAGCGTCGGAACAGGATCTGGGCCGGGTTTCTGACCCGGGGACATCCGCGCAGACTTGTCGCAGACCGGGACTCTGTTAGACCCGATAGCCATTAGGTTTGATTTCATATTGCAGGGGGGCCCGCCGCCGGTTTTACCGGGGCGGGCAAATTCAGATTGAGCAGGGACGAAACGCCCCCGGAGAGTCTGCCTGTCGCCCCGTCGGACAGCTCCGGATCGGCCAGCGCCACCCCATCTCAAGCCGATCCTGAAGCGGCAGCCCGGGAGGCCGAGTACGAGGCCTTCGTCTGGGATAACCTGAAGCGCAACTACATCGGCAACTACCTGCACGGCATGCTGGGCATGACGGGCTTCCGGCTGATCAACGCGCCGACCTTCATGCCGGTCTACATCCACATGATCTCCGGCTCGAACACCATAGTGGGGCTTGCCCAGGCCCTGCAGCAGGTGGGCGGCATCATTTCGCCGATCTTCGGTGCCACTGCCATCGAGCACCGCAAGAAGGTCATGCCCGCCGCCCTCTGGATGGGCGGTCTCGGCCGCGTCCAGATCGTCGGCATGGCCCTGGCCGGCTGGTTCCTGCAGGGGCAGTCCCTGGTCTACGCCATGCTGGCCCTGCTCTTCCTGTTCGGGGTCTTCATGGGTGCCCAGCGGGTGGTCTTCGGCATGCTGATGGCCAAGGTCATCCCGCTCAGCCGGCGCGGACGGCTCCAGGCCTGGCGGAACGCCACGGGCGGTCTGATCGCCGCGGTCCTCGCCTGGGTGGCCGGCAAGTACATCATCGAGCCGGACATGTTCGGCCACGGCTACTCCGTGACCTTCGCGCTAGCGGCCCTACTGACGACATTGGGCCTGTGGGCCCTCCAGGTTCTGCTAAGGGAGCCCGAGCCCCCCAACCTGCCGCCAAAGGCGCGCTTCCGGGACCGCGTGAAGGATTTCCCGGCCCTGATCCGCTCCGACCCCGGGTACGCCCCCTTCCTGCTGGTACAGATGCTGACGACAGTCAGCCGGATGGCGGTGCCCTTCTACGCCATCTACGCGACCTCCTCGACGGGCCTGTCCGGGGCCGTCCTCGGCCTGCTGGCCCTGGCCTACCTGGGCGCGGACACCGTCTCGAACCTGCTCTGGGGCTATCTCGGCGACCGGACCGGCTTCCGCCTTGTGTTGCTGATCTCCCTGATCACCTGGATCGGAGCCACGGCGATCCTGCTGGTCCTGCACAGCCCGGTCGCCATCTTCCTGGCCTTCTTCGGGCTTGGCGCCTCGCAGTCCGGCTACATGATGGCCAGCCAGACCATGATCCTTGAGTTCGGTAACCGGGAGGAGATGCCGATGCGCATCGCCATTTCCTCATCGGCGGAAGGCATCACCTCCTCCATCAGCCCCATCCTCGGGGGACTGGTGGCGGACGCCTTTGGATATCCTGCGGTCTTCGGGATCTCGATCGGCTTCCTGGTGATTGGCCTGGTAGCCCTGGTCCTGCTGGTCAAGGAACCGAGGCACAGGAAGCTCGCCCGGGTCTAGATCCCGATCAGGGCAGCCGAAGCCTGTAGACGCCCTTGAAGGTCTCGGGATCGGCCGGCTTTCCATGGCGCAGGATGACGATCTTCCCCTGTCGGGCCAGACCTTTCGCAGCTCCCCGGACATGCCCGGTCAGTCGCCGCCAGTTCTCGGGGTCGGCGGCCCGCGCCACCTCTTCGGAAGAGGCCGACTTGCCCGGCGGCAGGGCCGAGACGAAGTCGAGGATCACGGCCTCCATGTCCACGGACATGATCAGCCGCCCCGCTTGAGGGTCTCGCGGGCGATGATCACCTGCTGGATCTGGCTGGTGCCCTCATAGATCCGGAAGATACGCACATCCCGGTAGAACCGCTCGATCCCGTAGTCAGCGATATAGCCAGCGCCGCCGAAGATCTGCACCGCCCGGTCCGCCACGCGCCCAACCATTTCAGAGGCGAAGTACTTGGCCGCCGCCGCCTCCATGGTGACGCTCTCTCCGGCGTCGCGCTTGCGGGCGGTCTCCAGAGTCAGGGCCTTGGCGGCAAGGGACTCGGTCTTGGAGTCGGCGATCATCCCCTGGACCAGCTGGAACTGGGAGATGGCCTGGCCGAACTGCTTGCGCTCCGAGGCATAGGCGACGCAGTCGGCGATCAGGCGCTCGGCGACGCCGACACAGACGGCGCTGATATGGAGACGGCCGCGGTCCAGGACCTGCATGGCCACCTTGAAGCCCTCGCCCTCGCCGCCCAGGCGGTTTTCGACGGGCACCCGGACATTGTCGAAGATGACGTCACAGATGTGGGCGCCCTGCTGGCCCATCTTCTTCTCGGGCTTGCCCACCGACAGGCCGGGAAGGTTGCGCTCCACCAGGAAGGCCGACACCCCGCCACCACCCGGCTTGGAGGGATCGGTCCGCGCCATCACCGTGAAGAGGTCGGCCTTGTTGGCGTTGGTGATGTAACGCTTTGCGCCGTTCAGCACGTAATGATCGCCGTCGCGGGTGGCCCGGGTCTGGACCGCCGCCGAGTCCGAGCCGGCCTCGGGCTCGGTCAGGGCGAAGGAGGTGATGATCTCGCCCGAGGCGATCCCCGGCAGGTATTTCGCCTTCTGGGCGGCGTTGCCGAACATGACCAGGCCCTGGGCACCGATCCCGACATTTGTCCCGAAGGCCGAGCGGAAGGCCGGGCTGGTCCGGCCAAGCTCCAGGGCGACGAGGACCTCCTCCTCCATGCCCAGGTCCAGGCCGCCGTATTCAGCCGGTATGGAAAGCCCGAACAGACCCAGGGCCTTCATTTCCTCGATCACGTCATCCGGGATGGCGTCATTCTCAGACACCTGGGCCTCAAGGGGCCGGAGGCGTCCGGTGACAAAGCGGCGGACGGTCTCGACGAGCTGGTCGCGGGTTTCGGCATCAAGGGCCATGTCGGTCTCCCTCTAGAAGGGTTCCGTTCTAGTGCGGGAGCCGGCTCCGGGCCAGCACGGAAGCGGAAAGACCCCCGTTGGAAATCCACCGCCACCATACTAAGTTGACGCCAGCGTCATGAATTTGCGTCCGAGGTCCGATAGACTGACCGGCGGACAGTCCGATGTGGGAGAGACAGACGATGAGCGACGGCAACCTTGATCTCGCGGCCGAGCACCGCGCCCTGGCCCAGGCGATGGACCTGGGGACCTTCAGCCCGGCCCAGCCCGATCTCTTCCAGAACGACGTCATGTGGCCGTACTTCGAGCGCCTCCGGAAGGAGAGCCCGGTCCATTTCACGCCGGAAAGCGACCACGGGCCCTACTGGTCGATAACGAAGTACAACGACATCATGACCGTGGACACCAACCACGAGGTGTTCTCTTCCGAAGGCGGGATCACGATCTTCGATCAGATCAACGGCGAGGGCCCCCTGCCCATGTTCATCGCCATGGATCCGCCGAAGCACGACATTCAGCGCAAGACCGTGACCCCGGCGGTCTCGCCCACCAACCTCGCCCTGCTCGAGCCCGAGATCCGCGAACGGGCGGGAGCGATCCTCGACAGCCTACCGATCGGCGAGCCCTTCGACTGGGTGGACAAGGTGTCCATGGAACTGACCGCCATGACCCTCGCCACCCTGTTCGGGGTGGACCAGGCGGACCGGCGCAAGCTGACCTACTGGTCGGACGTGGTCACCGCCGCCCCGGGCCGTGGACTGATCGACACCCCCGAGCAGAAGATGCAGATCTTCGTGGAGTACCATGCCTACTTCACCGAGCTCTGGAACCAGAGGGTCAACGCCGACCCGACCGGCGACCTGATCTCCATGCTGGCCCATGGCGAGGCCACCCGGGACATGAGCCCCCGGGAGTATTTCGGAAACGTGGTCCTCCTGACCGTTGGGGGCAACGACACGACCCGCAACACCATCACCGGGTCTGTCTACGCTCTGAACAAGAACCCGGACCAGTACGCCAAGCTGCGCGCCAATCCGGACCTGATCCCGTCCATGGTCTCCGAGACCATCCGTTGGCAGACCCCACTGGCCCACATGCGCCGCCGGGCGCTTGCGGACTTTGAACTGGGCGGCAAGACCATCCGCAAGGGCGACAAGGTCGTCATGTGGTACGTCTCCGGAAACCGGGACGGCGAGGTCATCGAGAACCCGGACGCCTACATCATCGACAGGCCCCGGCCCCGCCAGCACCTGTCCTTCGGCTTCGGCATCCACCGCTGCGTCGGCAACCGCCTGGCCGAGCTCCAGCTGCGGGTGATCTGGGAAGAGATCCTGAAGCGGTTCCCCGAGATCGTCGTGGTCTCCGAGCCCCATCGGGTCTGGTCGAGCTTCGTGAAGGGCTATGAGTCCATGCAGGTGATGATCCCCCGCAAGCTCTAGGATCGGGCTGCGGGTCCACGGTCCCTCGGCAGACCCCTCCTGGGGCGAGGAATTGCAGCATCCAATTGCTCCCCCAAGGGGGAGCTCCGGCCGCAGGCCGGTGAGGGGGTCAACGGCGATTCAGCTCAACCTCTAGGGTCAGCCCAGCTTGCGGCGGAAGAGGCTGTTCAGCCGCTCCCAGTGACGTTCCGCAGCGGCCTTGTCGTAGGCGGGGCGCTGGGGAAATGCGAAGCCGTGATGTGTACCCGGATAGGTCTCCACCTCGGCGTCGACCCGGTCGGCCTTCAGCGCCCTGGCAAGGGCAGCGACAGTCTCGGGGGGTGCCCAGACATCCTCCTCGGCACAGGCATAGTAGAGCTCCCCCCGGGCCAGGCGGGACGTGAGATGGGGACTGTCCTCGGCCTCGGTGACCAGCTGGGTGCCGTAGACCGAGGCGGCGGCGAAGACCCGCTCGGGATGGCGGACAGCGAGGCTGATCGCGTAGCGGCCGCTCATGCAGTAGCCCACCGCGCCCACCCGGCTGGTGTCCGCGGCCGGGTCCGCCCCGGCAAAGGTCAGGAGCCCCTCGGCGTCGGACATGACGAGGTCGATGTCCAGGCTGTTCATCAGCTGGAACATCTGCTTGCGGGCGGGGTGGTCCGGATCCGCCGAGATCGGCCCGATCTCCATGACCCCGGCCCGGTAGTAGAGGTTGGGCAGCAGGACATAGTAGCCGCCGCTGGCCAGCCGCCGGGCCATGTCGCGGAGTTCCTCCCGGATCGCCGGCGCATCCATGAAGAAGATGATGACGGGATGCGGTCCGTCCCGTTCGGGATGGACGACAAAGGTCGTGGTCGCCCCGTCCCGGGTGGCGATGTCGATCTGGCGTTCAATCATGGCGGGCTCCTCGGTTCGGGCGTCAGGGGATCAGCAGGCAGGATCGTGCAAGGGAAACCCGGGTCAACTCCCGTCGCCGGGCGAAGGTTTTCATGGCCTCGGTGGTCGGATCCCGGCTGGTCTGCCACTCGCCGAGGTCCCGGTACCGGGTCATGAGCAGCAGCCGGCGCGCGCCTTGGCCGAGATCGGTTTCGGAGGCCTCGGCCAGGAAGAGACCAAAGATCCGGGCCTCGAAGCGCGTCTCGAAGTCGGGCCAGGCTTCGACCGATAGGGCGACGAAGGCCTCCGCGGCGTCGGCGTCGATGTGAAACCAGTTGTGCACATAGACGCCGCCCGGCAGGGGCGCGGCACCATCGGCGGGACGGGCAGTTGCGGACAGGCGCGTACTCTGGACCGAAACGGCACCCTCGATCCGGGCGACGGCCAGGGCCGCATCCGCATCGAGGGCCGGAAACAGGGCCAGGACGGTATTGGAGGGATAGCCCAGCAGGGGCGAGAAGACGGCCACGGGCGCGACCGCCGACGCCTTCAGGCGCGCGGCCGCCAAGGCGACGGCCTCACGCTCCCGTCCCACGCCGAGCTCGAAATAGTCATACATGCCCCGCGCCCTCCCGGCCGGCTTGAGGGCTCAGAAGTTGGCCCGCTGGGAGATGGCCCCGTCGACCACGAGGTTCACCCCGGTGGTGAAGGCCGAGCGCGGACTGCAGAGGAAGACCGTCGCGGCGGCGATTTCCTCGGGGGTGGCCATCCGGCCCGTGGGATTGCGCTTGAGCATCTGCTCGAAGAAGGCCGGCATGCCCGCCTTGACGTTTCCCCAGACACCACCCTCGAAGAAGACCGTCCCCGGCGAGACGACATTGCAGCGCAGCCCCCGGGGGGCCCCCTCCCGGGCCACCCCTTTGGCGAAGTGGATCTGGGCCGCCTTCATGGCACCGTAGGCCGAGGGCGCAGTCGCTTCGGCGGCAGAGATCGACGAGATGAGTACCACCGCGGAGTCCCCGGTCTTCTGGGCTGAGGCCTCGAGGAAGGGACGGGCGGCGTCGAGGGCGTTCACGGCACCAAGGATGTCGATCTCGAACATCGCCTTCCAGTCCTCAGGACGGGCACCCTGGACAAGGGCGCTGGCGTTCGAGACCAGGAGGTCCAGCCCGCCCAGCGCCTCTGCTGACGCCTTGACGAAGGCCTGCAGGGCCGGGCCGTCGGCAATGTCCACAGCCTGTCCGAAGGCCTTGACCCCGCGGGCCTGGAGAGCCGCCACCGTAGCGGCGACTTCATCTGCCTTGCGCGCGCAGATGGCCACGTTCGCACCCTCGTCCGCAAGGAGGTCAGCGATCGCCCGGCCGATCCCGCGGGTGGCACCCGTCACGATGGCGTTCTTGCCCTTGAGTCCCAGATCCATTTCGCTCTCCCTGGCGGGGGCGCGCATTCCTTGTGGCGCGGCCCGGTTCAGGCGCTATGTAAACCCACCGCCCCGGAAAGCCGAGATGCTCGACACGTTTGATCCGCGACTCGATGCTGATTTTCCCGCCGTGGATCCCGCCATCCTGCGCGCGCGGCTGGAGCCCCTCCTCCCGGCCGGCGGCTTCCTGACCCGCCTGGAGGCGATCCGACCCTACGAGAGCGACGGCCTGCCCGCCTACCGCGCCCTCCCCGCCGCCGTCGCCCTACCGGAGACGGTGGAACAGGTGGCCGCGGTCCTGAAGGCCTGCCGGGATCTCGGCGTCCCGGTGGTGGCCCGGGGCGCAGGCACCGGCCTCTCCGGCGGCGCCCTGCCCTTCCCGGGGGGCGTTCTTCTCGTCATGTCAAAGTTCTCCCGCATCCTCGGGATTGACCCCATCGCCATGACCGCCCGGGTCCAGCCCGGAGTCCGTAACCTGGCGGTTTCCGAGGCCGCGGCACCCCATGGCCTCTTCTACGCTCCGGACCCCTCCTCCCAGCTTGCTTGCTCCATCGGCGGCAATGTCGCGGAGAACGCGGGGGGCGTGCACTGCCTGAAGTACGGACTGACCGTGCACAACGTCCTGTCCGCCCAGGTGGTGACCCTGGACGGCGAGATCCTGACCCTGGGCGGGCCGGCAAGCGACGCCGCTGGCTTCGACCTGATGGCCCTATTCACGGGTTCCGAGGGGCTCCTGGGCGTGGTCACCGAGGTGCTCCTGCGACTCCAGCCCCTTCCCGAAACGACCCGTCTGATCCTCGCCGCCTTCGACGACGTGGGACGGGCGGCCGGGGCCGTGGCGTCCATCATGGCGGCTGGGGTCGTGCCGGCAGGGCTTGAGATGATGGATGGTCCGGCCCTTCGGGCGGCTGAAGACTTCGCAGGCGCAGGTTATCCCCGGGATGCTGCGGCCATCCTGCTCTGCGAGATCGATGGCCAGGCCGAAGATGTCGCCGAGGAGATCGAGCGGGTATCGGCCCTCCTTCGGGAGTCGGGCGCCACCGAGGTCCGCGTCGCCCGCGACGAGCCCGAGCGCCGACGCTTCTGGGCGGGCCGCAAGGGTGCCTTCCCGGCCATGGGACGGCTGGCACCCGACTACTACTGCATCGATGGGACCATCCCGCGGAAATCCCTGCCCTTCGTCCTGGCCGAGATGGGTCGGCTGGCAGTGGTGCATGGCCTGGGGGTCGCCAATGTCTTCCACGCCGGCGACGGCAACCTTCACCCCCTGATCCTCTACGACGCCAACCTGGAGGGCGACCTGGAGAAGGCCGAGGCCCTAGGCGGTGCCATACTGGAGCTCTGCGTCTCGGTAGGCGGCTCGATCACCGGCGAGCACGGGGTCGGCCGGGAGAAGATCAATCAGATGTGCGTCCAGTTCAGCCCGGCCGAGGTGAACGCCTTCCACGCCCTCAAGGCCGCCTTTGACCCTACGGGCCTGCTCAATCCTGGAAAGGCCATCCCGACCCTCGCCCGCTGCGCCGAGTTCGGCGGCATGCATGTCCACAACGGAGCCCTGCCCTTTGCCCACCTCGAACGGTTCTGACGCCGACCTGACGTCGGCCCTGGCCGAGGCGGTGCGGGGCGCGGCTGCGGACCGGACTCCGCTGGAGATCCGCGGGGGCGGGACCCACGCCGGGATGGGCCGGCCCGTGTCCGGGACCCGGCTGGAGATGAGCGGGCACCGGGGCGTGGTCGCCTATGACCCGGCCGAACTGGTCCTCACCGCCCGGGCGGGAACGCCCCTCTCGCAAATCGAGGCCCTGCTTGCGGAGAACGGCCAGATGCTGGCCTTCGAGCCGCCACGCCTCGGGTTCGGCGGAACCCTGGGCGGCGCTGTGGCGACAGGACTGTCGGGGCCCCGGCGGCCCTTCACCGGCGCTGTGCGCGACTTCGTCCTGGGTGCCCGCATCCTGAATGGCCAGGGCGAGGTCCTGCGGTTCGGCGGAACGGTCTTCAAGAACGTGGCGGGGTTCGACGCCTTCCGCCTGATGGCCGGTGCCCATGGGACCCTCGGCGTCCTCCTCGACGTCTCCCTGAGGGTCGTGCCCCGTCCCGCGGTGGAGGCCGCCAGGGTCCTGGACCTGACCTCGGGGGCGGCCCTCCAGCAGGTCGCCGACCTGATGCGCCGGCCCCTGCCCCTGTCGGGTGCCTTCCACGACGGTCAGAGGCTGCACCTTCGCCTGTCCGGAGGGCGCGCGGGCGTTCAGGCCGCGACCGCCCGGATCGGCGGAGAGGCGGCGGATCTGGCCGACTGGG
>CAMCIK010000027.1 GCA_945874825.1 Phenylobacterium deserti | reverse complement strand
GAGGGTGATGTCATTGCTGGCCTGCAGGACCAGTGCCGACCCGGTGGCAAGCTGAGCCGCCAGGGCTGAGGGCTGCAGGGTCACGGTCTGGCCGATGGCGCGGTTGTAGGTCAGCTGGCTCAGGCTGGTCAGGCCGACGAGGACGCGGTTGGTCGTGCCGGTGGCGAAGAAGTAGGAGCCGTCGGCGGCGAAGCTGCGGTAGACCGGGTTCTCGCCAGCCGTGATCCCGGCCAGGCTGTTGGCGGCGGAGACGGCACCGGTGATGCCGCGGGTTCCAGAGCCCAAGGTCACAGCGCCGGCGTTGACGATGACGCCGTTGTCCCAGGTGGGGCTCCTGACAATGTAGTCGCCGTTGGTCAGGGCGATGACGCCACCGGAGCCGACTCGGTCCAGTGGCCGGGTCCCTACGAGGCTGTTGGCGGCTGTGGCAACGCCGACAATGCCGTTTGTCCCCGATCCCCAGGTCACGGCGCCCGCGTGGTGGCCACTGGCACAGTCTAGGCAAGCGTCCCACAAGGGATTTTCGACGACATAGTTGCCGTTGGTCAGGGCTGTGACGGGGGACATTCCGACGTACATGCTTTGCCATGTACCGAGGAGGCTGTTGGTGGCGGAAATGGTTCCGGCCACGCCGGTTGTTCCCGATCCCCAGGTCACGGCACCTGCGTCGACGTATGAGCCGCTGCCGGATAAGAAGTTGTCCCAGTAGGGGCTCCGGACCACATAATTGCCATTGGCCAGAACCGTGACGCCGGAAAAGCCGACCTGGTCGGTATTCCGGACCCCGACCAGACTGTTGGCGGCGGAGACAGCTCCGGATGTGCCGTTTGTCCCCGATCCCCAGGTCACGGCACCGACCTGTATAAACCCAAGATTGTCCCATTCTGGGCTGGTGACGACGTAGTTGCCGTTGGTCAGGGCGAAGACGCCACCGGAGCCGATCCTGTCATCCTGCTTGGTCCCGACAAGGCTGTTGGCGGCTGAGGCGACTCCGACGATGCCGGTTGTCCCCGACCCCCAGGTCGCGGCACCGGCATGTCCAGCAGCCAAGCCATTGTCCCATCTGGGATTCGAGATAACGTAGTTGCCGTTGGTCAGGGCAGTGACGGGGGACATTCCGACGTACATGCTTTTCCATGTACCGACCAGGCTGTTGGTTCCGGAGACAGCTCCGGAAATCCCGGTTGTCCCCGATCCCCAGGTCACGGCTCCCGCGTCTATAAACACGCCATTGTCCCAATAAGGGCTTCTGACAACATAGTTGCCGTTGGTCAGGACCGTGACGCCGGAAAAGCCGATCTGGTCGGTGTTGTTTGACCCGACGAGACTATTGGCGGTGGAGACGGCGCCAACGACGCCTGAGGTCCCCGAAGCCCAGGTCACGGCGCCGACGTCTACAACCCCAAGATTGTCCCAGTTGGGGCTTACGACCACATAGTTGCCGTTGTTCAGGGCGTAGACGCCCTGACTGCTCACCCAGTCGCCGGGTCTTGACCCGACCAGGCTGTTGGCTGCGGAGACGGCTCCGGTGATCCCAGTGGTTCCTGAACCCCAGGTCGCGGCGCCAGCGTTTGTAACGGTACCATTGTCCCACAAGTAGCTCCCGACGACATAATTGCCGTTGGTCAGGGCGGTGAGAGCACTCCCGACCTGGTCGCTTGCGGTAGATCCGACCAGGCTGTTGGTGGCGGAGACGGTCCCAGTGATCCCGGTGGCTCCGGAGCCCCAGGTTGCGGCACCCGCACCCCCTATGGCCCCATTGTTCCAAGAAGAACTCCGGACGACATAGTTGCCGTTGGTGAGGGCGGTGATCCCGATGTTACCGACATAGTCGTTGGCAGTGGATCCGACCAGGCTGTTGCCAACGGAGACGGCCCCGGTGATCCCGGTGGTTCCGGAGCCCCAAGTTGCGGCGCCAGCATTTGCTATGGTCCCATTGTCCCAGACAAAGCTCCGGACGACATAGTTACCGTTGGTCAGGGCGGTGACGCCACTTCCGACCTGGTCGCTTGCCGTAGACCCGACCAGGCTGTTGGCGTCGGAGACGACGCCGGAGATGCCGCTGGCCCCCGAGGCCCAAGTCACGGCGCCGGCGTTCACCACCGGCCCCCGGTCCCAGCTCGGGTTCGGGATGACGTAGTTGCCGTTCGTCAGGACTGTAACGCCACTGCCGCCGACGCCGTCGCTTGCCGTGGCCCCCGTAAGCGTCGAGATCAGGGCGCCGGTGATCCCGTTGAACAGGTAGACCGCCCCGGCGCCGGCGGCGGCGATGGAGTCGGTGGGGGCCGTGACCACCACATTGCCACCGGAGAGGGCCTCGACGGTGGTCCCGAACCCGCTCCCCGAGGCCGAGCCGGGGTTGATCAGCTGGAACTGGGGATAGACGCCGCTGGTGGCGTCGATGACGATGGACTTGGGATCCAGCAGGACCTGGCCGCCGGGGCCCGCGTCAGCCAGGCCGCCCAGGTAGACCTCGCCCTTGGACGAGACCTCGATCAGGCCCGCGCCTGCAGCCCGGGTCCCGCCCCAGACCTCCGTCCGTCCCGTGGACCAGTAGACCACCGAGCCGCCATGGCGGGCATAGTCCGAGGCCGCCGAGACCTTCGATCCCGGCGTCGACATTACCTCCAGGGCATGGCGCAGGTCGCCCAGGCCCCGGAAGTCGCCGCCGATGCGGATGCGACCGCCCAGGCCACCGTCCGCCGACAGACTGGCCTCGTTCAGGGTGATCCGGTCGCCGAGGGCCGTGATGGTGCCGCCGACGCCGCCCGGTGCCGAGGCCGACCAGGTCCCGGAGGTGTAAAGGCTGGCCCCGCCGTCGACCGTGAGGCTTCCGCCCCGACGGGTCCCGGTGGCCGTCACGACGCCAGATGTGGTCTCGATGTAACCGCGGCTTGCGGTGACAGAGATCTTGCCGCCGTCTCCTGCCGTCCCCGAGGCGTTGAGGGTTCCGGTGTTGTAGACCGCGCCGCCCGAGACGCGGATCTCGCCGCCCTTGCGGCCCGAGGCCTCCGCCGACCCCTGGTTGAACACCAGGCCACCCGTGATGGAGACTGCGCCGCCCTCTGCGCCAGAGGCCGCGGCGATCCGCGCGCCGGGGCCGACCTGTACCACGCCCTCGCCGGCATCGATCCAGACCTTGCCGTCTCTTTGCGTAATGGAACCAGCAAGGATCTCACCACCGGCATTGCCGGCCAGGGCGTAGATGTTGCCGTTCTGGGTCTTGAGCTCGGCCACCGCCGAGGTGATCCGTCCGGACTGGCTGACCGAGGCGTCTGCCGAGCCCAGGTCGACCCGCAGGCGGCCACCGGCCCCCTGGGCGTCGGCCAGGCTGACCTGGGTCCCGGCCGCCAGGCCGACCGTGCCGCTGGCTGCGTCGAGGGTCCCGCTGTTCTCCACGGACCTCGCGATCAGCAGGATATCGCCGGAGGTGGCGGTGATGCGTCCCAGGTTCACCACCCCGGCATCGCCAGACCCCGAGAAGGTCAGGCCACCGCCCGCCAGGAAGCTGGCGTCGGGCAGGTCGAGGCTGGAGGCCAGGAAGGTCCCGCCGGTGGAGATCAGGCCATTGTTCCCGACGATCACGCCCGCCGGGTTGATCAGGTAAACAGAGCCTGAGGACGAGAGCCGGCCGTCAAGGCGCGACAGGTCGCCCCCGGTCACCCGATTGAGGGTGGCGCCCCGGCCATTGTCGAAGCGCACGCTCGCCCCATCACCGACCGAAAAGCTCTTCCAGTTTAGGATGGCCCGGGCGGAGGTCTGGGTGACGGTCAGGCTGGTGGGCGAGGCCGCGCCAATGACCGCGCTGCCCGCCGCCACCTCGCCGCCCGTCGGCAGGGCCTGGGACAGGGCCGGAGAGGCGGCCGGCATGGCCAGCATGGACAAGCCAATCCAGCCGGAATGCTTCCTGAGCCCACGACCGATGAAGTTCTTCACCAAGGCGGCACCTGAGGTTCAATCCGAAGTCCCAACACATTCATCGTGCAGGGTTTCGCGGTCAGAGTATCAGCGATCATGGCTTACGGAAATAGAGGGTGCGTGAATAATTCGTGAGAAAGCAGGGCAAACAAGGTCTGACTTAATACAATAGGGTAAACGGTCCAGCTAGCCTTTCGCCTCATCTGCCGGCTCCCCGTTGCTTCCAAGGTCCAGCACCGCCCCGTCCAATCTTGGCTCAGACCTGGAAGGACGCCTCCCAACCTGGCGAGATGGCAAGGGTTAACGGGGCTATCGACGGAAGCTTGATCCTTTTCCATGCTGGGCGTGCTATAGGCGCCGCCCATGCCCTTCCCGACCAGTCACCCGGCGCTTGACCGCGCGCTTTCCGAACGCGGCTATGCCGAGCCCACGCCCGTCCAGGCGCAGGTCCTTGAAGCTTCCTACGACCGCGATCTGCTGGTCTCCGCCCAGACTGGGTCGGGCAAGACCGTCGCCTTTGGCCTCGCCATGGCCCCCACCCTGCTGGGTCTCGCCGAAGGCTTCGGCCAGGCGGGGGCGCCCGCCGCCCTGGTCATCGCGCCTACGCGGGAGCTGGCCCTTCAGGTGACCGGCGAGCTGACCTGGCTCTACGCCGCTACCGGGGCGACGATCCTGTCCTGCGTTGGCGGAATGGACCCGAGGGCCGAGCGGCGCGCCCTGCAGAGGGGTGGCCACATCGTCGTCGGTACGCCGGGCCGACTTCGTGATCACCTTGAGCGCGGCGCTCTGGATCTGTCAGCGATCAAGGCGGTGGTCCTCGATGAAGCCGACGAAATGCTCGACATGGGCTTCCAGGAGGACCTGACCTTCCTGCTCGAGGCCGCCCCTGCCGACCGGCGCACCCTCTTGTTTTCTGCGACCCTGCCGCGGGAGATCGTCCGCCTAGCCTCGGCCTACCAGCGCGACGCCCTGCGCATCGATACCGTCGACCGGGACGCCCCGCACGGGGACATCGAGTACCGCGCTGTCCGGGTCCTGCCCAACCAGGTGGACCTAGCGGTCGTGAACCTTCTGCGGTTCTATGAGGCGCCTGGCGCCCTCGTCTTCGCCAACACCCGCGAGCGGGTGAAGCACCTGACCGCCACCCTTCGCGAACGGGGTTTCTCGGTGGTGGGCCTTTCGGGCGAGTTGACCCAGGACCTGAGGACCGAGGCCCTCCAGGCCCTGCGCGGGGGGCACGCGCGGGTCTGCGTCGCGACCGACGTCGCCGCGCGCGGCCTGGACCTGCCTGACCTGGGCCTGGTCATCCACGCCGAGGTCCCGGCCAATGTCGAGGGCATGCTCCACCGGTCGGGTCGGACGGGGAGGGCGGGGCGCAAGGGGGTCTCGGTCCTGCTGGTTCCTCGGGCCCGGCGGCGCAAGGCCGAGCTCCTGTTCCAGTCCGCCTCGATCCGCGCCGAGTGGGTGGGCCCGCCGACCGCCGAAGAGATCCGCGAGAAGGACCACCAGCGCATGCTGGAGGATCCGCTGCTGGTCTCGCCCCCCGACGAGGACTGCATGGCTGAGGGCCGCCGCCTACTGGAGCGCCTGTCGCCCGAGCAGGTCGCCGGCGCCCTCATGCGGCTCTACCGCGAGAAGCTACCGCCGCCGGAGGACGTCCAGGACGACGCGCCTTCCCGCTGGAAGCCTGAGGCGGCCGGCGAGCCTCGCCCCCGGCGCGAACCCGGCGACATGGACTGGTTCCGCATCGATATCGGCCGCAAGGACCAGGCCGATCCCAAGTGGCTCATCCCCAAGATCTGCCGGGCGGGGGGCGTGACCAAGCGCGACATCGGCAATATCCGGATCTTCGATGCCGAGACCCGCTTCGAGATCAGCCGGGAGGTCTCGCCCGCCTTCGTGGCGGCCATTGCCGTTCCCCTTCCGGACGGGACGCGGATCGCGCCTTCCGAGGCACCGGGAGCAGAGTCCCGGCCCTCGCGACCCCGTCGCGATTTCGAACCTTCGGGGGATCCTGGGTCCGCCCCGCCGCGGCCCAAGCGGGCACCCCGTCCCTATGTGGCGGAATCTTCAGCACCGAGAGCGCGCCAATCCCCCGGGGATCCGCCCTTCCAAAAGTCGGTGCCTGAGAAGCTCGCTTTCGAGAAGCCACCTTTCGAGAAGGCCCCCTTCCAGAAGAAGCCCTTCAAGAAGAAGCCCTTCGTGCAGGGTGACCGGCCCGTGGCCTCCCCGGGCGACCGTCCCTGGAAGGGAAAGCCCCGGCCGGCAGGTTCAGGCCCGACCGCAGGGACGGGACCGAAGCGCAAGCCGAACGACGGTCCTGCGCCCCGTAGTGCGCCTTTCCGCGGCAAGCCGAAACGCGGGTCCTGAGGGACCTATCGGCCCCCGTTCAGCCGGTCGATTTCCTGCTTAAGCATCCGGTCTCTCAGGCCGTCTCCGTTCAGGGAGAACCAGGTCGCCAGGCCATGGGCGGCCAGGCCTATGCCCCATCCGGCCAAGGGCCAGAAGGACCAGAGCGGTCCGCCTTGAAAGACATTCAGCGCGAACAGGTCCGCATTGACGACCACGTAGATAAGGGCGTGGCTGAAGAACCCTATCCGCAGGCTGACGCGTCTTTTCGCCTTGCGGATCAGTTCCGGATCGATGGGCGCAGGGTCTCGGTAGGCATGACGGCCTCTCTGGCTGACTTCAGCCGAGGCTATCACGGTCTTCCGTAAGGGAAAGCCCGTCCTCCAGGCGCGCTTTCAGCTCGCCGCTCCCAGGAAGGTCCCGGCCGTCCCAGGACAGGGCCGGCCGGATGCCGCGTAGAGCGTTAGTCAGGACCAGGGCGTCGGCCCTCTGCGCCTCTATCCGGGTCAGGCGTCGCTCCACCATCTCCGGCAGGGCTGCCAGCAGGCGGCTCCGCGTGGTCCCGGCCAGTACGCCCTCGGAGCGGGACGGCGTGACTATCTGCCCTTCGATCCGGAAGACGAGGTTGGCGGCGGCTGCGCTGGCGGGCCTTCCGGCCGTGTTGAACATCACCGCTTCGTCGGCACCGGCCTGATGGGCCTCCCTCAGGGCCATGATGCTGTCGATGTAGGACAGGGTCTTGTGCCGCGAGGCGGGTGAGGCGGGGTTGCGCCGCACCGAGACGGTTGCGAGGCGAACGGAAGTGCCGGCCTCCGGCGCCGGGCTGGCGGTGACCAGGAGGCGGGCAGCGGCCGAAGGCTCGCGGGCAAGACCCCGGGCCGAGCGCCCGGCGGTCAGGGTCAGGCGGAGGGCGGCCCGTCCGCGGTCCAGCCCGTTCCGGGTGAGGGTCTCCCGGGCGACGGCTTCCAGCCGGGCACCCTCGGGGGGTGGCGGCAGGCCGAGGGCTGCAGCGGATGCGGCCAGGCGCCGGAAGTGGAGGCCCGCATGCGACAGCCTGCCGTCCACCGCCAGCAGGGTCTCGAATAGGCCGTCGCCCAGGGTCAGCCCCCGATCTTCTGCCGGGAGGACGTCGCCGTCCTCGATCCAGTCCCCGTCGCGCCACGTGATCATGGCCCTTCGCCTCCGATGGCGGCGACGAGCTTCAGGGCCTTGGCCTCGGTCTCCCGGGTCTCCGCCTCCGGGTCCGAGTCCGAAGTGATCCCGCAGCCAACCCGGAAGCCGACGGACCAGCCCTCCGGCGTCTCCCGGCAGGTGGCGGTCCGGATAAGGACGCTGGAGTCCAGCTCCCCATCGGCCCCGGCCCAGAACAGGGATCCATAGTCGGCGCCCCGGGGCGCGCCCTCGATCTCGCGGATGGCCTCCATGGCCCGCCGCTTCGGGGCCCCGGTGATGGAGCCGGCCGGGAAGCAGGCCTCCAGCAGGGTAATGGCGGTCCTGTCCGGCTCCAGCATCCCCTCCACGTGCGAGACCAGGTGGTGCACGTTCGGTAGTGTCGTCAGCTCGAACAGCCGGGGCGTGCGCACAGATCCCGGCCGGCAGGCCCGCGACAGGTCATTGCGCATCAGGTCGACGATCATCAGGTTTTCCGCCCGGTCCTTCTCGCTGGCCAGCAGGTCCCGGGCGTTGAGGGCGTCGGCTTCGGGAGAGGCTCCCCTCGGTGCCGTTCCCTTGATCGGACTGCTGAGGGCGATGCGCCCTTCCGGCATGTTGCGCACCCGGACCAGCCGCTCGGGAGAGTTGGAGACAATCGCGCAGCCAGGCAGGCGCAGGTAAGCCGCGAAGGCCGCCGGGCTCGCCTCGGCCAGCCGCCGGAAGAGGTCGAAGGGATGGTCCAGGACCCCGAGGCAGCCCTCGAATCGGCGGGAGATGTTGGCCTGATAGAACTCCCCCTCAGCGATCCGCGCCCGCACGACCTCGATCTTGCCCCCGAAGTTGGCCCGGGGTTCCACGTCCGCCACCCGGCCGGTCGCCCCCGCAGGCGGTAGCGAGGGCGCTGCAAGCCCGGCCAGGAGGGCTGCGCGGCGGTTCGGGCAGGCACCGGGGGCTTCTTGCAGGCAGACGGTCCGGGTTTGGTGATCGAAAGCTAGGACCAGGTCGTAGAGCGCCGTCGCCGATGGCGGCCCGTTCCTCGGACAACCCGGATCGTAGCCCAGAAGACCAGCCACCCCCGTCCGGAGCGGAGGCTCTCCCGGGGGTAATATTGCTGCCTCGAGGGCCTTCACGTGCGCTTGCGCCCAGCCAATGGCCGCCTCGGCCTTGCCGTGCAAGGCCGCGATGCGAGGATGGGCCAGGATGTAGCTCCAGCGTCCTTCGTCGCCATCCCCCAGCAGGAGCAGGGAATAGGGCGTGTCCCGAAGGCTGAAGAAGGCCTCCAGCGGATGTCGCCAGGGCAGGGAATGAGCGGGAGAGTCCATCAGCACCTTAGGTCGGTCGAAGACGCGGGCAAGGCAAGGCCCCGGCGAGGAATTCCTGCTTCTGCGAATAATTCGCATTTACGTGTTGTCTGGTGATTGTTAGGAACGATTATCATTTTCATTCGCGTCTGAGTCTTACCCGTTATGCGTTCCCGGGGCCTTGCCTTCGTCCTTGCAACCCTCGCCCTCGGCGCGGGTTCGGCGCAGGCTGAGGATGAGGCTGCGCAGGTTTCGACCCTGGTCGTCACCGCCCCAGCCGGGGAGGGCTATCTGCCTGGCCGGCTCGACACGGCCCTTCGCATCGCCGCGGAACTCCGGGACGTCCCGCAGTCCATTGGGGTGGTCTCGTCCCAGCTGATCCGAGACCAGGCCATGCAGTCCATGGCCGACGTCCTGCGCTATGTTCCGGGGGCTACCATCGGCCAGGGCGAGGGGCACCGCGACGCGCCGAGCCTGCGGGGCAACGCGTCAACGGCGGATTTCTTCGTCGATGGCGTCCGCGATGACGTCCAGTACTACCGCGACCTCTATAATACCGATCGCGTAGAGGTGCTGCTGGGCCCCAACGCGATGATCTTTGGCCGGGGCGGCGGGGGCGGGGTGATCAACCGTGTCACCCGGGTGGCCGATGGCCGCCGCCACGTCGGCCTCAGCCTCGAGGGTGGGGACTTCGAGCACCGGCGTGTGGTGGCTGACCTCGGCGCCGCTCTGACCCGTGAGCTTTCCGGTCGGATCAACCTTCTGCACGAGCGCTCCGGCAGCTATCGCGACTTCGTCAATGTCGAACGCTGGGGGGTGAATCCCTCGGCGACCTACCAGGGGGACGGGGGAGGCGCGGCCACTCTGTCCTTCGAGCGTTTCGTCGATGACCGCACCACGGACCGCGGGGCACCCTCCTTCCAGGGCCGGCCCCTCGCCATTCCCGTCAGCGCCTATTTCGGTGATCCCACCCAGAGCTGGTCCCGGGTCGAGGCGGACTCCGCCCGGCTGGCCTTCGACCTGCCGCTCCGGGACGACCTGACCCTGCGCCACCGCTCGGTCTGGGGTGGCTATGACAAGGGCTACGGTAATGTCTACGCTTCGGGCGCCGCGGTAGCCGATGCCCAGGGCCAGGCGTCGACCTACCCCCTGCAGGCCTATCGGAGCTTCACCGAGCGGACCAACCTGTTCAGTCAGACCGACATGGTCTGGACCCTGGGCGGGCAGGGTGCGCGGCGGACGATCGTGGCGGGGGTGGAGCTGGGGCGCCAGGAGACCCGCAACCTCCGCGAGACCGGCCGCTTCGGCGGTCCGGCGGGGCCGACGACCCTGGCGGGGGTCTCCGTGCAGGACCCGACCCGCCGGAACCTGGTGATCGCCTACGCCAACGCCGGTTCCGACGGGCATAACTCCGGCGTCGCAGATGTGGCGGCGGCCTTCGGCCAGGTCCAGGCGGACCTCGGGCCCCGGGTCCAGCTCATCGCCGGCCTGCGCTACGATGTCTTCAGCCTGGACCTGCGTGACGAGCGGGCCTCGGTGACGGGCCAGCGGGACTTTTCGCGGACAGACCGGATCTGGTCCCCCCGGCTGGGCGTGGTGGTGCGGCCGGTTGAGCCCCTGTCGATCTACGCCAGCTATTCGGTGTCCAGCCTGCCAGCCTCCGGCGACCAGTTCGCCAGCCTGTCCCTGTCTACCGAAACCCTCAAGCCCGAGTCCTTCGAGAACCTGGAGGCCGGGTTAAAGATCGACCTCGGTCCGCGCCTGATGGCCACCGGCGCAGTCTACCAGCTGGACCGAGAGAACACCCAGGCACCGGATCCGCTCAACCCCGGCCGCGTTGTTCAGACCGGCGCCCAGAGGAGCACCGGCCTGGAGCTCGGGCTCAGCGGTAAGGTCACCGACCGGTGGGAGACCGTGGCCACGCTGGCGGTCCAGTCCGCCCGGATCACCCGCCAGACCGCAGCCGCGCCTGCGGGCCGCCGCGCAGCCCTGACCCCGGACTTCACCGCGTCGCTCTGGAACAAGTTCGAGGTCACGCCGAGGCTCGCCCTCGGCCTGGGTGTTGTGCACCAGGGCGACATGTTCGCCTCGATCTCCAACGCGGTAACCCTGCCGGGCTTCACGCGGGTCGACGGTGCGGTCTTCGTGCGGGTAGGCGAGGACTACCGCCTGCAGCTCAACATCGAGAATCTTGGCGACATTTCCTGGAGCCCCACTAGCCATGGCGACAACAACATCCAGCCTGGTGCCCCGCGAACAGTGCGGGTCTCGGTCTCCCGGGGATTCTGAGCCTCAGTAGCCGGGGGGTGGGCGGAAGCCGCCATTCAGGGTCTCAATCAGGCCGGCGACGGCCAGGGTCGTCTGGTCGGCCCAGAGGGGTCCGATCACCTGGAGTCCCATGGGCAGGCCCTCGTCCGACAGGGCGACGGGGACGGCGGTGGCGGGCAGTCCGGGCAGGGTCGGCAGTCCCGCCCAGACCAGATGCTTCAGATACGAGACCTCGACGCCGTCAACGGTCAGCTTCCGGGATCCCATCGTCCCTTCGGTCACGTGCGGGAAGGCGGGGGTCGGGGCGATCGGCGCCAACAGGACGTCATGCTCCTGGAAGAAGCGCGCATAGTCCGCCCTCAGCCTGTGCCGCCGCTCGTCCGTCGCCTTCCATTCCTGGTGGCTGGCGGTGTAGCCGGGCGACATGGCGGCGTTCAGGAGGTCCCGGTAGAGGAGGTTCTGCTCGGCCAGGTCCGGACCTGGCAGGCCAGGCTCTGTGACCTGAGCCCCGGCCGCAGCCAGTCGGGCGCCGACCCCCCTGACGGCCGCCTTGCACGCCGCCGACGTCGGGGCTGCGGGATCCTCGACATGGATGGCGACCCTCAGCCCCCGGGCCGAATGCGAGCGGGGGGAGGCGGGCGGCAGGCGGGCACCGGGGATTCCGCCGGTGGTGATCGCGGTCAGGACGTCCAGTCCCAGGCGCACATCCGCGACGGAGCGTCCCATCGGACCGGCTACCACCAGGTCCATCAGGGCGTGGGCCCAGACGGGCGGGCGCGGGCTCTCGCCGAACCGGTCGACAGCGTTCCAGGTCGGCTTGTGGCCGAACACGCCGTTGTAGTGGCAGGGCACACGAATGGACCCGCCGATGTCGCTGCCCAGTTCCAGGAGCGTCATGCCGGCGGCCAGGGCCACGCCGGACCCGCCCGAGGAGCCGCCCGCCGTCCGCTCCGGATTCCAGGGATTCCGGCACAGGCCGTGGATGTCGTTGTAGCTCTGGATGTCGCCCCCGAACTCCGGGAGATTGGTCTTGCCGAAGACGATGGCACCGGCCGCCCGGAGGGCCGCCACCGCGGGCGCGTCAGACTCGGGGGTGTAGCCGGCGAGGGGGACGTGGCCCGAGGTCGTCACGAGGCCCTTCGTGGCGAAGATGTCCTTGATGGTCATGGGCAGGCCATGCAGCGGGCCGGTGAGCCGCCCCTGCCGGTGGGCCTCGTCCGCCGCGCGGGCGTCCCTCAGGGCGCCGTCAAGGTCCATGGCCACGACGGCGTTCAGGACTGGATTGAACCTCTCGACGCGCTCCAGCTGGGCGACCAGCAGGGCCTCGCTGGTGATCGCGCCCCGGGCGAGGGCGTCCAGGGCGTCCGTGGCTGTGGCCGTCGAAAGGTCAATCATGAGGTCATTCCATAAGGGACTGGAGTTCTGAGATGCGCGTGATGGTGAAGCGCGTGTCGCACCGAAGGCGCGCCGCCTCCTTTGGCAGGGCCTCGGTCGAAGCGCCTGCGGCCTCGATGTTACAGTCGGCCGTCTTCTTGCGAACCCAGGCCCGTTGCATCTCAAGGAACTGGCTGCGGGCGTCCTTGGGGAGCGCCCTCCAGACCGCGTTGATCTGTTGGTTGGCTAACTTGTTCTCGGCCGCGGCCATGTCGAGGTCAGCCTTCTGGGCCGCCTCGGTCTGCCTGGCGGTCTCGGCTGCGGCTGCAGCCGCCTTTGCGGCCCAGGCCTTGCTGGCGCCTTCGATCTCGTCTCGGGCGAGGTGCGCACCGACAACCTGGCCCAGGGCGGTGAGCCTGGGCGAGGCGACTTCGATCTCGCCGTAGATCTTGTCCCGCTTGTCGGTAGGCTGGATATTGTACTTGAGGTCGAAGATCACGGTGTCCGCCGAGCGGTTCAGGTCAGCTTCCGCCAGCAGGCTGTCCACACTGGACAGGTCCAGCAGCTTTCGGGTCTGGTCGGCGTCCTGGATCATATTCAAGGGAAAGACGATCTTGGTGGTCCCGGCGCAGAACCGCTTGGTGCTGTCGGGGTCCTTCTTGGTGGTTCGGATGTCCTCAATCAGGATCTTCAGCTCGGCGGTGGTCGCGCGGATCTTCGAGGCTGCGGACATGCGGGAGCCGTCCTCCAAAGCCAGTTCGGCCTCCGCCGCCTTTGCCACCTGTTCCCGGACGAGGGAGGTGATCACCTCGCGGGAGGAGTCACTTGCGCAGCCCGTGGCGGCGACGCCGCAGCTGGAGAGGAGGGCACCCATGGCCAGAAGGGGAAGGATCGTGACGGACTTCATGTCTTTGCTATCCGAGCCGTTTTCCAGGATAAAACCTAGGGTCCAGTCCTTAACCGGACGAGAAGGCGGCTCAGGTCCCCGAGGGGCACAGGAGGGACTCTGCGGCGGCGAGGATCACGGCCAGGGCCTCGTCTCGCGAAAGGTCCTGCTCGCGCCGAAGCCGTGACCAGGCCTCGAAGCTCAGCAAGAGGTCGAGGGCCTCCAGCCGGCCTGGATCTGCACACGCCGCCGGCAGGTCCCTGGCGAGGGACTGCCGCAGGTTGGCCACCATCCGGGCGTGGTCGCGGGCCAGGAAGTCTGAGCGGTGACGGTGCGCCATTGAGGCATGCTTGAAGGGAAAAATGCGCTCATAGGCCTCGGCCCGCATGGACGCCAGTTCAACCAACCGGCCCGATTCTTCGTCCGATGCCAGGGGGCGGGCGACCAGGTCCGCGAGTTCACCCTGGATGGTCCGGCTGATCTCGGCGTAGAGGCTGTCCATGTCCCGGAAGTGGCGGAAGACCGTCCTCAGACCGACATCGGCCCGGGCCGCCACGCGTTCCGCCCCGGGGGCGACTTCCCCCTCCCGCATGAGTTCGAGCATGGCCTCGACGATGCGGTCGCGGCTGTCGAGACCGCGTCGGCGTCGGCCGTCTCTTTCCTCGAGGTCGGGTGTCATCCCGCCAAAAGGGCCTCGCAGGCGGTGCCGTCAAGGACCGTATCCACCAAAGCCCGGGCGTCTGGCGCCAGTGCGGCATAAGCGTCCCTCAGGGCCTTCAGGCACTTGGCCTGATAGGGGAAGGGCTGTTGCGACCAGGGTTGCCCATCGACCTCGGCCAGGACCTCCGCGTCGCCCGCCATCACGGCCCGGGCGTTCGCCAGCATGACGGGCGTGTAGACACGTCCAATCTCAGCCAGCAGGACCTTGAGGGTCGGAGGCGGGTTCGCAGCGTCGATCCAGTCCCCGTTCTCCGGTTCCACGCCGGACTGGTCCTCCATCATGCCGACCCAGGCGGTGACCCGGGGGGCGATCGACAAGGTCAGGGTGGCGGGCGTAGGATCAAACTCCGCCAACTGCGTCAGCTGGCCATAGGTGGCGAAGTCGCTGGCCCCGGGGCGCTTGCCCATCAGGTAGGGCAGGACCCGCAAGTGGTCCTCGAAGGCCTCGAGGAAGCGCCGGTAACTCGCCTCGATGATCGGGCCGGTGACCGCGTTGGACCCAACATAGCGAAGCCGTCCGATCTGCCGCTCGGCGACGGCGCGACCGCGCTCGGCGAGGTCCGAGTCGGGAACCGAGAGCCCCCGCCAGCAGGGCAGGATGGCCGAGGCCTTGGCGACATCCGCAGCGTAGGCCCAGCGGTAGTGGAACATCGCCTTGGTCAGCCACTCGTCGGCATAGTCCTCGATCAGGGCGTCCAGGAAGGCGAGGGCTGCGTTTGCGGGGACAAGACTGCGCTCGCCGCGCTCCTGCTCGAACTGCCGGATGAGGGGGGTGGAGTCGGTCACCGCCTCCAGGGCGCCGTCCGCGCCCGGCAGGTAGAAGGTTGGCAGCAGGGGCACCTTGGCCCTCGGCAGGTCCGCAAGCGCCGGGTTCGAGACGATCAGATACCGATAGGGAATGCGGCGGTAGCGCAGCACCGCCAGCATCTTGCGGGTGTAGGGCGATCCAGGAGCGCCTGAGAGGGCGACGGGCTCGGTCATGGCGGGGTTCCCGATCAACGAAGGCGGTTGGTGTGGCGGATGTCCGCGGACTCCGCGGGCAGGGTGATCATGTCGCCGTCCCGACCCACGCGCACCGGACCGTCAAAGATCTTCCGGCTGTTGCCCAGGAAGGGCCCCTCCAGCGCCCGGAGGGGCAGGGGCGGGACAATGTGGGTGAGGAGCAGGTAGCGGACCTTCGCCCTTCCGGCGAGAGCTGCGATGGCTTCAGGGTCGGCATGGTAGTCGGTGATGTCGGCGAAGATTTTCACCAGGTTGGCCCGTCCGGCCCGCTCCGCTGCGGCCTTCTGGAGGCCGACAAGGCGAAGAGACAGGGCTTCGTGGACCAGCAGGTCTGCATTCTGTGCCGCCTGCTCGACGCTGGCCGTGATGTCGGTGTCGCCGCTGATGACCACCTTACGGCCCTTGTACTCCACGATGTAGCCGACGGCCGGCGAAACCGGAACGTGATCCACGGCGAAGGCGCGGATCTTCAGGTCTGGCTCGTCGATCAGGGTCACCGGGACGGGCGCGCTTCCGATCGCAAAGGGCCGGGCCTCGCCGCCGAAGCCCGTCGGTGGGATGACCGCCTCCCCGTGATGGGCGATCCGGTAGCCCCGGTCCAGGCCGTAGGCGGTCATCAGGCCAGAGACGACGGTCTCAACCCCTGTCGGGCCATGGACCGGCACGGGGGCCTTAGCGCCACCGCCCGCCCAATGCTGGAGCATCAGCTCGCCCAGACCGTCGATATGGTCCGAATGGAAGTGGGTCAGGAAGATGCGCTCAATATTCGCGGGAGCCATCCCCATCAGGGTCAGGTTCCTTACCGACCCGGAGCCGGAGTCAAAGACGAACAGCCGCTCTCCCGCCAGGACTGCCGTGCACGGACCGGCCCGTGTGGGGTCCGGCATGGGCGATCCCGAGCCGCAGAGGGCGACATGCAGGCCGTCGGGCAGCCCATCGGCGGGGGAGGCGGAGAGGTTGCGATCCATGGTCCTGGCCATGGCCCGCAGGGCGATCTCCCCCCTCAGGAACCAGGCGCCGCCAAGGGCGAGGACAAGAAGGCCGGCAAGGACCAGGACAATGCGCTTCAAGGTGAGGACCTTCCCGAATGACACCGCCAGACGCGGCTTGACCCTGCCTGATGATAATGGCACGGCTATTGTCAATTCTTTCCCCGCGACGGCGGGCATGTCAACCGGAACTGGGCCCTGGGCCCCATGCGAGGCTGGAATGGACGTCTTGAGGACCCCCGATGCGTGCTTTGAAGGTCTCGCAGACTGGAGCTTCGCCCCCCACTACACCCAGGTCGATGGACCGGATGGCGCCAGTCTGAGGGTCGCCTACGTGGACGAGGGCCCCCGTGACGGAGCACCGGTCCTGCTCATGCACGGTGAGCCGACCTGGTCCTACCTCTATCGCCACATCATCCCGCAGCTGGTCGCGAAGGGACACAGGGTCCTTGCACCGGACCTGGTCGGCTTTGGCCGCTCGGACAAGCCGGCCGCCCGCACCGACTACACCTATGAGCGCCATGTAGACTGGATGAGCCAGTGGTTCGTGGGTCTCGACCTGAAGGACCTGGTCCTGTTCTGCCAGGACTGGGGCGGCCTGATCGGCCTGCGCCTCGTCGCCGCCTTCCCTGAGCGCTTCGCCGGGGTGATCGCCGGGAATACCGGCCTTCCGGTGGGCACCGGCCTGACCCCTGGCTTCGACGCCTGGCTGAAGATGTCCCAGACCATTCCGGTCATGCCCATTGGCGGGATCATCAACATGGGCACCACCCGGGAGCTTTCGCCTGAGGAGGTCGCTGTCTACGACGCGCCCTTCCCTGACGAGACCTTCAAGGAGGGCGCCCGCCAGTTCCCGGCCCTGGTGCCCATCACGGCGGAGCACGGCTCGGTGGCCGAGAACCTGGCGGCCTGGAAGGTGCTGGAAGCCTTCGAAAAGCCCTTCCTGACCGCCTTCAGCGACAATGACCCTGTCACAAAGGGCGGCGAAGCGGACTTCAAGGCCCGCGTCCCCGGCGCCCAGGGCGAGGCCCACACCATCCTTTCTGGCGGTCATTTCCTCCAGGAAGACTGCCCCGCCACCATTGCCGACCTGCTGGACGACATGGTCCGGCGTACCCGCTGATCGAAACTGGAGAGAGCCCCATGAAGGTCGTCAACGCCGTCTATCCGCCCCCCGAACAGGCCATGGCCTTCTTCTCCGCCGAGGAGGACGGGCCCTTCGTCATGGTCAACCTGCTGAAGTTCAAGCCGAAGGCCGAGTACGAGGACGGCTCCGACAGCCACCTCACCGGCGCCGAAGCCTATGCCCTTTACGGAGAAGGCGTGAGCAAGCTTGTACAGGCCCTGGGCGGGCGCATCCGCTATTCGGGCCAGGTCACCAGCCTGATGATCGGCGAGGTCGAGGACCTCTGGGACGCTGTGGCCCTGGCCGAATACCCCTCATTGGCCGCCTTCCGCGCCATGGCCATGTCCGAGGACATGGGCAAGATCGACCATCACCGTAAGGCCGGCCTGGCGGGCCAGCTGAATATCCGCACCAAGGCCGGCGCCGGCTTCGAGTGATCAGAACTTCGGGTCGACCCAGTCGGGGAAGACGTCCGGAAGGCTCGAGACCGGGTCGGTGAAGTTGGCGGGGCGCTTCTCGAAGAAGCTCTTCACGCCTTCCACCGCATCGTCGGAGCCGCCCCGGGACATCAGGGCGCGGCTCTCAGCCCGGTGTGCCTCCATGGGATGGCTGGCACCGAGCATGCGCCAGCAGAGCTGACGGGTCAGGGCGCTTGAGACCGGTGCCGTGTTGTCCGCGTATTCGTGGGCCAGGGCGCGGGCGGCGTCCATCAACGACTCGGGCGGATGCAGGGCGCTCACCAGCCCCTTCTCCAGGGCTTCGGAGGCTGGGAACACCCGGCCGGAATAGATCCAGTCCAGGGTGGCCGGCATGCCGACCAGGCGGGGCAGGAAGAAGGACGATGCGCCTTCCATGATGATCCCGCGCCGGTTGAACACCAGGCCGAACCGGGCGTCTGTCGAGGCGATCCGAACGTCCATGGGCAGGATCATGGTGACGCCCACGCCTACCGCTGCGCCATTGATGGCACCGATCACCGGCTTGAGGCTGTCAAAGATGCGCAGGGTGACGAGACCCGCCGTGTCGCGGCGGATCGGCGTATCCTTGTCCGGCTTGGCGGCGCCGAAGGTCTGGCTGCCGCCGGAAAGGTCGGCTCCGGCGCAGAAGGCCCGGCCAGCGCCGGTTACGATGACCGCCCGGACGTCGTCATCCCGGTCCGTCAGGTCGAAGGCGGCCTGGAGGTCATTGCACATCTGTAGTGTCCAGGCGTTCATCCGCTCGGGCCGGTGCAGGGTGATGGTCGCGATGTGATCCTCCACCGCGTAGAGGATCGTCTCGAAGGTCGGCGTGGAACTGGACATGGTGGTCTAGCCTTTCGGAGTCAGGGGCGGAGACGGGCGCGGGCAGGGCCGCCATCGATGCGGATGAGGGCGCCGTTGGTGAAACTGGATGTGTCGCTGGCCAGCCACAGGGCGGCGGGGACCATCTCCGTGGGAAGGCCGACCCGCATGCCGCCCTTGGTCCAGCCAGGATTGGCGGGGTCCGGGGGATCGGCCCAGTGTTCGGCCACGTCGGTGGCAAAGGGACCCACGCAGATGGTGTTGACCCGTACGTTCGGGCTGTAGGCGGCTGCAAAGCCGGTGGTCAGGACGTTCAGCGCCGCCTTGGCCCCGGCGTAGGGGAGGGCGTAGGGCGAGGCCTCCAGGGAGGCGATGCTCGAGATGTTGATGATCGAGCCCCCATCTCCCCGGTGCATCCGGGCACCCACTAGGGCGGAGAGTCGGAAGGGGCCCTTGAAGTTGACGCCGATGACCTTGTCGAAATTGTCCTCGGTCACTTCCTCCAGCGAGGGATAGAGGGGCGACATGCCGGCGTTGTTGATCAGGACATCGATGCGGCCAAAGCGCTGGTAAACCGCGTCCACCATGGGCTCGATCTCTTCCCAGTTGGCCACGTGGCAGCGGTGGGCGAAGGTCTCGACGCCCAGCTTCGCCAGCTCGGCTGCAGCGTCCTCGCAGGCCTGCAGCTTGCGCGAGACGATGGCCAGGTTAGCGCCGGCCTCGGCGAAGGCCTGGGCCATGGCGCGGCCAAGACCCCGGGACCCGCCAGTGATCAGCACGACCTTGCCCTGCAGGTTGAAGTCCATGGGTCCGCCCTCCCTGATCCGGTCTGGCCCCAGCAAGTCGGGGTGGGGTGCCGCTGTCAATGCTGACCGGGCGTAACCCCGGCGGTACCGGGCTTGACGCAGACCCACCGGGCGCGGTGGAAGTTCTCGACATTGTCGGTCCAGCCCGTGACCCGGGGCGAGACCAGGGCCCGGCTGACCACCTGGAAGACCGGCAGGATGCCCTCCTCGTCCAGCAGCAGCTGCTCGGCTTCGGCCAGGATCCGCCCCCGCTTCTGTGAGTCCGGCTCCAGGTCCGCCTTGTCCAGCAGCGCGTCATAGCGAGGATTGGCGTAGGCGGAATAGTTCTGCTGGCCGGTGTCCGAGCGGAACAGGCCGAGGAAGGTCAGGGGGTCGTTGAAGTCTGCGTACCAGCTCATCATGCCGACCTGGAAATCCTTCTGGCGGTAGGCGGCGAAGGCGATCTGACCCTCGTTCTGTACCGTCGAGACCTTGAGGCCCAGGGCCGTCCAGTCGGCGGCGACAGCCTGCGACAGGAGCAGGTTGTCCGGAGAGTTGCCGACCTTGATCTCGATGGACAGGGGATTGCCCGAGCCGTAGCCCGCCTCGGCAAGCAGGCGGCGGGCCTCGGCCTGGCGCTTTTCCAGGGGCATGTCCGCCCACCGAAGCCTCACGCCCTGGCCATGTCCCGCCGTCGCGGGCGGTACGAAGCTGTAGGCCGGCTTTGGCCCGGCGCGCATCAGCTTGCCGGTTATGAAGTCCCGGTCCACCGCCATGGACAGGGCGCGGCGCACCCGGATGTCCCGGAAGGCCGACACGCCCTCTGTGTTCAGCGCGATGTAGGATGTGGCGAGGACCGGATAGGTGCGGACATAGCCGGGCAGGGTGTCCCTCAGATGCTGGACCCGGCTGGACTGGAAATTGGTGTTCAGGTCGAGCTCGCCCCGGGCGACGCGACGCTCGGCCATCACCGAATCTGGGGTGGGGAAATAGTCGATCTGGTCCACGCAGACGGAGGCCGGGTCGTAGAAGGCGGGGTTCTTCACCACCCGGATGTGATCTCCCAGCTTCCAGTCCACCAGCCGGAAGGCCCCGTTCCCCACGAAGTTCTCCGGGCGGGTCCAGGCGTCGCCATGGGCCTTCACCGTGTGGGCGGGAACCGGAAAAAAGCTCTGATGCTTCAGCAGGGCGGGCAGGTAGGGCGCGGGATGCTCGAGGCGCAGTTCCAGGGTCAGGTCGTCGAGGGCGCGGACGCCCAGGGTCTCCGGGGCGGCCTTGGCCTCGTTCACCGCCTGGCCGTTGCGGATCAGGTAGAGGAGGTAGGCATATCCAGAGGCCGTCGCAGGCTCGAGGATGCGCCGGTAGGCGAATACGAAGTCGTTCGCGGTGACGGGCCGCCCATCGCTCCAGGTCGAGGGCTTGAGTCGGAAGGTCCAGGTCAGGCCGTCGGGCGAGACCGAGTAGCTCTGCGCCAGGGCCGGGATCGGCGTCGCTTCCGGACTGTCGGTGAAGAGGCCGGTGAAGAGGTCGGCGATGATGGCGAACTCATCGACCAGGGTCGCCTTCTGGGGATCCAGGGACCCGGCCTCGGTATTGTTTCCCCAGGCGAGACAGGTCTTGCCCTCAGGGCAGGGCGGGCGGCTGACCTGCGGCTGGCAGCCGGTGACAGCGAGGGTGCAGGCCAGGGCGAGGAGGACGGGAAGCTTCACGTTGGGATCCGGGGCTACTCGCGCCTGAGGGCCTCGATGGGGTCGAGGCGCGCGGCGCGCCAGGCAGGATAGGCACCGAAGACCAGCCCTACCAGACTTGAGAAGCCCAGGGCGACGGGTATCGCCCAGGTGGGCAGGGCGAAGGGCCAGTCGCCGATCGCCGCGATGCCAGCTGCGCCGAGCAGGCCGATCGCAAGCCCGATGAGCCCGCCGAAAAGAGACAGGACCACAGCCTCCAGGGCGAACTGCGCCAGGACGTCCTTGCGCCGGGCGCCGAGGGCCATCCTCAGGCCGATCTCCCGGGTCCGCTCGGTCACGGCGACCAGCATGATATTCATGATCCCGACCCCGCCAACGACCAGGGAGACGGCGGCGATGGCGGCGAGCAGGACGGTGAAGGCCCCGATGGCCGCCTTGGACGCTTCCAGGATGGAGGCCAGGTTCTGGGTCTGGAAGTCGTCCTCCTCGCCCGGCTGGATCTTGTGTTCGGCTCGCACGACGCTGTCGATGTCCTCCTGGACGGAGGCCAGTTCCCCTTCGGAGGCCGCCTTGACATAGATGGTCTGGACGCTGTCGGCCTTGATCCGCCGGCCAATGATCCGCGAGCGCACGGTCTCGAGTGGGCTGAGGATCAGGTCGTCCTGGTCGCGGCCGAAACTGGATTGACCCTTTGATCCCAGGACGCCGATCACCTCGAAGGGGGCACCGCGGATCCGGATCCGCTTGCCGATCGGGTCTGCATCACCCCAGAGCTGGGTGACCACAGTGGGGCCAAGCACGGCCACCTTGCGCCCCTGCCGTGCGTCCCTGTCCTCGAACATGCGGCCTGAGGCGATGGTCAGGTCCCGAGCCTCGAGGTATTCGGGGGTCACCCCGATGATCGAGGTGTTCCAGTTGGCACCGTCGGCCGTGACCTGGGCCCCTCCGGTGACCGAAGGCGCGACCGCCGCTGCACCCTCGACCTGGCGCTGGATGGCTTCGGTGTCGGCGTCGGTAAGGCTCTGGCCCGAGCCGGCCCCGCCCATGACCCCACCGGGCGTCCGGGGCTGGAGGGGCGAGACGATGATCAGGTTCGAGCCAAGGCCGGAGATCGAGTCGGTCACCCGCTTCTGCGCGCCCAGGCCGATGGAGGTCATCATGACCACGGCGGCGACCCCGATGACCACGCCAAGGGAGGTCAGTCCGGAACGCAGGGGGTGGGCGATGATGGCGCCGGAGGCGAACCGGACGATCTCTGTGGGGGAGGCACCGCTCACGTCCGCACGTCCTCGGTCACCCGCCCGTCCCGGAAGGCGATACGCCTGCGGGCCGCGTCGGCGACACCCCGGTCGTGGGTGACGATGACGACCGTCAGGCCCTCGAGGTTGAGCTTCTGGAAGAGCGCCAGCACCTCGATCCCGGTCGCGCTGTCCAGGGCACCCGTGGGCTCGTCCGCAAGCAGGAGGTCCGGCTGGTTCGCCAGGGACCGGGCAATGGCGACACGCTGCTGTTGGCCGCCCGAAAGCTGGTTGGGCCTGTGCCCCATCCGCGAGCCCAGGCCGACCCGCTCCAGGAGTTCCGCGGCCCTTTCCCTGCGGGCCCGGGGTGCCGCTCCGGAATAGACCATGGGCAGTTCGACATTCTGCAGGGCCGAGAGGCGGGGAAGCAGCTGGAAGGACTGGAAGACGAAACCGATCCTTCGGTTCCGGAAGTCCGCCAGCTGGTCATCCGAGAAATGCGCCACCTCATCGCCCTCGAACCGGTAACGGCCCCGGCTGGGCCGGTCGAGCCCGCCCAGGATATTCATCAGGGTCGATTTTCCCGATCCGGAAGGCCCGATGATCGCGATGCTTTCGCCGCGAGCGATCGACAGGCTGACCCCGTCAAGAGCCGTGACGGTCTCCTCGCCCATGACGTAGGTCTTGGTCAGATCCTCGATCTGGATCATCGCGGGCTCGGCCATGTCCGGTCAGCCGACGCCGACGCGCATCTTGGGCTTGGGGCCACCGCCCAGGATCACCGACTCACCCGGCTTCAGCGGACCCTTCACCTCGGTCATCGACCCGTCGCTGGTCCCAACGCGCAGGACCACCGGTTGCGGACCCTCGGGAGTCTCCCGGTACACCACGCCGGCGACAAAGCCGCTTGCGTCCGGGCCGACATCGAAGGCCAGGGGCCTGAGGATCTTCAGTCGCGCCTTCTGTGCAGGCGTGAGAGCTGCGTCAAGCCGGGCCAGGCTGCGTTCCACGGCGCCGGCGACGGCCTTGCGGCTCGCTTCCCGGTCGCTACCCGTTCCGGCAGCGGCGGTCGCCTGGACGCGGAGATCCGCCTGGATGTCCGCCCAGGCCTTCCTCTGTTTGGGGTCGAGCCCGAGCTGGCCGACCACCTTCTGCACCGGGACCGAGCCCGGATAGGCGGGGCCCGAGTCGTTGCGGATCGGCGTGCCGGGTGGTCCGCGGGGTGCGGCCTGGACTTCGGCCGGCGGCGCCCAGCGCAGGGCGGCCACGGGGACCTTGAGTACGCCGTCCCGGCGCTGGATCACGATGTCAGCGTTCGCCGTCATGCCCGGCATGAGGCGACCACCCGTGTTCTGCGCCTCGGCCATGACCGTGTAGGCCACGACGTTCTGCTCCATGACGGGCTGTTTGCGGACCTGGGTGACGACGCCGTCAAACACCTGGTCCGGGAAGGCGTCCACCGAGAAGGTCACGGCCTGTCCCTCCTTCACCCCTCCGATGTCGGCCTCGTCGACGGAGATCTTCACCTTCACCCGATCGAAGTCCCGGGCGATGCGGAACAGGACGGGTGCCTGGAAGCTGGCGGCGACGGTCTGACCGGGCTCGATGGCCCGCAGGACGACGATCCCGTCGATCGGCGAGATGATGCGGGTCCGCGACAGGTCCACCTCTGTGGTGCTTAGGCTGGCGCGGCTCTGCTTGACCCGGGCCCTGGCCACTTCCAGTGCGGCGGAGGTCGTGCGCGCCTGGGCCTCCGCGGCTTCGAGGGCGGCGGCGGAATAGTACCCCTGGGACGCCAGGGAGCGCCTGCGGGCGAGGTCTTGCCGGGCCTGTTGGGCCTGGGCCTCGGCCTGCTTCACGGTGGCCTCGCCGGCGGCGACGTCCGCCTGTCCGAGGCGCAGCCGGGACTGGTAGGTCTGGGGATCGAGCTCGGCCAGCACCTGGCCCGCCTTCACCCGGTCATTGAAGTCCGCCGAAATCGACATGATCTGGCCCGAGATCTGGGACCCGACCTCGACCGTGACCAGGGCTTCGATCACCCCGGACGCCGAAACTGTCTGGACGAGGGCGCCCTGCTCGACCTGCCCGGTCCGATAGGGCGGGGCCTCAGGCTCTGAGCGGCAGCTGCGGATGCCGAAGCCGATGAGGCCAAGGAGGGCGAGGCCGACGAGGGCGAAGAGACCGCGCCGTCGCCAGTCCGGCCGGGTTCTCGAAGTCATTGCGCCGTCCCCATCAGTCTCCCTCCCGATATGGGCCTGATCCCTGGCCTTGGGAAGGGACGTCCACCGCCAGGAGGTCACGCCTCTCCGCCGGCGTCAGGAAGCGCCAGCGGCCTTCGGGCAGGCCGTCGAGCGACAGCGGGCCGATCCGGCTCCTCTGCAGGTCGGTGACCCGCAGGTCGACCAACTCGCACATCCGCCGGATCTGCCGGTTCCGGCCCTCGGTCAGGACGATGCGTAGCCGATCCTCGCCCTTGCGGAAGACCCCAGCGGGCTTCAGGCGCCGGCCGTCCAGGTACAGGCCGTGGCGGAGCCGGGCGATCCGCTCGGGCGTCAGGGTGCCGGCGACGCGCACCTGGTATTCCTTCTTCAGGGTCGAGACCGGAGAGATGAGGGCCCGGGCCACCACCCCGTCTGAGGTGAGGACCAGAAGTCCCCGGGACTCCCGGTCCAGTCGTCCGGCAGGCGGAAGACTGAGGTCGTCCGGGGGCGGGATCTCCCCATCCTGGGCGCGCTCGGCGGTGACGAGGCTCCGGGCCTCGGACTGTCCGGGTTCCGGATGGGCGCTGACCAGGCCGGGTGGCTTGTGAACGAGGATGGTCACGACCTCTGCGGCGTCGTCTCCGTCCCGGACTTCTAGGGTCTGGCCCGGAAGGATCTTGCGGCCCGGATCCTGAACCGTCTCGCCATCGATCCGCACCCGTCCCGCCGCGATCAGTGCCTCGGCCTCCCGACGGGAACAGACGCCCCTGTGCGCTAGCCAGCGGTTCACCCGCTCGGGCGCATCACCGTCGAAGACTGAGGTCCAGGGCATGGGATCGGGGACTCCAGGCGCACTTCACGGCCCAACACCATTAGAGCGGATGTCGCCTCGACCACCAAACCCTCGAGGTTCGGCCCCTCGGGGTCAGGCCTCTTTCCGGGTCCCAAGGAAGAGGAAACGCGGCGTTCGGTCCTCGTCGGTCTGCTCTTCCACGGTCTCCACCGAGAAGCCCTCGGCCTCCAGCCAGCGCTCCCAGTCGGCGCGGGCGAAGACGCCGACGTGATGGGTCTCGCCGGCGGTGGTCACCTGGCCGTCTGCATCCTTCAGGAGAAAGGCGTAGTGGACGGTCGTGGTCCCGTCCGCCGCCAGCTCACCGCACCACTCCATGGCCCGGGCGGACCGCCCGTCCGGCGTTTCGCCGCCAAAGAGAGAGAGATCGGAGTCGCCGAGCTCGAAGGTCTCAAGGACCTCGTCGGGAACGAAGAGGGCCAGCCCGCCGGGGGCGAGGTGGCGATGGGCGGTGGCGAAGGCGGCCCGCAGGTCGGCCTCCGAGGTCATGTAAGCGATGGCGTCGTGGGCCAGGACGATGTCGAAGTGTCGGTCCAGGTCCAGGGTGCGCATGTCGCCCTGGATGTGGATGCAGCCAGGGTTCAGGCGCCGGGAAACCTCCAGCATGGCGGGGCTGAGGTCGGTCAGGGTGCAGTCGAAGTCCGCCTTCAGGTGGAAGGCCACATGCCCGCCGCCGCTGCCCAGCTCCAGCAGGGTCCGTGCATGGGGTCGGCGGGCCTTCAGGACGCGACGAATCTCCGCGCACTCTCCGGTGTAATCGGAGACGGGGGAGATCACGGGCCACCAGTCGGCGAGACGATCGTAGAAGACTTCCATGGTGCTCCCTGACACTGCCGCCCGGAGGGCGGGAAGCTGCGGAAAAGGATGGCTCCCCGAGCAGGACTCGAACCTGCGACAAGTCGGTTAACAGCCGACTGCTCTACCAGCTGAGCTATCGGGGATCACCTGGAAGGACCGGGGCTATAGACCGCGCCGAACAGGTGCGCAAGCGCGTCCGTCTCCCGGGTGCCTCAGTAGCCGGCAGCCTTGCCGTTGGGCTGCCCGTCGATGATCTGGTCCAGGTATTCCGACAGGCCATAGCCCACCAGGTCACCGCACCGGAACTCGGTCATGCCCTCGGTGATCCGGGTCTGGAGCTCGACGCCCTCAGGGGTGGTCCGACGGTTCCTCAGGGGGATCAGGGACAGGACCCGGCCCGTGACGGAATAGGACTTGCCGCTCTCGGTCATCACCTCGGCCCGCAGGTGGGTCTGGTAGCCGTGCTCGTCCCAGTCGCTCTCGATCCGGCACTCCGAGATCAGGTCGTAGATCCCGTCGCGGAAGACCATGCCACCCTGCCGGGCGCCGCCCTTTCCGTCGCCGATGACCGACAGCATCATGCCGAAGTCGCGGCCGAAGTTCATCGGGCACCAGCGGTACCAGTCTATGGCCTGCCAGTGGCGGGGGCCCCAGGACTTGTCCCTCAGGCCATGGCCATTGATCTCGAAGACCTCGTCGCCGACAGTGAACCGGCCGCTGGCGGCGCAGTGCTGCTCGTAGTGGGCCTTGGCGAAGGACTTTTCGGGGTCGATCTCGATCGGGGTCCCGTCCTCCCGGACCGTCTCGCCGCCGTACATGGGCGAGACGCCCTCATAGTCCAGTTCCACCGTGCAGGGGACCGACGGGTTCTCGCGGAAGGCGCGCTTGGGGTCGGCCATCTCGTGCGGACGGGCGAGGAGCAGGGCCTTGCCGGAATAGGTCACCCGCAGGCGTTTGAACGGCTCGACCACCTCGACCTTCAGGCCGCCAGCGTTCATCTCGGTATTGCCGTCGATGGTCGGCCGCCCGAACATGAAGGCCACCCGGCCATCCGGCAGGTAGAGGCAAACCGTCATCTCGGCGTAGTGCTCGTTGGGCCGGTTACCGATCCGGAACCAGCCCCCAGCCTTCCGGGCCGGGTCGAACACGTTGAAGTACATGCTTTCATTGTAGTTCTTGAAGGCTCCCGGATCGTGCGGGAACTCGTCCTGTGGCTCCAGGCGGGTCTTGAAGCCGGCTGCTGTCCTGGCCATCGCTGTTCTCCCATCGGTCTTTAGCGGCACTACACCACCTCGGAGGGGACTCTCCAAGGCCCGAAAAAGGACGCCCGGCCGAAGCCGGGCGCAAGGTGATGGTGGTGATGGGATGTCTTCAAAGAAGACGTTCGCAGGCTCGCCCAGTATGGTTAATCCCGCATTAAGCCTGCGGACTCCAGGAAGAGGGTCATGAAGATTCACTTCACCGGAATCGCCGGGGCCGGCATGGCGGCCGTCGCCCAGATGATGCAGGACGCCGGCCACGAGGTCTCGGGCTCCGACCAGGACGTCTTCCCGCCCATGTCCACCTTCGTCGAGGGCCTGGGCCTTCCGGTCGCCTGGCGCCTGGATGCCGCCAACCTGCCCGCGGACCTCGACGTTCTCGTCCAGGGCGCCAGCGCCAAGCTGGGCGGCGACGACAATGTCGAGGCCCGCGCCGCCCGGGAGCGGGGGGTCAGGGTGACGACCTTCCCCGAACTGGTGGGCGACGTGACCCGGGACCGGGTCAACACCGTAGTGGCGGGCTCGTTCGGCAAATCGACCTGCGCGGCCCTGGCCGCCCATGTCCTGAGGTCCTGCGGGGTGGACGCCGGCTGGCTGGTCGGGGCGATCTCCCCCTCGCTTCCGGCGACGGGCCGCTGGGGGACGTCGCCAGAGATGATCCTGGAAGGCGACGAATACATTGTCGGGCCGGATGACCGGCGGTCCAAGTTCGCCCTCTATCACCCCCAGAGGCTGCTGCTGACCTCGCTGGTGCACGACCACGTCAACGTCTTTCCGACATTCGCCGAGTACGAGGCGCCCTTTCGCGCGCTCCTGCGCGGCCTGCCGGCCGACGGACTGGCCGTTCTCCGCGACCACCCGGCGGTGCGCACGGTCGCCGGCGAGACCCGCGCGCGGATCGTCTGGTACGGGGGCGGGGAGGGTGGATGGCGTGCAGAGGACGAGGTCTTCGGCGAGGTCAGCCGTTTCGTCCTCGTTTCGCCGGACGGTTCCCGCACGCCCATGACCACAGGTCTCCTGGGCGCCCACAACATCGAGAACATCGTCGGGGTCTGCGCCCTGCTGCTCGAGACCGGCCTGGTGGAGCGGGAGGGGCTGGTCCGTGCCGTCTCCAGCTTCGAGGGCATCCGGCGCCGGCTCGACCGCCTGACGCGCACCTCGCGCATTCCAGTGATCGAGGGCTTCGGCTCCTCCTGGGAGAAGGCCCGCTCGGCCATCGACGCCCTGAAGCTGCACTTCCCTGACCGGCGGCTGGTCGTGGTTTTCGAGCCGCATACCTTTTCTTGGCGGTCCCGGGACGCCCTGTCCTGGTACGACACGGTCTTCGAGGGCGTGGACCAGGTGTTGGTCCTTCCCCCGCCCGATCACGGCGCCGGTGGGCATAACCAGTCGACCCTGGCCGAGATCGTGGACCGCACCCGGGCGGCCGGGGTGGACGCCCGTCCGGTGACCAGCGCCGCCGAGGCGCAGGCGGCCCTGTCCGCCCTGTCGGGGAACGAGGTGGTCCTGCTGCTCTCCTCGGGGCCGCTGCTCGGCCTTCCCGAAAGCCTGCCGCCGGTGTTCGACAGGCTGTACGGGACCTGACCTGAGTCGCCGTTGCCCCCCTCAGTCGGCTTCGCCGACAGCTTCCCCTGGGGGGAGCAATTGAGCGCTCTAATTCCTCCCCCCAGGGGGAGGTGGACCGCGCAGCGGGCCGGAGGGGGTCAACGGACTCGCAAGACCGCCCCTTGGCTGTCGGAGCTAGGCCAGTTTCAAGTCATGGTTTGTAGCGCGAAGGTCGGAGGAGAGGACTTGGGAGAGGATCTTTCCGCTCTCGCCCGATCCGGTCTCGAAGACGGTGATTTCGTATCTATCTGAATAGTTAAACGCGTCATCAGTGGGTATGCGTACCGTCACAATGCGCTTGGCGTCGGCCGACACCGCCGCCCCATCCGGCAACTCTCCGCCGCGAGGCGAACGCCAGAGCAGGCGGACTTCACCCTGGCGGTTCACGAGCGCGACGCGTCTGCCTGTCTCCAGTGCGAGGGCACCCAGGACCACGTGATCATTGGCGACTCCGTCCAGGGCCCAGCGTCCGCCAAGGTTCACCGCAAAGGGCCGCGCCGGCTCATCCTCGCGCAGGATGCGGAAGATGCGTGGAGACCCATGCTTACTGTCGTAGTCGAGGGTGGTCCAGCCGGTGGCCTCCTCAAGGGACGCCGCCGGCCCTCTCCCGCCGACCCAGTAGCCTGCGCCCGTAGGGTCGTAGGCCGCTTTATGAGCGCCCCCAAAAGCGCCGGACCAGACGACTCTCTCCGCACCGGACGCGAGGTCGATCTCCACAAGCTGGACTGACCCCAAGGCCTTGTCCCCGGCGAATACAAGGATACGGCCGCCATCGGGGGAGAAACTGGGCGCTGCGTAATAGGCGCGGGCACCAATCCGGCGCGCATCGCCGCCACGGGTGGGAGCCAGATAGAGCAAATCCAGTCCAGCGCGCTTTGGGTCCATGGGCTGGGCGATAAATGCAATCGTCTCGCCGTCCGGCGAAAGCGCTGGCATCCCAAGCCCGGCCTGCCGGCCCGCCCGCAGCACCTCCACGCTTCCGGCCTGCAGGTCGCAGACCCCGATTGCGCTGGAGTCGCGGCCCCAATACGTCAGGGCGACACGCCGGAGGTCGGGCGTTGCGCCAAACACACCGGGGACAACAAAGATCTCCACCACGCCCTCTTCTTCGCTCATCGCCCGCCTCCCGCATGCGGAGACCGCAACGGCCGCCGCCAGGCCGACCAGAACCCTCCGGCGACTTCGTCCTGCATTCTCAACGGTCATCGCTGCGCCCTTTCGAAAACACGACGGTACTCGACAAGCCTTGGCATACTGTCATCGGCAACCTGAAAGCGTTGCCCATCCCGGCATGCCGAAGGCGGGCGTCTTCAGGTGGAGGGGGAACCTGATCCCCTAACCTC
>CAMCIK010000026.1 GCA_945874825.1 Phenylobacterium deserti | reverse complement strand
GGCCCCCGGGCCTGGTCATCGGCTATGTCATCACTCGGGATATGGTCCTGGCGAGCTGGGGACTGGTGGCCGGCGCGGCCATCGCCCTTGCGACCGGCTACATCCTCGAGCGGCGGATCGCCCCCATGCCCCTGGCCGCCGGGGTCCTGGCCCTGGTCTTCGGCCTCCTGACCCTGATCTTCGACGATCCGCGGTTCGTCTACGTCAAGCCCACCGTGACCTCACTCGCCTTCGGCGGGCTGCTGCTGGGCGGCCTTGCGACCGGGCGGAACTTTCTGAAGATGCTGCTGGGCTCAAGCCTGCCCTTGCCCGACGAGGGCTGGAGGCGCCTGACATTGCGTTACGGCGTCTTCTTCCTCGTCATGGCCGGGGTGAATGAAGTCATCTGGCGCACCCAGGCCGAAGGCGTCTGGCTGGCCTTTAGATTCCCGGGATCGAGCCTCATTCACGTTGCATTCGGCCTGGCCCAGGCCCCCCTGATCCTGCGTTACGCCAAATCCGAGGAGACACCACCCCCGCCGGTGGAATAAACGGAGCGCCGACATGTCGAAAAAAACCAGCCCTGAAGACGAGGCAGTGCCCTCCATCAGCCGGATGCTGCACCGCGCCGTGCAGACCGCCGCCGATCTGCATGCCGGGATTGCCGGACCGGGAGCCCTGACGCCCCGGCAGCATGCGATCCTCGAAGCCGTCGCTGCTGAAGATGGTGCCACCCAGTCCCAACTGGTCGCCGTCACCGGAGTGGACCGCTCCACCCTGGCCGAGCTTGTCGCGCGGCTGGCCGATCGGGGCCTACTGGAGCGCAGCCGGTCCACCACGGACGCTCGCGCCAAGCAGGTCCGGTTGACGGAGGCGGGCCGCGAACGCCTTGAGGCCACCCGTCCTGCTGCAGCCGAAGTGGACCAGGCTCTGCTGGGCCGTCTGCCCGAAGACAAGCGCGCCCGATTCCTCAAGGACCTGGGACGTCTGATCGCCGCGACCCCGGTGGCCCCAGCGGCGGACCCGGCCGGCAAGACCGGTGGGAAGACAAAGAAGAAATCAAAGAAGTCGAAGAAGTCCGGAGCCTAGGGCCTGTTCCGATAACCGGCTCCCACTTATCGGAACAGGATCTAGATCCGGATATCGACGAGGGACCCGGGGCGGGCCATCCGCACGGGCGCGGCGGGGTCGGGACCCACTGCCCGCACGTCCTGTCCCGCAGGCACTGGCGAGGGACCCTGCGCCGGGGTGCGGGTGGCCTGACCCGATTCCGGCCTCAGGTCTGCGCGCGCCTGGACGGACGCCCGGGGGCCCTCCGGAAGACGAAGGGACCATTCGGTGGGGATCTGGGGCGGACCCGCGCGCAGTGGAGTGACCATGGAGGCCTCGAAACAGGGTTAATGGACCCTGACTCTCAAGGCGCCCGGTTCAGGAAAGGTTAACGCTGCAGACGCGCCAGCAGGCGCACGGCGTCGGCATCGGTGAGGGGGGCGGTGACCTTATCGAGGATCTGGCCTGAGCCGTCGACAAGGTAGGTCTCGGGCACACCGGAGACACCCAGCTCGATCCCCGCCCGCCCCTCCCGGTCCACGAGGACCCTGGCGTAGGGATCCCCCGTCCTGCCAAGGAAGGCCCGGGTCTTCTCCGGATCGTCCTTGTAGGCCACCCCGACAATGCGCACGCCGCGGGCCTTAAGCTCCACCAGTACGGGCGCCTCGATCTCGCAGGGCGCGCACCAGGAGGCGAAGACATTGACCAGGTAGGGCTGCCCGCCAGGGTCCGAAAGGGTGTCGGGCAGGCCGTCGGCCAGGGTGGGAAGCACCACCTCCGGGACCGGCTTTCCGACCATGGCCCTGGGCAGGAACTTGGGGTCATTCCGGAGGCCGAACAGGGTGAAGAGCAAGCCGAGCGCCACAAGGACGGCTACCGGGGCGAAGGCGGCCAGGCGTTTCACGGGTGCCCGCCTTCGCCGTCCTCGCCCGCCGCCCGGGCCTCGAGGGACTCCGCGCGCCGGCGCCAGCGCCGGGCAAAGGCCAGGCTGGACACCGCCAGCCAGGCCAGGCCCGCGGCGCTCAGGCCGTAGGCCGTCCAGATGTAGAGGCCGTACTCGCCGGGATCGAGGTCAAGCATAGGTCATCTCGCGAGCCGGGCCTCGGCGGCGGCAGCCCGGCGGCGCCAGACCTCGCCGCGGATCCGCACCAGCCAGAGCGCCCCGAAGCCAGCCATGTAGGACAGGCTCATCAGGAACAAGGGAACCAGGAAGACGTTCGCCGCCCGGGATCCGCCGGCCGCGAAGACCGTCCGGCCCTGGTGCAGGGTGTTCCACCACTCAACCGACCAGTGCACCACGGGCACGTTGACCAGGCCCACCAGGGCCAGGATGGCGGCCGCCCGGGCGCCCTTGGCCTCGTCGTCGATGGCCGCGCGAAGGGCCATGTAGGCGAGGTAGAAGAGGAAGAGGACGAGGACGCTGGTCAGCCGGGCATCCCAGACCCACCAGGTGCCCCACATGGGCTTTCCCCAGAGCGAACCGGTGGCCAGGGCCAGGCCGGTGAAGACCGCCCCCAGGGGCGCTGCGCCACGGGCGGCGGCATCCGCCAGGGCCTGGCGAAAAATCAGCGAGAGAAAGCTGGCGCCGCCCAGGCAGAGATAGACGAAGAGGCCCATCCAGGCCGCGGGGACATGGATGAACATGATCCTCACGGTATCACCCTGCTGGTAGTCCTCGGGGGCGGTGAAGCCCAGCCAGAGCCCCGCCGCGGCAAGACCGAGGGCGAGGGTGCCCAGAAGTGGCGCGGCCCAGGCCGAGAAGGCCATGAAGCGGTGCGGGTTGTAGAGGAAGGCGAGGGCCTGCGTCATGCCTCGCCCCTTAGCCCCGGTCTGCGCCGGCGGCAACGGAAAGCCGCCGGTGCAGGGATCCGGCGGGCTATTCCGGACCGCCGTGCTCCATGGGCGAGCCGCCGGGGCCCATCATCCGACGCTCGACACGGATCTCCCGGTGTCCGCCGCCGCCCTGGGGAAGTGCGTCGAATGCCTTCTTCTGGGTAGGCGTCAGCTGGGCGTAGAAGGTCCGGGTGGCCGCAGCGCGGCGGTCAAACGCCGCCAGGCGCTCCACCATGCGGGTTCGCTGCCGGTCCAAACGGTCGGGCGTCGTCAGGGCCTTGGCACCCGCCTGGGGCGGGGTGGCGCGCGCTGGCGGTTTCTGGGCGAGGAGGAAGGCCTTCAGGGCTGGCTCCTGGGCGGGGGTCAGCTGCAGGATGTCGCGGAGGCGCTGGGCCCGGGCCTCGGGATTGGGCTCCTCCGCCCGCATCATGCGCATGGCACCGGGAGGTGCACCGCCCGGAGGCGGGGACTGGGCGAAGCTTGCGCCCGCGGTGGCGAGGCCAATTACGGCAGCTAGCCCTGCAGTACCGAGTTTGAATCTGGTCATGTCTGTGCTCCTGGGATGCACCCCTTGTGAGTACGAACGCGCCATCACCCCGTTTCCGGCGCGGGGCCCGCCAGGGGGCTTCAGGACAGGGCGTTGCGGCAGGCCGCCGCCATGGCGAGGGGGCCCAGGGCGACCGCCGCTGCGGCATAGGCGCCAAGCAGGGAGAAGCCGGCGCGCCAGGGCAGGCCTGAGTCGAATGCGTAAAGAGCACCACCGCCGAAGATCACCGGCGGCACGAAGAGGGGCAGGACGATCACGGCGGTCAGCAGCCCGCCGCGGCGGGTGCCCAGGCTGAGGGCCGCCCCGATCCCGCCGGTGAAGGCGAAGGCCAGCCCCCCCGCCAGGGCGCAGGCGAACAGCAGGGGCGCGAGGGCCGGCGAGGCCCCCAGGGCGATCGCCGCCAGGGGTGCCAGGACCGCCAGGGGCGCGCCCGTGGCCAGCCAATGCCCGAGGCACTTCAGGGCGCAGGTGAATTCCAGGGGCAGGCCAGCATGGGCCATCAGGTCCAGGGCCCCGTCTTCATAGTCCCGCTCGAAGAGCCGCTCGAGCCCTAGGAGGGCGGAAAGGGCCAGGACCGTCCAGGCCGCGCCCGGCGCGATCTGCGCCAGCCGCTCTGGCTCGGGTCCCGAGGCGAGGGGCAGGAGAAGGGTCGCGCCGGCGAAGAAGCCGCCCGTCACCATGAGGCCGCCGCCCCGCCCCCAGGCGATGGCGATTTCCCGCCGCAGGAGTCCAAGGCCGGGGTTCACGGCGCGATCTCCAGGGCGACCGTAGCCACCGGGAGGGGGTCGTGTACGGCGGCCAGGATGAGGCCGCCCCCCCCGAGGTGCCCGGCCATAATGTCGAGGACCTGACCCCGCCAGTGGGCGTCGAGGGGACTGAGGGGCTCGTCGAGCAGCCAGAGGGGCCGGGGCGCCGACAACAGTCGCGCGAGGGCCAGGCGGCGCCTCTGCCCCGCCGACAGGCGTCGGACCTCGAGGTCCAGCAGCCGCAGGAGGTCCAGGCGACGGACCGCTGCCTTCATGGCCTCGGGCTGCCCGCCCTGCCAGCGGGTCCAGAAGTCCAGTTCCTCGCCGGCGGTCCGCGAGGCTTTCAGGCCGTCGAGGTGGCCGAGGAGGTGCAGACCTGAGGCCCGCGCCGTCCCGGGGTCGCTCCCACCGAATTCGATCCGCCCGGAGTCCACTTCGCACAGGCCTGCCACAGCCCTCAGAAGGCTGGTCTTCCCGGACCCGTTGGGACCCGTCAGGGCGCAGGCCTGCCCGGCTTCCAGGCACAGGTTGAGGCCGGAAAACAGTCGCCGTCCGCCCCGGGAGAGGGACAGGTCCCCGAGGCTGAGGGCCAGGGTCACCACTTCCTCCCGGCCGGCGCATGGACGCGGCCCCGCCGAAGGTCTATGAAACCCATGGTCGCACCTGTCCTGGAGGACGTTCGCGGCGCCGGGGCGAACGCTGTGTGTCCGCCCGTGTTGGTGCGCGATCTCCGGTTCGTTTTGTGTGCAGTCCGGAACAGAGGAAGGATCCCTGACATGGCGTCAATCGACAGCCTCAAGACCCGCCGCGAACTCACGGTGGGAGACAAGACCTACTTTTACTACAGCCTTCCGGCTGCCGAGGAAGCCGGTCTTGCGGGCCTAGCCCGACTCCCGGCCTCGATGAAGGTGCTGCTGGAGAACCTGCTGCGCAACGAAGACGGCGCCACTGTGGGTGCCGACGACATCAAGGCCCTGGCCGCCTGGCTCGATAACAAAGGCGCCGTAGAGCACGAGATCAGCTTCCGCCCGGCCCGGGTCCTGATGCAGGACTTCACCGGCGTGCCGGCGGTGGTCGACCTGGCCGCCATGCGCGACGCCATGACCAAGCTCGGCGCCGATCCCGAGAAGATCAACCCCCTGAACCCTGTCGACCTGGTCATCGACCACTCCGTGATGGTGGACTCCTTCGGCACCGCCAAGGCCTTCGGCGAGAATGTCGATCGCGAGTACGAGCGCAACATCGAGCGCTACCGCTTCCTGCGCTGGGGCTCGTCGGCCTTCAACAACTTCCGCGTCGTGCCCCCCGGCACCGGCATCTGCCACCAGGTGAACCTGGAGTACCTAGCCCAGACCGTCTGGACCGGGGATGGGGATGAGGACGGTTCGGCCCTGGCCTATCCCGACACGGTCGTCGGCACTGATTCCCACACCACCATGATCAACGGCCTGGCCGTCCTGGGCTGGGGCGTGGGCGGCATCGAGGCCGAGGCGGCCATGCTTGGCCAGCCCATCCCCATGCTGATCCCCGAGGTCATCGGCTTCCGCTTTACTGGCGACATGCCCGAGGGGTCCACGGCGACCGACCTGGTGCTGACCGTCACCCAGATGCTCCGCAAGAAGGGCGTGGTGGGCAAGTTCGTCGAGTTCTTTGGTCCGGGCCTCGCTGGCCTGACCCTCGAGGACCAGGCGACCATCGCCAACATGGCCCCGGAATATGGCGCCACCTGCGGCTTCTTCCCGGTAACCCGGGCCACCATCGATTACCTGCGTGCCACGGGACGTGATTCCGCCCGGGTCGACCTGGTCGAGGCCTATGCCAAGGCGCAGGGGATGTGGTTCGAGCCCGGCGATCCGGACCCGGTCTTCACCGATACCCTCGAGCTTGACCTGGGCTCGGTGCTGCCCTCCATGGCCGGCCCGAAGCGGCCCCAGGACCGGGTGCTTCTCAGCGACGCCGCCTCCGAGTTCCGCGCCGCCCTCGGCAAGGAGTTTGGCCGCGAGCCTGGTGCCCCGCGCGCCGCCGTGAAGGGTGAATCCTACGACCTGGGCGACGGCGACGTCGTGATCGCCGCCATCACCTCCTGCACCAACACCTCCAACCCCAGCGTCCTGATCGCCGCCGGCCTGGTGGCCAAGAAGGCGGTGGAAAAGGGGCTGAAGGTGAAGCCCTGGGTCAAGACCTCCCTGGCCCCCGGAAGCCAGGTGGTCACTGACTACCTGAAGTCCGCCGGCCTGACCAAGAGCCTGGACGCCCTTGGCTTCAACCTGGTTGGCTATGGCTGCACGACCTGCATCGGTAACTCCGGTCCCCTGTCCGAGGCCATCGCCGAGACCATCCAGTCCGCCGACCTAGTGGCCTGCTCGGTCCTGTCCGGGAACCGCAATTTCGAAGGTCGGGTCAATCCCGATACCCGGGCCAACTACCTGGCCTCGCCGCCCCTGGTGGTGGCCTACGCCCTGGCAGGCAGCCTGCTGATCGATCTGGCCAACGACCCGATCGGTGAGGGCAAGGACGGCAAGCCCGTCTACCTCAAGGACATCTGGCCAACCTCCGCCGAGATCGCCGCCCTTCAGCGCAAGCATGTCACTGAGAAGATGTTTGCCACCCGGTATTCCGACGTCTTCAAGGGCGACAAGAACTGGCAGGGCATCAAGGTGGCGGGTGGCCAGACCTACGCCTGGGACATGGGCTCGACCTACGTCCAGAACCCGCCCTACTTCCAGGACATGCAGATGGAGCCCGAAGCGGTCACTGACGTGATCGAGGCGCGGATCCTGGGCGTATTTGGGGACTCGATCACCACCGATCACATCTCGCCAGCCGGCTCGATCAAGGCCAGCTCGCCGGCCGGGGTCTATCTGCGCGAGCACCAGGTCCCGACCACCGAGTTCAACTCGTATGGCGCCCGCCGAGGGAACCATGAGGTGATGATGCGGGGTACCTTCGCCAACATCCGCATCCGCAACAAGATCACCCCCGACATCGAAGGCGGCGTGACCCGCCACTTCCCCTCCGGCGACACCATGGCGATCTACGACGCCGCCATGCGCTACCAGTCGGAAGGCCGGCCGATGGTGATCTTTGCCGGCAAGGAGTACGGCACGGGTTCGTCCCGCGACTGGGCGGCCAAGGGCACCAAGTTGCTGGGCGTGCGGGCGGTGATCGCAGAGAGCTTCGAGCGAATCCACCGCTCCAACCTGGTGGGCATGGGGGTCCTGCCCCTGCAGTTCATCCAGGACGGCTGGCAGAAGCTGAACCTGACCGGCGATGAGATCGTCTCCATCCGCGGCCTCTCCGACCTGTCGCCCCGCCGCCAGCTGACGGTGGAGCTCTATCGGGCCGGCGACGGCCGGATCGCCCGGTTCCCGGTGCGGTGCCGGATCGATACGCCGACCGAGCTCGAGTACTTCCGCAACGGCGGCGTGCTGAATTACGTTCTTCGGAACCTGGTGCGCGACGCCCAGGGCTGATCCCGGCCGCCGCGCCTCCGGAAAGGAGGCGCGGCGTGTTGGTTTCACGCCTTCTTGATCGGGCGCACCAGACAACTGGGATTATGTGCGGGCCTATGCGTGGAGCCCTGTTCGCCTGTCTGCTGATGCTGTCGCCGGCCGTGGCTTCGGCCGCGCCGCGGTCGCCGGTCGTGGTCGAGCTCTATACCGCCCAGGGCTGCGGGTCCTGCACCGGCGCCGGGGCGGCCATGGAGGCCCTCGCCGCGCGCGCCGATGTCCTGCCGCTGACCTTCAACGTCGACTACTGGGACTACCTCGGCTGGACGGACACACTTGCCCGCCCGGAATTCGTCGTCCGCCAGAAGACCTACGTATCCCGCTTCAAGCTCGAGGATCCCTACACGCCTCAGGCCGTGGTCGGGGGCCGGGGCGAGGCCGGGGCCCTCGAGGCCGAGACGCTTGAGACCCTGATCACCAAGGCTGCCCAGGCGCCCGCGGGCCCGCGGATCACCGGCTCTGAGGACAGTGCCAGCGTGGCGTCCGGCGCGGCGCCCAAGGGCGGTGCCGAGGTGTGGATGGTGCGATATGATCCCCGTCCCCGAAGCGTTCAGGTGCGCCGGGGCGATAACCGCGGCCAGACCGTGGTGGCCATCAACGCTGTCCGCGAGCTGAGGCGGCTCGGCTCCTGGCGAGGCCGGACCCTGACCTGGCGGCTCCCGGCCGCCACCGAGCCGGGCCTGGCGACCGTGGTGATCGTGCAGTCGCCCAAGGGTGGGCGCATCCTCTCGGCGACCAAGATCCCGCCGTCCCGGAAATAGCCCGGGCCCTCGGACTGGTCTGAGGTGATGTCCTGCGATGTGTGGAGGGGTGTCGGCTGGCCCGGCGGCCCGGCTCCGGGCGGGGGCTGGGGGGGCTGTTCAGATACCCGGAGCTCAGGTCCGGCCAACCGACGCCTGCACATTCCGATGCGGATCTGGCGCGCGCTTGTCCGAAATAAGGTCATTTCGCGGCGGGGTCCTCTCCGTTCCCGAGGATTGCCTCCGATGGCGCGGGGAGGCTAACCTTCCCCCATGGCGGCGGAACCCTTCCCCACGGGCGGTCCTCCAGGACGCGTCTTCTTCGAGCGGGCTGAGTTCACCCGCATCCTGAACCTCTATGGCCGGATGGTCGCCGCCGGGGAGTGGAAGGACTACGCCATCGATCCCCTGCCGGACGCCTGTGTCTTCTCGGTCTTCCGCCGCGCCTCCGAGGCGCCCGCCTACCGGATCGAGAAGCGCCCCTCCATGGCCCGCAAGCAAGGCGCCTGGGCTGTGATCGGGGAGGGCGGCATGATCCTCAAGCGCGGACACGACCTGGCGCAGGTCCTGACCCTCTTCGACTCCCGGCGTTTCCGGGTGGTCGACTGAGACTCAAGGAAAAGCCCCGGCGGTCGCCCGCCGGGGCCAGTATTCCGGTGTCAGATCCCAGCTGCCTAGCGGCGGTCGCCGAACAGGCTCAGCAGGAACTGGAAGAGGTTGATGAAGTTCAGGTACAGGCTGAGGGCCCCAAAGTTGGTGGCCACGGCCGTGGAGGCCTGGTCGCCGCCAAGGTCGTAGTACATCAGCTTGAGGCGCTGGGTATCGAAGGCGATCAGGCCCGCGAAGATGAAGACGCCCAGAATGCTGATGATGAAGCCCATCATCGGCAGATTCAGGAACATGTTCACCAGGGACGCGATCACCAGGCCGATCAGGCCGACGATCAGGAAGCTTCCCAGACCCGAAAGGTCCCGCTTGGTGACGTAACCGAACCCGGACAGGCCGGCGAAGGCCGCTGCGGTGATCAGGAAGGTCTGGGCGAGGGCCGCGCCGGTGTACACGAGGGCCAGGACACCCATGGAGGCACCCATCAGCACCACAATGCTCCAGTAGGAGATGGCGGCGCCACGGGGCGTCTGTGCGCCCCGACCGAAGCTGGTGAACAGAATGATCGCCATGGGTGCGAAGGCGACGATCCAGCCAACGGGGGTCATGCTGGCCAAGCGGCCGTCGGCCGCGACCTTGAACATCAGGTCACGGACCGGGGGGAACATGCCCGTCAGCCAGGCCATGGCCGCAGAGACCACCAGGCCCAGGGCTACCTTGTTATAAACGCCGAGCATGAACTGGCGCAGGCCGGCGTCGACGGCCATGTCGGCGCGGTCCACGATAACCGGACGGGCCGCTCCGCGATTGAAGTCGCTCATCGAAGGAAGGTCCTCTCCCAAACGCCCGGATCGGGCGCAGGCATGAATATCGTGACCTTAACCGTCTTGTGCAAGCCAGCACCGACGGTAGGCATGGGAAAATGATCCGCCTGTTCGCCGCCCTGGGCCTCCGCGGCTCGGCGTTGGAGCCCCCCAAGGGGTCGTTCATGCCCCCCGGATCGGCGATCTAGGCGCGCCTATTGGCCTGACTCGAAGTTCACGTCGGGCCGGTCGTTCCAGCGCTTGATTCGCCAAACGCCACCCTGTTTCACGAACCAGCCTTCGTAGTCGACCCCCGAGACGACCGTGAATGTCTTTCCATCCTTGGCGTTGGTGATTAGCCCGCTGATGACGGCGTGGGCCGTGGAATCCGTCTGCTCGACGAACAGGATGTTGGAGATCAGGTGTTTGCGTCGATTTCCGCTGCGTTCGAATTCGCCAAAGCGCGTGCGCCAGAAACTGCGGAAGGCATCGCCTGTCTGCTCCACAGGTGTCATCCCGGGCAGGCCTACCGAGAATACGGCGTCATCTGTGAAGAGCTTGAACCAGCCGTCGATGTTGAACCGGTCCACTTCGATAGCATAGCCATGGATCAGGTGGGTCAGGGCGACCCGGTCGGCGACGTTGAACCGGGTGTCCCCAGCGCTTTTCGAGACCGCCGGTCCGGTGCGGTCAGGAGGTGACTGGGCGGCGCCGGCGCTCACGCCCAGCACGGCGGCGAGTGTCGCCCCCAGGGCGCTGGCCAGAATGGCGCTCAGGAGCCGGCGGGCCTGAAACCGAAGGGACAGCATCTCGAACTCCTGGCAGCAGGCGGGGTAGGTCACGCCGAAGGATCGGCGGCCCGCGCTGCGATTGGGGATTGTTATCCTAATCGGGCGTAGGCGAAACACCTAGCCAGTCGCAAGGGTGCGCACGGCGCGCGCTGGCGGTAGGGTCCCGCCCATGATCCGCCTGTTCGCCGCCCTGGCCCTGCCTGACGAGGCTGCCGATGCCCTCGAACCCTTCCAGCAAGGCCTGGACGGGGCAGCCTGGCGGCCCCGGGAGGCCCTGCATGTCACCCTGAAGTTTGCCGGTGACCTGCGCGAGGACCTGGCCGACGAGCTGGACTCCGAGCTCGGGCGGATCGGCGGGGCACCCCTGTTCCTGGATCTCGCCGGTGCTGGCGCCTTCGGGGAGGGGCGGGACATCCATGCCGTCTGGGCCCGTGTGACGCCGACCGGGCCGCTCTCGCGGCTGGCGCAGGCCTGCGAGATCGCCGCGCGTCGGGCGGGCCTGCCGGCGGAATCCCGCGCCTACACCCCGCACGTCACCCTGGCCTACCTGAACCGGCTGCCGCCTCAGGCCGTGGCCCGCTGGCTGACCTTCGCGGAGTCCCTGAGGGTCCCGGGCCTGAGGGTCGACCGGTTCGGCCTCTATTCAAGCTGGCGCGGCCCGGACGGATCACGCTATCGCCTCGAGCGCAGCTATCCGCTCGACCGCCGGGCGGACCCCGCCTGAGGATCCGCCCATGCCTGACTGGATTTCCGCCATCATCCTGGGCGTGGTCGAGGGGCTGACGGAATTCATCCCGGTCTCGTCCACCGGGCATCTGCTGCTGGCAAAGACCGTCCTGGGTCTGCCCCCGGGCTTCTGGGACACCTTCATCGTCCTGATCCAGCTCGGCGCCATACTGGGCGTCGTCGCCCTCTACTTCCGGCGCCTCTGGGCGGTCCTGGTGACTCTGCCGACCTCCCAGCGCTCGCGCCACTTCGCCCTCTCGGTCCTCCTGGCCTTCCTGCCGGGTGCCCTGGCCGGAGCCCTGCTGCATGACGTCATCAAGGACGTGCTCTTCGCGAGCCCAAGGCTGATCTGCGTCTCCCTGATCCTCGGCGGCCTGGTCCTCCTGGTCATCGACCGCCGGGCTCCCGCCCCCCGGGAGACCGACGCCATGGCGCTGAGCCTGAAGACCTCCCTGCTGGTTGGCCTCTTCCAGACCCTGGCCATAATCCCCGGCGTCTCCCGCTCGGGAGGGACCATCGTCGGGGCCATGCTGCTGGGTGTGGAGAAGCGGGCCGCCGCCGAGTTCTCCTTCTTCCTGGCCATGCCGACCATGGCCGGTGCCTTCGTCCTGGACTTCTGGTCGAACCGCCAGTCCCTGCATGGCGACCGCCTGGGTCTCCTGATCCTCGGCTTCATGGTCAGCCTTGTGGTCGGCTATGCCGTCGCGAAAGTGATGCTCGACTTTGTCAGCCGCCGGGGCTTCGCACCCTTCGGCTGGTGGCGCATCCTGGTCGGGGCGGCGGGACTGGTCCTTTTGTCCCTCCCCTGACGGTCAGGCCGGCTGGCCCGCGCCGGGGGCGCTGTCCGCAGCGAACTGCCCGCCCTTGCGGAACCGGTAGAGATAGGTCGGCAGCACGGCCTCGACCGTCTCGGGGACGATGCCGAGGTCCCACAGGCCCGGGGCCTCGCCGGACACGACGTTGTCGGACCGCAGCAGGCGGACCTGGTCGGCGGTCAGGGGCGGGGCGACCGGCGTCAGGGTGAAGGGCCAGCATAGGGTCCCGACCAGCCCGGCCACGGGGAAGGGCAGGGGCGCATAGAGCCGCCGCCGCCCGGTCTCTTTCTGGATCAGGTCGAGGATCTCGCGGAAGGTGAAGACGCCGGGGCCGCCCAGCTCGAAGGTCCGCCCGGCGTGGCGCGCGTCCAGGGTCACTTCCGCCGCGGCGCTGGCGACGTCGCCCACATAGACGGGCTGGAACCGGGTGCGCCCGCCACCGATCAGGGGCAGGGCAGGGCTGATAACGGCCATCTCGGCAAACTTGTTGAAGAAGTCGTCCCCCGGACCAAACACGATGGAGGGTCGCAGGATGACCGCCGTGGGCAGGATGGCGCGGACTTCGGTCTCGCCCTCCGCCTTGGTTCGGGCGTACCGGGCGGGCGAGTCAGCGTCGGCACCGAGGGCGGACATGTGGGTCAGTCGCGCGCCGGCTGCCGCCGCGGTCCGGGCGATGATCGCCGCCGCCTCCACGTGGACCGACCGGAAGGTCTGGCGCCCGGTCTCGTAAAGAAGCCCCACCAGGTTGATCACGGCATCGGCGCCCTCGACGGCGCGGGCGACGGAGTCCGCATTGCGGATGTTGGCCTGGACGACCTCCACCTGGCCGACGTCGCCCATCAGCCGCATGGCGTGGGCCAGATGTGGCTGGCGCACGGCCACCCGGACCCGGGCACCCCGGCGGGCCAGGGCCCGGACGATCTGCGTCCCGATGAACCCGGAACCCCCGAACACGGTGACGAGGTCTGGCATGACTCCAAGGCTCCAAGGCGCAAGTTCAGGAGATGGGGATAGACGATGCCCGTCCGCCCTGCAATCCGCGGCCGTCCTGTCCGGCGCATGGCCGTTGACCGGACCCGGACTTGGCCCTAAGGAAGCGCCCTCGCACGGTCCGACGGATCGGGCCCAGGTGGCGGAATTGGTAGACGCGCTGGCTTCAGGTGCCAGTGGCTTAACGGCCGTGAAGGTTCGAGTCCTTTCCTGGGCACCACCGTCCCCCCTGGGGACGCTTCACATTCAACCGGCGGAGACGGCGGACCGTGGCGAACTATCTTCATCAAGGCGACCTTCCCGACGGTGTTTTCGGCGGCGTCGCCTCCGTGGCCGTCGACTCCGAGACCATGGGGCTGAGGCTCGGCCGCGATCCGCTCTGCGTGGTCCAGCTGTCGGCTGGCGACGGAGATGCGCACCTGGTCCAGCTGTCCCGGGCCGACTATGCGGCGCCGAACCTGAAGGCCCTCCTTGCCGATCCCGCCGTTACCAAGATCCTGCATTTCGGGCGGTTCGACATCGCCATGTTCCACCTCCACCTGGGGGTCCTGACGGCGCCGGTCTACTGCACCAAGATCGCCTCCAGGCTCGCCCGGACCTACACCGACAAGCACGGTCTGAAGGACCTGTCCCGGGAGTTGCTGGGCGTCGACATGTCCAAGGTCCAGCAGAGCTCAGACTGGGGCGCGGTCACGTTGACCCCGGAACAGATCGCCTATGCGGCTTCGGACGTCCTTCACCTTCACCGCCTGCGTCAGCGGCTGGACGACATGCTCCGGCGGGAGGGACGGGCCGAGCTTGCCGAGGCCTGCTTCCGATTCCTCCCCCATCGTGCCCTTCTCGACGTTGAGGGGTGGGAGGACGTGGATATCTTTGCCCATGCCTGAGCCCGCCGCCGGCGACAGGTCATGAGCGAAGCGGTCCTTCCTGCGGCCGGCCGCCGGACCCGCGAGGCTTCGGCCTTGCGAAGGCGCTCCCGCCGCGTCCGGGGCCTTAGGCGGCTCCTCCCGGCCCTGGTCGGGCTGATCTTCCTGGTCCTCGCTGGCTATCTCCTCCGCGCCGTATTCGCCCCCCCCCGCGCCCGGCCGGTGGAGGCGGGGGCGTCGATCCAGCTCGTCAATCCGCGCTTCGTCGGCCAGGACCGGAAGGGCCGGCCCTTCACCCTCACGGCCCGCACGGCCACCCGAGATCCCAAGGACTATGATCGGGTCCTGCTCGACCAGCCGGTGCTCGTGCTCCGCCGGGACCCGGCGGAACCGATCCAGGTCTCTTCGAAGACGGGCGACTACAATGAATCCAGGCATCTCCTGAAGCTGACCGGCGACGTCCGGCTGAACGGCGGTGATGTCAGCTTCCTGACCGGGGCCTCGACCTTCGACACGGCGCTGGGCGAGCTTGTGGGCGACGGTGCCATCCAGGGCGTGGGTTCGCTTGGCGAAATCAATGCGAAGTCCTATGGCGTATACGACAAGGGCGACCGCCTGGTGTTCGGCGGCGGGGTCTCCACCCGCCTGGAGCCGAGGTCCGGGCCCTAAGCGCGGGAACAAGCGATGACGAGCCTTCAGCACAGCGTCCGGACAGCGTCGGCGATCGCCGCCCTGTGCCTCGGCCTGGCCGCGGCGCCTGTCGCCCAGGCCCAGCTGGCCCGCAATTCCAAGGCCCCCGTCGACATCACCGCCGACCAGCTGGAACTGGTGAACAGCCAGTGTTCCGCCGTCTATAGCGGCGGGGCCGAGGCCCTCCAGGAGACCAGCCGCCTCCGGGCCAATGAACTCAGGATCATCTACGCCCCCGCCCCCCCGGGCAGCGGCAAGAACGGCTGCAGCAGCGATCTCCTGCGGATGGAGGCGACGGGATCGGTGTTCTACGTGACCCCAGAGCAGAGGGTTCGGGGCGACAAGGCCGTCTACGATGCCAAGACCCAGACGCTCACCGTCACCGGCTCGGTCGCCGCCTCCCGCGGACAGGACGTCATGAAGGGGGAGCGCCTGGTGGTGAACACGGTCAGCGGGGACGCGCGAATGGAAGGGGGCGGGGAACGCTCCGGCCGCCGGGTCCGCACCGTCATCTATCCGGGCGCCTCGCCCGACGTGCCGAATTAGGGTCGGGGCATGGAGGCTCCTGTCCAGGAAGGCCTGGTCGTCGACCGGATCGGCAAGACCTACCGCGGCCGCGCCGTGGTCAAGGGCGTGTCCCTACGCCTCGGCCGGGGCGAGGTGAAGGGACTGCTGGGTCCGAACGGAGCCGGCAAGACCACCTGTTTCTACATGATCACCGGACTGATCGCCGCCGACGAGGGCGCGATCTGGCTGGACGGGGAGAACATCACCGGCCAGCCCATGTACCAGCGCGCGCGCATGGGCCTGGGGTACCTGCCTCAGGAGCCGTCCATCTTCCGGGGCATGACGGTCGAGGAAAACGTCATGTCGATCGTGGAACTGCGCGAGCCCGACTCGCGCAAGGCCCGCGAGACCGTTGCCGGGCTTCTCGGCGAGCTCCGGATCGACCACCTGCGCAAGTCTCCCGCCATCTCCCTGTCCGGTGGCGAGCGGCGGCGCGTCGAGATCGCCCGCGCTCTGGCCTCCGAGCCGGCCTACATGCTGCTGGATGAGCCCTTCGCCGGGATCGATCCCCTGGCCATCGCCGACATCCGCGAGGTGATCGGCTATCTGAAGGCCCGTGGGATCGGCATCATGATCACCGACCACAATGTCCGCGAGACGCTGGACATCATCGACAGGGCGGCCATCATCCATGCTGGGGAGCTCCTGCTGGAGGGCACGCCCGCCGAGATCGTCGACAATCCCGAGGTCCGGCGCGTCTACCTCGGGGAACAGTTCGCCTGACGTCACCGGGGCCTTCGCCCTGTCGTCGGCCTTCGGGAGGGGGAGGGGCATGGTCGCCACGCCGAGGAATGCGGTCGTCATCCTGCTGGACAGCCTGAACCGGCACATGCTCGGCGCCTATGGCGGGACCGAGTTCGCCACCCCCAATCTCGACGCCTTCGGGCGTACCGCAGTCCGATTCGACAACCACCATACGGGCTCCCTGCCCTGCATGCCGGCGCGCCATGACATCCTCTGCGGCGCCCTGGACTTCCTCTGGCGGGCCTGGGGGTCGGTGGAGATCTGGGAGGACGCCATCACCTACGAGCTGCACAAGGCCGGCGTGGTCTCGCAGCTCATCTCCGATCACCCCCACCTGTTCGAGACCGGCGGCGAGAACTATCACGCCGACTTCACCGCCTGGGCCTACGAGCGCGGGCACGAGGGGGACGCCTGGAAGACCCGGCCGGATCCCAGCTGGGCGGGCGCGCCGATCTTTGGACGGGATCACATGCCCTACCATGACAGCCGGGGCTGGTTCCGGGGGGAGCCGGACTTTCCAGGTCCGCGGACCATGTCCGCCGCTGCCCGCTGGATCGAGGAGAACGCGGGCTGGCACGACCGGTTCTTCCTGTTCATCGACGAATTCGACCCGCACGAGCCCTTCGATACCCCGGAGCCCTGGGCCTCGATGTACGACCCCGACTATTCGGGCCCGCCCATGATCTGGCCGCCCTACATGCAGGGGGCAATCGCGAAGGGCGTCCTGAGCGAGGCCAGCGCCCGGCGCCTGCGGGCCAGCTACGGTGCCAAGCTGTCGATGATCGACCACTGGCTGGGGCGGGTCTTCAAGGCCATTGAAGACAAGGGATTGGCCGACGACACCCTGGTCATGGTGTGCACCGACCACGGGCACTACCTGGGCGAGAAGGACATCTGGGGAAAGCCGGGCGTGCCGGTCTACAACACCCTCGGACACATCCCCCTGATGATCCGCCACCCAGGCATCGCCCCAGGCGCCTGCGACGCCCTGACGACCAGCGTCGACCTGTTCGCCACCCTGGCCGACCTGTTCGGGGTCAAGGTTCGACAGCGTACCCATGGCCGGTCCCTCCTCTCCGTCCTGCGCGGCGAGACGGACACGGTTCGGGATCACCTGCTGACCGGGGTCTGGGGGCGCGAGGTTCACCTGGTCACCCGGGAGTGGAAGTACGCCCGGGGCCCCGCCGGCCAGAACGCGCCCCTGTCGATGATGTCGAACCGGTGGTCCACCATGCCAACCCACCTGATCGACCGGCATATCGCCCTGCCGCCCCCCGACCACAGGGCCTTCCTCGACCGCATGCCAGGCTCCGCCATACCGGTGATCCACCAGCCTTACGCCGCAGGCGACGCACTGCCCTTCTGGGCCCGAACGCGGCCTTCGGGGAACTATCTTTTCGACCGGGTCGCGGATCCGCACGAGATTGAGAACCTGGCGGGAAGCCCGCTGGAGTCGCAGGCTGCCCGGCGCCTTGCCGAGGCCCTCAAGGCGATCGAGGCCCCGGAGTCGCAGTTCGTGCGGCTGGGCCTGGACTGAGATGGAGATTCGCATGCCCCTGAGATCCCTTGTCGCCCTGGCGGCCGCCCTGCTGGCCACCGCCGTGGCCGGCTGCGCCCGGGACATCCCCTACGAGACCCTCAAGGCGAAGTACGCCAATCCCGCCTCGCGGTTCGTAACCCTGCAGAACGGCGTCAGCGTCCACTACCGCGACCAGGGCCGGCCGGACGGGCCGCCCGTGGTGCTGGTCCACGGCTTCGCCGCAAACCTCGACACCTGGGAGCCCTGGGCGGCCAGGCTGGGCGACACCTATCGGGTGGTGACCCTGGACCTGCCCGCGCACGGCCTGACCGTCACGCCTCCGGGCTACGAGATGTCGACCCAGGGCCAGGTTGAGGTCATCGACCAGCTGACCCGCCAGCTTGGCCTCCCGCCCTTCGTCCTCGCGGGGAACTCCATGGGCGGCGGCGCGTCCTGGAACTACGCCCTGGCGCATCCGGATCGTCTCCGGGGGCTCGTCCTGGTGGCTTCCGTCGGACCGCGTCCCCGCACGGAGGCCGGTTCGCCCTCCGAGGAGGGGCCGCCGGCCATCTTCCGGGTCATGGCCAATCCCGTCGGGCGGGCCGCCCTGCGCAGCCTCAACCCCCGTCCCCTGGCCGAACCGGGCCTCAGGAAGGCCTATGTCGATGAGAGCCTCGTCACGCCCGCCCTTGTGGACCGCTATGTCGATCTGGCCCTGGCGCCGGGCCGGCGGGAGATGATCCTGGCGGGCCGCCGCGGCCCGCCCTCAGCCTCGGCCGACGCGGTCAAGGGGGTTTCCGTTCCAACCCTAGTGATGCACGGCGCGAAGGACACCGTGGTGCCGGTCGGTGTGGGCGAGGAGCTCAATAGGCTCATCCCGGGCGCCCAGCTCATTGTCTACCCGGAGGCCGGTCACGTCCCGATGGAGCAGATCCCGGATCGTTCCGCGGCGGATGTCCGGGCCTTCATTGAGTCCCTTTCCCCGCGGGAATCTTCCGGAAAATGAGATCCCGTTAACCAAACAGTTGCCTTCCCTCCCTAACCTGCAAGCAAGAAGCAGGCCAAGGAGGCGGAGTTGGCGCTCGGGGCGCGGTTAGAGGTTCGTCAGGGACAGGGGCTGGTCATCACGCCCCAGCTGCAGCAGGCTATCAAGCTTCTGCAGCTGTCTGGCGTCGAGCTCGATGCCTTTGTCGAGGCCGAGCTCGAGCGGAACCCCCTCTTGGCCCGCGAAGACCGCGATTCCGATGTTGAGGTCGTGGCGCTCGATCCGGGCGCGGAAGCGACCTTCGCCGCCGATCGGATTCCCGAATCGGGTGCCGAAGCCAGGCTCGACATCAGCCATGAGGCCGAGGCCTCCCCTGGGGAAAGGGCGACCGGCGACATGGCCGCTGGCGAGGATGCCGGCGGGGCCATTGACTGGAGCCGCACCAGCGGCGGCGGCTTTGAGTCCGACGGTGATCTCGCCCAGCGCCTGTCCGGGGCCGCGACCCTGCGCGACCACCTGTTCGCCCAGCTCTCCGTCAGCGGCCTCGACGGTGCCCGCCTCGCGGCGGCCGGGGTCCTGATCGACTCGGTGGATGAAGGTGGGTACCTGAGGTGCGATCTTGTCGAGACCGCCGAGCGCCTGGGGTGTGACGCGCCCTTCCTCGAATCGATCCTGGGCGTGCTGCAGGGCTTCGAGCCCACGGGAATCTTCGCCCGCGATGTCGCCGAATGCCTCAGGCTCCAGCTGATCGAGCGGGACCGGCTTGACCCGGCCATGGCGGCACTCGTGGACAACCTGGACCTTCTTGCCCGGCGCGACATGGCGGCTCTGCGGCGTGTCTGCGGCGTCGATGACGAGGACCTTCGCGAAATGATCGCCGAGATCAGGGGATTGACGCCGAGACCCGGGGCCGCGTTCGGCGGTGAGCCGACGGTGCCCGTCACTCCGGACGTCATCATCCGGGAGGGGCCCGGCGGCCTGTGGAACGTGGAGCTGAACAGCGACACCCTGCCACGGCTCCTGGTCGACCGCCGCTATTTCGCCCGGGTGTCCGCCGGTGCCCGGACCGAGGCCGAGAAGGTCTTTGTCTCAGACTGCTTCTCCCAGGCGAACTGGCTCCTGAAGTGCCTGGACCAGAGGGCGCGGACCATACTGAAGGTCGCCTCCGAGATTGTTCGCCAGCAGGATGGCTTCCTCGCCTACGGAGTCTCCCACCTTCGGCCCCTGAACCTGCGGACGGTGGCAGAGGCCATCGGCATGCATGAATCGACGGTGAGCCGGGTCACGTCGAACAAGTTCGTCTCCACCCCCAGGGGTGTCTTCGAGCTCAAGTTCTTCTTCACCGCCTCCATCTCATCGACGGGCGATGGAGAGGCGCACTCGGCGGAAAGTGTCCGGCACCGGATCCGCCAGCTCATCGACGCAGAACGTCCTGGAGACAACGTCCACTCCGACGACCGGATCGTCGAGATCCTCAAGGGTTCGGGGGTGGATATCGCTCGCCGCACTGTGGCCAAGTATCGGGAATCCATGAGAATTCCCTCGTCCACCGACCGCCGCCGCATGCTCGCAACTGCGGGCTAATCCGGAGATTGACTCCCGGGCGGCGAGAGCGCCGAATATCCTCATGAGAGTCCAGGTCACCGGCAAGCATGTCGACGTCGGATCGGCCCTGCGCGAGCGGGTCGTCGATGAAATCAACGCCTCGATCGGCAAGATCTTCGACCGCGGCGGCTCCGCGGACGTGGTGGTCAGCCGCGAGGGCCACGCCTTTCGTGTGGACTGCTCGGTCCAGCTTGCCACAGGCCAGCCCCTTGCGAGCCACGCCCTGGCGACAGAGGCCCATGCGGCGTTCAGCGCCGCCCTTCACAAGATCGAGACCCGGGTCCGACGCTACAAGCGAAGGCTGAAGAGCCACGCCCCCTCATCTGCGGCGCGTCAGGCGGAAATGGCGTCCTATTTTGTCCTGAAGTCGCCTGAAGAGGCCGATGACGAGGCCTGGGAGGACGGGATTGATCCGATTTCGACCTCAGAGCCGCCCGCTGCCCTGGTGATCGCGGAAACCGAAAAGCCATTACGCACCATGACGGTTTCCCAGGCGGTTTTGGAACTGGACTTGACGGACCAGCAGACAATCGTGTTCAGGAACGCCGCGCATGGCGGTTTGTCCGTTGTGTACCGCCGGCCGGATGGAAATATCGGCTGGATCGATCCCGAGCGCACGTTGGTGGCCCGAGAGGGCGCTGCGGGCGAGGTTCCAGTCTGAGCGTGCCGTCGGCCTCAGGCGCCTGGCGGAAGCGCCTTCCGTCAGCGAGCGTGACCCGTGCCGGACCGCCTCTCCATTGCCGACCTGATCGGGCCAAGCGGTGTCGCCGTTGGCTTCGGTGCCCGGACGCCCCGCCAGGTGATGAACCTGATCGCCGACAAGGCCGCCCAGAACTTCGGCCTCGATCCGGTGGGCGTTCTGTCTGCCCTCCTCGAGCGGGAGCAGTCGGGGTCGACCGGGCTTGGCCGCGGGGTCGCCACCCCCCATGCCCGGGTCTCGGGACTTGAGCACAGCCGCTTGGTTGTGGTCAGGCTTGAGCAGCCCATCGCCTTCGGTGCCATTGACGGCCAGCCGGTGGATCTCTTCTTTGCCCTGCTGTCGCCCGAGGACTCCGGGGTCGAGCACTTGCGCGCCCTGGCGCGGATTTCCCGACTGGTGCGCCGGGAAGACCTGCGCGGCCAGCTCAGGCAGGCGGCCGACGCTGACGCGATCCGATTTCTCCTGGCCCAGGGAGAGGCGACCGCCGCCTGACGCCTGGGCGTCCGTAGGCGTCAGCCGGCTCAGTCGGCGTCAGTGAACAGAGACCGGTGCCAGTTCGTGTGCGACCGCAGCCGCAACGGCAGAGTCCCTGTCGCCGAGGATGGCCAGCCTTTCGCCGTCCGCCCGGTGCACCGCATAGAGCACCTGGTCCGGATCGAGATCGATACCCTCGATCCGGCCTGAAGCGGTGCTGGCGAGGATCTCGGCGGCCCGGATCGGACGGACATAGACCATGTCGGGCGCGCCCAGGGCTGCGAAGGCTTCCGGGGTCAGGCCGGGGAGGGCGTGAATCTTGGAATCGAGGGTCATGGAATGGGCTCCTTCAGCTACTGTCAGCCTGCCGATTGGATGGGGATGCGGCGAACCTGCGGCTCGGGTGCCGGACGGCTGAGGTCCACATGCAGGAGGCCATGCTCCAGCAGTGCGCGGTCCACCTCGACGCCGTCCGCCAGGACGAAACTCCGTATGAAGCTTCGGGCGGCGATCCCCCGGTGCAGGTAGGCATCGCCCTTGGGGGCGTCCTCCCGGCGGCCGGCTATGGTCAGCTGGCGATCCTCCAGGGAGATCTGCAGGCTTTCGGGCGTGAACCCGGCAACGGCGAGGGTAATCCTGAGGGCACCGCCGCCAAGATCCTCGACATTGTAAGGCGGATAGCCTTCGGATGCGGCCTTCGCCGCCCTCTCGATCTGGTTTCGGGTGTGTTCGAAGCCGAGAAGGAAGGGGCTGTCGAACAGTACGGTCCTGGTCATGGGAGTCCTCAGTCAAAGCGACTCTGCGGCGTCCCGTCCGGTTCTGGCCCGAGCCGCCACCTTCCTCATGTGGCGCCCGGGGCCCCCGCTTTCAATATCCGCCGGCCTGACTTCAGTCGGACTTGCGCTGCAGCGCCCGCCGTCGCACCAATTCGGCATGACCGACCCCCTGTCCTTCGCCCTCCACTATGTGGGGGACGGCTATTCCACTGACGCCAAGCTGATGGGCCGCCAGGCGGTCGGTAAGTCCCTGTTTCGCGCCATCGCCCGGCGAAGGCCGGAAGGCGAGGTCTTCGGATTCGGCCGCGGGGCTTCACGGGCGATGATGGACCAGCTGCAGCAGGAGGGGTTCGCCGGCCGTCTGGTCTGGCGCGAACAGGGCTCGACAGCTCCGCCTCCTGGATTTCCGGGCTCCGTCTACCATCCGGGTCCGATCCCACTGGCCATGGCGCATGACCGCAACCGGGAGGGGCCGGGTGCCTACAGTCTTTTCGGGGTGACCCACACCCTGTCCTCTCTGGGCGCCATGGACAGTATCGGTGACCTGGCGGGTGCGCCCTTCCAGCCCTGGGACGCGCTGATCTGCACATCGACGGCCGCCGTCACCCTTGTGCGCAGCCTCATGGCTGAGCGTCGAGCCTGGCTGGCGGAGCATTATGGCGCCACCCGATTCTCCGAGATCGAGCTTCCGGTCATCCCCCTCGGGGTGGATGTGGCGTCACTGGCGCGACCGGTTCCAGAGATCGAGGCTGCACGGCAGGACCTCGGCCTCGCCCCCGGGGACGTCGTCTTCCTCTTTGCGGGACGGCTGTCCTTCCACGCCAAGGCCAATCCAGCCCCCCTCTACCAGGCCCTGGAACGGGCGGCGGCGGGGCGGCGGCTGGTCTGCATAGAGGCCGGGCAGTTCCACAATGAAGCGATCGCGGAGTCCTATCGCGACGCCCAGTCGGCCCTGGCACCCTCCGTGCGATTCCTCCACGCCAAGGGCGGAGAGGCCGGGGACTACCGGCGGGCCTGGTGCGCGGCCGATGTCTTCGTTTCGATCTCTGACAATATCCAGGAGACCTTCGGCATCACCCCGGTGGAGGCCATGGCCTCGGGCCTGCCGGTGCTGGTCTCGGACTGGAACGGTTACCGCGATACGGTGAGGGACGGTCTCGACGGCTTCCGGATACCTGTGACCGGGGCTCCCGAGGGCGGCGCCATTGACCTGGCCCTTCGACACGCCCTGCAGATGGACACCTATGACCGCTATATCGGCCAGTTCAGCATGGCCACGGCGGTGGATCCGGAAATCCTGTCCCGGCGGATCGGCGAGCTTGCCGACAGCCCCGACCAGCGCGCCCGGATGGGCGCATCGGGCCAGGCCCGGGCCCTTGCAGAGTTCGACTGGCCGGTGATCCTGCATCGCTACCAGGCCCTGTCCGGAGAACTCGGCCGGCTTCGGTCCCGCGCGACCGGGGGCCAGATCCCCTGGCCCTTGAGGCCGGATCCCTCCCGGCTCTTTGGGCATTTCCCCACCCGCCGGATGGCACCGGACTGGATCGTCAGTGCCCCGCCCGGACGGGAAGCCGCCCTGGAGGACCTGCTCCGGCTGAGGATGACCACCTACGTGCTCGATCCCGTCCGATTGCCGCCCGATATGATCCGGGATCTGCACCGTCTGGCCCAGGCTGGACCGCGAACGGTTTCCGACCTGATGGCCGCCGCGGGCGGTGGAGGGCGTCCGCGTCTCAGGGCGCTGATGTGGCTGGCGAAACTGGGCCTGGCCGACCTGAGGCCTCCTGGCTGAGCCTGAAGCCTCCGGCCTGACCCCGGAATGGCGAAGGCCCGCCGGGATATCCGACGGGCCTTCATGGTGGAGCTAAGCGGAGTCGAACCGCTGACCTCTTGAATGCCATTCAAGCGCTCTACCAACTGAGCTATAGCCCCGAGGTCTCGGGTCCCTGACGGGCCACTGGGGCCCATCCGGGAAGGCGCGGAACCTAGTCCGGAGGATCGCGGCGATCAAGCCCGCTAAGGGGAAAAATCGCCGTATCCGGAAGGACCACGTGCCTTAGTCGTCCGCGCCGGCCTCGCCGGGGAGACCGTCGAGTTCGGCGTCGTCGAATTCGTCCTCCTCGTCTTCAAGGAAGGGCACGCCGTCCTCCTCCTCTTCGAGTTCGTCTTCCTCCTGGAAGGCGACCAGATCGTCCTCGGGCGGGGCGATGACCTCCCCATCCTCGTCGTCCACCACGAGGACCGGGTCGTCCACGGCCTCGTCGAGTGCGGGAGTGACGACCTCGTCCTCCTCTTCCTCTTCGACCTCGGATCCAGCCGCTTCGACCTGATCGTCGGCGTCGTCCTCGATGTCGCGCTCAGCCGGAGCCGCCCGGGCGCGGACGCGGCGGGAACGGACCGCTTCGTCAGGGTCGAATTCGTGGCTGCACTTGGGGCAGTGCGCCGGACGGCGGGTCAGATCGTAGAATTTGGCCTGGCAGTTCGGGCAGATCTGCTTCGCGCCGAGTTCGGGAAGGGCCAAGGGGAGGGCCTCTTGTAAGGGTGATAAAGGAAGCCGGCTCCCTTGCCATGCGGCGGCGCCACTGTCAAAAGCAAAGCCCTTCAGGCGCATCCGTCCCGCTTCACCTGCCCCGGAGCCAATTCACGTCATGTCCTCCCCCGGCCAGACCGCCGCCCTCAGCGCCCGGCGGAGCGGACCCCTGCGCGGACGGGTCCGGGCTCCAGGCGATAAGTCGATTTCCCACCGGGCGCTGATCTTCGGTGCCCTGGCAGAGGGCCTGACGGAGGTGGAGGGGCTCCTTGAGGGCGAGGACGTCCTGCGTTCCGCCGCCGCCATGCGCGCCTTTGGCGCCGAGGTGGAGGCCCTTGGGGCCGGCCGCTGGCGGGTCCTGGGCCGGGGCGGATTCTCTGAGCCCGACGACGTGATCGACTGCGGCAATGCCGGAACGGGCGTTCGCCTGATCCTCGGTGCCGCCGCGGGCTTCGACCTTTCTGCAACCTTCACGGGTGACGCCTCTCTCCGGAGCCGGCCCATGAACAGGGTCATGAAACCCATCTCGGAGATGGGCGCCCGGTTCCTGCACCGGTCGGGTGGCCGGTTGCCCCTGACCCTGAGGGGCGGGAGCCTGAAGCGGATCGAATACCTCCTGCCCGAGCCTTCGGCCCAGGTGAAGTCCGCCGTCCTCCTGGCGGGTCTCCACGCCGCCGGCGGTGCCGTCGTCATCGAGCCGGAGCCGACCCGGGACCACACTGAGCGGATGCTCCGGGGGTTCGGGGCCGAGGTGACCGTCGAGGATCTTCCGGAGGGGCGGCGGATCACCCTGCCCGGCGGGCAGGGCCTCACGGGAACCCGGATCCGGGTGCCGGGCGACCCGTCCTCGGCCGCCTTTCCTCTCGTGGCGGCGCTGATCACGCCCGGGTCCGAGGTGACGGTGGAGGGAGTCCTGCTCAACCCCCTCCGCACGGGACTGTTGACGACCCTCCGGGAAATGGGCGCCGACCTGTCGGTGTCGGCGGTGCGCGATGAGGGGGGCGAGCCCGTCGGTGACATCACCGCCCGGCACTCAGCTCTCAGGGGGGTCGACGTCCCGGCGGATCGCGCGCCGTCCATGATTGACGAGTATCCCATACTGGCGGTCGCCGCGGCCTTTGCCGAGGGCGTTACCCGCATGCGAGGCATCGGTGAGATGCGCGTGAAGGAGAGCGATCGCATCGCCCTGATGGCGGCGGGCCTCGCGGCCTGTGGCTTGGCGGTGGAGGAAGAGCCCGAGGGCCTGATCGTCACCGGTGCCGGTGCCAACCGTCCCCCGGTCGGCGGAGCGGCGGTCACGACCCGGGGCGACCACCGCATCGCCATGTCGCACCTGGTGCTGGGCCTGGCCGCGGACGCCGTCGTCCGGGTGGACGAGCCCGGAATGATCGCCACCAGCTTCCCGGGCTTCGTCGACATGATGGGCGGCCTCGGTGCCGACATCACTCCGGCATGACCGCCAGCCTGGTGATCGCCGTCGACGGCCCGGCCGCGTCAGGCAAGGGGACGGTCGCCGCCTGGCTGGGCAAGGCCTATGGCCTACCGGTCCTCGACACCGGCCTCCTTTACCGGGCCGTCGGCGTGGCCGCCTCCCGGGCCGGGAGCGATCCCGATGATCCCGAGGCCGCAGCGGCCGTCGCCGGGAAGATCGATCTGCTGGCCCTGGACGATCCCGCCTTCCGCACCCGCGCGGCGGGTGAACTGGCCAGCCGGGTGGCGGTACACCCTGGCGTCCGGCAAGCCCTCAACGCCGCCCAGGTCGGATTTGCGCGTCGGCCAGGCGGAGCTGTACTCGACGGCCGGGATATCGGCACGGTGATCGCCCCCTGGGCTCCGGCCAAGCTGTTCGTGACCGCCCGTCCAGAGGTCCGCGCCGAGCGCCGCTGGCGCCAGCTTGCCGCCCAGGGCGAGACGGTTTCCTTTGAGGAGGTCCTGGCCGATATCCGCCGGCGTGATGCCCGGGACGGCGGCCGGGCCGATGCGCCTCTGGCCCGGGCGTCCGACGCCGTCTTGCTGGACACTACCGAAATGACTATAGACCTCGCCACCGATGCGGCCCGCCGCATTGTCGAGGCGGCGCGCGTCGGCCGGGAATGATCCGGACGGCAAATCCCATCGCGTCTTTCCCTCCCAAGCCGCGGGCATATTCCGGCGCAGACTCCGCGCCTTCGGTTTCAACTCCAACCCGACTCCGGGAACCCGTCCGCCTGAAGGGCGCGTAGCTTCCGGGTCATAATGACTGATGAAAGTACAAAATGGCTGATGATGCTGGCCTGAACCCGTCCCGCGACGACTTCGCGGCCCTCCTGACCGAGTCCCTAGGTGGACGCGACTTCATGGAAGGCCAGGTGGTCAAGGGCATTGTCGTGGGCATCGAGAAGGACTTCGCGATCATCGATGTGGGCCTCAAGACCGAGGGGCGCATCTCCATCAAGGAATTCAGCGTCGGCGAGGAAGACAAGCCTCAGCTGGCCGTCGGCGACACGGTCGAGGTCTTCCTCGAGCGGGTCGAGAACGCCATGGGCGAGGCGGTTATCAGCCGCGAGAAGGCCCGCCGCGAAGAAGCCTGGACCCGGCTTGAGGGCGTTCACGCCCGCAATGAGCCTGTCATGGGGGCCATCGTTGGCCGCGTGAAGGGCGGCTTTACCGTTGACCTCGGCGGCGCCTCGGCCTTCTTGCCGGGCTCGCAGGTCGACATCCGCCCGGTGCGCGACGTCGGTCCGCTGATGGGCAAGGAACAGCCCTTCGCCATCCTCAAGATGGACCGCCCGCGCGGCAACATCGTCGTCTCCCGCCGGGCCATCCTCGAGGAGGCCCGTGCCGAACAGCGCACCGAACTCGTGGGTCAGCTGCAGGAAGGCGAGATCCGAGAAGGCGTGGTCAAGAACATCACCGACTACGGCGCCTTCGTGGACCTGGGCGGGATCGACGGCCTGTTGCACGTCACCGACATGAGCTGGAAGCGCGTCAACCACCCTAGCCAGGTTCTGGCCGTGGGCGACACGGTCCGGGTCCAGATCGTCAAGATCAACCCCGACACCCAGCGCATCTCCCTGGGCATGAAGCAGCTCCAGTCTGACCCCTGGGACGGCGTCGAGGCCAAGTACCCGGTGGGTGCCCGCTTCACCGGCCGTATCACCAACATCACCGACTACGGTGCCTTCGTGGAGCTGGAGGCGGGTGTCGAGGGCCTGGTGCACGTCTCGGAAATGTCCTGGACCAAGAAGAACGTCCACCCCGGCAAGATCGTCTCGACCTCTCAGGAAGTCGACGTGGTCGTCCTGGACGTGGATCCCTCCAAGCGTCGCGTGTCGCTGGGCCTCAAGCAGGCCATGGACAATCCGTGGGAGGCCTTCGTGGCCACCCATCCGGTGGGCTCCACCGTCGAGGGCGAAGTCAAGAACGCCACCGAGTTCGGCCTCTTCCTTGGCTTGGACAACGACATCGACGGCATGGTCCACCTGTCCGACCTCGACTGGAACGTGCCCGGTGAGGAGGCCATCGCGCGCTTCCACAAGGGCGAGATGGTCAAGGCGCGGGTCCTGGACGTCGACGTCGAGAAGGAACGTATCTCCCTGGGTATCAAGCAGCTCTCGGGCGATCCGATGACCGGCGACGTCTTCCGCAAGGGCCAGAACGTGACGGTTACCGTCACCGAGGTCACCTCGGGTGGCATCGAGGTCCGCTTTGGCGATGACGAGGCGCCCATGTCGGCCTTCATCCGCAAGTCGGACCTTTCGCGGGACCGCGCTGACCAGCGCCCCGAGCGCTTCGCCGTCGGCGACCGCGTCGACGCCCAGGTCACCCTCGTGGACAAGGCCGCCCGGCGGATCTCCCTGTCCATCAAGGCCCTGGAAATGGTCGAGGAGAAGGCCGCCATCGAGAAGTTCGGGTCCTCGGACTCGGGAGCCTCACTGGGCGACATCCTTGGCGCGGCCCTGCGCGAGAAGGCCCAAAAGGACTAGGTGGCAGCCCGGCGCTTCGGCGTCAGGGTGTCCTGGATGCGGCGGACCGGAATATCGGTCCGCCGTTTTCATTTGTCTGAGGGTTCTTTTGTCTGCGGGTCCCGTCCAAGGGCTTGACGCCAAAGGGAATTGCGCTGAAGTGATCGCCTGACGGCGCGCGCAGACAGCCGATTTCCGGGGGTGGCCAGGGGCATGATCAAGTCCGAACTCATCGCCAGGCTGGCTGAGGAAAACCCGCACCTTACCCAGAAGGACATCGAGCGGGTCGTTTCCGTCATCCTCGACCGGATGATCCAGGCCCTTGAGGATGGCGGTCGGGTCGAGCTTCGCGGCTTTGGCGCCTTCTCGGTCCGGTCCCGCGGTGCCCGCTCAGGCCGGAACCCCCGGACAGGGGTGGCCGTCTCCGTTCGCGCCAAGCATGTTCCCTTCTTCAAGAGCGGGAAGGAACTTCGGGTCCGGCTCAACGCCGACGACTGACGACCGGGACCTCCAGGACAATCCCGGGACCTCCAGGACAATCAAGGGCGCGCCCAAGTCCATCTCGTGCCCATGCCCATCCTCAGTGGGTTTCTCCTGCTTCAACTGGGTCCTCCGGGCCTCAACTGGATCCTCAGGTCTTGAACTTGAAGCCGGCTTGGCCCTAATCCGGGCGATGCATGTTCCTGCCAAGATCTGCGGCCTGTCCACGCCGGAAACAGTCGAGGCCGCAGTCGCCTGCGGCGCGGGTTTCATCGGCTTCAACTTCTTCCCGACAAGTCCGCGCTTCGTCGAACCCGAGGCGGCCGCCCGCCTTGCTCAGCCCGCCCGGGCAGCCGGTGTGCGGATCTGCGCCATCACCGTCGACGCCGGCGACGAAGTCCTGGACCGAATCGCCCGGATCCTGCGCCCGGACCTGATCCAGCTGCATGGCAAGGAGTCGCTGGCGCGGGGAGCTGAGGTCGCCCGCCGCACCGGAGTGGGGCTGATCCGCGCCCTGCCGGTGGGTTCCGCCGCCGACCTTGCGGCGGCCGGGCCCTGGTCCGATCTCGCCGACCACCTTCTGTTGGACGCTCGCCCGCCGGAGGGTGCCGGAATGACCGGGGGCCTGGGCCGGGCCTTCGACTGGACGATCACCAAGGACTTTCGTCCGCCCCGTCCCTGGTTTCTCGCGGGGGGTCTCGATCCCTGGAATGTCGCAGAGGCCCTGGCGACTTCCGGGGCCCCGATGGCAGACGTTTCCTCTGGCGTGGAGCGCGGTCCCGGATTAAAGGACGCGTCATTGATCTCGGCCTTCCTCGACGCTGTCCGCCGAGCCAGACAATAGGCCCCACGTGAACCAGATCACTACGCCAAACGACTATTCCGTCTATCCCGACGCTTCCGGCCGGTTCGGCGATTACGGCGGCCGCTACGTGCCTGAGACCCTTATGCCCCTGGTGCATGAGCTGGAGGCCGCTTTCCGGCTTGCCATGGCCGATCCGGCCTTCCACGCCGAGCTGGACGGTTATCTCAAGCACTATGTCGGCCGGCCGAGCCCAATGTACTTTGCCGAGCGCCTGACCCAGAAATTCGGGGGCGCGAAGGTTTATCTCAAGCGCGAAGAGCTCAATCACACGGGCGCGCACAAGATCAACAACTGCATGGGCCAGATCCTCCTGGCCATGCGCATGGGC
>CAMCIK010000025.1 GCA_945874825.1 Phenylobacterium deserti | reverse complement strand
AAAGATCTGCTGGCGGAAGTTCAGGGTCCAGTTGAAGGACGGTGAGTTGTTGTAGACCAGCTTGGCGTTGGGAATGACCTCGCGGATACGGTCCATCATGCTGGCGATCTGCTCGACGTGCGGCTTCTCGGTCTCGATCCAGAGCAGGTCGGCCCCGTTCTGCAGCGAGGTGATGGAGTCCAGCACGCAGCGGTCGGCACCTGACCCTTCCCGGAACTGGAAGAGGTTGGACGGCAGGCGCTTGGGCCGCATCAGCTTGCCGTCGCGGGTGATCAGCACGTCGCCGGGGTTGCACTGGGCCGGGGTCACTTCCTCGCAGTCGAGGAAGGAATTGTACTGGTCGCCGATGTCGCCGGGGGTGTGGCTGACGGCGATCTGCTTGGTCAGGCCGGCGCCGAGGCTGTCAGTGCGGGTGACGACGATGCCATCCTCCACGCCCAGTTCCATGAAGGCGTAGCGGCAGGCGCGGACCTTGGCGAGGAAGTCCTCGTGCGGGACGGTGACCTTGCCGTCCTGGTGGCCGCACTGCTTCTCGTCCGACACCTGGTTCTCGATCTGCAGGGCGCAGGCACCCGCCTCGATCATCTTCTTGGCCAGGAGGTAGGTAGCCTCGGCGTTACCGAAGCCAGCGTCGATGTCGGCGATGATCGGCACGACGTGGGTCTGGTAAGTGTCGACCGCCTTGAGGATCGAGGCTTCCTTGCCCTTGTCGCCGGCCGCACGGGCGGCGTCGAGGTCGCGGAACATCATGCCCAGCTCCCGGGCGTCGGCCTGCTTGAGGAAGGTGTAGAGCTCCTCGATCAGGGCCGGCACGGAGGTCTTCTCATGCATGGACTGGTCCGGCAGGGGCCCGAAGTCCGAGCGCAGGGCGGCAACCATCCAGCCTGACAGGTAGAGGTACTTCCGGTCCGTGGTCCCGAAGTGCTTCTTTATGGAGATCATCTTCTGCTGGCCGATGAAGCCATGCCAGCAGCCCAGGGATTGGGTGTAGTGGGCCGGATCCGCGTCGTAGGCGGCCATGTCCTTGCGCATGATGGCGGCGGTGTAGCGGGCGATGTCGAGGCCGGAGCGGAACCGGTTCTGCACGCGCATGCGGATCACGGACTCGGCGCTGATGCCGTCCCAGGTCCCCTGCTTGCTGCGGATGAGCGTCTCGACCTGCTGGATATCGTCCTGATACGACATGGCCTTGGAATCCCTTGCTGGCCGGGCGCCCGCCAGACGGGGCCTTCGGCGGCCTGCCGTGTGACGCAGGGATGACAGGGAATCGAGTCCCCATGAAGTCGATCTGTCAGACTTTACAGGTCAGACTTGTAATGTTGTAAGGACCCGACTCTGGCGGAGGCCTGTCCATGGCGACCGAGCGGCGGCTGTATGTAGGGCCAAGCCTGCGAAGGCTAAGGCGGGACCTGGGGCTGACCCAGGCGGACATGGCCGAGGACCTTCAGGTTTCAGCCTCCTACATTGCGCTCCTGGAGCGCAATCACCGCCCCCTCAGCGCCGAGATGCTGGTGCGCCTGGCCCAGACCTACCGGCTGGACGTCGCCGTGCTTGCGGCGGAAGGCGGGAACGACTCCGCCCGGCTCCAGTCGACCCTGCGAGATCCCATGTTCGCCGGAATTGAGCTGAAGGCCCTTGAGGTGGCCGACGCCGCCGCCAACTTCCCGGGAGTCACCGAGGCCTTCCTGCGGCTCTACACCGCCTACCGCGAGGAGCAGCTGGCGCTCGCCGACCGCAGCGCCGACCAGTGGGACGCAGCCGACGCCGCAGATCCCGTCGCCGAATCGCGTCGTTTCCTGGCCGCCCGTCGTAACAGCTTCCCCGGACTGGATGACGCCGCCGAACGGCTGGCCCAGGCTGTGGCGGGCAATGAGGGCCTGGCTGGCCACCTGAAGGCTCACCATGGCCTGCGGGTGCGCCGTCTGCCCCCGGAGGTCATGAGCGGCGCCACCCGGCGGCTGGATCGCCACCGGCGGGAGGTCCTGCTGGACGACACCCTGGACAGCGCCAGCCAGGCCTTCCAGCTGGCCCTGCAGACGGCCTATCTCGAGCTCGAGGCCGAGATCGGCGAGGTGCTGGCAGCGGGTGCATTCGAGACCGAAGGTGGCCTGCGCCTGACCCGTCGGGCCCTGGCCAGCTATGCCGCCGCCGCCCTGTTGATGCCCTACACCGCCTTCGCCCGGGCCGCCGAGGCCCGACGCTATGATGTTGAGGCCCTGGGTCGCCAGTTCGGGGCCAGCTTCGAGCAGACCGCACACCGGCTGACCACCCTTCAGAAGCCCGGCCAAGAGCGGGTCCCCTTCTTCTTTATCCGGGTCGATGAGGCCGGGAATGTCTCCAAGCGGCTGGATGGCGCGGGCTTTCCCTTCGCCCGGCATGGCGGGGGCTGCCCCCTCTGGAGCGTCCACCAGGCCTTCCGGACCCCGCGCCAGATCGTCACCCAGTGGCTGGAACTCCCCGACGGCCAGAAATTCTTCTCCGTTGCGCGGACCGTCACCGCCGGCGGAGGCGGTTTCGCCGCGCCGCGGATCGAGCGGGCCATCGCCCTGGGCTGTGCGGAGGAACACGCCCATCGGCTGGTCTACGCCCAGGACCACCGGGACGGAGGCCCGGACCAGGCCACACCCATCGGGGTGACCTGCCGGCTCTGCCACCGGGCAGACTGCGCCGCCCGCTCAGCCCCGCCCATCGGCCGCCAGATCCTGCCGGACGACTACCGAAGGACCCTGGCGCCCTTCGGGTTTTCGGACGCCTGATTCCGGTGCCTGAGGGGGCCGCGCCCCATTGAAGCCCCGCGCTGCGCAGAGTATGGCAGCGCCGCTGCGGCAGGCTCTGCAGCCGCGCCCGGGCGCCCGTCGGCGGCCCGATCTGAAAGGTCGGAATGTCATGAAGATCAGCAAATCCCTCGCTGTTGCGGATCTCCTGCACGCCTTCGTCGAACAAGAACTCCTGCCCGGGACCGGCGTCGCCCCGGCCGCCTTCTGGACCGCGCTGGAGAGCCTGCTGAAGGACTTCCAGCCGCGCAACCGGGCCCTGCTGGAGCGCCGTGACGTCCTTCAGGGGCAGGTCGACGCCTGGTGGAAGGACCGCAAGGGCCAGCCCTTCGACCTCGCCGCCCAGACCGACTTCCTGACCCGGATCGGCTACCTCCTGCCTGAGCCCGCCCCCTTCACCATCGGTACCGGGAACGTCGACCCCGAGATCGCCTGCGTCGCTGGACCCCAGCTGGTGGTCCCGGTTTCGAATGGCAGGTACGCCCTGAATGCCGCCAATGCCCGCTGGGGCAGCCTCTACGACGCCCTCTACGGCACCGACGCCCTGGAGCCGCCGACAGGGGGCAAGGGCTATGACCCGGTCCGGGGGGCCAAGGTCATCGCCTACGCCCGAGGCGTGCTGGACCGCGCCACGCCCCTGGACGGGGCCTCCCACGCGGACGCCACAGCCTACGCCATCCTGGGCGACGCCCTCTCCGTGACCCTGGCTTCCGGGGCGAAGGCGGCCCTGGCGGATCCGTCGCAACTAGCGGGCTGGCGCGGCGCGCCCGAAGCGCCCTCTGCCGTTCTCCTGAAGCACAATGGCCTGCACCTCGAGATCCAGGTCGACCGGACCCACAATATCGGCAAGGACGATGCCGCCGGGGTGGCGGACGTCCTGATGGAGTCGGCCCTGACGGCCATCCAGGATTGCGAGGACTCGGTGGCCGCCGTGGACGCCGAGGACAAGACGGGTGTCTACCGCAACTGGCTGGGCCTGATGCGTGGCGACCTGACGGCGGCCTTTGAAAAGGGCGGACGCACCGAGACCCGCCGGCTCGACGAGGACCGGCGCTATTCGGCGCCCGGCGGCGGCGAGGTGGTGCTGCGCGGCCGCTCCCTGATGCTGGTGCGCAATGTCGGCCACCACATGCTGACGGACATGGTCACCCTGGACGGAGCGCCGGTCTACGAGTCTGCTGTCGACGCCCTGGTGACCGTGGTCGCCGCCCTCCACGACCTGAACGGCGCCCGCCTCAACAGCCCGGCCGGATCGGTCTATGTCGTGAAGCCGAAGATGCATGGGCCTGACGAGGTCGCCCTGGCGGTGAGCCTGTTCGACCAGGTGGAGGACGCCCTCGGCCTGCCCCGCAACACGGTGAAGATGGGCATCATGGACGAGGAGCGCCGGACCAGCGCCAACCTCACCGCCTGCATCGCCGCGGCGAAAGACCGGATCGTCTTCATCAATACTGGCTTCCTCGACCGGACGGGGGACGAGATCCACACCGCCATGGAGGCTGGCCCCATGGTCCGGAAGGACGCCATGAAGGCCGAAGGTTGGCTGGCCGCCTATGAGAAGCGCAATGTCGAGATCGGCCTCGCCGCCGGCTTCCCCGGCCGGGCGCAGATCGGCAAGGGCATGTGGGCCGCCCCGGACATGATGAAGGACATGCTGGCCGCCAAGGTCGGGCATCCGAAGGCCGGTGCCAACACCGCCTGGGTCCCCTCACCTACCGCCGCCACCTTGCATGCCCTGCACTATCACGAGGTCGACGTCGCCGCCCTCCAGGCCAGCCTGGCCGGCGGCTCGCGCACGGGCCTCGATGCCCTCCTGACCCCGCCCCTGGCCCGCTCGAACTGGAGCCCGCAGGAGGTCCAGCAGGAGTTGGACAACAACGCCCAGGGCATCCTCGGCTATGTGGTCCGCTGGATCGACCAGGGCGTCGGCTGCTCAAAGGTGCCGGATATCCACGACGTGGGCCTGATGGAGGACCGCGCCACCCTGCGGATTTCCAGCCAGCACATCGCCAATTGGCTGCACCACGGGGTCTGCACCGAGGACCAGGTCCGCGAGACCTTCGCCCGGATGGCGGCGGTAGTGGACGGCCAGAACGCCTCAGACGCGGCCTATTCGCCGATGGGCGGCCATTCCGAGAGCCTGGCCTTCCAGGCGGCGCTGGAGCTTGTCTTTGAGGGCCGGGCCCAGCCCAATGGCTACACCGAGCACGTCCTGACCCGCCGCCGCCGTGAGCGGAAGGCCCAGCTGGCGGGCTAGCTCACCTGACCTACCGCCGGGCGGGGCTCAGGCGAACTCCAGACCCTCGAACGTCCCGGACTTCCGCCAGCCGTCTATGTAGCGGAAGTAGGCGCTGGCCCCGTACGGGTAGCCGACATTGTACTTCGCCCCCGGCCCCATCGCCTGGCCCTCGTTGTTGTAATAGCCCGGCGTGCATTCCGATGAGCCCATCATTATCCGCCCGGGGCCGGTGAGCAGGAGGGCGACCCAGTCGTCCTGGGCCTTCTGGCTCACCTCGACCCGGGTGGTGCCCTGGCGCTTGGCCTCTGCCACCACTGTGGCGATGGTGCGTCCGGAGTCGGTGAGGTTGTGGGGCACGTTGGAGATCAGGTTGGCGCCCTGCGTCGGCTGGACGAAGAAGGCGTTGGGGAAGCCCCGGACGTGCAGGCCGTGCAGCGAGCGCATGCCATCGGCCCAGGCCTCGGAGAGCTTCAGCCCGTCCACGCCGGTCAGGTCGAAGCCCGTGCGCCGGGTGTAGTCGGTGCCTACCTCAAAACCCGAGGCATAGATGATGCAGTCGACGGGGTACTCGACCCCCGCGACGACCACGCCGGTCTCGGTGATGCGCTCCACCCCCTTGCCGTCGGTATCGATCAGGCGGGTAGAGGGCTCATTGAAGGCCTGCAGGTAGGTGTCATGGAAGCAGGGCCGCTTGCAGAGCTGGTTGTACCAGGCCTTGAGGTCCTGGGCGACCTGGCTGTCGGAGACGATGGAGTCCACCCGGGCGCGGATCTCCTCCATCTTCTCGAAGTCGGAGTCCTCAAAGGCGGCAAGCATGGCCTGGGGGCTCATCTGCTCGGGCGGAATCGTCTTCATCTTCTCGCGGATGCGCCGGGACAGGTCTGTCCAGCCGTCCTTGACCAGGTCCTCCTCCGCGCCGCCGCCAGCCTGGTTGTCGGTAAAATTCTCCAGCCAGCGCTGTTGCCAACCGGGGGTGGCGATGGAGGCGAACCACTCCGGATCAATGGGGGCATTGGCGCGCACGTCCACTGAGGAAGGGGTGCGCTGGAAGACCAGGAGCTCCTTGCAGGCCCGGGCCAGGTGCGGAACGCACTGTACCGCCGTGGCGCCCGTGCCGATGATGGCCACCCGCTTGTCGCCCAACTTCGAGAGCGGCGCGCCGAGCGGATCGCCGCCGGTGTAGTCATAGTCCCAGCGGCTGGTGTGGAAGGAATGCCCCTTGAAGCTCTCAATGCCCGGGATGCCCGGCAGCTTGGGGACGTGCAGGGGCCCGGTGCCCGAGCCCAGGAATCGGGCGGTGAAGCGGTCATCGCGGTTGGTGGTGATGACCCAGACGTCGTTCTCCTCGTCCCAGGTCAGGTCCTTCACCTCGGTGTGGAAGAGGGCGTTGTCGTAGAGGTTGTACTTGCGGCCGATGCGCTGGCACTGCTCGAGGATCTCGGGGGCGTGGGCGTACTTTTCCCGCGGGACGTGGCCGGTCTCCTCCAGGAGCGGCATGTAGATCATCGACGCTGTGTCGCACTGGGCACCGGGATAGCGGTTCCAGTACCAGGTGCCACCGAAGTCGCCGCCCTTCTCGATGATGCGAACATCGGTGATACCGGCCTCGACGAGGCGGGCACCGGCGACAAGGCCTGCAAAGCCGCCGCCGATGAAGGCGAACTCCACGTGGTCGGTCTTGGGCTCGCGGGGCTGGAAGGGCGTGTAGGGATCGTCGAGATATCCGGCGAAGACCCCGGCGACCCGGACGTACTGGTCGTTGCCATCCGCGCGCAGGCGCTTGTCACGCTCCGCCCGGTACTTCGCCTTCAGGGCTTGCTTGTCGAGAGGGCGAACGGGGGCGGCGTCATCGGCGGGTGTCATTGGGGTCGTACTCCTGACCGGACCTGGGGTTTTCTCTTGGCAGGCGAGTTTGGCGCCGCCGCAGCAGGAGGCAACCGGAAACCGCACACTATCCCTTCACCGCGGCGCGCCAGGCACCGTAGGGGCCCCGGGACAGCACCCGGTCCTGGACATCCGAGAGGGCCTGGTTGACCGCTGTGGTGACGGTGGTGTCCGGGTGGACCGGCTGGCGAAGGGGACGGTCCCCTGCCCGCAGGGCGATCAGGCCGGCGATGGCGTGGGCCACATCCATGGGATCCGACCGGCGTGGAGCAGTCATGGAGGCCCGGGTCATGGCGATGTGCTGGGCGTAGGCCTGGACCCGCTCCGGCGGGTTGCGGGCGATCATGGCCTCGACGGCCTTGCTACCCGTCTCCCAGATCCGGGTCGGATAGCCGCCGGGCTGGACGATCGTCACGTCGACGCCAAGGGGGGCGAGCTCGTAGGCCATGGCCTCGAAGGCGGCCTCCAGCCCCCACTTGCCCGAGCAATAGCCGCCCATGTTGGGCATGACGATCCGGCCCAGCTGCGAGGAGACCGGGATGATGAGGCCGGCGCGGCGCGCCCGCATGCCGGGCAGGACAGCCCGGGCCATGCGCAGGCCGCCCAGCAGGTTGGTCTGGAACTCCGCCTCCAGAGCTTCTTCGTCGTGCAGTTCAAGGGGGCCGGAGAGGCCGATTCCGGCATTGGAGACCAGGACGTCAAGGCCACCGCCGGCCAGGCGCTCGGCTGCAGCGACGCCAGAGGCGACCTGGTCGGGCCGGATGACGTCGATCTCAACCAGGTCCAGCCGGCCCGGAAGACTGGCGGCCTCGGCCTTCAGGGAGGCGGCCTCGGGCCGACGGCCGCCCTTAAGATTTCGCATGGAGGCGATGACGTGGGCGCCAAGGCCGGCCAGGTGCAAGGCGGTGAGGCGCCCGAAGCCCGAGCTGGCGCCCGTGATCAGGACCGAACGGCCCTTCAGCGCCCCGGCCGGAAGGACCCCGGCCGCAAGGGCGGGCGCGGCGGCGGCGGCCAGCGGGGCGGCGGCGAGCAGGGCGCGGCGGCTGGGGCGGACGGGTCGGGACATGGAATTCCTCCGGGGTTCAGGAGCCCGGAGATAGGCACCCGGAGGCGATGCGCAAAATCCCGTTGGGAAACCCGGGCGGATGGCTATTCTGGCGCAGAGGGGCGCCCGCGGGAGGCGGCTGCGCCCGACAGGGGAGTCTCCACCAATGTCCGACGCCGAATACGTCCCGCCGAAGATCTGGACCTGGAACCGCGAGAATGGCGGCCGGTTCGCCAACATCAACCGCCCGGTGGCCGGGCCCACCCAGGAGAAGGACCTGCCGGTGGGGCGTCACCCCCTGCAGCTTTACTCCCTGGGCACGCCCAACGGGGTCAAGGTGACGATGATGCTGGAGGAGCTGCTGGCCCTGGGCCATTCCGGCGCCGAGTACGACGCCTGGCTGATCCGCATCAACGAGGGCGACCAGTTCACAAGCGGCTTCGTCGACATCAACCCCAACTCGAAGATTCCCGCCCTCCTGGACCGTAGCGGACCCAAGCCGATCCGGGTCTTTGAGTCCGGTGCCATCCTGGTGCACCTGGCAGAGAAGTTCGGCGCCTTCCTGCCCACCGAGCCGGGCGCCCGGGCCGAGTGCCTGTCCTGGCTGTTCTGGCAGATGGGCAGCGCCCCCTACCTGGGCGGCGGCTTTGGCCACTTCTACGCCTACGCCCCGTTCAAGATCGAGTACGCCATCGACCGCTTCGCCATGGAGGTGAAGCGCCAGCTGGACGTGCTGGACCGCCGCCTGGGCGAGAGCGAGTTCATCGCCGGGCCGGACTTCACCATCGCCGACATGGCCATCTGGCCCTGGTACGGCGCGATGGCCAAAGGCGAGCTCTATGGCGGCGGCGAGTTCCTACAGGTGCACGAGTACGTGACCGTCAATCGCTGGGCGGACGCCATCGGCGCCCGGCCGGCGGTGAAGCGCGGCCGCGCCGTCAACCGGCCCTTCGGCAAGCCCGAGAGCCAGCTGCTGGAACGCCACGACGCCAGCGACTTCGACAAGCTGGTCCTCTAGACCCAGCCAGCGAGGCGGGCGGCCTGGTAGGCGGCGAGGCTGGCGACAAGCACGCCGACGGCGCCCGTCAGGATCCGCTGGGGTGCCAGCTTGACCATGATGCCGGCCAGGGGGGCTGAGACCAGGCCTCCGGCGACCAGGCCCGCCACTGCCGTGGCGTGGCTGGTCAGGTCCCCTGCATCGGCCCAGTGACCGGTCAGCAGGGTCGCCAGGAAGGTCGCCGAGATAGTCGAGGTGACGAGGAACTCGGCGGTGTTGGTGGTGCCGATGCTGGTGCGGGGATCGCCGCCGGCGCCGACCATGGCGGTGGCCACGGTCGGACCCCAGCCGCCCCCGCCGATGGCGTCGAACAGGCCGCCGAAGAAGCCCAGGGGGCCGCTGTACTTCACGGGGAAGTGCCGCGGCGCCGGGCCACGGATGGCGCGCCAGAGGATCACGCAACCCATCAGGGCGAGGTAGCCGGTGATCCAGGGCTTAAGGACCGCGCCGTCGATGGAGGTCAGGACGAAGGCACCGAGGGCACCGCCCACACAGCCGCCAATGGCGAGAGGCCTGAAGAGCTTCCAGTTCACATTGCGGTGCCAGGCGTGGGAGCCTGCCGAGGCGGCGGTGGTAAAGACCTCCGCCGCGTGGACGGTGGCCGAGGCCACGGCGGGCGGCAAGCCGACGCTCAGCAGGACCGTGGACGAAATGATCCCGTAGGCCATTCCTAGGGCACCATCCACCGCCTGGGCCAGAAGACCGACAAGGGCGAATAGCAGAAAATCTTGCATGGGCCGGGCTCCTGAGCCTCGCGTCATGCCCGAAAAACAGGCCCTGAACGATGGACTAAAGTTCCGCCACTGATCAGGAAATCTGAAAGGCTTTCGGAGCCTGCACCGCATAGGCGACGAGGACCCGCCGGCGATGGAGCCACGAGAAGATCGCCGCTTTGTCCAGGAAGGCGTATGCGGGCAGTCTGTGTGGCAACCTTGTCCCGCAGGCGAAACCCCACGGAGGCCCGGTCATGTCCAGCCCTGAACAGACTTCCGAGCCGTCCAGCGCTGTGGGCGGGATCGCCCTCGTCATTGGTGCCGGGGGCGGGATCGGCTCGGCCCTTGTCCAGGCCCTGGAGGCGTCGGGCCGCTTCGACCGGGTGATCGGCCTGGGGCGGACCAGCGACCCGCCCCTGGACCTCAGGGACGAGGCCTCCCTCGCGTCGGCACTCGACTACGCCGCGTCGGCCGGCGACCTCAGGTTGGTGATCCATGCCGCAGGCGTCCTGCAGGGCCCCGGAATGGTCCCTGAGAAAAGCCTGTCCCGGATCGACCCGGCGGCCATGGCCGAGGCCTTCGCCATCAACGCCACCGGACCGGCCCTGGTGATGAAGCACCTCCTGCCCCGCCTGCCCCGGAAAGGCCGGTGCGTCTTCGCAGCCCTTTCGGCCAGGGTCGGCAGCATTGGCGATAACCGGCTGGGGGGCTGGTACGCCTACCGGGCCTCCAAGGCGGCACTGAACCAGTTGATCCGCACCGCTTCGATCGAACTGGCCAGGCGCAATCCCGAGGCCCTCTGCCTGGCCCTTCACCCGGGGACTGTGGCCACCCCGCTCTCCGCGCCCTTTGTCGGCGACGATGAGAAGGCCCAGAGTCCGGCGACGGCGGCGGGCAAGCTCCTGGCCGTCATCGGTGCCCTGCCCGCTTCCGCCAATGGCGGCTTCTTCGACGCCGAGGGGCGGAGCGTATCCTGGTAGGGCGCGCGCCCGGACCGTGGCATAGTCCCGTCATGACCGATCTCGTCCTGATCCTCGGGGACCAGCTGAGCGACGCCCTGTCCTCCCTGCGGGCGCGCGATCCTGCGCGCACTGTGGTGCTGATGGCCGAGGTCATGGGCGAGGCGACCTATGTCCGGCACCACCGGAAGAAGATCGTCCTGGTCCTGGCGGCCATGCGCCACTTTGCGGCCCGCCTGAGGGCGGCCGGCTGGCGGGTCGACTACGTGGCGCTGGATGCGGACGGCAACACCGGAACCCTGGGCGGGGAACTGGAGCGGGCGGTGCGCCGCCATGGCGTCGCGGCGGTTTACCTGACGGAGCCGGGGGAGTGGCGCCTGCGGCTGGAGGCCGACGGCTGGGCCGCCTCCCTGGGTGTTCCAGTGAGCCTGCTCGAGGACGACCGCTATATCGCCTCCCACGCGGACTTCGCGGCCTGGGCGGAAGGCCGCAAGGCCCTGCGCATGGAGTTCTTCTACCGCGAGATGCGGCGGCGGACCGGCCTGCTGATGGAAGGCGAGGCACCCGCCGGCGGACGCTGGAACTTCGACGCCGAAAACCGGGCCCCGCCGGCTGGTGGCCTCTTCCCGGCGGAGCCCCTTAGGCATGACCCCGACCTCGTGACCGGTGAGGTCCTGGCGATGGTGGCGAGGCGCTTTCCCGACGGCTTCGGGAGCCTGGACGACTTTCGCTTCGCCGTCACCCGGGAGCAGGCCCTGGCCAGCCTGGCGCACTTCGTCGACGCCGCCCTGCCCGGCTTTGGCGACGATCAGGACGGCATGCTTGCGGCCTCGCCCTACCTGCACCACGCGGTTCTTTCGCCCTACCTCAACATCGGCCTCCTCACACCCCTGGAAGTCTGCGGGGCGGTGGAGGCGGCCTGGCGGGCGGGGAAGGTTCCCCTCAACGCCGCCGAGGGCTTCATCCGGCAGGTGATCGGCTGGCGGGAGTATGTGCGGGGCGTCTACTGGCGGGAGGGGCCCACCTACGTCCTGCGAAACGCCCTGGAGGCCCGGCGACCCCTGCCAGAGTTCTACTGGACCGGGAAGACAGACATGGCCTGCATGAAGGCCGCCATTGGCCAGACCCTGGACCTGGCCTACGCCCACCACATCCAGCGGCTGATGGTGACCGGTAACTTCGCCCTGCTGGCTGGGGTGGACCCCCACGCGGTCCACGAGTGGTACCTGGGCGCCTATGCCGACGCCTTCGAGTGGGTGGAGGCGCCCAACACCATCGGCATGAGCCAGTACGCCGACGGCGGCATCCTGGGCTCAAAACCCTATGCCGCCAGCGGGTCCTACATCCACCGGATGTCCGACTATTGCGGCGGCTGCGCCTACAACGTGAAGGTGCGGAGCGGCCCGGGCGCCTGCCCCTTCAATCGGCTCTACTGGGACTTCATCGACCGGCACGCGGCCCGGTTTGCCAGCAACCCGCGCATGGCCCAATCGGTGCGTACCCTGGAGCGGATGGGCGAGGACCGCCGCCGGGAACTGCGCGCCGACGCCGCGACCTGCCTGTTGGAGCTCGGCCTGTGAAGGCCCGGCGCAAGGCGGACCTGCCGACCAAGACCTGCCCCGTCTGCGGCCGCCCCTTCGCCTGGCGGAAGAAGTGGGAAAAGGTCTGGGACGAGGTGAAGTACTGCTCCGAGCGCTGCCGTCGGGCCTGACCGAAGGCGCTGACACCCGAAGCGATCCGGGGCAGGATGGCAGCATGAAACTCGTCCAGGCGGGAGATCGCCGCATCCTCTTCATCATGGCCGCGCCGCCCGAGTACGGGCCGGCCCTGCGCGCCCGCTTCACCCCCCTGATGACCGGGGTGGGTCCTGTCGAGGCGGGGCTGGCCGTCGGTACCGCCCTGGCCCGGCTGGAGATCCGGGGCGAGACCCCGGACCTAGCCGTCTGCCTGGGATCCGCCGGCTCGCGCACCCTGGAACAGACCGGCGTCTATCAGGTGGCGAGCGTCAGCTACCGGGACATCGACGCCTCACCCCTGGGGATCCCGGCGGGACTGACCCCCTATCTCGACCTCCCCCGGGACCTGCCCCTGAGGGTTCTGCTGCCGGACCTGCCCGCCGTGCGCCTGTCCACCGGCGGGGCGGTGATCTCCGGGGCGGCCTATGACGCCATCGACGCCGACATGGTGGACATGGAGACCTTCGCCGTCGCCCGCGCCTGCATGGCCCTTGGCGTGCCCCTGGCGGGTCTGAGGGGCGTGTCGGACGGGGCCGAGGACCTGCGCCACATGGACGACTGGAAGGCCTATCTCCACGTCATCGACGAACGGCTCGCCGAGGTCGTGGACCGCCTGCTGGTCGTGGCGGCGGGCTGAGGGGAAGGCAGACGGTATGGGCGCTGCCCGCCCGGAGACATCCGCGTCGACAAGACCGTTGCGTTACGCGACATTCCCACCAACGGTCGGAGATTGGCCCCACCCCGGAGGAGACCCTCATGCCCAGGCTTCGCGGACTGCACCACCTGGCCTTCAGCACCACGGACATGAAGGGGCAGATTGCCTTCTTCAGCGAGGTGCTGGGCATGCGGCTGACGGCCCTGTTCTGGATGCACGGCGTGCCGGGCGCCTGGCACGGCTTCCTGGAGCTGGACGACAACGCCTCGGTGGCCTTCGTGGCCATGCCCGAGAATGCCAAGGGCAGGAGCGAGCTGGGCTCCAGTCATGCGCCCCACGGCGGCGGGCCCTCGGCTCCGGGGACCATGCAGCATGTGGCCTTCAACGTAGAGTCGATGGAGGACCTGATGGCCTTCCGTAACCGCATCCGCCAGAGCGGGACGCCGGTCTTCGGGCCGGTGGACCATGGCTTCTGCCAGTCCATCTACTTCGCTGGGCCTGAGGGCCTGAACCTCGAGATCTCGACCTCGGTCAACCCGCCCGATCCCGACGAGTGGATCGACCCGGAGGTGGTGGCCCTGGCAGGAATCTCCGCCGAGGAGCTGGCCGCCTTCCGCAATCCGCCCCCCGGCCCGGGCCCGCGGCCGGAGACGCCCCAGCCCGCCTTCGACCCCGCCAGGCCGCACCTGAAGTACCCACCCGCGCTCTACGAAAAACTCCTGAAGATGGCCGACGCGGACTATGTGGCCCTGGCCTCCTACAACGAGCCGCCGGTGCGCAAGGTCGTGGCGGACCCCGCGGAATGAGCGGACGCGCCGCCGTCATCCGGACGCCCATCACCATCGTCTCGCGCGATCCCTCCGCCTTCAAGGACACCTACGGCGGGGCGGTGGGCCTGGTAGCGACGGGGGCAAACCTGATCCGGCCAGAGACTCCCTCCGACACGGTGCTGGTCACCATGCACCCCATTGGCGGAACCGGCGGCCTGCCGGTCATGCGCCTCTTCGCCGAGGCCGGGGTGCACATCCTGGCCGCCGACAGCCGCTACCGCGGGGTGGATAACGCCCTGATCATGGAGAAGGTCGCCCTCGACCTCGGCGCGGCCGTTCGGCACGCCCGGGAAAAGCTCGGCTATTCGAAGGTCATCCTGCTGGGCTGGAGCGGCGGCGGTGCCCTGTCGGCCTTCTACCAGGCGCAGGCCGAGCAGCCCTCCATCACCCATACCCCGGCGGGGGACCCCCTGTCCCTGGTGGACGCCCGGTTGATCCCGGCGGACGGGGTCATCCTGATGGCTGCCCATGTCTCGCGGCACGGTACCCTGACCGAGTGGATGGACGCCTCCATACTGGACGAGGCCGATCCTGAAGCCCGCGATCCGGAGCTGGACCTCTATGGCGAGGCGGTCCGGCCGCCCTATTCCGACGCCTTCCTGGCACGCTATCGGGCCGCGCAGGAAGCCCGCAACCGGCGCATTACCGCCTGGGTGAAGGCGAGGCTGGAGCACCTGCGCCAGACCGGACGGCCGGACGAGGAGTTCGGCTTCGTCGTTCACGGTACCATGGCCGACCCCCGCTGGCTCGACCCGGCGGTGGACCCCAACGACCGGGCGCCTGGCGTCTGTTACCTGGGCGATCCGCGCATCGTGAACATGAGCCCCATCGGCCTGGCGCGGTTCTCGACCCTGCGCAGCTGGCTGTCGCAGTGGAGCCTGGATGACGCCCGAGCCGACGCCCCGGCCTGCCTGGCCCAGGTGAAGGCCCCCGTCCTGGTGATCAACAACAGCGCCGATGACGCCTGCACGCCCAGCCACGCCCGGCGGCTTTTCGACGCCGTCGCACATGAGGACCGGCGCTTCCACGAGATTGCGGGCGCGACCCACTACTACCAGGACCAGCCCGAGCTCGGCGCCCAGGCCGTGGGCCTGGTGAAGGCCTGGCTCGAAGACCACGGTTTGAGGATCTGATGGCCCAAGGGCCAAGAGAAGAGGACGACATGCAGTTCGACGAGGTTGTTAAGGGCCGGCGGAGCATCCGCGGCTTCAAGCCGGAGCCGGTGCCCAAGGCCCTGATCCACGAGGTGCTGGATCTGGCCATGCGGGCGCCCTCTTCGCTGAATACCCAGCCCTGGAACTTCTATGTGGTCGCTGGACCGGTGCTCGACGCCATCCGCGCCGGAAACACCGAGCGCAACCTGGCCGGCGTGCCGGACTCCCGCGAGTTCCGCAGCCACGGCGCCTACGACGGAGTCCACCGGGAGCGGCAGATCGAGATCGCCAAGCAGCTCTTCGCGGCCATGAACATTGAACGCGAGGACAAGGCGAAGCGGCAGGACTGGGTCCTGCGCGGCTTCCGCCAGTTCGACGCCCCGGTCTCCATCGTCGTCACCTATGACCGATCGATCCACGGCGGCGACATCGGTCCCTTCGATTGCGGGGCGGTGACCAACTGCCTGGTCAACGCCGCCTGGTCCCGCGGCCTGGGCTGCGTGATCAACAGCCAGGGCATCATGCAGTCCCCCGTGGTCCGCGAGCACGCCCGCATCCCCGACGACCAGGTCATCATGATCTGCATCGCCATGGGCTGGCCCGACGACAGCTTCCCCGCCAACGCCGTGGTCTCGAACCGCAAGTCGGTGGACGAGGCGGCGGTCTTCATCGGCTTCGAGGGGGAGTAGGGACGGGTCTCTCGCCCAGGGCCCTTCAAGTTTGACAGTCGCCGTCCCGGGCCCCACTTGAGGCTCAAGTGTCATATCCAGGAGACAGGATCATGCCCGCAGCCCTCTCGCCCCCGCCCATCGACATCGGCATTCCCCTAACGGAGCGGCGCGCGATCGCCGAGGGCCTGTCGGCCCTGCTGGCGGACAGCTACACCCTCTATCTGATGACCCACAACTTCCACTGGAACGTGACGGGGCCACAGTTCAACAGCCTGCACGCCATGTTCATGGGCCAGTATACCGAGCAGTGGACCGCCATCGACATCATCGCTGAGCGCATCCGCGCCTTGGGCTTCCCGGCACCGGGCACCTATGGGCAGTTCGCCCGCCTGACATCAATCCGTGAGCCGGAGGGCGTACCGGACGCCAATGAGATGGTTCGACAGCTGGTGGTCGCCCAGGAAGCCACGGCGCGCACCGCCCGGAACCTCTTCCCGGTGGTGGACGCCGCCCGGGACCAGCCCACGGCGGAGGTGCTGACCCAGCGCATCAATGTCCACGAGAAGACCGCCTGGATGCTGCGCAGCCTGCTGGAGGTCTAGGTGCCCCCCGACGCCGGCGCGCCCCTCTCCGCCGTCGTCGTTGGCGCAGGCGTCGGCGGGCTGACGGCGGCCCTGGCGCTGGCCCGGGCGGGGCTATCGGTGACGGTGGTCGAGCAGGCGCAGGCCCTGGGTGAGGTCGGGGCGGGGCTGCAGGTCTCGCCCAACGCCACCCGTGTACTGTTCCACCTGGGCCTGGAAGCGGGCCTTTCCGCCCTGGCCTTCCGGCCCGAGGCTGTTGAGGCGCGGGGTTGGCAGCGGGGCCAGGAGATCAGCCGGGTGCCCCTCGGTGAGGCGGCGCGGGAGAGATACGGCTCTCCCTACTTCCACATGCACCGGGCGGACCTGGTCTCGGTGCTGGGACAGGCCTGCCGGGCCGAGCCCCGGATCCATCTGCGCCTCGACGAAACCGTTGAAGCCTGCGAGGGCGACGGGACGCCGGCCCTTGTCCTGGCCTCCGGCGAGCGGCTGGAGGCGGACATCCTGGTGGGGGCGGACGGCATCCGCAGCGTCGTACGCGAGGCCCTGTTCGGCCCCGCCGCTCCCCGCTTCACCGGCAATGTCGCCTGGCGCGGCTTGGTCCCCGCCGCGCGGCTGGAGGGGGCCGACATCCGCCCTGTGGCCGCCCTCTGGATGGGGCCCGGCGCCCACTTCGTGCACTACTATGTCCGGGGCGGGACCCTGGTGAACTTCGTCGGCGTGGTCGAGCGCGAGGACTGGCGCGAGGAATCCTGGTCCAGCCGCGGCGAGGCCGCAGACCTGCGCCAGGACTTCGCAGGCTGGCACCCTACGGTACGGCGGATCGTCGAGGCCGCGCCGGAGGATGCCTGCTTCCGCTGGGCCCTCTTCGACCGGGATCCCCTGCCGAAGTGGAGCCTCGGCGCGGTGACCCTGCTGGGCGATGCCTGCCACCCCACCCTGCCCTTCATGGCCCAGGGCGCCTGCATGGCCGTCGAGGACGCCGCTGTCCTGGCCGCCTGCCTTTCAGGTTGCCGTCGCGGCGATATCCCCGCGGCACTCTCCCGTTACGAGGACCTTCGCCGCCCCAGGACCGCCGGCATCCAGGCGGGCTCGCGACGGAACGCAAGGATCTACCACCTTCCCCCGCCGTTCAGCTGGGGCCGCAACCTCGTGATGGGAGCGGGCCTCGGCATGGGCTCGACGATGGACGGGCTCTACCGCTACGACGCCATGGCGGCGGGGACGCGCCCCGCCGCATAAGCGCTTCAACCCGTCACACACCTCTGGCAGGCTTTGCCGGGACAGAGGAGTCGTCCCCATGATCATCGCCCTGCTCGCCGCCGCCGCCGTTGCAGCGACCGGCTGTGACCTTGAACAACCCTCCGGTGCCCCGGGGTGCACACGCCGGGCCGTGGACGCCCAGCCGATGACCGCCCTGCAGGCGCTGGGCACCCACAACAGCTACAAGAGCGCCATCGTCCCCGCCGAAATGAAGCTGCTGAGGGCGGCGGCCCCGAAGACAGCGGACAGCCTGGACTACAGCCATCCAGCCCTGAGCGAGCAACTGGATGCTGGTGCCCGGCAACTGGAGCTGGACATTGTGCGGGACCCGGAGGGCGGTCGCTGGGCGCGGCCTCTGGGCCTGAAGATGGCCGGCGGCGGCGACTACGACGCCAGCTCCATGACCTCGCCGGGCCTGAAGGTCATGCACGTTCCGGACATCGACTACCGCAGTGTCTGCCCCACCTTCCGGGCCTGCCTGGAGGAGGTTCGCGCCTGGTCTTCGCGCCATCCCGATCACCTGCCCCTGCTGATCATGATGAACCTGAAGGACAGCCAGATCCCCTACCCGGGAGCGACGCCCCTCCTGCCCTTCGATGCCGCAGGCATGGACGAGGTGGACGCAGAGATCCGTGCGGTCTTCGGGAAGGACCGGCTCATCACCCCGGACCGGGTGCGCGGCTCGCGGGCCACCCTGCGCGAAGCTGTCCGGCAGGGCGGATGGCCGTCCCTGGGCGCGGCCCGGGGCAAGGTCTTCTTCGCCGTCGACGAGGGGCCGGGGAAGGTGGCGCTCTACAGTCAGGGCCGTCCCTCGCTGGAAGGGCGGGCGGCCTTCGTCAACACCGACAGGTTCGAGGCACCCTACGCCGCCTACGTGACCCTGAATGACCCGGCGAGGGACGGCCCGCGCATCGCTGAGGCCCTGAATCTCGGCATGGTCGTCCGCACCCGGGCAGACGCCGATACGGTGGAGGCACGGACTGGAGACCGCAGCCGACGGGACGCGGCCTTCGCCTCTGGCGCCCAGTACATCTCAACGGACTACATGACCCCGGACCGGCGGCTCAGCGACTACTCGGTCGCCCTGCCTGGGGGTGGGACAGGTCGGCGAGCACCGGGGGTCAGACCATAAAGCCCAGATCCCGGCGGGAGAAGTTGCCGAGGTTGGGGAATATGGTGAGCAGCTGGGCGTCTGCGAGGCCGAACCACTTCCCGAGGGTCGAACCCACCTGGTAGACCGACGTGGTGGGAATGAGGATGTTGCCACTCATGTCCGGGTTGCTGAAGCCCGCCCGGTCGACGCCGACCGTAGGAAACTGGCCGAAGACGTCCCGCCCACGGACCGCACCGCCCATGATGAGCTGGTGACCGCCCCAGGCATGGTCCGTGCCGTCGCCGTTTGAAGTGAAGGTCCGACCGAAGTCCGACATGGTGAAAGTGGTCACGCTGCCGCGCATGTTCAGCCCGCCGATATTGCCCAGGACCCCATCGAAATAGGCCATGGCGTGCGCCAGCTTGCCCATCAGGTTGGTGTGGGTGGTGTTCTGGCTGTCGTGGGTATCGAAGCCGCCAAGGCCAACGAAGAAGACCTGACGGGTCACGCCCAGGGCCGTCGCGGCGGCCACAGACCTGGCGACCGTCATGAGCTGGGTGGCGAGTGAATTGGCCTCAACGGCACCCGTGACGGGGTTCGTATAGTTGGATGGCGCAGAGATCGAGGCGGCTGGGCCGCTGGCGAAGGCGGTGTTCAGGGCCTGTGCGGAGTCCATGGCACGGCGGGTCATGCCGGCGTGGTCCTGGGCGAACAGGCTGGTCCCCGAAACATCGCGGATGGACTCAGCCAGGGTGCGGGCGGCGGTCTGCGAACCGTAGAGCGTGCTTCCGGACGCCGCATTGGGCAGGACCGCCGGCTGGGTCGAGGTGGAGATCTGGTACTGGACCGCCGTATTGCCCGCCAGGAAGACGGCGTTGCCGTTCGCCGAAACCGCCGTGAAGACAGCGCTGGAGCCGTTCTGGGCCAGCATGCTGTCCGCCATGAGGCCGCCCCAGCCCCGCTTGGCGCCCTCGGCCGCGCCGGATTGCCAGATCGAGACCTGGTCGTTGTGCGACATCAGGTTCGGCGGCAGGCTGACGCTGCGAGTGCTGTACTGGGCCTTGGTGGTGGGAACGATCAGTGGTCCCACATTGGCGAGGATGGCCAGGCGTCCGGCGCTCCAGGGGCTGGCAGCGCCCTGGACCAGGGGTGACAGGGCCGGGTGCAGGGCGAAGCTCCGGCTGGAGGCGTTGGTTCCGCCGGGCACGGGGTTAGGCGTCCGGGGCGTGATGGGCAGAACGCCGCCAAGGAATTCGGGCGTACTCCGGGTCACAATGCGGGCTGTGACCGGCGAGACGCTGCCTACGGCGGCTGGCGCCGTGCCGGGAGGCATCAGGGCGATCGGGTCATTCCCCGTATTCCGGGCCGCGAAGTACCGGCCCCAGGAATCCGAGTCCGTGGCCAGGACCATGTTGTGGCTGTCATTGCCGCCGAACAGGAAGATGCAGACCAGAGCCTTGTAACTCGTGGGGACCGTCTGGGCCGCTGCCGAGCCCAGGGTCGCCATCTGCAGGGCAAAGGGGGCCGCTACCCCCAGGGGCGCCGCCGCCGCCATCATCTTCAGGAGGTGCCGCCGCGTGGCCGGAGAATATCGGGTCATCCTGTGCGCCTCACCTTTGGACCAGGTATTCCGGGGACGTCATGACGAGCAGGACCGACGCCTTTACGCGGTTGGTCTTGGCCTGGTTCGCCTGGTTCAGGTCCGTCGGCGAAATCGCGTAGGCGTTGATGGTGTCGAGGACCCTCTTGCGCAGGGTGCCGCTCATCTGGCCGGCCATCAGGAGACGATTCAGACGGTCCGCCAACTGCTCGGGCTTGTCAGCGATCAAGACCTCATTGCTGAGCGAAAGCCGGACGTCGTTGCCTGTCCCGATCCCGTTGCTGATCGTCTGTTCGATCACGTTCACATAGCCGGCGTTGGTGATCTCGTTGACGATCTGGAATTCCGGGGCGGCAAGGTTCCGGGACCCGAGGACCGTGGTGCCGGGCGGGACATAGCCGGGACGCCAGAAGTTGAAGACCGAGCTTGCGAGAAGTGGCGCCTGGCCAAGGGAGGTGTTGGCGCCGGTCGAACGCACCTGCCACTTGCCGCTCAGGGAGCTCCCCTGGAAGGCGCGCATCATGTGAGTCATGCGGATGACCGGCTCGCGCAGCTTACCATAGGCCAGGTCCTCCGCGGTGGTGGCGCTGCGCGCCTCCGGATCCATCAGAATGGCGGTGATGACCGCGCCCATGTCGCCCCGCACCCCGGCGCCATTATTGTTGAACACGCCGGCGACCCGCTGGACGTAGGCGGGCGAGGGATTGCTGGTCACCAGGCGCTGGATCAGCTGCCGCGAGATGAAGGGCCCGGTGTTGGGGTGATTGAACAGGGTGTCGAGAGCGATCTTCAGGTCACCCGGACCGTCGACCGTCGTCGAAGCGGGAATGGTTGTGCCCAGGAAGGCCTTCTGGGAGGTGGAATGGTACTGCGGATAGAAGATCATCTGCCGCACCTTGGAATCCGGGTCCGGGTTCCCGCCGAAGAACGTCGAATTCGACGGCGTAGGGCTGTACCAGGACCAGCCCGTGAAGACCTTGGCGAGGCCCGAGATATCGGCCGAGGTGTAGGCGGCCAGGGGCCTTCCACTGATGTCTGTCTTGGGCGTTCCGTCCAGGTTGAGCTGGTACAGGCCAAGGGTCATCAGCTGCATGACCTCCCGGGCATAGTTCTCGTCCGGTGTCCGGGTTCCTGCCGCGTCCTCCTTGGTGTTGCCGAGATAGGTGAGGTAACGCCCCATCATCGGGTTCAGGGTCACCTTCTCGAGGAGCTCACGGTAGTTCCCGAAGGCATTGGCGGTCAGAATGTCGTAGTAGGCGCCCGCGCCGCGCGGATCGACGACGTCGGAGGCCAGGGAGATGACGAAGATCTGGGAATAGGCGAAGGCGACCCGCTCCCGGAGCTGGTCTTGCCCCGTCACAGAGGCAAGCCACCAGCTTTCGACGAAGTGGTCGTAGCTCAGGTTGGCGTTGGGGGAGGTCACCCGAAGCTCGGCGAGCCGGCCGTCCAGGTAGGCCTGGTGGGAAACCGAGGGCGGCGGCGTGTTGATCTGGGCCCGGATCCAGGACTCCACCGTGCCAGCGCGGACTGCCTCAATGCTGGCTTCGGATGCCCCAAAGGTCCCTTGGGCGAGCAGGCGACCTGCCTCCGCCTCCGTGGGGCCAGGAATTGGCACAGGGGCGGTCCCGGTGGAACCGCCACCACTGCCGCCGCCGCCGCCGCCACAGGCGGCGAGAAACAGGCAGGCCGCGATCAAGATCCAGATGCGGTGCGTCATCCTTCACCCCGTCCCTTTTATCGCCCCGAAACCCTTACGCGAGACCGGAGTCTAGGCTCGAAAAGGATGTTCTACCTGCCAATAAACATGGTCAATACACCCTGACCCTAGCAAAAAAGTGACGGCGGTCGCACACCGATCCATTCCCGGGCCTAGGCTTCATCCAAGATGAGCCCTGAGGACCTCCGGTCAATTCGATAGCGGCGCAGTACCTCCACCTCGCGCGCCGGACGGTCCAGCCCGGGCGTGGCCAGATAGGTGGCGAGACCCGCGGTGCGGGACAGCTCCAGCCGCACGTAGCCCTGGTGGAGATCGTCCGTCCACAGGACCTCTGGATTGTGATCGGCGAAGGCCTGGTCGAGCTTGCCCGCAGTCGCCACCCCAAAGCCACTTTCCACGAAATCGCCCGGCGAGGTGACCCCGGCGGTTCCGATCTCGACACCGGCGGGCCGTCCTTCCCCGTCTGCAAGCTGGTTGGCCCAGAAACTGTGGCTGTCCCCGGTCAGGAAGACGAGGTCTGTCGCACCCGCCTCCCGGGCAGAGGCGTAAAAGCGCTCCCGCGCCCAAGTGTAGCCATCCCAGGTGTCCGGATAGAAGGGCAGGTTCATGCGCCCCTTCCAGGCGAGGACCGCGGCTGCGGGATTGGTGGACGCCGAGGGGCCTGAAGGGTCGGGCACGAGGCCGAGGGCAACAACATCCGGAACCCGGGTCCGAGCGATGGGCATGGGATTGCCGACCAGCCGCCAGGGCTGTCCGGCCGCGACAGAGGCCCGCCAGGCGGCGGACAGGTCCGCCTCCTGGTCCGGGCCGATCAGCCGCCGGCCGGAGGCACCGATCGTCTTGCGCTCGAGGGCCTCGGCGTCCTCCCGGCGCTTCACCTTATCACGCCAGTCCGAGTAGTCGACCTGAAGGGCCCGGGCGGTGTGCCGGGTCTCCAGGGTGCAGAGAGTGGCGAGGTCGCCGAAGACGTAGGAGCGCCAGAACTGGGCGCGGGTCCGGCCCTGGGCAGGATCGCGGATCGGCATCCACTCGTAGTAGGCTTGGAGCGCAGCTTCGCGACGGGCGGCCCAGTCGCCCTCCGTCGCCGGCTGATGGTTCTCCGCCCCGCCGGTCCACGGGTTATTGGCGCTTTCGTGATCGTCCCAGCAGCACAGGAGCGGTTTGGCAGCGAGCATGGCCTTCGAGCCGGCGTCGCTTTTGTACTGGGCGTGGCGGATCCGGTAGTCGGACAGGGTCACGATCTCCCCGGCGGGCTCATGGACCCGCCCGAGGGTCCGGGCCGTCTCTGAACCCCAGCCATCGCCGGCATACTCATAGATGTAGTCGCCGGTGTGCAACACAACATCCACCGCCGCATCCACGGCGATGGCGGCGTAGGCGTTGAAGTGGCCGAAGGCGTAGTTTGAACAGGAGACTAGGGCCAGGCCCAGGCGGTCAAGCCGGCCCCGGGGAAGCGTCTGTGTCCGCCCCACCGGCGAGGTCTCTCCAAGGGCGCGGAACCGGTAAACATAGCGGTCGCCCGCTTTCAGCCCGTCCGCGAGGACCTTGACGGTGAAGTCTCTTTCTGGACCCGTCCGGAGCCGCCCGCGCCGCAGGGGGCGGGAAAAGCTTTCATCCGCGGCGATTTCCCAATCGACCTCGACCGGCGCAGTCGCAGTGACCCGGGTCCAGATGACGAGGCTGGAGGCGTCTGGATCCCCGCTCGCCACCCCATGCCGGAAGACACCCTGGGAGGCTGCGCGGGCGGCTTCTGCTGTCGACAGACCTAGGGCGAGGGTCGCAGCCGACAGGCCTGAGATGGCCTCGCGGCGACTAGGGGCGTTGAGTTCAGTCATGGCGCGCTCCGGCGGCGGGTATACGAATCTCCATACTGGCCCCGAACTGTGTCCGTTGGACGAAGGCAGGGGCCCTTAAGCGCCCACCCAGTTGCCGTGGAAGCCGAACGGTACCCGGCGGGGGACCTTGGCGATCGCTACCGGACCGCGATCGATATCGGAGGCGTCGAGCACGACGAGGTCGGAGCGGTTGTCCGCAGCCCGCCAGACGACGGTTGTGAGCCAGCCATCCCCTTCCGCTGCGGTTTCGGAACGGGGGACGAAAACCGGTTCCGAGACCTGGTCGCCCGGCTCGAAATTGCAGACCTTCCGGACGCCCGTGGCAAGGTCGATGTGGGCGATGGCATTCATCTTCACCGACTTCGCACCCGTCGTGTCGACTGCATAGTAGCCGTGGCGGTAGGCCAGACCGGTGAACCGCTCGTCAAGCCTCGGGAACTCGGAGTCGAGGTCGTCGATCGCCGTCTCCTTCACCTGGTCGGTCGCTCCGGTCAGGTCGAACTCCCAGCGGGTCAGGCGGGCGCCGCTGCGTGAGCCGGGCCGGCCGTCGGCCAGGGGGAAGAGGGGTGCGGCATCGTAGAGGCAGACCTCGGCGATGATCCGGTCGTCCTCCTCCCGGGCGTTCATCGGATGGAAGACATAGCCCGGCTTGGTGGTGAACCAGCGGATAGCCGAGACATCGTCGCCGCGCTTCATGAGGCCGACATAGGACGGCTTGTCCGGCTCCCAGGCATAGCCTGGCAGGCCCTTCATGGCCCGTTTCAGGCTTCCGGTGAGGGGCATGACCGGGAAGAGCACGTAATTCTCGGTGACCAGGAAATCGTGGACCATGGCCGAGTAGGGGGCTTTGAAGTCGGTGCGCCGCACGACCTTGCCGGAGGCGTCAGTGACCCCGTAGCTCATGGTGGTGGAGAAGGGCCGGTCGCCGACGCCATAGCCGAACCAGACCATCTCGCCGGTCTTCGGATCCAGCTTGGGATGGGCGGTGACCCGGCCGGCGTACTCAGCCGCGTAGCCCCGGGACGCGAGGGTGTTGCGGTCGATCTCGAAGGGCATGTGTCCTTCTTCCAGGGCCAGGAGCCGGCCGGCGTGGAAGAGGATGTTGGTGTTGGCCACGCCGCTGTCCTTCCCCGCGGTCAAGGGGTCGCTCAGCATGGGGTTGAAGCCGCCGAACAGAGACCGGCCATGCTGGTGCTCTAGCTCCCACTTCGGGGTGCGGACATAGCGGTTGCGGTAGGTCACCTTGCCACCGTCAATCCGGAAGGCGTGGACCATGCCGTCGCCGGTAAACCAGTGGTAGTGCGGATCCAGGGGCTCGAACTGGGGATTGGGACCCGTGCGGTAGAGCGTGCCCTCGAGGCCCGCCGGGATCTCACCGACCACTTCGAGGTCAAAATCATCCTCGGACCGAAGCGGGGCGAAGTTTCCGTTCAGGTAGGGATTGCCGCGGGTCTTCTCGCTCATCGGGGTCTCGCCTCAGCCGGATTACGTTGTAAAGTGGTGAACCTTCCGGCGGCGGGACGCAAGTCCGGCGACGCTGGGGCCCGGAGACCGCATGCCGCGCATATTGTCAGAAGCTGACGTCGCTGATTTCCGCGCCCGCCTCTGCGCAGCGGCGGAGGAGCAGTTCGCTGAGCACGGAATACAAGCGGTGACCCTGCGCCAGCTGGCGGCCGCCCTGGGGGTCAGCCCAATGACTCCTTACCGATATTTTCGTGACAAGGACGAGATCATCGATGCGGTCCGGACGAGCGCCTTCGATCGTTTCGCCGACGCCCTTGAGGAGGCCTTTGACGCGCATGGCGATCCCGCAGAAAGGTCGATCGCCGTCGGAGAGGCCTATCTGGATTTCGCCTTGAACAATCCCAGGGCCTACGCCCTGATGTTCGACCTCAAGGACTTGAAGGCACCCCCCTCCGAGGGCCTGCTGGCGGCGGGGCGGCGCGCCCAGGACTGCCAGGTGCGGCATGTGCAGGGCCTGATCGACGCTGGCCTGATCACTGGCAATGCCGAAGACCAGGGCCGCATCTTCTGGGCCAGCGTCTACGGTTTCGCGGGGCTCGTCCTGATGGGGCAGATCTCGCCGGAAGAGGGCCGGCGCCTGCACCGTCTGGCCTCCCAGAGCATGATCACCAACGCCGCCCCTTGACCTCACCACCGGCAGGCGGTGGAGATGCGCCACCGCCTACCTTGCCGGAGACGTGCCATGCCAACGCCCTTTGAAGTCCGCTGGAGCGAGCCTGAAGTCGAGGCCGTCCTCGCCCAGGTGCGCGCCTATCCCTGGCCCATCGCCCCGGAGGTCGAGGACGGTTGGGCCTATGGCTGCGACGGCACGTGGCTGAAATCCCTCTGCGCCTACTGGGTGGACGGCTTCGACTGGCGGGCGGCGGTCGCCGACCTGAACCGGTTCCCGCAGTTCACGGCGAAGGTCGGGGACTTTGACCTGCACTACCTGCACGTGGTGGGCGAAGCGGGGGGCAAGCGACCCCTGCTCATCACCCACGGATGGCCGGGCTCGCACTTCGAGTTCTGGGGTGCCATCGAGAAACTTGCCTTCCCCAGCCGTTTCGGCGGGGACCCGGCGGACGCCTTCGACCTGGTCATCCCCTCCCTGCCTGGCTTCGGATTCTCCTCGAAGCCGAAGCGGCCGGTCGGGCAGAAGGCCACGGCGGCCCTGTTCAACCAGTTGATGACCGAGGTCCTTGGCTATCACACCTATCTCGCCCAGGGGGGCGACTGGGGCGGTCTCGTCACCTCCTGGCTGGGTCGCAACCATGGCGACAGCGCCCGGGCCATCCACCTCAACATGATCGGCTTCCGGCCCAACGGCGGTCCGACCTCGGAGGCCGAGATCACCTGGATCACCCGCCAGGGGCAGATGATGGAACTGATGGGTGCTTATTTCCGTCTTCAGTCTTCCCGGCCCCAGTCCATCGCGTGGATGGCAGCGGGCAATCCCGTGGGCCAAGCGGCCTGGATTGCCGAGCGTTTTCACGACTGGTCGGACCTGTCGGTGAAGACCCTGGACCAGGCCTATTCCCGGGACCAGCTGCTGACCAACATCATGATCTATGTGATGACCGGTAGTTTCACGACCGGTGCCTGGTACTATCGCGGCCTGATCGAGGAAGGGGGCGTCGCCTTCAAGCCGGGCGAAAAGTGCGAGACCCCGACGGCCTTCGCCAACTTCCCGGGAGAGCCCCTCTATTCCGCACCGCCGCGGAGCTGGGCCGAGCGGGCCTACAACATCGTCCGGTGGAGCGACATGCCCCGGGGCGGACACTTCGCCGCCATGGAGGAGCCCGACCTCTACGTGGACGAAGTCCGGGCCTGGGCCCGCGAGGCGGGCTGAGGCCAGAAATGGCACGCTACGACTTCGCCTCGGACAACACGGCGCCCGCCGCGCCGGAGGCGATGGAGGCCCTTGTCCAGGCCAATGGGGCGGGCTTCACGCCCGGCTACGGGTCCGACCCGGTCACCGCGGCGGCCGCGGACGCCGTCCGCGCCCTGCTGGACTCCGACGCTGAGGTTCGCTTTGTCGCCTCGGGTACGGCGGCCAACGCCATCTGCCTCGCGGCTCTGGCGCGCCCCTTTGAGTCCGTGCTGGCCCACCGCCACGCCCATGTCCTGACGGATGAGACCGGCGCGCCGGGCCTGTTCGGACACGGCGTGGGGCTGATGGGACTGGACGGGGCCTCGGGCCGGATCGACCCGGCGAGGCTTGAGGCGGCCCTGGCGGAGCCCGAGGTCTCGCACCGACAGCCCGCCGCCGCCCTGTCCCTGACCCAGGCCACGGAGTACGGGGCGGTCTATCCGGGCGCCCACCTCGAGGCCCTCTGCGCCCGAGCCAAGGCTGCCGGGCTCGGCATCCACCTGGACGGTGCCCGGCTGGCCAACGCTGCCGCTGCTGGCTTCGATGTCCGGACTATAGGCCCGATGGGGGTGGACCTCTTGGTCCTCGGAGGCGCCAAGTCCGGCATGCCGCCCTGTGAGGCCATCGTGATCTTCAACCGGGGCCTGGCGAGGCGCTTTGACGCCCGCCTCAAGCAGTCAGGCCAGCTGGCCTCCAAGGGCCGGTTCCTCGCCGCCCCCTTCCTGGGGATGCTGGCCGACGGTGCCTGGGCCCGCAGGGCGGCCCACGCGAACGCCATGGCGGCCCGGCTGGCGGCCGCCTGCCCCTTCCCCCTCGCCCACCCGGTCGAGGCCAGCGGGGTCTTCGTGCACATGGACGCGGACCGGCTGGAGGCGCTCAGGGCCCAAGGCTGGTTCGTCTACAGGTTCCTGGACGGGACCGTGCGCTTCATGTGCTCTTGGGCAACCACGACGGAGGCGGTGGACGAGATCGCCTCCGCCCTCCGCCGGATCGCCTGAGGCTCAGACCACGTAGCGGGCCAAGCGTCCCCGGATGATGGCCTCGGCCTCGGTGACGATGCGCGAGACGAGCTCGGCGCAGGTCGGGATGTCGTGGATCAGGCCCTGGACCTGGCCGGCTGACCAGATGCCGTGGTCGGGATCGCCGGTCTCGTAAACCACCCGGCCGCGCGTGCCGGCCACCAACTCGCGGACGTCCTCGAACTTGGCACCCGAGCGCTCCAGCTCCACCACCTGGCGGCTGATGTCGTTGCGCGCCACCCGCGAGGTGTTGTGCATGGTGCGGAAGATGAGGTCCGTGGCGCGCTCGTCATTCTCGACGATCTGGCGCTTCACGTTCTCGTGGATGGGGCTTTCCTTCGTGCACATGAAGCGGGTGCCCATGTTGATGCCCTCGGCGCCGAGGGCCAGGGCGGCCACCAGGCCGCGGGCGTCGCCAAAGCCGCCCGAGGCGATCATCGGCACCTTCACCTTGTCGGCGGCGGCGGGAATGAGGATCAGGCCGGGCACGTCATCCTCGCCCGGGTGGCCGGCGCATTCGAAGCCGTCGATGGAGATGGCATCGACGCCCATGCGCTCAGCCGACAGGGCGTGACGAACGCTTGTGCACTTGTGGACGACGATGACGCCGTTGGCCTTGAAGTCGTCGACGTGCTCCTGCGGCTTGTTGCCAGCGGTCTCGACGATCTTCACGCCGCTCTCGATGATGGCCTTGCGGTACTCGGCGTAGGGTGGCGGGTTGATCGCCGGCAGGATGGTGAGGTTCACGCCGAAGGGCTTGTCCGTCAGCTTGCGGCAGCGCTCGATCTCGGCGCGCAGGGCGTCGGGAGTGGGCTGGGTCAAGGCGGTGATGAAGCCCAGTCCGCCGGCATTGGCAACGGCAGCGACGAGCTCTGCGCGGCCGACCCACTGCATGCCGCCCTGAACGACAGGGTGCTCTACACCGACAAGCTCGGTGAAACGTGTCTTGATCGCCATGATGTCCTCCCCTTGGCGTTCTGGCTCTCGCCATGTGAGCGCACAATGAACCGCCAGACCCCGGGTCAGGCAAGGGGCAATCGGTCCTACTTCAGGCCGCTTCGGCCAATGGCGTAAAAGCGCTCGGCCCTCTGCTTCAGCAGCCTTTCCGCGCTCTTGCCCTCCAGGGAGTCGAGCTCCTTCTCGAGGGCGTCACCAACGATCTGGAGGGCGGCCGCCGGATCGGCGTGGGCGCCTCCGGGCGGCTCGGGCACGATCCGGTCAACGATCTTCATCTTCAGCAGGTCGGCGGCAGTGATCTTCATCGCCTTTGCCGCCTCCTCGGCGGTGCGCGCGCCCCGCCAGAGAATCGAGTTGGCTCCCTCGGGAGGTATGACCGAATAGATGGCGTGCTCGAGGATCAACACCCGGTTGCCGCAAGCGATGCCCAGGGCCCCGCCCGAGCCGCCTTCGCCAGTAACGATGGCCACCATGGGCACTTTCAGCATCAGGCACTTCTCAGTGGACCGGGCGATGGCCTCGGCGACGCCGCGTTCCTCAGACCCCAGGCCCGGATAGGCGGCCGGAGTGTCGACAAAGCTGATGACCGGCAGGTTGAATCGCTCGGCCAGCTCCATCAGGCGGACGGCCTTGCGATAGCCCTCGGGCCGGGCGTAGCCAAAATTATGCTTCACACGGGTGACGGTGTCGCGGCCCTTCTCATGGCCGATGACCAGGACGGGCCTGCCGCGGAACTGGCCGATGCCACCCATGATCGCCTGGTCGTCGGCGAACTTTCGGTCGCCCTTCATCTCGACGAACTCGTCGATGAGCCCGGCGCAGTAGTCCACGAAATGCGGTCTCTCGGGATGCCGGGCGACCTGGGTCTTCTGCCAGGCGTCAAGGTTCGCGTAGGCATCCTTACGCATCTGCCTTGCGCGGTCGCGCAGGGCGTCGATCTCGTGGCTCAGGTCATCCGTGCCGGCGGTCTCAGCCAGGAGGGACAGCTCGTCGATCTTGGCCTCGAGGTCGGCAATCGGGCGCTCGAACTCAAGATAGTGAACGGCCATGCGGCGGGAATCCCGTCCTGTTACGCTGGGGCGAACCTAGTGGGTGGACCGGTT
>CAMCIK010000024.1 GCA_945874825.1 Phenylobacterium deserti | reverse complement strand
CCCAGATCAGCGCCCTCGGAAAGGGCCGATTCGTCGGGCCGATCCGGGGCGAAATCCTGTCGGACTTCGGGCCCAAGGGAACAGGGCAGAGGAACGACGGCGTCAACATCCGCACCGCCCGCGGGGCTCCCATCCGCGCCTCGGCGGCTGGCGAGGTGGTCTATGCCGGCGACCAGGTGCCCGGCTTCGGGAACCTGGTGCTGATCAAGCACCCCGACGGCTGGGTCACCGCCTATGCTCACATGTCGAACGTGGATGTGAAGATCCAGCAGAAGGTCCTGCAGGGCCAGCAGATCGGCGAGGCGGGCGACACTGGCGGGGTCTCCGAGCCCCAACTGCACTTCGAGATCCGCTACGCACCCACTCCGGCGGAACGCGCGCGGCCCGTCGCACCTACCCTCCTGCTGCCCCGCTAGGGCTGCGGGGTCAGAGGGGCAGGGCGATTCCCTTCGACCCCGCGTGGTCGAGGATGAACTGCCAGGCCACCCGGCCCGAACGGCCACCCCTGGCCTGTGCCCACTGCAGGGCCCGGCGATCGAGCCCGCCTACCGGTAGCCCGTAGCGGCGGGCGTAGCCGCGCACCGCCGCCAGATAGGTCGGCTGGTCCATGGGCGGGAAGCCGATCCAGAGTCCGAACCGGTCGGAGACGCTGACTTCCTCCTCTGCGTCTTCGGCGGCGGCGATCAGTCCGCGGTCCTCCACATGGCCCCTCGGCATGAGGTGTCGCCGGTTGGAGGTGGCCAGGAACAGGACATTGGAGGGAGGGCCGGATACGCCCCCCTCAAGGGCGGACTTGAGCGCCTTGGCCGCCTCTGCGCCGTCCTCGAAGGACAGGTCGTCGCAGAGCACCACGAAACGTTCGGGCCGCGCGCCTAGCAGATCGAAGAGGCGGGGCAGGGCGGACACCTCATCACGGTCCACCTCCACCAGCTTGAGGTCGCTGCGATCTGCAGCCATTGCCATGAAGGCCGACTTGGCCATCGAGCTCTTCCCGGCGCCACGGACGCCCCAGAGCAGGACATGGTTGAAGGGGAGGCCCGAGGCGAAGCGCTCGAGGTTGGCGCACAGGAGGGCCTTCTGGCGATCCACTCCCATCAGGGCGTCGAGGGGCAGGGCGTAGTCCCGAGCGGGTGCGAACCTGGCCCGGGCGGCGTCGTGGCGGAATAACCGCGCCAGACTGAAGTCGGGAACCTCGGGAGGGGTTGGTGCCAGGCGCTCCAGCGCCTCGGCGATGCGGATCAGCAGGGGGGACAGGTCCTCGGTCATGCCATGTGATTAGCCATCCCGCCCCTCCATTGCAAAAGGTCGGTCGAGCGCATAGCTTCCGGCCACCCTGGAATTCGGGCGCGGCGCGCGCCCTCCCTCAATCGGAGAGCCCATGTTCGCCACGCCCGCCTTCGCCCAAACCGCCGCCGGTGCCTCCGCCGACGGGATGCAGGCCATGCTGCTGCAGATCGCTCCGCTGATCGGCCTTTTCGCCCTGTTTTACTTCCTGATGATCCGCCCCCAGCAGAAGCGGATGAAGGCTCACCAGAACATGCTCGCCGCGCTCAAGCGCAATGACGTTGTGGTCCTGCCGTCCGGCGTGGTCGGCAAGGTCGTGCGGGTCGAGGACGCAGAGGTCGGCGTCGAGATCGCCCAGGGCGTCACCGTGAAGGTGGTCAAGGGCATGATCTCCAGCGTGCGCACACGGTCCGAACCTGCTGCCAACGACGCCAAGGCCTAGGCCTGGGCTGATGCTCGCTCCCTCCCGATGGCGGCTGATATCGGTCGTCGCCGCCCTGATCTTCGGCGTGCTCTTTACGCTGCCTAACCTGCTGCCGGCCAACCTGCGCGAGGCCCTGCCGCCCTTCCTGCCGAAGCAGACCCTTAACCTGGGCCTCGATCTGCAGGGCGGCTCCTACCTCAAGCTGTCGGTCGACACCGGGGCCCTGCGCGCGGAGAAGACGACCAACCTGATCGAGGACGTCCGTACGACCCTCAGGGGCGAGGACATCGCCTTCACCGACCTGGGCCAGGTAGGCCAGGACGTCACGGTCCGAATCACAGATCCAGGCCGGCAGAACGAGGCCCTCAACCTCCTCAGGTCCCGCCTCGGCGGCGCGTTGTCCGCAGGGGGCACCGGCCTTGAACTCGCCGCCCAGCCCGACCAGCGGATTCGGCTCGCCTTTTCCGCCCAGGCCATGAACGCCGAGGCCAGCCGGGCCGTCGACCAGTCGATCGAGATCATCCGTCGCCGCATCGACGCCCTCGGCACCCGGGAGCCCGCCATCCAGCGCCAGGGTTTGGACCAGATCGTGGTTCAAGCGCCCGGCGAGAGCGATCCTGAACGCCTGAAGTCGATCATCGGCCAGACCGCCAAGCTGACCTTCCAGATGGTCGACGACTCCGTCTCGGTGGCCGAGGCGGCCGAGGGCCGGATTCCGCCGGGCTCGGTCATCCTGCCGAGCCAGAGCGAGGGGCCCCTGCTGCTGAAGAAGCGGGCCGTGGTCACGGGCGAAATGCTCACCGAGGCCAGCCAGGGTTTCGACGGCCGCTCCGGCGAGCCGATCGTGAATTTCCGCTTCAACGGACAGGGCGCGGCCCGGTTCGGCGAGGTCACAGCCAGCAACATCGGCAAGCGCTTCGCCATCGTTCTTGATGGCAAGGTGATCTCGGCTCCGGTGATCCAGAGCGCCATCATGGGCGGTTCCGGTCAGATTTCCGGCAATTTCACCGCCGAGTCTGCCAATGAACTGGCCGTCCTGCTCCGGGCCGGTGCCCTGCCGGCGCCGCTCAAGGTTGAGCAGCAGAACACGGTTGGAGCCGAACTGGGGGCCGATGCTGTTCGCGCAGGGGCCATCTCCCTGGCGATCGGTGCCGTGGCCATGTTCGTCTTCATCATCCTCGCCTACGGCCTGTTCGGCGTCTTTGCCGCCCTTGGACTTATCCTGAACGTGCTCCTGATCATCGGCGCCATGTCCTTGACCCAGGCCACCCTGACCTTCCCGGGCATAGCCGGCATAATCCTGACCCTTGCGGTCGCCGTGGACGCCAATGTCCTCATCTATGAACGGGTCCGGGACGAGGCCCATCTGGGGCGTTCGCCCCTCCAGGCCCTGGAGCACGGTTACCAGAGAGCGCTGGTGTCCATCCTGGATGCCAATATCACCAGCGCCATCTCGGCCGTCATCATGTTCATGTTCGGAGCCGGGGCCGTGCGCGGCTTCGCCTGGACCCTGCTGATCGGCGTCATCACCTCGGTCTTTACGGCGGTGGTGGTGACCCAGTTGCTGATCGGCTGGTGGTACCGGGCGAAGAAGCCCAAGACCCTGCCCATCGTCTAGAGGCTCCCATGCGCTGGCCCTTCATCCGAAACCTGCCGACAGAGTTCAACTTCGACTTCGTGCGACTGGCGCCGCTCGCCGCGGTCCTGTCCGCAATCCTGATCGCGGTGTCGGTGGGGTCCTTCGTCTTCCGCGGCCTGAACTTCGGCATCGACTTCGTGGGTGGCGCCCTGATCGAGGTGCAGACCCAGAAGCCCCTCGACATTGGTGGCCTGCGCCGGGTGATGACCGAGGCAGGCGGCGAGGACGCCCAGGTCCAGTCCCTGGGGCAGGGCAACGGTGCCATATTGAGGTATCGGGTGCCGAACGACGCCGACCTCAACCAGAGTAGCCAGACCGTCAGGACGGCCCTTCAGGAGGCCTTCCCGGGGATTGAGATCCGCCGGGCCGAGACGGTCGGTGGAAAGGTTTCCGGCGAGCTTGCGCGGTCCGGGGCCATCGCCCTCAGCGTCGCCATGCTGCTGATGCTCCTCTACATCTGGTTCCGCTTCCAGCTGCAGTTCGGGCTTGGGGCCATTGTCGCGGTGCTGCATGACGTGATCCTGACCCTGGGCGTCCTGTCCATCACCCAGCTTGAGGTCTCCATGACCTCCATCGCCGCCCTCCTGACCGTGATCGGCTACTCGATGAACGAGAAGGTCATCACCTTCGACCGGCTTCGAGAGAATCTGCGGAAGTACAAGACCACCCCACTCGCCGAGATCATCAACCGGTCTGAGAACGAGCGGCTGTCGCGAACCCTCATCACGGGCTCAACGGCCATCATTGCCCTGTCGGGTGCCCTGTTCCTGGGGGGACCGGTCCTGCTGCCCCTTGTCTTCACCATGGTGTTCGGCGTGATTATCGGCACCTATTCGTCCATCTTCGTCGCCCTGCCCATCATCCTGCTCTGGGGCGTGCGCCGGGACGACGAGGACGTGATGCCCCTCAAGCCTGCAGACGCCCGGCGCAGATGACCCGCGCAGCGCCGCAGGTCGACGCCTTCGGCGGCGGCGGGTTCCGGCTGTCCGGTGACTGGCGGTCGGGTTCCGTCCTGATCCTGGACGATGTCGCCCATCCTTGGCCTGTTGCCTCGGCCGCCGGCTTGTCCTTAGAGACCCTCGCCCCGGTCCTGAAGGCGGGGCCGGCCGTCAGCGAGCTCCTTGTCCTGGGCATGGGCGCGTCCAACGCCCTTCCGCCGCGGGAGGTGCGCCAGGCCTTTCTCACCGCAGGCCTGGGCCTCGAATTCCTCGACACCCCGGCGGCAGCCCGGCTCTACAACCTGCTGACCTCGGAAGGCCGCCGGGTTGCCGCCGCCCTGATCGCAGTTTGATCCGGTACAAACCGCCGCTTCCCGAGCCCGCCGAATGCGCTTAAGAAGGGTTTAAGGGTAGACTCTCAGAGGGCTGGAAAATGTCGAAACTTGTCTCGGGGCTGCTGTCCAACCTGCGGAATACGATGATCCTGAGCTCGATCATCACGTTGGTTGTGGTGGGCGGTTACATGCATCATGCCGGCGGGGTCGATGCGACCTTCATCCAGGCGGTGCTCCGTTTCGTGCACCTGGTGTTCGGCATCATGTGGATCGGGCTTCTTTACTATTTCAACTTCGTCCAGCTTCGGAAAATGCCGGAGATCCCGGCTGAGCTGAAGCCGGCAGTGTCCAAGTACATTGCGCCCGAAGCGCTCTTCTGGTTCCGCTGGGCAGCCCTGCTGACCTGGGTGGCTGGGGTCCTCCTCGCCTACAACCGCGGCTATCTGTTCGACGCCTTCGCTCTGGGCCTGACCAGCCAGAATCCCCAGCACGCCTTCATCGGCATGGGCATGTGGCTCGCAACCATCATGTTCTTCAATGTCTGGGTCTTCATCTGGCCGAACCAGAAGATCGCCCTGGGAATTGTTGAGGCCGACGCCGACGCCAAGGCGAAGGCGGCCAGGACGGCCATGCTGTTCTCGCGCCTGAACACCTTCCTTTCCATCCCCATGCTGGCCACCATGGGCATGAACCAGACCATCTTCGGCTGATCGCCGGATCTGACCGGAACGGACGGGCCCGCAGTCCCTGCGGGCCCGTTTTCCATTGAGTTCGACGCCCCAGGTCATGCCGGATCCAGACACGCCGTCCCCCGAGGATCTCGACGCCGCGCTGGCGCGGACAGACCCCGACCGCTGGCTATCCAGCCGTTTCGCCGCGGGTGCCGAAGCCCGCCGGGCCCTGGTGGCCCTCTACGCCTTCGACCAGGAACTGGCCCGCGCGCCGCGCACCGCCTCGACCCCCCTTGTCGGCGAGATGCGCCTGGCCTGGTGGGGAGAGGTGTTGGCCGAGATGGCTTCCGGTGGCCCTGTCCGTCGCCATCCCGTCGCCCAGGCCCTGGCCGAGGCGGCCAAGACCTTCAGCCTGGACCCCGGGGCCCTCGAAGCCCTGGTGGATGTCCGCTACCGGGAACTGGACCCCCGGCCCCTGACCCTGGGGGAGGCCCTGGAGTGGGCCGATGGTTCGGGCGGCGGCTGCGCCGTGCTGGCGGCATCCATCCTCGACCCTGAGAGCGATCCCGGTGCGGCGCGGGCCGGGGGCGGAGCCTGGTCGATCGGCCGCCTAGTCCGGACTGCAGGTCTCTCGCTGGACGCCGCCCAGGCCCCCATGGAGACCCGCCTTCAGGCGGCACGGGGCGTAACGGCGCGAGCCTTCCCTGCGGTCGCCCATGCGGCCCTCGCCCGGGCCCGAGCCCGGGGTCGTCCCCCGTCAGACCTCGGGGACCGCTTGCGACTGATGGGCGCCGTGCTGACCGGGCGCGTCTGACGCCCAGGCGGCCAGGTCCGCCAGGGCGCGCTCGCCCATGGCAAGCTTGCGGCCTTGGCTCCGGATCTTTGAGCCCAGCCTTCGTCCGTCTGCATCGCGCTTTGGCGCCTCTACCAGGGGCATGAGGCCGTAATTGATGTTCATGGGCTGGAAGGATCCGCGGCCGGCGTCCAGGTGCCCGCCCGTGATGTGGTTGACCAGGGATCCCAGCGCCGTCGTGGCCGGCGGCGCCTCCAGGGCTTGCCCCAGTCGCTCTGCGGCGGCGAGCCGGCCGGCCACCAGTCCCATGGCTGCGCTCTCCACATAGCCCTCCACCCCTGTGACCTGTCCGGCGAACCGGAGCCGGGGCTGGGCCCGGAGCCGCAGCTGGCGATCCAGGAGTCGGGGGCTGTTCAGGAAGGTATTCCGGTGCAGGCCACCAAGCCGGGCGAAGACGGCCTTCTCCAGCCCGGGGATCATCCGGAAGATCTCGGACTGGGCACCGTGCTTCAGCTTGGTCTGGAAGCCGACCATGTTCCACAGACTGCCAAGGGCGTTGTCCTGGCGCAGTTGGACAACGGCCCAGGCCTTTTCCTCGGGACGGTGGGCGTTGGTCAGACCGACGGGCTTCATCGGACCATGCCTAAGGGTTTCTCGCCCACGCTCCGCCATGACCTCGATCGGCAGGCAGCCATCGAAGTAGGGCACGTTCTCCCACTCGCGAAACTCCGACTTCGGTCCCGCCAGCAGGGCGTCGATGAAGGCCTCGTACTGGTCCCGGTCCATGGGGCAGTTGATGTAGGCCTGGGTGTCGCCGGCAGGCCCGGCCTTGTCGTAGCGCGATTGGCGCCAGGCGATGTCCATGTCGACGGACTCAAGGGTCACGATCGGTGCGATGGCGTCGAAGAAGGACAATTCGTCCTCACCGGTCAGGCCCTGGATGGCCGCTGCCAGGTCGGGAGAGGTCAGGGGGCCCGTCGCGATGATGACGCTGTCCCAGTCAGCCGGAGGCTCGCCCGCCACCTCGCCTCGCTCGATCGTCACGAGGGGATGGGAGGTCAGGCGCGCCGTCACTGCCGCCGAGAAGCCGTCGCGGTCGACCGCCAGCGCTCCCCCGGCCGGCACCTGGTGAGCGTCGCCGCAGGCCAGGATCAGGGAATCGAGGTTGCGCATCTCGGCGTGCAGCAGGCCCACCGCGTTCGACGTCCAGTCGTCGGCCCGGAAGGAGTTCGAACAGACCAGTTCGGCGAGCCCGTCCGTATGGTGGGCGTCGGTTCCCCGGACGGGGCGCATTTCATGCAGGATGACGGGAACGCCGGCCTGGGCGATCTGCCAGGCAGCTTCGGAACCGGCCAGGCCACCGCCGATGACGTGTATGGGAGGAACGGACATGCGTGGCTAACTAGCAACGATCTTGCGGGATCGCGAGCCGAACCTCCGCCGCCCTTGCACATGATGGGGTGCAGTCGCCAAATAGCCTCAGGGAAAAGAACCGATTCAAGGCCCTCCCGGTAACGGTTCAGGTACGCGACATGACGGTGTTTTCCGCGACAGATGCGGCATTTGAAGGCTTCAGGGTGACCTGGGAAAAGCCCCGGACCCTGCTGATCTGGACTGGCTTCTTCCTTGTGGTGAACCTGCTCATGCCTCTGGCCCTGTTTGGCCTGGGGCTTAACTCCAGGCTTGCCGAACTCGAGGCTGCCAGCGCCAACCCGTCGAGTGACCCATCGGCGGCCCTCGAGAGCTTCATGGCGCTCGCGCCGCTCTATGCGGTCCTGCTTCCCGTAGGCCTCGTCGTCCAGGCCGTGATCGCCGCGGCGGTCTTCAGGCTGGTCCTCGACCCCGAGGACTCGCGCCGCCACCCGGTCCAGTTTGGCCGCGAGGAAGCCCACCTGATCGCCCTCTCGCTGATCTACACCCTTCTCTTCATTCTGGCGGTGGTCGCCGTCGTGCTGGTGGGCGGTGTGGCTGCCGGCCTCTTCGGTCTTGCGGGGGCGGGTCCCCTGTTCGGCGGGCTATTTGGGTTCGCCCTGTCTGGCCTGCTAGTTTACGTGGCCGTCCGGATGTCGCTGGGGCCGGTGATCACCTTTTCTGAGGACCGCCTCGCCATCTTCGATTCCTGGCGCCTGACGCAGGGCCTCTTCTGGCCGATGTTCGGGACCTACGCCCTAGCGGTCATCGCCGTCCTCATCTTCTACCTTCTGTCCATGGTGTTGGTCGCAGCCCTGGGCGCCCTCCTCTCCGGCGGCGATATCGCGGCGGTCGGCAAGGGGATGACCCCGGACATGTCGTCCCTGAGTGCCTATTTTTCGCCTGGCCAGGTCCTGATGATCCTTTTCAGCGCCCTCATGAGCGCCGTCTACAACGCCGTCATGTCAGCGCCCGCAGCGGTGATCTACCGCGGGATCCGGGCCGGCCGCTCCGCCGCCTAGCTCAGGCGGAGGCGCTGGGACGGGCGGCCAGGCGTTCGCGCCAGGCTGCGAGGGACTTGAGTTCCGGATCGCAGGGCAGGCCGATCCAGTCGGCGAAATCCACTGTCGTCTGCAGGCAGATGTCCGCCATGGTGAGGGTGTCGATGGCCAGGAATTCCCGGTCCTGGAGGGCCCGATCAAAGAACCTCTGGGCACCCGCAAAGGTCTCGCGGTTCGACTCTCCGAAGTCCTTGTACTGGGTCAGCAGGGCCGCCGTGCGCGGGTGGGCGTGACGCCAGAAATTGCCAACCGGCATCATGGCGACGAATTCCACCCGGCGGACCCACTGGTCCACGAGCGCCTTCTCTACCGCCGTCCTGCCGAACATGGGCGGCTCGGGGTGGACCTCGTCGAAATAGCGGCAGATGGCCACCGTCTCGGAAATGCAGGTCCCGTCGTCGAGCTCGAGGGTCGGAATCTGGCCCAGGGGGTTGCGGGCCCGGAATTCCTCGGACTTGTGCTCGCGCTTCATCATGTCGATGCGCGTCTCGGGCAGGTCCACGCCCTTTTCCGCCAGGAAGATGCGCACGCGGCGGGGGTTTGGGGCCGGGTTCGGCGCGCCATAGAGTTTCATCGGTAGTCTCCCTCGGGGTGCCGTTTCGGATGTTCAGGCCATGACCGCGCGACGCCGGGCCATTCGTCTGTCTTCATGCCGGGCCAGAATGTCCGCCAGATAGCGTCCCGTCCAGCTTGCCGGTTCCGCTGCGACGGCTTCCGGGGTCCCGAAGGCAACGATCTTGCCGCCGCCGTCCCCGCCTTCCGGACCAAAGTCGAGGATCCAGTCGGCCGTCTTCACGACGTCCAGATTGTGTTCGATCACCACCACGGTGTTTCCAGCGTCGGCCAGTTCATGCAGGACCTCCAGGAGTTTCCGGACGTCTTCGAAATGCAGGCCGGTGGTCGGTTCATCCAGGATGTAGAGGGTCTTGCCCGTGGCGCGGCGCGACAGCTCCTTGGACAGCTTGACCCTCTGCGCCTCACCGCCCGACAGGGTGGTCGCCTGCTGTCCGACCTTTACGTAGCCCAGGCCTACCCGGCGAAGGGTCGCCATCTTCTCCCGCACGGTTGGCACCGCCTTGAAGAAGTCGTGCGCCTCGTCGACGGTCATGTCCAGGACGTCCGAGATGGACTTGCCCTTGAACAGGATCTCCAGGGTCTCGCGGTTGTAGCGGCGGCCGTTGCAGACGTCGCAGGTCACGTAGACGTCCGGGAGGAAGTGCATCTCGATCTTGATCAGCCCGTCGCCCTGGCAGGCCTCGCAGCGGCCGCCCTTGACGTTGAAGCTGAACCGGCCCGGCCCGTAGCCCCGCGACTTGGCTTCGGGCAGGCCCGCGAACCAATCCCGGATGGGCTGGAAGGCGCCGGTATAGGTGGCTGGGTTCGAGCGAGGTGTGCGGCCGATGGGCGATTGGTCAATGTCGATGACCTTGTCGAAGTGTTGCAGCCCCTCGATCCGGTCATGCGGGGCCGGGGCGTCGGCGGCATTGTGCAGTCGGCGTGCTGCGGCCTTGTAGAGGGTCTCAATGGTGAAGGTCGACTTGCCGCCGCCGGAAACGCCGGTGATGCAGGTCAGGGTCCCTACGGGGATCTCAGCCGTCACCGACTGCAGGTTGTTGCCTGTGGCACCGATGACCTTCAGCACCCGGCTGCCTTGGGTCGGGCGGCGCTGGTCGGGAAGGGGGATTTCTTCCGTCCCGCACAGATAGCGCCCGGTCACGCTGGCCGGATCGGCCATGATTTCGGCTGGCTGACCCTTGCTGACCACGTGCCCGCCGTGGATCCCGGCACCTGGGCCCATGTCGATCACGTAGTCGGCGGTGAGGATGGCCTCTTCGTCATGCTCGACCACCAGGACCGAATTGCCCAGGTCGCGCAGGCCCCTCAGGCTGTCCAGCAACCGGGTATTGTCCCTCTGGTGCAGGCCGATCGAGGGCTCGTCGAGGACGTAGAGCACCCCTGTGAGGCCAGATCCGATCTGGCTGGCCAGGCGGATCCTCTGGCTCTCGCCGCCCGAGAGCGTGCCCGAGGCTCGGGACAGGTTCAGGTAGTCCAGGCCGACATTAACCAGGAACCTGAGCCGGTCGTTGATCTCCTTCAGGATCCTCCGGGCGATCTCCATCTGCTTGGGCGTCAGGCGGGTCTCAAGTTCCGTGAACCAGGTCCCGGCGTCTCGAATGGCAAGGCGCGAGGCCTCGCCGATGTGCCGCCCATCAATGCGCACCGCCAGGGATTCAGGCTTGAGACGATAGCCCTCGCAGGCCTCGCAGGGGGTCTCGGACTGGAAGCGTCCCAGCTCCTCCCGGACCCAGGCGGAATCGGTCTCCCGCCAGCGCCGCTCGAGGTTGGGCAGAACGCCCTCGAAGGTCTTGTTGACCTCGTACTTCCGGGCGTTGTCGTCGTAGACGAAGAGGATTTTCTCGCCGCCGGACCCCTGGAGGACGACCTTGCGCGCAGCCTCTGGCAGGTCCGACCAGGGCGCATCCATCGAGAAGCCATAGTGGCGGGCCAGGGCCTGCAAGGTCTGGGTGTAGAGCGGGGAGGGGCCCTTGGACCAGGGCGCTATGGCCCCGCCATGCAGGGTCCGGCTACGGTCCGGGACGATCCTGTCCCCGTCAAAGGTCAGCCGGGCCCCGAGGCCGTCACAAGTGGGGCAGGCCCCGAAGGGATTGTTGAAAGAGAACAGGCGCGGTTCGATCTCGGAGATGGTGAAGCCCGAGACTGGGCAGGCGAACTTCTCCGAGAAGATCATTCTGCGGGGTTCTGTCTGCCCCTCGGCGATGTCGGCCCACTCGGCCACCGCAATCCCGTCGGCAAGCTTCAGCGCGGTCTCCAGGGAGTCCGCATAGCGGCTCTCGAGGCCTGAACGCGTAACCAGGCGATCGACCACGATGTCGATATCGTGCTTGAACTTCTTGTCGAGGGCCGGCGCGTCCTCAATGGGGTGGAAGACGCCATTGATCTTGAGGCGCTGGAAGCCTGCCTTCTGCCATTCGGCGATCTCCCGACGGTACTCGCCCTTCCGTCCCCGGACCACCGGTGCCAGGAGGTAGATCCGTTCGCCCTCGGGCAGGGCGGACAGCTTGTCCACCATCTGCGAGACGGTCTGGCTCTCGATTGGCAGGCCCGTGGCCGGCGAATACGGAATACCCACCCGCGCCCAGAGCAGGCGCATGTAGTCATGGATCTCGGTGACCGTGCCGACGGTCGAGCGCGGGTTCCGGCTGGTGGTCTTCTGTTCGATGGAGATGGCCGGCGACAGGCCCTCGATCAGGTCGACGTCTGGCTTGCTCATCAGTTCGAGGAACTGGCGGGCATAGGCCGAGAGGCTCTCGACATAGCGCCTTTGGCCCTCGGCGTAGATGGTGTCGAAGGCCAGGGAGCTCTTCCCCGAACCCGACAGGCCAGTCATGACGACCAGCTTTCCCCGGGGGATGTCGATGTCGACATCCTTGAGGTTGTGCTCGCGGGCGCCCCGCACCCGGATGAAGTTCTGTTCGTCCGACATGGCGCCCGGTCGCCACCCGGAGGCCGGGACGGCGGATTCCCCCTTGAAGAAAGTTCCGGATACCACCGGAACATGTGGCGAACAAGCGATCCGGCCCGGGACCGGCCAAACCTTCTGTGGATCAGCTCTCGCGGGTTGCGTAGACCGGCCTGCGCTTCTCCAGGAAGGCGCGGACGCCCTCGGCGAAGTCCCCGTCCTGGGCGCAGAGGATCTGGTTGCGGTCCTCCATGGCGATGGCCGCCTCCAGGCCCTGAGCGTCAATGGCGTGGTTCAGGGCCTCCTTGGTCAGCCGAAGGCCCAGGGGCGTGGCGTGCAGCATGTCGGTGGCGAACTCGCGAGCCTCGGCCTCAAGGGTGCCAGCTTCGACGATGCGGCTGATCAGGCCCAGCTGCAGGGCCCGTTCGGCGCCCATGAAACGCCCCGTCAGCATGTATTCCGCGGCCACTGAACTGCCCACCATCCGGGGCAGGAAGTAGCTGACGCCGATGTCGCAGGCCGACAGGCCAATCCGGATGAAGGCGGCGTTCATCTTGAGGGAAGGGGTGGCGATCCGAACGTCCGAGGCCAGGGCCAGGGCGAAGCCGCCCCCGCTGGCGGCACCGTCGACGCAGGCGATGATCGGCTGCGGGCACCGGCGCATGGCGATGACGATCTCGCTGATCCGCCTCTGGCCGGTCAGGCCCGCGCCCACCGAGCGATTGGTGTTGTCCCCGCTGCGTTCCTTCAGGTCCAGGCCGGCACAAAAGGCCTTCCCCGCACCCCTGAGCACCACGACCCGGACGTCGCGCCGCCAGTAGAGGCCCACGAAGAAGTCCCGCAGCTCCTCCACCAGCTTCGGGTTCAGGGCGTTCAGGCGGTCGGGGCGGTTCATTGTCGCCCAGGCAACCTCGTCTTCGATGCGGATATCGAGGTGTTCGTAGGTCATCGGTTGCCCTTCGTGGGTCATCAGTCGGCCTTTTGGGTCTGCAGTCGATCCCGGACGGCTTCCGAGGTCTTCAGGACACGCAAGGCATTGCCGCCCCAGATCTTGTTGATGTCCGCGGCCGAGTAGCCTGCCGCGAGCAGGCGCCGCGTGATCTCCGGAAAGTCGGAGACGTCGTTCAGCCCGTCTATGCCGCCGCCCCCATCGAAGTCGCCGGATACGCCGACGTGGTCGGAACCCACCAAGGCCAGGGCGTGGAGCATGTGCTTCATGAAGTCGTCGATGTTGGCCCTCGGGACCGGCCAGCGGGTGTCGATCGCCTTCCGCCCCTCGATGAAGGCCTTGCGCTGGGCGTCTGTCATGTCCTGCCCGCTTACGCCCAGGGAATTGGCGAGATCCTTCAATGCGGCCTCCCGCTCCGGGATCCGCGGTGTCGGGACCATGTAGGCCGAAAAGGCGTTGATCTGAATGACCCCACCCTTGGCCGCCAGGGCGCGCAGGCGGGCGTCATCCACGTTCCGCGGGTGGTTGAAGACATCCTTGCAGCCCGAGTGCGACAAGATGAGCGGGGCCTCGGACAGGGCAATCATCTGGTCCAGGGCGGCGTCGCTGGCATGGCTGGCATCGATCACCATGCCCAGCCGGTTGGCCTCGGCCACGAAGCTGCGTCCGGCTGGCGAAAGGCCACCCCACTCCGGCGTGTCCGTCGCGGAGTCCGCCAGGTCGCTGTTTCGGAAGTGCACGGGCCCGATCATCCGCACGCCCAGCCGGTAGAAGGCCTGCATGAGGGACGGGTCGCCGGCGACGGGAGATCCGTTCTCCATGCTCATGAAGACGAAGCGCTTCTGGGCGGCGAGGATCCGCGCGGGATCGTCGGCTGTCAGGGCCAGGTCGAAGCGGTCGCTGTGACGGGCAACCATCTCGCGGATCTCGGCGACCCGGTAGAGGGCGTGGTCCCGGGCGAGGGCATTGCCCGGGGCGCCCCGGGCTCCCTGCGGCGTGAAGACGACGAAGAAACCGCCGTCGACCCCGCCCTCGATCATCCGGGGCAGGTCGACCTGGCTGTCGTCCCGAGCGGTGTCGTGGCGGTCGAGTATGCTCCAGCCGGGCCTGCCCAGGTTCGATGGCGTGTCGAAGTGGGTGTCCAGCACCACCGCCGCCTCATGGACACGGCGAGGGTCTGGGCTGGCGGCGGATGCGGTGACGCTCAGGCCGAGGAAGGCCGACAGGCAGAAGCTGGCAAGAAGCGCGGGTCTTGGGGGCACGGGAGGAACTCCTGAGATTCCTCACACTTCCCGCACGCCTGCGTCCCTTGCAACCCCTGCGGGTCTGTCCCGACGCGGATTCAGGCCCTCTGGTTGAGGGTGATCGATGTGGCCGTGTTGAGGTCGTGCGTCTTGGCGCTCGGACCGTAACCTATGCCCTTGGACCTCTGGGCGGCGACCTCGGTCGCGATGGCCTGGACCAGGCCCTCCGTGACGGTGCGGGCAGCATCCAGAGCGCGCCCCTGCCGGGCCAGGACGGCATCGAAGGCCTCTGTCGCCCGCATCAGCCGGGTCCGGCTCTCAAGCGTTGCCGACGCGACCAGTTCAGGATTGGCGCGCACCCGGGCGGACTCGTGCCGATACAGATTGGCGAGCCGGGAGGTCTCCTCCACCAGGGCCGCGGCGTCCTGCGGGCGATGGGTCTCGAAGGCCTGGGCCTCGGCGGCGATGAGTTCGGTCAGCCGTTCGGTGAGGCCGATCAACTGGCCGACGCGTTCATCGGCAGTGCCTGCGGATAGGGCCATGGACATTCTCCTAGCTGAGCCCCTGGAGCTTGAGCATTTGCGCCTGGACGGGACCGGCCAGCCCGATCCCCCCTGAACGGACGATCTGTTGGGCCACGGCATCCCCCAGGAAAGAGCGGAATGCCGCTTCGCCCGACCCACCAGTGAAGGGACCAGAGGAATCCACCGCCGAGAACATCTGGTTGATCATCACCGACAGGAAGGAGGCTTCGAAGTCCTGTGCAGACTTCGCGATCCGGGTCCTCTGGAAGGTCTCTGACGGCGAGGGCGCCAAGGGTGCGGTGGTCGCAGCGGCGGAAAGGGGAGCAGCGGAGCTCATCACATCACCTCGATGTCGGCCTGGAGGGCGCCGGCCGCCTTGATGGCCTGCAGGATGGAGATCATGTCCCGCGGGGTGACGCCCAGGGTGTTCAGCCCGGCGACCAGGCTGGACAAGGAGGCTCCCTCGCGGAGCGTAATCAGTTGCCTGCCCCTCTCCTCCTCGACGTCCACCGTCGACTGAGGGGTCACGGTTGTTTGGCCCTGCGAGAAGGCGTTGGGCTGGCTGACGGCGGGAGTCTCCTGAACCCGGATGGTCAGGTTGCCCTGGGCGATCGCAACCGTGGAGATCCTCACGCTCTCTCCCATGACGATCACGCCGGCGACTTCGTCGATGACCACCTTGGCGGGCTCGTCGGTGTCGACAGGCAGGTTCTCGATGCGCGAGACCATAGCGACCATGTTCACGCCCATCGGCGGACGGAGGGTGACGATCGTGGGGTTCTCCACCGTTGCCGAGCCCGGATAGATACCGTTCACGGCCTCGGCCACGCGGCGGGCTGTGGTGAAGTCAGGGTTGCGGAGGGTCATCCGCATCTGCGGCATGGAAGCCAGCTGGAAACCAAGCTCACGCTCGACGATCGCGCCACCCGCGATGCGCCCGGACGTCGGCACGCCCTTGGAGATAGAGCTTCCCGAGGCGCCTCCCGCCGAGATCGCGCCGGTCTGGACCGTGCCCTGGGCGACGGCATAGGCCTCGCCGTTTGCACCCATCAGCGGCGTCACAAGCAGGGTTCCGCCGAGTAGGCTCTTGGAGTCACCCATGGCTGAGACTGTAGCGTCGATGGGTGCCCCCGCCGTCGTGAAGGGCGGCAGCCGGGCGGTGACCATGACCGCGGCGACGTTCTTTGTGTTGAGGTTGGTCTCCCGGATGTTGACGCCCAGGCGCTCTAGCATGGCCTCAAGGCTCTGTCGGGTGAAGGGCGCGTTCCGCAGGGAGTCACCCGTGCCGTTCAGGCCAACGACAAGGCCGTATCCGACGAGCATGTTGTCCCGCACGCCCTCGAACTCGACGATGTCCTTGATCCGGGACCGGGCCTGGGCCTCGCCGCTCATCCCGGCGAGGAGGAGGGTCCCTGCCAGGGCCAGGCTGAAGAAACGACTGCGTCGGAACATGAGTGCGCCTTCCGGGCGATTGAACCCATGCCAGACCTTGCGAGACCCGTGCCACCCGCTGGCCCGGAAAAACCCTTTAGAGTCAGAAGTCTTTCCGTCTGCGCCCCAGAGGCATTGGCGCCGGGTGCAGAAATTGCCCGGCATTAACCATACCTCAAGCCCAGAGGGTCTAGGGTGAGGGTATGAAAGTCACGGGTCCAGGCGGTGTCTCAGGTGGCGCCCCAGCCTCCAGAAAGGCAGGGGCGTCCGGCGTTGCCTTCAGCCTGCCCTCTGCGGCGGCTGCAGGGCCGGCGACCACGGCTGCGCCAGTCTCAGCGACCTCAGCGCTGATGGGCGTCGAGTCCCTTCTCGCCCTACAGGACGCCGGTGGTCCGCTTGAGGGCCGCAGGCGCTCAATGCGTCGGGCCGTTCGGCTTCTGGACGTGCTCGATGATCTGAAGGTCGCCCTCATCGACGGCACACTGAGACCGGATCAGATCCGCGCGCTGTCCCTGGCTATTGCCGAACAGAGGGCGACGACGGATGAGCCTGCGCTCGAAGCGGTTCTCGACGAGATCGAGACCCGGGCCGCAGTGGAACTCGCCAAGCTCGAGGTTCTCGGTCTTCGGTCCTGAAAGGCGTTCAGGGACGTTGCGCGACCAATCGGGTTTGCTATAAGCCCGCGCACAACAGGGCTTTGCATCCCGGTGGGTGAGGTGTCTATGCCCAAGGCCGACGTATTGGCGAGTGATCCGGACTATCGTCCCTCTGAGGACGAGTCTTTCATGAACCAAAAGCAACTGGGGTACTTCCGCCGTAAGCTGCTGGCCTGGAAGGATGAAATCCTCCGGGAGTCCCGGGAGACCGTGGTCCACCTCCAGTCTGAGACTGAAAACCATCCCGACCTCGCTGATCGGGCGACTTCCGAGACGGACAGGGCGCTGGAACTCCGTACCCGCGACCGGCAGCGCAAGCTGATCTCCAAGATCGACGAGGCTCTCCGCCGAATCGACGAAGGCTCCTACGGCTATTGCGAGGAGACCGGGGAGCCGATCGGCATCGCCCGCCTTGATGCCCGGCCCATCGCCACCCTGAGCCTTGAGGCGCAGGAGCGTCACGAGCGCCGTGAGCGGATTCACCGTGACGACTGAAGCCTCGGCGCTTCCCCCGATCGACCCCTTCTACGCCATCGGTCTCAGCCTCCTGGCCCGCAGGCTGGAGGCCGAAGGCGCACCCATCATCCACATGGAGTTCGGGCAGCCTTCCACCGGTGCGCCGGCGGGGGCGATCGCGGCAGCCCACCGGGCGCTCGACTCCGATCCGGGCAGCTACTGGGAGAGCCAGGAGCTCAGGGTCCGCTTGAGCCGTCATTACCAGGAGACCTACGGCGTCGACCTGCCGGCCGGCCGGATCCTCCTGACCTGCGGTGCCTCGCCGGCCCTGGTCCTGGCCCTGTCCGCCCGCTTCGCCGCCGGGGATCGGGTCGCCCTGGCCCGGCCCGGCTATGTCGCCTACCGCAACACCCTGCGCGCCCTTCACCTGGAGCCCGTGGAGATCCCCTGTGGTCCAGAGGTCGGATACCAGCTGTCGGCCGCCGCACTGGAGCGGATCGAAGGCCCCCTGGCCGGGGTGATCATCGCCAGCCCGGCGAACCCCACCGGATCCATCCTTGCGCCCCGTGAGATCGAGGCCATCGTCCGGACGTGCGAAGCGCGCGGACTGGGACTGGTCTCCGACGAGATCTACCACGGCCTGTCTTATGTGGAGCCAGCGAGGTCGGTCCTGGAGTTCACGGACCAGGCCTTTGTCGTGAACAGCTTCTCCAAGTACTTCAGCATGGTGGCCTGGCGGCTCGGCTGGTTGGCGGCGCCAGCTTCCCACGTCGACCGGGCCCGCGCCCTGATCAGCAACCTGTTCCTGACGCCGCCCTCCCTTAGCCAGCACGCCGCCCTGGCCGCCCTCGACTGCCACGAGGAGCTTGAGGCGAACATTCAGGTCTACCGGCGCAATCGGACCGTCCTGCTGGAGGCCCTCCCGCGCCTTGGCCTCGCCTCCATGGCACCGCCGGACGGCGCCTTCTACATCTACGCGGATGTCGGCCACCTCACGGACAACAGCCTGGCCTTCTGCGAGAAGATCCTGCGGGAAACCGGCGTGGCCCTTGCGCCGGGCATAGATTTCGACCCGGTGGATGGTCATCGTTTCATCCGCATCAGTTTCGCTGTCTCCACGGACCGGGTCCATGAGGCCGTCTACCGCCTGGCTCCCTGGTTCGCGGCCCAGCCGCCAATGACCTGAATCTATGGGCTTGACCCATCCTGCGGAGGGTCGAAACTCCCCGTGAAGCTGCCCGCTACCGGGCAAGGGAGACTCCGGACCCCATGAACGCCCTGTCCCGGTTTCTGTCGGATGAGTATCTCTGGATCGTCGGCCTGACTGTATTCATCCTGATGGTGACGGTCCGATCCCTTGCCGAACGGATTCGGCGGCGCCGGTCGAGTGCGGTCGGAGAGGGGGTTTCCCAGGCCGGTGAAGGGCTGATCGCCACGGCCGTCGTCGGCCTCCTCTCCCTCCTGGTCGCCTTCACCTTCTCGCTGGCCCTGTCACGTCATGAACTCAGGCGGACCCTGGTCGTTGAGGAGGCCAATGCGATCGCTTTGGGCTACATGCGCGCCCAACTGCTAGACCAGCCCTACCGGAACGACATCAGCAACATCATCGTCTCCTACGCTCAGGTACGACGCGTCAGCGCGGAACTCTGGGGACCCGCCCAGCTGGCCGCCCAGAAACATTCCGAGGCCCTGCAGATTCCCCTCTGGCAACGTACGGCGGCAGCGGCGCGGGCGTCGCAGACCCCCGCCCTCGCCAATGCCCTGGTCCAGAGCATCACCCGGATGATAGAGGTCGAGGCGCAGAGGAAGGCCGCCCTGGACGCCCGAATTCCGCCCGCCGTCCTCCTGGCCCTCATGGCCTATGCCGTCTGCGTCGCCGGGATTCTGGGGTATGTCGCCGCCGGGGCTCACGGCCACCGAAGTCATATCTCGTGGGTGTTGTTCATGCTCATCGCTTTGGCCTTCATCATGATCCTTGATCTCGACCGGCCCGGCGACGGACTCATCATCGTCTCTGAAGCGAACATGACTGACATGATCATCGCCCTTCCATCCTTCACCCTCCCGGAGCCGAAGCGCTGAATCTGCTGACCCGGCGACTGGCGGCGCGGAGCGGTCGGGGCTAAAGGTCAGGTCATGACCCGGTCCATTGTCATTGCCGCCGTTCAGGCCAATCCCACTGTCGGTGCCATTGCCGCCAACGAAGCCCTCGCGCGTCGCAGGTTCTCAGAAGCCCGTGCGGCCGGAGCCGACCTCGCCGTCTTCCCCGAACTCTTCATCAACGGGTATCCCCCCGAGGACCTGGCCCTCAAGCCGGCCTTCTGGCGTGCAGGCCGGGAGGCCATCGAGCGCCTGGCCCTCGAGACCGACGAAGACTTTGCCGCCCTCGTGGGCGTGATCTGGCCTGCGGAGGGACCGGGCCGTCGTCCCCGGAACGGCCTCGCCTTCCTGGCGGGTGGCAAGGTCGAGGATGTGGCCTTCAAGTGCGACCTGCCCAACTACGGCGTGTTCGACGAGAAACGAGTCTTCGAGCCAGGGGAGGGTCCAAGGATCTTCACCTGGAAGGGTGTACGGCTTGGCGTCCCGATCTGCGAGGACATCTGGACCTCAGGCGTCTGCGCCGACCTTGCGGCGGACGGAGCGGAGATCCTCGTCGCCCCGAACGGATCGCCCTACCGCCGGACCGCGGACCAGGAGCGTACCGGGATCGTCCGGGCCCGCGTGGCCGAGACCGGCCTTCCGATGATCTACCTGAATGAGGTGGGGGGGCAGGATGAACTCGTGTTTGACGGGGCGTCCTTTGCCCTCGACGGCCGCGGGCGGGAAGTCATGCGCCTGCCCATGTTCGAGGAAGCGATCGGCGTCATGCGCTGGACCCAGGGACCCGAAGGCTGGACGGCCTCCGACGCTCCCGTCGCCGGGTGGATGGAGGGGCCCGGCGAAATCTACCACGCCATGGTCTTGGGGCTCCGGGATTACGTGAACAAGTCCGGCTTTCCCGGCGTCCTGCTCGGCCTGTCCGGGGGTGTGGACTCGGCGATCACGGCGGTGGTTGCCGCCGACGCCCTCGGGCCCGACCGGGTCCGTTGTTTCATGCTTCCTTCCCGATACACCAGCCGGGAGAGCCTGGAGGACGCCGAGGACTGCGCCCGCCGGCTTGGCGTCCGTCTTGACGAGGTGCCCATCGCACCGGCCATCGACGCCTTCGGTGCCATGCTCACCCCCCTATTCGAGAACCGGCCACCTGACCTCACCGAGGAGAACATCCAGGCGCGTATCCGGGGGCTGTCCCTCATGGCCCTTTCGAACAAGCTGGGGTCCATGCTCCTGACCACTGGCAACAAGAGCGAGATGGCGGTCGGGTACGCCACCCTCTACGGCGACATGTGTGGCGGCTTCAATGTGCTCAAGGACCTCTACAAGACCGAGGTCTACGAGGTGTGCCGATGGCGGAATGCTCACGATCCCTTTGGCGTTGCCAGGGACCCCATCCCCGACCGCATCCTGACCAAGCCGCCTTCGGCTGAACTGCGCCCTGACCAGAAGGACCAGGACAGCCTGCCCGAGTACGCGGATCTCGACGCCATCCTGCATGGACTGGTGGAGGAGGAGGCCTCCCTCGACGAGATCGTCGCCCGGGGGTTCCCGCGCGAAATGGTCGAGCGCGTACAGCGCCTGCTTTACAGCTCGGAGTACAAGCGTCGGCAGGCCGCTCCGGGGGTCAAGATCGGCCTTAAGGCCTTCGGGCGGGACCGACGCTACCCCATCGTCAACGGCTTCCGCGACCGGGTCTCTGGCGAATGAGTCGCGGTCGCCTCTGCGGGTTTTTGCCACTTGCAGGCCTACTGGCCCTGGCGGCCTGCAGTCCCGGCGGCATCCGTTCCCCGGACGAAACGGCGAGGCGCCAGGAGGAGGCGGCCTATCTTGCAGCGCCCAGGGTCGACCGCGCCGACCTTGTGGCTGGGGGTTACTCCCTGGAGGGGCGGGCAGATAAGGGCGCTGAGGTGCGCCTTGCCAGCCCTGGGGGGGGCGGGGTCACCGTCCGTCCTGATGCAGAGGGCCGCTGGCGGCTGACCGCGCCTGTCGCTGGCCCGGGTGCGATCTATGGGCTTTCCGAAACCCTCGCCGGGCGCACGGTTCAGGCCGAAGGCTACCTCTTCCTCTCGCCCCAGCACGGTGCCTGGCTGTTTCGAGCGGGTGCCGGTGCCCGCGCCATATCGCCGGGTACAGCGGCACCGATCGTCCTGGATACCGACCGCGCCGGCGGCACCGTGGTCTCGGGGCGGGCGGCCCAGCGGGGGCTGGTGGGAGTCCAGCTTAACGGTAGCCGCATGGGCGAAGGCCGGGCCGATGACGCCGGCGTCTTTGAGATCCGCCTGAAGGGTCCGGTACCCCCAGGCGCAAACCGACTGCGCATCTTTGGCGACGGGATCAGCGCTGAGCGGACCTTGAACCTCTCACCGACCGTCCCGCCGGTGGGCGGGCCCCTTCGCGTGACGCCGCAGGGCACCGGCCTGCGCATCGACTGGTTGACCCCGGGCGGTGGGGTCCAGTCCACCCAGATCCTTCCCTGAGGTCAGCGGCGGTGGCGTTTCACCATGGTGGCAGGGTGGGGGGCGAGACTGCCCCGGCGGGCGTCCGTTTCGACTTCTGGTCCTCAATAGCAGACCTTTGGCGGCTGGTGCTCCGATGTGGTGCCCCTGGCCTAGGTTGGCGGATCGGGCTCGCCCTTGTCCTGATCTTCGTGGGGAAGGCCGCCGGCGTCGCCGCCCCGGTCCTGCTGGGCGATGCGATCAATCGACTGGCGGCGCCCGGGCTGGGTAATGGAGCTGAGGCGCTGGGTGGGATCTTCATCCTCCTTGCCCTTGGTTTCGCCGGCCTGCGGATGGTCGCCGCCGTGGCACCCAACGCCCGCGAAGCCATCTTCACGCCGGTCTCCCAGGCGACCATTGCCCGCGCCGCCGAGGAAAGCTTCTCCCACGTCCTGACCCTCTCGCTCGACTACCATCAGGGTAAGCAGACTGGAGCCTTGGCGCGGGTCATCGACAGGGGCTCGCGCTCAACCGACTTCCTGATCCGGAGCGTGGTCTTCAATCTCGGCCCGACCGCCCTTGAACTGGTGATGGCCATGGGGGTCATGGCGGCGCGGCTGGACTGGCGGTTCGCCGCGGCAACCTTCGTCACCATCGTCATCTACGCCATCCTGACCTTCCGGATCACCGACTGGCGACTGTCTCACCGACGGGAGCTGAATCTCGCCGACGGGAAGGCCGCCGGCTTGTCTGTCGACGCCCTGATGAACTTTGAGACGGTCAAGGCCTTCGGGCGAGAGCGGGGGACGGTTGCCAGCTACGCTTCGGCCCTGGCCGAGTATGTACGGGCCGCCGTCCGGGCTAACACTTCCCTGTCCCTGCTCAACGCCCTTCAGGCCCTGATCCTGAATGTTGGTCTCGCCGCCATGGTCCTTCTGGCGGGCCTCCAGGTATTGGAAGGCCGTATGCAGGTTGGTGACGTGACGATCGCCGTCCTTCTGGTGATCGGCCTCTACCAGCCGCTCAACATGCTGGGCTTCAACTACCGCGAAATCCGCCAGGCCTTCATCGACATGGAGCAAATGGTCGAGATCGGCCGGATCGTTCCCGATATCGCCGACCCTGTTCCCGCTCGCCCCCTTCCGCCGGCCTCAGGATCGGGGGCCCGTCTGAACTTCGATGCGGTGGGCTTCCGGCATGGATCGCGCGCAACAGGTCTCGAGGACATCACCTTCGAGGCTGCACCGGGAACCACCACGGCCATCGTCGGGCCCTCAGGCGCCGGCAAGACCACCGTGGTCCGGCTGGCCCTGCGCCTCGTTGATCCGGGGTCAGGCCGGGTGACCCTCGACGGCATTGACCTCAGAGATCTTGCCCGCACCGATCTCCGGCGCGCTGTGGCCCTGGTCCCACAGGATGTCGCCCTGTTCAACGACACCCTGGGTGCCAACATCGCTTTCGCCCGGCCCGGCGCGACCGAGGCGGAGATCCAGGCGGCCGCCGAGGCGGCGGAACTTGCCGCCTTCATACAGGCGACGCCTGGGGGCCTCTCGGTCCGGGTGGGCGAGCGGGGCCTGAAGCTCTCGGGAGGAGAAAGACAACGGGTGGGTATTGCCAGGGCGCTTCTGGCCGATCCTAGGCTCCTGATCCTCGACGAGGCGACGTCGGCTCTGGATGGTCCCACCGAGGCCGCGATCCAGGAAACTCTGAGGCGCGTCAGGCGCAACCGCACCACCCTCGTGATCGCGCACCGGCTGTCGACCGTGGTGGACGCTGACCAGATCCTGGTCCTGAGCCAGGGCCGCATTGTCGAGCGCGGCGATCACGCCACCCTCCTGGCCCGGGGCGGCGAATACGCAGCCCTCTGGCGCCGACAGACCCGGGAAGGCTGAAACCCTCCCGGCCCTGACTACTCGGCCGGCGAAGGCGACGGTGCTTCCGGTCCGCCCTGGGGCAGGCGCGCCCCCTCGTAGGTGCGCTGGCGAGACTTCAGTCCTACCCGCTGGCGGATGGCGTCGAACACGGTTCCGAACCGGGCGGACAGGACCTTCGGCATCGCCAGCATGACCGGTGTCACCAGCAGGGTCAGCAGGGTTGCGAAGGATAGGCCCCACACCACTGCAGCCGACAGCTGGACCCATTGCCCCGATCCGGGCGCCCGGTGCTCAATGACCAGGTGGCGGAAGTTCGGATGCAGCTGGAACATCAGCGGAAGCAGGCCGACCACGGTCACCAGGGTCGTTAGCATAACCGGACGGAAGCGCTGGGCCGAGGCCCGTACAGCCGCCTCGTGGGCGTCGTAGCCCGAGCGCCTCAGTTGGTAGAAGCTGTCGACCAGCACGATGTTGTGGCCCACCACCACCCCGGCCAGGGCGACGACCCCCGTCCCCAGCATGATCACGGATATGTAGTTGAAGGTGTTGGCGAAGTTGACCACCACGCCCAACAGCACTCCAACGGTGGATAACAGCACCGCGAACAAGGTCACAGCGACGCCCCAGAAGCTGTTGAACTGCCAGAGCAGGATGATCATCATCATGAACAGGGCCGCGAAGATCGCCGTGATAAAGAAGAGGACCGCCGCGCGGCCTTCCTCGTCGGCTCCCGTGAACTTCCACTTCACTGTCGAGTCGATCGGGGCCTTCTCCAGCCAGGGCCGAAGTTCTGCGATCTTCTGGTTGGCGGCGACGCCCTTGGGTACGTTGGCCTGGACGATGACCAGCCTTTGTCCATCACGCCGCTGGATCTGGGTGACCTGCTGGGCCGGCTTGCGATCGACGAAGTAGCTTGCCGGCACTGGCCCGAAGGGCGTGCCGATCTTGAGCGAGTCCAGGGCGTCGAGATTGCGGCCTTCCGGCGTGAAGCGCACCCGGATGTCCAGTTCGTCCTCCGCGTCGTTGGGCCGGAAGCGGCCCACCAGGACACCGGTCGTGGTGTACTGGATGGCTTGGCCGACGGTGAGAACGTCGACGCCATAGCGACCCGCGGCCTCGCGGTCGACATCGAGGTTCCACTCAATGCCTGGCGACGTCCGGTTGTCCTCGATATCGATGATCTGCGGGTCGGTCGCGAGCTTGGCCTTGACCAGGTTCGCGGCCGCATCCAGCGCTTCCGGATTGTTGCCCCTCATCTCGACCTGGACGGACTTTCCAGTGGGCGGTCCCTGCTCGGGTGCCCTCACCTCGGTCTCAATGCCGGGGACATTGGCGATGCGGCGTTTAACCTCTGCGGCAAGTTCCGGACCCTTCAGGCCCAGGCGAACCCGGTCCTCGTACTTTACAAACTCCACCTCCAAGGTCCCGATGGTGTCATTCGGTGCGCCGAATCGACCACCAATGCCACCGCCGCCGCTGCCGGTGCGCACGAAGAGGGCCTTAACCCCCTCCATCCCCTGAAGGCGGGCCTCGACCTGCTGAACCAGGGCGTCCTGGGCCGTAGCGTTCAGGTTGCCCCGCGCTTTCACATAGACCTGTACGCTCTCCGGATCCTCGTCGAGGAAGAACTCGACCCGATGGGGCGTCTTGGCGAACCAGACGCTGACCAGAATCACCACGAGGAAGGTGGAGGCCAGGACCCGGAAAGGGTGGTGGGACAGGTAGTCGACCGTCCGGGCATACCGGCCCATGAAGCCTGACATCTGGGTGGGATCGCCCCGTTCGGCCTTCTCCAGGTCGGCCAGTTCCTCGGCGTCGGCCTTTCGCTCCTTGGCGAAGATCGACCCCAGGGCGGGGGTGAAGATCAGGGCGATGAAAATGGAGGCACCCAGAACGAAGACCAGGGTCAGCGGCAGGTAGCTCATGAACTTACCGGCGATCGAGTTCCAGAAGAAGAACGGCACGAACGCGCAGAGGGTCGTCAGGGTACCGTTGAGCACCGGCCAGAACATGCGTGTCCCGGCCGCCTTGAAGGCGTCGACCTTGTTCAAGCCCTCGGCCATCTTCCGCTCTGCGTACTCGACGACCACAATCCCCCCGTCGACGAGGATGCCCACGGCGAGCACCAGGCCGAACATGACCATCTGGTTCAGGCTTACATTGATGGCGTTGAGCATAAGGAAGCCAAGGGCGAAACAGGCCGGGATGGCCAGGCCGACCATGAGCCCCTGTCGCACGCCCAGGCTCGCCACGATGATGATCATGACCAGCAGGGTGGCCGAGAGAAGACCGCCCTCGAGGACCACAAGGGTCCGCTCAATAAACTCGGAGTCGTCGAAGGTGTAATCGACCCTGATAGTAGCCGGCCAGGCCTTGCGCTCGGCCTCCACCGTCTCGCGGACAACCTTTACGGTGTCGAGCACATTGGCGCCGGGACGCTTGGAGACGTAGATCGAATAGGCCGGCTCGCCGTTGTAGCGGGCGATGAAGGTAGGGTCCTTGAAGGTCCGGCGGACGTCGCCGATGTCGCCGACGGTGATCAGACGGTCGCCATTGCGCTTGATCGGCAGGGCGAGGATGTCCTCGGGCTTCTCGATGACCCCGGGGACCTTGACCGCGAACTTTCCCTGGCCGGTCAGCATGTCGCCGGCCGGCACCAACTGGTTGTTTCGGGCGATGACTTGGGCCACTTCCCCGGAGGTGACCTTATAGGCCTCCATGCGCACCGGATCGACGGTGACCTCGAGGAACTCCTCGCGGGCGCCTGAGGTTTGCGCCTGCAGGATGCCCGGCAGGGCTTCCAGACGATCCTGGAGGGAGTTTGAGATCCGGACGAATTCCCGTTCTGGGGCCGAGCCGGACAGGACGATGCCGATCACCGGCTCGTCGCTGAAGTTCGCTTCCTCGATGATGGCTTCCTCAGCGTCGGGCGGGAACCGCCCACGCGCCAGGTCGACCTTGGCGCGCACGTCCTGCAGCGCCCTGTCCTTGTCGAAGTCAGGTTCGAACTCGAGGGTGACGAAGGCTGAGCCCTGGCGGGCCACGGCATTCATCTGCTTCAGGCCTTCGATAGACTGAAGGTTGGTTTCCAGTGGCTTGACCAGGAGACGCTCTGCGTCCTCCGGGCTCACGCCGGGATAGGGCACGATCACCGCCACGAAGGGCAGGGTGATGTTAGGCTGCGCCTCACGGGGCATGGTGTTGAAGGCGATCAGGCCAAAGATCGACGCGATCAATGTCACGCCGAGGACGACTTTCCGTCGCTTGATGGCGCCTTCGATCAGGGCTCCGATCATGGGGGGCTCCTCCTCAGCGTGCCGGGGTCGCGAGGACCTTCTGGCCCTCGGCGACGTAAGACTGGCCGACCGTGATGATCTTGACCGCGCCGGACAAACCACTGACCCAGGCGCCTTCCGACGTTTCATCGATCAGGTTCAGGGGGGCGAAGCGGACGATTCCGCCGCTGTCCACATAGCGAACACCCTGACGCCCGGCCGAGTCCAGCACCAGGCTGGAAACCTGGATCAGGTGCGCAGGACCCTGACCAGCGTTGACGCGGACCTGGGCGCTCAGGCCCGACCGGGCGGTGAGCTTCGGATTGCGCGCGTTGACTTCCACCCGGTAGGTGCGAGTCTGCGGATCGGCCTCTCGCGAGATGTAGCGGACAGTCCCGTTGATCGTCTCGCCGGACACCAGTTCAGCCGTGGCCGGCGAACCGATCTTGAACTTGCCGGCCTCGGTTTCGGGGAGGTCGGCAACGATCAGCAGGGGATCAAGCTCGATCACCGTCCCGCAGGGCTGGCCGGGGGCCAGGTAGGCGCCGACCTCGGCTTCGCGGCGGTCGAAAACCCCGTTGAAGGGCGCGCGGATGTTGGTCTGCTCCAGGGCGATCTCGGCCTGACGCAAGGCTGCCCGGGCACTGTCCAGGTTGGCCTGGTCCTGAAGGACCTGGGTCTGTGAGCGGTAACCCTTGGCGGAGAGTTCGACGGTGGCCTCACGCGTCAGTTCGCGTGAGCGCACCGCGGCGCGCGCCTGTGCCAGGCCGGCCTCGCGGGCGTCGACGTTCAGGCGGCAGAGAATGGTTCCGCGGGTCACATAGCTGCCCTCCACGGCGGGGGTGGCGGCCACGATGCCAGCGGTCTCGGACCGCACGGTCACGGTGCGCGCGGCCTCCGTGCGCCCCCTGACACGGACCATGTAGGGATGGCTGCTCTCTTGGGTCTCGACGACCTGGACAGACGGCAGGGCGGCCGGGGCCGAGGCAGTCGCCTCAGCCTTCGGAGCCGGCTCACGGTTCCTCCTGGCCCTATCCAGCAAGGTGCCCGCAAGGAACATAAGCACAACGATGGCGACAATGCCGATGGCGAACTTGTGGGCGGATGTCAGACGCATTCTCATCCCTGAGCAGTTGTTCGGTTTGGCGGTCGCCCATGTTCAGGTCGACGCCCCCCTGGCGCTGCGCCTGTTGGCGCTCGCTGCTAATGATGCCAGTTTGGAGTCCAGACAAATGAATTCGTGGATAGGATTGCTGCAGTGCGGAAATCCTGTCTGAGCGTGTCTTCCGCGCCGCCCTCTGGGGCCCGCGGCAGCCTCGGAAAAGTGGAGACTCGCCTTGCGCTACCTGCACACCATGGTTCGGGTTCAGGACCTCGACGCCTCACTCAGGTTCTACTGTGACCTTCTGGGTCTGGAGGAGTTCTCACGCAGCGAAAGCGCGCAGGGCCGATTCACCCTGGTCTTCCTCTGCGCGCCCGGTGATACGGAACTGGCCCGGGAACGGCGCGCGCCCATGGTGGAGCTGACCTACAACTGGGATGCCGAGGACTACCAGGGCGGCCGGAACTTCGGGCACCTGGCCTATGCGGTCGACGACATCTACGTCACCTGTAAGCGCCTGGAGGACGGGGGCGTCACCATCAGCCGCCCGCCGCGCGATGGCCGGATGGCCTTTGTCCGATCACCGGATGGCATCTCCATCGAACTGCTCCAGGCCGGTGCGGCCCTGCCGCCCGCTGAGCCCTGGGCCTCCATGCCCAATGTCGGGGCTTGGTAATCAGGGCCTCGAAATCTCAGGACTCGGGATAGCCGAATCGACTGAGCCAGGGGGCCAGGGGGGCGAAGGGTTCAGCCACCTGATCCGCATAGGGCCGCCAGGCCCCGCCGCCGTCCGTCCTGAGCCCACCGGCCAGCTGGGCGGCGGACGGGGTGGCGATGGCCCGGTCGGCGTTTCGCGCGCCGACATCGCGCATGGCCTCGGTCCATTCCACCCCCACCGTCTGGCAGATCGACTGCATGACGCTTGTGAAGTCCTCCAGCAGGGCCTCGTGCCGCACGAAGGTCCAGGGTGAGGCTGACTGGCCTTCCAGCCGCATGGAGAGGGTCATCACCGCATCGTAGAAGCCCGCCGCGCTCCGCAGGTCCAGGAGATGGAACATGGGCGCGCTCATCTGGAAGCGGCGCCGCCAGCAGGAGAAGACGACATCCCTCGGGTCGCGCAGGGCGAACAGGATGGTCGCCTCGGGGAAGAGGCGCTGGATCAGGGGCAGCTTCAGGCTGTTGAGGGGATAGCGGTCGAGGAAGACCTTTCCCTCCGGGTCGAGTCCCGCCTCGCGGACCCGCTTCCAGTAGGCGTCGCGGAAGGCGACAAGGTCCGCCGGTCCGGCGTCGGCCAGTGCCGAGAGATCGGTGGGGTCGCGCAGGTAGCGCCGAACCCCGTCGGCCAGGGCCTCCTGCTCCTCGAGGGCGATCACTTCCGGCGAACCGGTGAGGGCGGCCTCGAGCAGGGTGGTCCCGGAACGCGGGAAGCCCAGCAGGAAGACGTGGGACCTGGCGGGGCCTGGCGGCAGGCTGTCGGCAGCCGGTGACCTGAGCCGGCCCGGATGGCGTGCCAGCCAGCCGTCCATCCGCCGAGTGTGCTCCACGGCGCCGGTTCCGGCGAACCGGTGGGCGTAGTGGCGGCGCAGGATGTCGTTGCCGCCCGACCAGGCCCCGAAGGCACCAAGGCGATCACCCCTCAGGTCGAGGACGTCCCCCAGAAGGTTGAGGCCGTCGGCGGTCCCGACGCCCGGTAGGCGCGGGTCGGCGATGAGCTTTCTCAGCCGGGCTTCGGCCTCGCCCAGCCGGCCGTCATCGACCTCGGCCCGGGCCTTGGCCATCAGGGCGTCTGCGGCGTCGGGCGCCCGCGCCAGCACCCGGTCGGCAAGGCTCTCGGCCTCGGCGAAGGCTCCGCGCCGCGCGGCGATGACGGCGAGCCCGGCGAGGGCGATGAGCTGGTCGGGATCGATCTCGAGAGCGCGGCGGTAGGCGCCGCCGGCCCGGTCGAGTCGCCCGGAAGCGGCGAGGGCCTGGCCAAGGTTGGCGTGGGCCGGGGCGAAGTCGGGGACGAGGGCGAGCAGGTCCCGGAACACCGCCTCGGCTTCGGCCGGGGCCTCAAGGGCCAGGAGGCATAGCCCCAGGGCGTTGACGACGCCGGGGTCCCCTGGCGCCAGGTGACGGGCCCTCTGCAGCCGGATCAGGGCCTCTCCGGGCTTGCCCTCGGCCTCGAGCCGGCCGGCAGAGAGGTTGAGCAGGGCCGAGTGCTCGTAGCCCTCCGCCAGGGCGGCCTCGGCGGCGGCAAAGGCGGCGGGCATGTCTCTTGCGGCGATCTTTTCGCCGATGGCGTCAAGCACGGACTGGGGCGGCGGCGGTCCCGGAGGTGCCGCACCAGGCTGGGCGGCGGGCGCGGGCTGTGGCCCCACCCGGTAGCTGAAACCGGCAGAAAGCGGGCGAATGCGGGGCGGCTGGCTCATGCCTCGGGTTCCTCTGCCTCGACGGGGTGGCGTCCGCCCCAGGGATCGGTCGCCGTCAGTCCCGCGCCGTCAGACTCGATCCAGGCCGGACCTGCTGGAACCTTGCCGAAGCCGCCAGGGATGTCGAGGACATAGGTCGGCTGGCAGAGGCCCGAATAGCGTCCGCGCAGGCCCCGCACCAGGGCCTGGCCCTCGGCGAGGGATACCCGGAACCGGGCCGTACCCGGCGCCGGATCGGGGTGGTGCAGATAGTATGGCCGTACGCCCCGCTCGACCAGGGCGCGCATGAGGTCGCCCAGGACCTCGACCCGGTCGTTGACGCCCCTCAAAAGAACGGTCTGGCTGAGTAGCAGGGCGCCCGCACCGGCCAGTCGCGCCAGGGCTGCATCGGCCGCCGGGGTCAGCTCCCGGGCATGGTTGACGTGAACGCCCACGGCCAGGGTCAGGCGCGAGCCGGACAAGGCCTCGACCAGGGCGTCGCTCACCTTTTCCGGGTCGGCCACGGGCAGGCGCGTGTGGACCCTCAGGATCTTCACGTGCGGGATGTCACTGAGGCGCCGCACCAGGTCCGCGATCCGGCGTGGGGACAGGACCAGGGGGTCGCCGCCGGTCAGGATCACCTCCCATACTTCTGGATGGTCGGTGATGTAGGCCAGGGCGCCGTCCAGCTCCGCTGGCGTCAGGCCCCCGGCGCCACCGGGGCCTACCACCTCCCGCCGGAAGCAGAACCGGCAGTAGACGGCGCAGGCATAGGTGGCGGTCAGCAATAGCCGGTCGGGATCGCGGAGGACGATCCCCTTCACC
>CAMCIK010000023.1 GCA_945874825.1 Phenylobacterium deserti | reverse complement strand
TTCCGGACCCCGATCGCCCGGCTTGCGGCGGCCCAGGCGGCCATCGGCGAACGGGAAAGGGACCGCTAGATCCTGTTCCGATAAGTGGGAACCGGCTATCGGATCGAAACAGGATCTAACTCTATAGGCTTGGAGCCTGTTTTTCCCTTTCAGACGTTTCGTCTGGAAGGAACAGGCTCTAGCTAGTCTGAAAGGGCGAAATGGCGACCTTTGATCCTGCCGAAGCAACGGCGACCTACCTCTCCAAGCTCAGCCCCGAGGCGCACAGCCGGGCCGTTGCCTACACTCAGGGCGGTCATTGGATACTGCTGTGGACGGCTGTGATCAGTCTGGCGATCTATGTCCTGCTGGTACGCTCCGGCGTCCTTGTGCGCTTGAGGGACAGGCTGGAAGCGCGGGGCTTCGGTCCCTTGGGGGTCAGTGCCCTCGTCCTCGGGGCCGCCTTTGTGGCGGAGACCCTCCTTAACCTGCCCTGGTCTGTCTATGCCGACTGGGCGCGCGAGCGCAGCTATGGCCTGTCGAGCCAGCCCCTTGCGGGCTGGCTCGGGGAGAGCGCCCTCGTTTCGGTCATCTCGCTGCCCGTAACCCTCGCCCTCGCCGTCGGCATCTACGCCCTGATCCGAAGGGCGCCAAAGACCTGGTGGCTCTGGTCCGCCGGCCTTATCGCCGCGTGCTCCGTCGCGATAATGGTTGTGGCACCGGTCTACATTGCCCCCCTCTTCAACAAGTACGAACCGGCACCGCCGGGAGCTGTCCGTGACGCCGTCGTCGCTCTCGCCGAAGCCAATGGCGTCCCTTCAGACCGCATCTTCATTTACGACGGCTCGCGCCAGTCGAACCGCTATACCGCCAATGTGGCGGGTCTCTTCGGCAGCACGCGCATCGCCATGAGCGACGTGATGTTCGCCAAGGGTGCCGACCTCGCAGAGGTGCGCGCCGTGGTTGGCCATGAGATGGGCCACTATGTCCTGAACCACGGCTGGCGGAACGCCATTGTGCTGTCCATCCTCGCCGTCCTGGCCCTGTCTACGGTCGACCGTCTCTTCGCTCCTGCGGCGCGCTGGCTCGGGGCCCGCGAGGTCCGGGGACTGGCGGATCCGGCGGGATACCCGGTAGTCGTGGCCATCCTGGTGGGTCTCGGCCTGATCGGCACCCCGGTTACCGCTTCGCTGACCCGGATCGGAGAGGCGGAGGCCGACAGGTTCTCGCTGGAACGCGTCAATGAGCCCGATGGGCTCGCCAGGGCTCTTGTGAAGACCATCGAGTACCGGGCCGCCACCCCGGGCCCAATCGAAGAAGTCCTCTTCTACGAGCACCCCTCCGTCGGGTCACGCGTGCGCCGGGCGATGGACTGGAAGGCAGCGCATCCGGCGGACGTCGTCCCTGTGACGGTGGTCCCTCCACCCGCCAGGCCGGGCTAGCTCAGCGACGCCGGACGAAGACCGTCCCTGCGGAATAGCCTGCGCCAAACGAGCAGATCAGCCCGGTCTCGCCGGAAGCGAAGTCGTCGCTCGCCCGGTGGAAGGCGATGATCGAGCCTGCCGATGAGGTGTTGGCGAACTCGTCGAGGATGATGACGTTTTCCTGCGGGGTCGGATCGCGTCCCAGGACCCGCCGGCCGATCAGGTCGTTCATGTTGATATTGGCCTGGTGCAACCACAGCCGCTTGAGGGCTGTGGGATCGATCCCAAGGTCAGCGGCGTGGGCCACGATCATCTCCGAGACCATGGGCACCACTTCCCGGAAGACCTTCCGGCCCTCCTGGACAAAGAGCTTGTCCACGGCGCCTTCGCTTCCGGGTGCCGTACGGTTCAGGAATCCGAAGTTGTTGCGAATGTTGTTGGAGAACACCGTCTTCAGGCGGGTTCCGAGAATGTCCCAGCCCCCGGTCGTATCGTCCGCCCGCTCGACAATCACCGCAGTGGCGACGTCGCCGAAGATGAAGTGGCTGTCCCGATCACAGAAGTTGAGGTGGCCGGAGGTGATCTCGGGATTCACCACCAGCACGGCCCGGGCCGATCCGGTGGCGATGTAATCCGCGGCGGTCTTGATGCCGAAGGTGGCCGAGGAGCAGGCCACATTCATGTCGAAGCCGAAGCCCTCTATCCCCAGGGCCTGCTGGATCTCGACCGCCATGGCCGGATAGGCCCGCTGCATGTTGGAGGCGGCACAGACCACGGCGTCGATCTGCGAGGCGTCCTTGCCCCAGCGGGCGATGGCATCCTTCGCCGCCGCCACGCCGATCTCGGCCATGATCGACAACTCGTCGTTCGAACGCTCCGGGATCAGGGGGTGCATGACCTCGGGGTCAACAACGCCCGACCGGTTCATCACGTATCGGGACTTGATTCCCGAGGCCTTCTCAATGAACTCGACGGACGAGGGCGCGAGGGCCTGGACAGAGCCCGACGCGATCTCCCCGGCATTACGGGTGTTGAACAGTTCGACGTAGGCGTTGAAGGCTTCAACCAGCTCTGCATTGGTGACCCGCTCGGCGGGGGTGAACAGGCCGGTGGCCGCAATGACCGCTGCGTGCAAGATGTCTCTCCGCTCCGATCCGGATCGATCCGGACCTAGGGCCAATGAATAGCACGCCGGGACGGGGCGGGAAGAGCAGGGGAGCGACCATGACGCCGGAACTGGGCCTTATCGAGGGGTATTACGGCCTGCCCTGGGACTGGGCGGCGCGCGAGCGGGTCATGCGCCGGCTGGCTGCGTCGGGCTACCGCTTCTTCATGTACGCCCCCAAGGCCGACGCCCTTCTGCGTCGCCGGTGGCGGGAGGCGCATCCAGAGGCGGACCTGAAGGCCCTCTCGGACTTCTCGGCGGCCTGCCGGGACGCCGGCGTCCGGTTCGGCGTCGGCCTCAGTCCCTTCGAGGTCTGGAAAGACTTCGGTGCTGGGACCCGGGCCGCCCTGGCCGACAAGCTGGCCCTCCTCGATGACCTTGGCGTCGAGGACCTGGGCATCCTCTTCGACGATATGCGCGGCGACCTCCCGGGCCTGGCCGAAGCCCAGGCCGAGATCGTCCACTTCATCGCAGGGCGGACCCGGGCCAGCCGGATCGTCTTCTGCCCCACCTACTATTCAGACGACCCGGCCCTGGACATGGCCTTTGGCCAGCGTCCCGATGGCTATCTTGAAGCCCTTGGCCGCGCGCTTGACCCCCGGATCGAGGTCTTCTGGACAGGCGAGGAGGTCTGTAGCCGCGCCTATGGCGTGCGCCATCTCGAGCGGGTGGGCGAGCAGCTGGGCCGGCGGCCCTTCCTCTGGGACAATTATCCGGTCAACGACGGTCCCCGGATGTCGCCCTTCCTATACCTGCGCGCCTTCACGGGGCGTCCGGCGCAGATCGGCTCCAGGCTGGCGGCCCACGCTGTGAACCCCGCCCTCCAGCCAGAGCTGACCCTGCTGCCCGCCCTGACCCTGCCGGAGACCTACAGGCTGGGTGACGATTACGACTATGGCGCAGCCCTGGAGGCGGCGGCCCGGGAGGTCCTCGGTCCAGGACTTTCCGAATTGGTCCGGCGCCACCTGATGCTGCTGAACGATACCGGGCGGGACAACATGGACCCTGAGGTGCGGGACCGCCTACGTGGACGCTATGTCGCTTTCGACCATCCTGCAGCCCGTGAGATCGTCGATTGGCTCGACGGCAAATGGGTCATGACCCGGGACATGATGGCCGGCGATCACTGATCGGCGGCGAGGGCGTCCAGACGGTCGAGGTGGAGCTTGCGCTCGGATTCCAACCAGAAGGCGCCTTCCAGGCTGTTCCGGGCAAGGGTGACGAGGTGGTCTCGCTCCAGGCCGACGGCCCGGGCAGTCTGCACCCAGTTGTCCAGCAGATAGCCGCCGAAATAGGCCGGATCGTCAGAGTTCACGGTGGCCTTCAGGCCCAGTTGCAGCATCCGCTTCAAGGGGTGCATCTCCAGCGAGGGAACCCCGCAGAGCTTGAGGTTCGAGAGCGGGCAGACGGTCAGCACCCGGCCTTCCCGCACCAGCCGGGCGGTCAGGGCCGCGTCCTCCAGAGCCCGGTTGCCATGGTCGATTCGGTCCACGTGGAGTAGGTCCAGGGCCTCGGCCACGTAGGCGGGAGGACCCTCCTCGCCCGCGTGGGCGACCCGCTTCAGGCCTCGCTCGCCAGCGGCGCGGAAGACGGCCTGGAAGCCGGACGGAGGAAAGCCCGCCTCGGAGGAATCCAGGCCGACGCCCAGCAGCCTGTCCAGCCAGGGTTCTGCGGCCTTGAGGGTCTCCAGGGCCGCCGATTCCGGCAGGTGACGCAGGAAGCAGAGGATCAGACCGGTCGACAGGCCCAGCTCCGCCTCGGCCGTCGCCATGCCGGACAGGAGGCCCTCGATGGCGACGCGGAAGGGCAGGCCCCGGTCCGTGTGGGTCTGGGGGTCGAAGAAGATCTCGCACCGCACGGCGCCATCCGCCGCAGCCCGGCGGAAATAGGCCAAGGCCAGGTCGTGGAAGTCCGCCTCGGTCAGGAGGACGGCCGCACCCTGGTAGTAGATGTCCAGGAAGTCCTGCAGGCGGCTGAAGCTGTAGGCGGCGCGGACCGCCTCGACGCTGGCGAAGGGCAGGGCGACCCGGTTCCGGCGGGCCAACTCGAACATCATCTCGGGCTCGAGGGAGCCTTCGACGTGCATGTGAAGCTCAGCCTTTGGCAGGCGGCGGATGAAGTCGGTCAGGGCGTCCATGACCGCAGGACAGCGCGCGCCGGAGGCCGCCGTCAAGTCGAAGTGGCAGCTGGCTTGACGCCTCGGTCGGCTTGCCCGAGTCTTGATCCTGGAGGACCGCCGCCATTTCCATTCCCGCCATCTTGTCCGGCCTGATCCCGTCGGGGATCGCCGTCCTTGTCCTGGTCGGACTTGCGGCCCTGGCCCGCCTCGCCCGTCCGACCCCGCCCCTGGACGAGGCTACGGCGCGGACCCTGCTGGGAAACGACTTCCCAGAGGCGCAGATCGACCGGATCTGGCTGGCCGGCGATGGCTCCGCAGCCCTGGTCCGTTCTGGCGCGCGCGCCCTCTACCTCTTTCGCCTCGGAGATTCCTGGGTGGTCCGGGACCTCGCCTGGACCGAGGCCGCTGGGGCCCCGGTTCGGGACGGCCGCCTGCACCTGCGCCTCCCGGGCGTCAGCCCTCGACTTGCCCGTCCCGTCCTGGCGGGATGGCCCCCGGAGCCTGCCTGATGCTGGAAGCCCCCTTCGACCCGGTCAAGCTGGCCGTCCCCTTCTTCATTCTCGCAATCCTGCTGGAGATCGGCCTGGGGCGCCTGCGGCTGGCCAAGGCCGAATACGAGGCCCGGGACACCCTGGCCTCCCTGGCCATGGGGCTCTTGCGCGGCGTGCCCGCCCTCCTGACCGCCGGCCTGGTCTTCGCCGCGACGGTCTGGGCCTGGGAGCACCGGGTCTTCACCGTGCCCTTCACCGCCTTGTGGGGCTGGGTGGCGATCTTCTTCCTGGAGGACCTGACCTATTACGCCTTCCACCGGCTGAGCCATGAGCGGCGGCTCTGGTGGGCGGCCCATGTGAACCACCACTCCTCCCAGCACTACAACCTGTCCACGGCCCTGCGGCAGACCTGGACAGGAAGCCTTGTGGGCACCTGGATCCTCTGGCTGCCCCTGGCCTTCCTCGGCTTCTCGCCGGCGCAGATCTTCATCCAGCAGGGGATCAGCCTCGTCTATCAGTTCTGGATTCACACCGAGGCTGTGGGTCGCATGCCCGCCTGGTTCGAGGCGGTGTTCAACACGCCCTCCCACCACCGGGTGCATCATGCCCGCAATCCCCGCTATCTCGACCGGAACTATGCCGGCATCCTGATTATCTGGGACAAGCTGTTCGGCACCTTCCAGGCCGAGCTGGACGCGGAGAAGCCCCGCTATGGCCTGATCCGGAACCTGGGCAGCTTCAACATCCTGACAGTGGCCTTCCACGAGTGGATTGCCATTGCCCGCGACCTGGCCTCCGCCCGCTCCCTGCGGGAGGTCGGCGGCTACCTCTTCGGCCCTCCGGGCTGGAGCCCCGACGGCAGCCGGGACACCAGCGAGAGCCTGCGGGCCCGCTGGGCCGCCCGCCAGGCTGCCGCCTCCACACCCGCCGAGTAGACTAGAGCCGCACCAGCATCTTGCCGGCATTGCGGCCCTCGAACAGGCCGATCAGGGCCTCGGGCGCGCGCTCGAAACCCTCAAGCACGGTCTCCTGATAGCGCATCTGGCCGGACTTCAGCCAGCCGGTCATGTCGGACTGGAACTGTTCCTGGAGGTGCGGGAAGTCGGAGGCCACGAAGCCCTCCATTCGAATCCGCGAATAGATCAGGACCGACAGGTTCCGGACGCCCTCGCGATCACCGTTGTAGGTCGAGATCATGCCGCAGACGGCGATCCGGCCGCGCAGGTTCATGCAGGCGAGGGCGGCGTCGAGGTGCGCGCCGCCGACGTTCTCGAAGTAGACGTCGATCCCCTTGGGCGCGGCGGCCTTCAGGGCGGTGCGCAGGTTCTCGGTCCGGTAGTTGATGGCGGCGTCGAGGCCGGCCTCGTCGAGGAGCCAGCGCCTCTTCTCGTCCGATCCCGTGGAGCCGATCACGTAGCAGCCCTTGATCTTCGCGATCTGGGCGGCGACGGAGCCCACGGCCCCCGCCGCGGTGGACACGAAGACCTGCTCTCCGTCCTTCAGGGCGCCGGTCTCCAGGAGGCCGCCATAGGCGGTGATCCCGGTCCCGCCCAGGGCATGCATGTAGACGCTGAGGGGCAGGTCCGGGTCCGGGGTGAGGGCGGAGACGCCCCGGCCGTCGCTGTTGAAGCGCTCGGAGAAGCCCTGGCCATGCCGGACGATGTCGCCCTCGCGGAACTTCGCGTTACGCGACTGGACGACCCGGCCGATGCCACCGCCGGCCATGGCCTCGCCCAGCTTCTGGTCAGCGTCCAGGCGCGGCCGCATGTAGGGGTCGACCGAGAGGATTAGGCCCTCGACCTGGATCTCCCCCTCGCCGGCGTCGGTAATCTGGGCCTCGACGACGGCGAAATCCTCGGGGACGGGAACCCCCTTGGGGCGGCGGATGAGATGCACCTGGCGGGCGATGGTCATGGACGTTTCCTCCGTTTGCAACCTCGATAGGCGAGCGGCGGCCCGGGGCCAAGCGCGAACCGGATCAGTCCGCCAGGGGCCCGTCGATCCGGCGGAGAAAGCGCAGTCGACCCCCGGCCAGGACCTCGATCTCGAACCAGGCGCTCTCACCCTCGAAGTCGGGGACGTCGGCAGGGTCCACGAAGCGGTGCGGCCGGTCCCGGCTGGCTGCCCGGATCATGCCGTAGAGCAGGCGCCCATCCAGGTCATGGCGCCGGTGCAGCAGGCGTCGGATGCGGCGCACGTCTTCCTCCAAGGAGGGAAAGAACAAAAACAGAACATTGGTCCCGACACCAGAGGCGTGTCAGTCCCGCAGGAGCGGCAGGGACAGGCCGGAGACCGGTCGGGCGGCGAGAACTTCCCGGCGGAACCGGAAGAGCTCGGCTGGCCGCCCGCCGGTGTCCTGGTCCAGGCGGCCCAGGCCCTCAACCAGGCCGGACCTTTCAAGGGCCCGCCGGAAGTTCTGCTTGTGGAGGGGCACTCCCGCCACCCCTTCCACAGCTTTCTGGAGGGCCGAGAGGGTGAAGGCCTCCGGCATCATCTCGAAGATGACCGGGCGGTACTTGAGTTTACCCCTCAGGCGAGAGAGGGCGGTCGCCAGGATCCGGCGGTGATCGGAGATCATCGGCTCTCCGAGAAACAGGCCCAGTCGGGCGACGTCCGGCAGGGGCGCCTCACCCCGGTCGCGCGAGGCCTCGGGCACCAGGCCGGCCTCGTAGAGTAGTTCGTAGCGCTCCAGGGCCCGTTCCTCGTTCCAGGGAGCCCCGTCGAGGGCGAAGAGCAGCCGGGCCCTCGACAGGCGCGCCACCGAGCCGCCAACCCACCGCCGTAGTACCGGCTCGATCCCTTCCAGAGCCGCTGGCCGCCCCTCCCGCCAGTCCTCCCAGGGAAAGAAGCTCGTGAAGGCTGACCAGGCAGCGCCCTTCTGGGCAGTGGTCTCAATCCTTGCGGTGAGGCCGAGATACCCCACGGAAATCACCCGGGCGGCCTCGGAGCCGTCCACGGCGGCCAGGGGCGCGTCCCGCCCCTTGTCGCCGAAGGTGTAGAGCTGCTCGACATAGCCGGGATCAAAGCCTGTCTGGGCCGAGACGAAGGCGCGCAGGGCCAGTTCGAAGGTCCGGTCGGCGCCGGGGTCGAAGGGGCCGAAGGGTAGGGCGGCTGGCGCCTCCGGCGTCCTCACCGTCAGGACCCGGGCCTCGCCCTCGGAGACGGCGGCGACCACCGCCGAGAGGCCGATGACGATCCGCTGCGGGGTCACCCTTTTCCGCCCTCGGGATCCGTCCTCAGGGAAGCCGATGCGAAGCCGGCCGCCTCCGACAGGAGGTGGAAGCGCCGGACATAGTCCCTCTGCGCCGGACCGGGCGCCAGGGGATCGATCTCGACGTGATAGCCGTCGGGCGGGCCGCCGAAGAGGGCGAGGGACTCCTCGCGCCCGAACCCGGCCAGCTGGACAGCCTCGAAGTAGGCGCAGGCCCGGTCCGCGGACTTGATGAGCTTGCGGATGTCGGTCGGCGTCCGGGCCGGCAGGCCGAAGCGGATATGGATCGCCTGTTCCAGCCTGTGCTCGAAGGCCTTGTAGTCATAGCCGAGGGCCGCCTTGAACGGGCTGATCATGTCCCCAATGACGTATTCCGAGGCGTCGTGCAGCAGGGCCGCGAGGCGCCAGCGGGGGTCGAGGTCGGGCCTCAGGTGACCGCAGATCTCCTCGACCACCAGGGAATGCTGGGCCACTGAAAAGGCATGCTCACCGGTCGTCTGCCCATTCCATCGCGCCACCCGGGCAAGGCCGTGGGCGATGTCCTCGATCTCGATGTCGAGGGGAGAGGGATCCAGGAGGTCCAGGCGCCGTCCGGACAGCATGCGTTGCCAGGCCCGCGGAGGACTTGGGGCGGCGCGCTTCACTTCAGGTCTCCGCGGACGGACATGCCCGACAGGTGCACCGGGCCTTGAGAAAGATCAATGACGGTGCGCAGGCTGTCAGCCTAGGATCCACAGGAGCCAGGGAGAAACCGCATGAGCTGGGCGAGGGTGATGGTGCCGCTGGCCGGCACCGCAGGAGATACCGCCGTACTGTCTGCCGCCGTGCGCGCGGCGGCCCCCTTTGACGCGGAGGTCTCAGCCGTCTTCGCCCCTGCAGACGTCGCCGACATCATGCCCTGGCTTGGAGAAGGCTACCTCGGCGGCGTGCAGACTACGGCGATCGAGACCCTCCGCCAGGCGGCGGCTACAGGAGAGACCCGCTCCCGCGCGGCCTTCGAGGCCTGCGACTATGCCAAGAAGACCTTCCTTGCCTTGCAGAGCCCGGTCTGGGCGGCCCTGTCTGCCGAGGCCCGTCTCTCCGACCTGGTGGTCTTCGGAGATGACCCGGCGCGGGGCCGGGGTCCCCTGGCTGAGTGTTTCCAGCAGATCGTTGCCGATGAGCAGAGGCCCGTCCTGATCGCCCGCGAGGGCTTCGAGACCGCCGGCGTCGTTGCCGTCGCCTGGGATGGCGGCAAGGAGGCCAGCCGGGCTGCCCGACTGGCCTTGCCCCTCCTTGAAAGGGCCGCCCGGGTCGTCCTCCTCGCGGCCCCCAAGGCGAGTTCCCGCCATTTCGAACCCGAGCGCCTGAAGGCCTATTACGCAGCCCGGGGCGTCCAGGCTGACATCGAGATCCTTGGCGAGAAGGGCGAGGCGGGAGGCCTCCTCCTGAACGCCGTCCAAAGGGTGGGTGCCAACCTCCTGGTGGCGGGTGCCTTCGGCCATCCCCGGCTCCAGGAGTTCATCTTCGGCGGGACCACCCGCACCCTGCTGGCGGCCCAGCAGCCGTCGCTCTTCCTTTCCCACTAGAGGTCAAACCTTCATGTCCCTGTCGCGCATTGTCATGCGGCTTGCCCGCAATCCAGGCTCAGAGGTCGGCGGCGACGATCGCCGGGGCTATACCCTCACCGCCCCGCTCACCGCCGAAGGCCGGCTGGACGCGGAGGCCTACGCCCAGGACCGGGAGGCCTGCTCTGTCCGCCGATTCGCACCGGACGAGGACGCCGCGACCGGTCGCCTGGCCCGGCGCGGCCAGAACTGGTTCTTCGATTACGACAGGCAGTCCAGCGATGACGATGAACCCGTGCATCGGCTCGGGGATCACCGCTTCGTCGTTGGCGAATACGTCACCGTGACCGACGAGGGCGGTCAGCCCCTGACCTACAGGATCACCGAGGTCCAGGCGGCCTGATCGACCAGGCCTTCCCCCGGAAACGCAAACGCCCCGGCCGTGAGGCCGGGGCGTCGCCGTTCAGGGTTGTCTTTGCGTTACTGGCCGGGACGCGGCGGGCCACCCTCGCGACGGGCGAGGAAGGCCAGGCGTTCGAACAACTGCACATCCTGCTCATTCTTCAGGAGGGCGCCATGCAGGGGCGGGATCAGCTTGGTGGGATCCCGCTCCTTCAGCATCTCGGCGCTGATGTCCTCAACCATCAGGAGCTTCAGCCAGTCCAGCAGCTCGGAGGTGGAGGGCTTCTTCTTCAGGCCAGGCACCTTGCGCATGTCGTAGAAGATACGCAGGGCCTCTGAGACCAGCTTCTGCTTGATGCCGGGATAGTGCACTTCGACGATGTCGTTCATCGTCTCGGCCTCGGGGAAGCGGATGTAGTGGAAAAAGCAGCGGCGCAGGAAGGCGTCGGGCAGCTCTTTCTCATTGTTCGAGGTGATGATCACCACAGGCCGGATCTCGGCCCGGATGGTCTCGTTGGTCTCATAGACATAGAATTCCATCCGATCGAGCTCCTGGAGGAGGTCGTTCGGGAACTCGATGTCCGCCTTGTCGATCTCGTCGATCAGCAGGACCGGGCGCTTTTGGGCTGTGAAGCCCTCCCAGAGCTTGCCCTTCTTGATGTAGTTGCGGACGTCCTTGACCCGCTCATCGCCCAGTTGGCTGTCGCGCAGGCGGGTGACGGCATCGTACTCATAGAGGCCCTGATGCGCCTTGGTCGTGGACTTGATGTGCCAGGTGATCAGCTCGGCATCGAGGGCCTTGGCGACCTCATAGGCCAGCACGGTCTTGCCGGTACCCGGCTCGCCCTTGATCAGAAGGGGGCGCTCGAGGGCGATGGCGGCGTTGACGGCCACCTTCAGGTCATCGGTGGCGACGTAATTCTCGGTGCCTTCAAAACGCTGGCTCATCTGGGCTCCCCGGAGCGCCGCCCTGCGGGGCACCCGAACAAATGTTTCAATTCTGGGGCACACTAAAGACTGGCCCGCGACATTCAAGCCGCTTCGTCCCCGGGCCATTCCACCCCCCGCCTGGCCAGAGGCTGGACGCTGGACTCAGCCAGCGCCCCTTTCCGCAAGGGCGTCTGCGACGGACTGAAAGACCGTTTCCCAGTCCCCGAAGTTCCGTGAGGCGAACATCCGGACCCGGGGATACCAGGGGTAGGCCGCCGCCCCCAGGGTCGTCCAGGCGTCAGGTGCCGTGATCAGCCAGGCAGGGGCACCGCACGCCGCCGCCAGGTTGAAGCTGGCGTTGGAGACCCCGATCACAAGGTCCAGGGCGCAGGAGAGGGCGGATACGCCTTCGAGGTCCTGCTTCAGGTCCAGGCCCACCGGCGTCCGGATTTTGACGCCTAGGGTGCCTCGGGCGAAGGCAATCTCCTCGTCACAGTCGCCATATTGCAGGTTCACGAAGGTGACACCGGGACTCCCCAGCACCGGCGCCCAGGCCTCGAAGGGTGCGAAGGCATTGCTCCGCGAGCCAGACATCAGGCCGCTCTTCCAGAGGAGGCCCACGCGCAGGCCCGGCGCCTCGGTCGCAAGCCACTCGCGCCAGGCCTGGACCCGTCCAGGATCGGCCTCAAGGAACCGATCCCTGTCCGGGAAGGCGGCAATCGACGGGCGCAGGTCTGGCAAGAGGTCGGCCATGGGTGCCCAGGACTTTGGGTGCCCGCCCTCTAGGTCGCCGGTCGCCAGGCGGCGCACCTTGCGTCCTCCAGTCTCCTGGGTGGCGTGGGACGTGACCGGCACACCAGGAAACGAGCGCTGGAAGAGGCTCACCAGCCGGGGTTCGATCGCGAGGGCGAGGCTGGCGGGCGCATGGGGCCCGTCGAGGAGTTCGGGGATGAGGCCCGCGAACATGACCTCATCGCCCAGCCCCTGCTCGCCGACCAGCAGCAGGTCTGCACCCTTGAGAGGTTCACCCCTCCGCCACTGCCGTCCGGGAATGTCGAAATTCGCGGACCCCGGGAAACCGGGATCGTTCCGCACAGCATAGTCACGCCAGCCACCGGAGAGGTCGCCGAGGCGGAGACGTGCGCAGGCGCAAGAGAAGACCAGGGTCGCCCGGTCCCGCGGCGAGAGCCCCGTCTGCGGGATCCGCTCCAGGGCAGCGAGGGCCTTTCCGGTCTCGCCCCGGGTCATCAGGAGGTTGGCCGCATTGAAGCGGGCCGAGGTCAGGGTGGGGGCGAGCCTCAGGGCCTCGTCGAAGAAGGTCTGGGCCGACGCAAGGTCTCCCCGGTCGGCGATCAGTAGCCCCAGGGCGTTCCAGGCCTCCGGCGACTCCGGGCGCTCGGTGAGATGCGCAGCGAGGACCTCCACGGCCCCGTCACCCTGTCCCTGGCCTGCAAGGGCGCGGGAGACCAGGCAGACAGCCTCTGCATCATCCGGGTTCCCGGCCAGGGCTCGTCGGGAGAAGGCGTCGGCGACAGGGGCCATGCCCAGGTCCAGGGCGATGCGCGCCAGGCCCTTGAGCAGGGCCGTGTCCTCCGGATCGAGGGCCAGGGCACCTTCGTAGGCGGACAGGGCGCCGGTCAGGTCGCCCGAGGCTTCCGCTACCACGGCGAGGATCCGCCAGGCCCCGACCGAGGTGCGATCCTGCTCCAGGGCCTTGCGCGCCAGGTCTGCCGCAGCTTCGGTGCGGGACTCGTCGAGATGCTTCAGCGCCTGGCCCAGGAGAGCGTCGATCCCGGCCCCTATCACCGATCGGTCCCGAACTCTCGGCCGAGGTCGGCGGCAATCGTCTCCAGCACAGGTCCCCACCTGCCGTAGGCCTCCGGCCGGTAAAGGCGCACCTGCGGATACCAAGGATACCGGTCGGTGCCGAGTGGGGTCCAGGCGCCCTTGGCGGAGATCAGCCAGGCGGGCGTCCCCGTGGCGGCCGCCAGGTTGAAGGTCGCGTTGGAGAAGCCGATGACCAGGTCCATGGCGCTGGACAGGGCGGCGACGTCGTCGAGGTCCTGCCTCAGGTCGATGCCGGGCGGGTTCCAGACCTCGACGCCGAAGCGCTCCCGGGCCATGCGGAGTTCTTCCTCGACGTCGCCGTACTGCAGATTCACGAAGACGGGGCCCTTCGTGCGAAGGGCGGGTTCCCAGGCCTCGAAGGGCGAGAAGTACCTGTTCCGCCCCCCGGTCAGGACCGCACTCTTCCAGAGCAGGCCCACCTTGGGGCCTGCGGGCGCCGATTCCAGTACATTCCGCCAGTGGGCGACGCGCACGGGGTTAGGAACCAGGTAGCCACTGCTATCCGGGAAGGACTCCAGGTCAGGTCGGAATTCCGGCAGGCAGGAGCCCATCGGGGACCAGTAGTCAATTCCGGCACCGTCCTTTTCGAGATTGGGAACCAGCCTGATCGTCCGCCCGCCGGCGTTGACCGTCCTGTGAGGCTCGACCCGGGCGGACGGGAAGCTGCGGGCGAAGAGCGGGACCAGGCGGGGCTCGACAGCAAGGGTGAGGCTGCCCCCTGGTCCTAATTGCCCGAGGACATCGGGCAGTATGCTGCCAAAAAGTACCTCATCGCCCAGGCCCTGCTCAGCGATCAGCAGGAGCGACTTTCCCTCAAGGGGAAGGCTGGGCTTCCACCTGGGTCCCTCCATTGCGAAGTAGGTTCCGTCTGGGAAGTTGAGGTCGTTCCGCGCCTCGTAGTTCTTCCAGCCGTCAGACAACCTTCCCAGCGTGATCTGGGCGAGACCCCGGGTGAGGTTCATCATCGCCTTCTCATCGGCCGAGAGAGGCCTCTTCAGGGCATCCTCGATCTCCTTGATGGCGGCCCCTGGGTCGCCAAGAGTCATCCAGAGGTTGCCGAGATTGTACCTTGCGCGGGCGAGACCGGGGTCGAGGCGGAGGGCCTCGCGATAGAAGACCTCGGCGTTCTCCAGGTCACCGTCGTCGGATACCATCGTCCCCAGGCTGTTCCAGATATTGGCGTATCCGGGGTGCTGGGCCAGGAAATTGCGCAGATACTCGATGGCTTCGGGCACCCGGTCCTGGGCCCGGATCGCCAGGGCCAGGTTGTTGGCTCCTTCGGCATGCTCGGGCACCCGGGACAGAAAGATCCGGAAGATCTTCTCCGCAGTCTCGAACATGCCCATTCGGAAGCCGAGCCGACCAAGGTTTACCAGGATCTCCTCATCCTCGGGCATGAGGGCCAGGGCCGCCTCGTAGCAGGACAGGGAGTTCACAAAATCCCCGCGCCCCTCCTGGGCGACGGCGAGTATGTGCCAGCCCACGCCGCAGCGCTCGTCGATCTGGAGGGCTTCGATGGCCAGTTCGGCCGCCGAGTCGAGGCGATGGCGTTTGATGTCCTGGACTGCGCGGTCGAGTATGCCCGAAATCCGAAGGGTCTTCTGCTCTGCGAGGGTCTTCCTCAGAAGCCTCAGGGAATCGGGGGAGGCGCTGGAGCCCATCAGGCCCGCCGCGGCACCGCGGGCTTGCAGGGGCGGCGCAGGAATTGAGGGCTCACGCATGGTCAGGGCGTCCGAGATTGAAGACGCGGCACAATGCCAGCCCCAGAGTTAACACCTCGCTAACCATACCGGCGGTGACCATAAGGATATCGTTAACCCGTAAGGCCCTAGTGAATGTTCAGTCTCCGGGTTTGCATCCGGCGGATAGAATGAGGATTACGCCTTGCCTCTGAAACTCTCCCTTAAGCCTGGGGAAAAGTTCGTCCTGAATGGCGCCGTGGTCCAGAATGGCGACCGTCGCGGCGTGCTGATCCTGCAGAACAAGGCTTCGGTTCTTCGGGAAAAAGACATTCTCCAGCCAGAAGACGCTAAGACCCCTGCGCGGCGGATCTATCTCCCGGTCATGATGATGTACATCGAGCCTGCGGAGGCCTCGAAGTTCTACGATGAGTTCGTTCAGAGGATGGGCGAGTTCATGGGTGTGATCCGGAACCCCCAGGTCCTTGCCGAATGTGTGACGGTCTCGCGGTGCTGCATGCAGCGCGACTACTACAAGGCCCTTCTGGGCTGCCGTAAGCTTATTGAGTACGAAGATTTGAGGATGGGAAATGTCCCTGAGGGCGTACCAGCAGGCGGCGACGAGCGCTGAGACCCCGAGGGATACCGAGTATCGCCTGTTCGCCCAGGTGACCCTCGCCCTCGTAGAGGCTGCGCGTCTGGATCCCAAGGATTTTGCTGGCAGGGTTCCCGCCCTCGACTGGAACCGTCGTATGTGGTCGGTCCTGGCCACTGACTGCGCGGAAGAGGGCAATGGCCTGCCCAAGGAAATTCGGGCCGGGATCATCTCGCTGTCCATCTGGGTCAACAAGTACACCAGCGAAGTCATCCGCGGCGAGGACGACATCCAGGATCTGATCGACGTCAACCGGATGATCATGCAGGGTCTGAGCGCCAGCGCTGAAGCGGCGGCCTGATTCCCTTTCGATCGCGGAGACTGCCCGTCCCATGAAACGCATTCTGGTCACTGGTGGAGCAGGCTTCATCGGGTCGCACCTCTGCGAGCGCCTGCTTGAGGCCGGCCATGAGGTGCTCTGCGTCGACAATTTCTACACGGGTGCCCGTCGCAACGTGGCCCACCTGATGGGAAATCCGGCCTTCGAGCTGCTGCGGCACGATGTGACCTTCCCGCTCTTTGCGGAGATCGACGAGATCTACAACCTCGCCTGCCCAGCCTCGCCGGTGCACTACCAGTTTGATCCCGTGCAGACGACCAAGACGTCGGTTCATGGCGCCATCAACATGCTGGGCCTCGCCAAGCGCCGACGCGCCCGGATTTTCCAGGCCTCCACCAGCGAGGTCTACGGCGACCCGGCCATCCACCCGCAGACCGAAGACTACTGGGGCAACGTCAATCCGATCGGCATCCGGTCCTGCTACGATGAGGGCAAGCGCTGCGCCGAGACCCTGTTCTTCGACTATCACCGCCAGCATGGGCTGAAGATCAAGGTTGCCCGGATCTTCAACACCTATGGCCCACGCATGCATCCCAATGACGGGCGGGTGGTTTCCAACTTCATCGTCCAGGCCCTGAAGGGCGAGGACATCACCCTCTATGGCGAGGGGCTCCAGACCCGGTCCTTCTGCTTCGTCGACGACCTCGTCGAGGGCATACTGCGCCTCATGGGCACGGCGGACGAGGTCACAGGCCCCGTGAACCTGGGCAATCCGGGCGAGTTCACCATCCGCGCCCTGGCCGAACGGGTGATCGCCCTGACCGGGTCCGCCTCGCGCCTGGTCCATATGCCCCTGCCGCCGGATGATCCGCGCCAAAGGCGCCCGGACATCAGCCTCGCCGGACGACTCCTGGACTGGAAGCCGACCATCGAGCTCGACGAGGGGCTATCGCGGACCATCGCCTATTTCGATAACCTGCTCGCCTCCGAGCCACGGTAAGGCGGCAGGAAGCGCCCGGCGGATCCTGCCGGTCGGCCGGCAAGGACAGGCTGGCGGGAGACGCTGTGCGCGTCTTCCGGATCTGAAAATTCTTTGAATTCAACGGTCTAAGGCAGATCCGGCGTTCGCGCGGGTTGGCCTGGCTGTTGCGATGATCTCGGTGCGAAGAATCGCGCGTCCGCAAAAGCCGGACGAAAACCCCGACCAGAATGGAAGGTACGACATGGGTGTTCAATCCATCAACACGAACGTGAGCGCCATGCTGGCGCTCCAGAACCTGAACGCGTCACAAGCGGAACTGAGGAGCGCTGAACAGCGGATTGCAACCGGCCAGAAAGTGGCCACCGCCAAGGACAATGGCGCAATCTTCGCCATTGCGACGACCCAGAGGGCCACCTCCCGCGCGCTCGATGCCGTGAGAGAGTCCCTCCAGCGTAGTCAGTCCGTGGTGGATGTTTCGGCTGCATCCGGTGAAATCATCTCCGATCTTCTGATCCAAATGAAGGAGAAGGCACTCGCGGCGGCGGACGCACAACTGAACACCAGTTCACGGGCGGCGATGAATGCCGATTTTGTCGCCCTCCGGGATCAGATCACCAAGGCTGTCAACAACGGCGGGTTCAACGGTGCCAACCTTCTCAAGGCGGGCGCCCCGGACGTAGCGGCGTTGGCGGACGAGTCCGGCAAGAGCCTCCTGACTGTCAAGGCCCAGGACCTCTCGCTGAACAGCGCGAATGTGAAGGTGACGGCGACCACCTCGGTCTCCACCGTTACCCTCGCGGCGGGCGCCCTCTCCCTGGTGAACGCATCATTGCAGAACGTCTCCCTCGCCCTGGCCAAGCTGGGAACAGGTGGGCGCGCGCTCTCGACGCATCTGACCTTCGTGAACAAGCTTCAGGACGCGATCGACGCCGGCATCGGAAACATCGTTGACGCCGACCTCGCGAAGGAAAGCGCCCGGATCCAGGCCCTGCAGACCAAGCAGCAGCTCGGATTCCAGGCCCTGTCCATCGCTAACCAGGGGCCTGCGCAGCTGATGAGCCTCTTCCGCTAGGACGCAGGGCCAGGCGGGCCGGATTTCGGCCCGCCTGGTCCCCCTTACGCTGCACGCTGGGCTGAAACTGCCTGGCGGGCCCGGCAAAACTTGCCTGTATCCCGGCAATATGTGCCGCCTCCGACATGCTAAACCAGATATTAATACTGTAAAAACAGTAGCTTGTAGAAAACGCCGCCTCTTCTCGATATGGCCCGCTCCTTGCAGCGAGCCTGTCGGAGCAAAACGCTCCCCGTCCTCAAAACGAGGACCGGACACCTGAGAAGAAAGGTAAGTTAATGGCTGCTTCCATTAACACGAACGTCGCGTCCATGCTCGCGATGCAGAACCTGAGCCGGACCCAGTCCGAACTCACCGCCACCCAAGCCCGCATCGCTACCGGACAGAAGGTCTCGTCGGCCAAGGACAATGGCGCCATCTTCGCCATTGCCAACAACATGCGCGGTTCTTCGACAGCCCTGAACGCCGTGCGCGAGTCCCTTCAGCGGGGCCAGTCCTCCACCGACGTGGCTCTTGCGGCTGGGGAGACGATCTCCGACCTCCTGAACCAGATGAAGGAAAAGGCGCTTGCGGCGGCTGACACTCAGCTGAACACGTCTTCGCGCAATGCCATGAATGCGGACTTCACCGCCCTTCGCGACCAGATCACGAAGGCGGTCAACAACGCCAACTTCAATGGCTTCAACCTGATCAAGGCCGGCGGCACGGATATCGCGGCCCTGGCCGATGAATCCGGTACCAGCAAGATCACTGTGGCAGCTCAGAGCCTGGCCCTGGGCGGCGCCAACGTGACGGTTACGGCGACGACCTCGGTCGGCACCCAAGCCCTCGCAGCCGCGGCGATCACCGTGGTGAATACGTCGATCAAGAACGTGTCCCTCGCTCTTTCCAAGCTGGGATCCGGTTCCAAGGCGCTGTCGACCCACCTGACCTTCGTCAACAAGCTCCAGGACGCCATCGACGCCGGTATCGGCAATATCGTCGACGCCGACCTGGCGAAGGAAAGCGCCAAGATCCAGGCCCTGCAGACCAAGCAGCAGCTCGGCTTCCAGGCGCTCTCGATCGCCAACCAGGGACCCTCGTCCCTGCTGAGCCTCTTCCGATAGGTGACGGGCCGCGCGTCGCTTCGGCGGCGCGCGGTGGTTCCGGGGCGGCGCCTGGCGTCGTCCCGGAAACCGTCGCCCTTCCGAACCCAACCTCGGTCGGAGATAGGAGCCATGGAAAGTAAACTCAGTCCAGTTCCGGTGCCGCCAGAGTTGTCGTCTGGCCAACCGCAGGCCCAGCCTGCGGCGTCCAGGGACCGTAACGAACTCTCGATTCCTGCGTACACCCCGCCGCCCTCTGCGGATCTGCGCCTGGTGATCGAGCCCCACGGGAGTTCGTACGTCTACAAGACCATCGATCGCCGCACCGGCGAAGTCGTCTCGCAGTATCCGATTGAAGAGATCCTGAAGATGCTCAGCGAGCAGAGATACACCGCAGGCGTGGTTATCAGCACCATCGCCTGAACCTGCGCCTCGGCGCAGACCTTGCAGAGCCTGACCGCACCGGTTCGCCGGATGCGGCCGCTTGGGTTTGTGCGTTAACCATTTGCAAACCACGTTCCGGAGATAAGAAGGTGTCTAGAAGGGCTCAGCCTGCCCGAGTCGGCAAAAGACTCAGGCGGCTACCTCGCCAAGGAGGGCGGAATGTCGCTGACGATCAATACCAACAAGTCGGCCATGGTCGCCTTGCAGAACCTGAATCAGACCAGCGACAAACTCGGAGTCACGCAAAACAAGGTCGGCACCGGCCTGCGGATAGCCACCTCGAAGGATAACTCATCGATCTGGGCGATTGCCCAGAACCAGCGTGCCGATATTGGCGGCCTGTCCTCGGTCAAGATGGGGCTTGATCGGGCACAGTCGATCGGCGATGTCGCCCTGACCGCCGGCCAGTCGATCTCGGAACTCCTGGTCCAGATGAAGGAAAAAGTGGTCGCGGCACAGGACGCCTCGATCACCACGACATCCCGCAGGGCCCTCGACGCGGACTTCAAGTCCCTTCTGGCCCAAATCTCTCAAGTTATCCGCAACGCCTCGTTCGATGGGGCCGACCTGCTGGACAACTCTCTGCCGGGCGGGCTGAGGTTCCTCGCGGACGCCGACGCCACGACCTATGTGACCCTCGCGAACCAGAATCTCAGCCTGGGCGGCACCATCATTACCCTGGCGTCGACCTCGTCCATTACCAGCACGACCCTGGCCTCCAACGCGCTGAGCCAGCTGCAGGCTTCCATCGGCAATGTCAGTCTGGCCCTCGCCAGGATGGGCGCTCAGGTGAGGCAGATCGAGAACCACAACAGGTTCGTGGGCAAGCTCTCGGATTCCATCGAGGCCGGTATCGGTAACCTGGTGGATGCCGACCTGGCCAAGGAAAGTGCCCGGCTTCAGGCCCTGCAGGTGCAGCAGCAGCTCGGCGCTCAGGCCCTGTCCATCGCCAACCAGTCGCCGAACATCATTCTATCGCTCTTCCGCGGGGGATCTTGACGGGTGAGGACTCCTTAAGGCTTGCGCCTTAAGGATGTTAAGTGCGGCGCAATCCCTGCGCCGGTGAGGCGGGTTCTGTGACCTCGATCCGGAATTTCTCGGCCAGCTCCCTCGGACTTCTGTTCCCCTCGGGACAGGCGGGTGCGAACACCTCCCTTGCCGGGGTCGGGCAGGGGATTTCTGCTGACATGCTTTCGAGTGCCTTCGGCGCGCAGTCCGGCGCCACCGCGACCCGGAAGTATGCGCCGACTGCGCCCTGGTCGCCTTCGGCCCAGCCCAATCCGGCAAACGACACTGCGCGCCTTTCCGATGCGGCAAAGCAGGTCCTCAAGGGGGGATCCAGCTTCATCAATGAGGATTCGGCGCTCCTGGACATGCCGAACGCCAGTTCGGACTACAGGAAGCTGTTCGCCCTCTACAACGGCCTGAACACCCTCTCCCAGCTTGTCGACAACGCCAAGGCTAAGTCGATCTCGACCGCAGACAGGGCCCAGCTCCAGAAGACATTCCGCGCCGGCGTCGCCGAGGTCGTGAACTATGTCGGCTCCGCTCGCTTCGACCGGTTGCGCCTTGCCCTCGGCGAGGTGAATGCCTCAGCGCGGTCAACCTCGGCCTCAAAGGCCGCGCCGACCACCTACGCCTCGCCTCCACTCGTGGCCTCAGATCCGACCCAGACCCTCGCCGCCCTGCAGGGCGATGTCCGCTTCACCCTGCAGGTCACCCGCCTCGGGCAGGTCCGCAACATCGACATCGACCTGTCCTCTCTTTCGCCCTCGGACCGGACCCTTCCCAAGTTCGTCGCCTTGGTGAACGAGAAGCTATCGGCCGAGGGTCTCGTCACCCGCTTCGAGACGAACCGGATCGCCGGACAGGAGCGGACCTCCACGGTGGCGGGCAAGACGGTTTCCCTTGGCAAGTCCCCGGATACGTGGGGCCTCAACCTCAAGCTCGACAGTTCGGAAGCGGTCAGCCTGACCCCCGCATCAACCGTTCCGGCTATCTATCTGGCCCAGAAGGCGGGGAATCCTGACCCGGACGGCAAGCCGGCGACCAAGGACGCCGTCCTGTCCAACCAGCTCCTGAAGTTCCAGACGGGCGCAGACACCCTGGCGCCACCGAGTCCCACCGGAACAGAGGCGGCCCTGACGAGCGGCCAGGTCTGGTCCAAGACCATCGATCCTGGCCTTACCGGCGTGCGGTCGATGCAGACCTTGCCTGACGGTTCAGTCCTGGTCCTGTCGGATGTCATCGGGGCGCTGAACGGCCAGAACATCCGAGGCGATCGTGACGTCGTCCTGCAGAAGTTTGACTCGGCTGGAAAACTGCTCTTTTCCCGGGATCTTGGGGCGTCGGATGAAGCCTCAGGCCTGTCCTTGTCCGTCGCTGATGACGGCCGGATTGCCATCGCCGGCAAGGTTAAGGGCCAGATCATCGGCGCGGGGACGGGGCCCATCAACGAGGCCAAGGGGACCACCACCGACAGCTTTGTCACCGTCTACAACGCCTCCGGTGAAGAACTCTGGAGCCAGAAACGTGGGTCTGTCGGCGATGACGAGGCCACACACCTGGCCTGGGACTCTGCAGGCAAGCTCCACGTCGCCGGCAACTCCAGCAGCGGGCGGGGCGGGCAGGCGGGCCTCGGGCTGTCTGACGTCTACCTTGAGACCTACGAACAAGGCGCCGACAACAAGGTGACCTATACCGCGTCCGCCATCGCCGGGACCGCTGGCAAGGATGCGGCGCGCGGTCTCTACATCAACGGAACGGACCTCTATCTCGCCTCGAACGATGGCGGATTTGGCGTGGTCCGGCGGTTCGACATCTCCAGCGGTGCCCCCGTCCTCGCGGCGACCCGCGACCTTGGGAGCCTGAAGGGTGGCGACCTGACCGGGATCGGCATGGCCGGCGGCCGCATTGTCGTTGCTGGCAATACCTATTCAGGCGACCTCGACGCTGGAAACGTGACCCGGGCCTACTCCGGAGGACAGGACGCCTTCATCGCGCGGCTTTCGACTTCGCTCAACGCCTCCGGCCAGGACCGCCTGACCTTCTTTGGCGGGCAGGGTGACGACACCGCTACCGGCATGGCCATCGCCAATGACCGGGTCTTCCTCACGGGGACCACAAAGACGGATCTTCCGTCCCTGGCGGCCATCGGAAAGGTCGATGGCTTCCTGGCGCAGATCAATCCGACCAATGGCGACATTGAGTGGTCCCGGCGCTTTTCGGGCAAGGACGGTTATGTCGCGCCCTCTGCCATTGCCGTCAACCCGGGGGGCGCAAGAGTCCTCGATCGCCACGGCCTGCCCACGGGTGCCGTCAACACCGGCGACTCCCTGCGTCTCGACGCCATCAGCTCGGTGCGGACCGGGGACCAGTTCCAGGTGCGGACCCGCCTGAACGGGCCGATGACCACGCTCACGGTGCTGGAGGGTGACACCCTTGCGACCTTTGCCGACCGCATGAGGCGAGTACTGGGCGGCCAGGCGGACGTCAGGGTCATGACGGTCGACGGTGGCAAGCGGCTGCAGGTCCGCCCCCTCACCAACCGGAACCTGGTTGAGCTTGTCTCCGGGCCTGACGGCAAGGACGCCCTGAAATCGCTGGGCCTTCCTGAGGGTGTGATCCGGGGCACGACCGTCGCCAGGGGCGGCAAGCTGGCACCCGGCGACGGCGGTTATCCGATCTACGGCCTGAAGATGAACGGCAAGATCAACCTCGACGACACGGGTGAGATCAACCACGCCGCAGCGGAGCTGGCGGGCGCGATCACCGTCCTGCGGACCGCCTACCGCGAGCTCAGGGACGCGGCGACGCCGACGACGGTCAGGGCGGCCCAGGCCGCCGGTGGAGGAACCGTCCCGGCCTACCTCAAGAAGCAGATCTCCAACTACCAGGATGCGCTCTCCAAGCTCACGGGTTCGGGGTGAACCGCCTTGCTTCGAGGGCCTTCAACCTCTAGCCAGATGTGATGGACACGCCTCCAGAAGCCGGAGACAGGCCCGGCACCCTTCGCAGGGTCCTGCTGGTTGGCGGCCTGCTCGCTGTCATCGGTGGTGTTCTTTCCGGGCTCTTCCTGATGGTATTCGGCCGATCCGGCGATGGGCCGCCGCCGGCCATGGTGGGCGGACTTGTGGTGGAGTCCGGGCCTCGGGCGGACTCCCGGCTCGCGGCCGGCACACGGCTCCGCTGCTATGTGGAGGGCCAGCTTGTCGGTGACCTTACCCTGGAGGTCTGCGCTCGGCGCAACGGCGTCGCCTCGGGGGCCCTCGATGTGGGGATCGACTCCTCGGGGGCCCTGGGCGCCGGCGCCGGCACCTTGACGCCGCTTCCGCCGGTTTCGCCGCACCTTCCGGAGTCCGTGCCTGTCGAAGTCATCAGGCCGGCCGAGCCCGAGATTCCGAAAACGCTGCCAACGCCTTCCGCGCCTCAAGCCGCCTGCTGGCGGCATTCAGGTTCGGAATGGCGCCGGCTGCCGGGAGAGATGACCCAGTCGTCCTGCGTCCAGACCCTCTTCGCCGGCCGCTGCGAGCGCCCGGGCGAGGCGACCTATGGCCGGTGGGGCGCGCAGACCCTCAGGCTGGTTCCCGGCCGCGTTGAGGTGTCGGGGGATAACCGGACCTTCCGCACCCTTGTCGAGCAGGGATCCAACTGCAGCCTCTCCAGTACGCCGTGAAGTCGTGAGACAACAGGGCTCGCCAGAAGTCGCCCCGGGAGTTAGCCTAGCGTCATGAGATTGTCCTCGACCCTTGTCGCCCTCGCCATAGCCTCCACCCTTGGAGCCTGTACCAAGCGGACAGAGCCGCCCGGCGGTGCCGGGACCTGCTATCATGTCCAGGTGACCAAGGAGGGACTGAAGTACAATCCTCTTCCGTCCAAGCAGCCCGACCTGGAGCACTGCGCTGCGGCGCTCGAGGCCATGCGCATCCAGTTCCTGAACATGGGCGGGAACCAGACCGAGATCGCCGGCGCCTACCAGGCCAGTTTCATTTTCCTGCAGTCGACCGGCATCTACGTTTCGACCTCCTGGGAGGGGAATCGCTTCCCGGCCCTCGTCAGGTCCGGCGACGGCCGGCTTGTCGTCCCCGGCGCCATGCCGATGTCGCCCGGGAACTGAAAATCCCCTGTGGATGACGTCCGCGGGGTAGAACAAAGGCAGAACAAACGTATTGCCGGGGGTCTGCGCCTCGTCTAGGCTTCCCTCCGGGCTTGCGCCCTCACCTACGGAAGCTGATGGAGAGTCACATGGCGGGCAGCGTCAACAAGGTCATCCTGGTCGGAAATCTCGGTGCCGATCCCGAGATCCGCAGCCTGAATTCCGGCGACAGGGTCGCCAACCTGCGTGTGGCCACCTCCGAGACCTGGCGTGACCGCGGGACGGGCGAGCGCAAGGAAAAGACTGAATGGCACCGGGTCGTTATCTTCAATGACAACCTGGTCAAGGTGGCCGAGAGCTACCTTCGCAAGGGCTCCAAGGTCTACATCGAGGGCTCGATCCAGACGCGGAAATGGACGGATCAGTCTGGCCAGGAGAAGTTCTCCACCGAGATCGTCCTGCAGAAGTTCCGGGGTGAACTGACCATGCTTGATGGGCGCGGCGACGATGCCGGCGGCCGCGAGGGTGGTGGGGACTCAGGCGGCGGTTTCCAGTCCGGCGCGCGCACCCAGCCTTCCGGACCGCGAGAGGATTTCTCTGCGGACCTGGACGACGAAATCCCCTTCTAGAGCCAACAACCGGCCTCTCGGCTAGCCCCTTGACCCAAGGGGATTCCAGCCCGTGTCCGGTTGGCCGGAAGCGCTGGGAATGCTAAAGAAAAACAGGCTACTTCCTGCCTGATTCTAAGGGCAAAAACCCCCCTTGAGCACCATCGGCTCCCCCCCGTCCGAAGACGGACGCGCGCCCGGCATCTTGCCGATCACCATCGAGGACGAGCTGCGCCGCTCATACCTCGACTACGCCATGAGCGTGATCGTCAGCCGTGCGCTTCCGGATGTCCGTGACGGCCTCAAGCCGGTCCACAGGCGGATCCTGTTTTCGATGAACGACCTGGGCATGAGCCCGGACCGTCCCTATTCCAAGTCCGCCCGCGTGGTGGGCGACGTCCTGGCGCGCCTGCACCCGCACGGTGACCAGTCGGTCTATGATGCCCTTGTCCGTATGGCCCAGCCCTTCTCGATGGGTCTGCTGCTTGTGGACGGCCAGGGCAACTTCGGATCCGTCGACGGCGATCCCCCGGCCCAGATGCGGTACACCGAATGCCGGATGACCCGGGCCGCGACCGCCCTACTGGCGGACATCGACCTCGATACTGTCGACTTCAAGGACAACTACGACGGCAAGGAGAAGGAGCCGGTCGTCCTGCCGGCGCGGATTCCTAATCTTCTGGTCAATGGTGCCAGTGGCATCGCCGTGGGCATGGCCACCAACATCCCACCCCACAATCTTGGCGAGATCACCGACGCCGCCCTGGCCCTGATCGACCGGCCGGACATTCCGCTGGATGACCTTCTCGACATGGTCCCGGGTCCCGACTTCCCGACGGGCGGAGAGATCATGGGCCGGTCCGGTGCCCGCACCGCCCTGATGACCGGCCGGGGATCCGTGGTCATGCGGGGGGTGGCAACCATCGAGCAGGTCCGCAAGGAACGCGAAGCGATCATCATCACGGCCATTCCCTACCAGGTGAACAAGGCGGTTCTGGTCGAACGGATCGCCGAGCTTGTCCGCGACAAGCGGGTGGAAGGCATCGCAGACCTTCGTGACGAAAGCGATCGTCAGGGCATGCGGGTGGTGGTCGAGCTCAAGCGCGATGCTTCGGCGGACGTGGTCCTGAACCAGCTCTTCCGCTTTACGCCGCTTCAGAGCTCGTTCGGCGTCAACATGCTGGCCCTGAACCGGGGGCGCCCTGAACTGATGGGCCTGCGCGAGATGCTGCAGGCCTTCGTGGATTTCCGCGAGGAGGTCGTCTTCCGGCGCACCCGGCATGAGCTCACCCGCTCGCGCGACCGGGGGCATGTGCTGGTGGGCCTGGCCATCGCGGTCGCCAATATCGACGAATTCATCCTGATCATCCGGTCCTCCAAGGATCCCACCGAGGCCCGGGAGCGCCTTGTGGCCCGCGACTGGCCGGCGGGAGACATGCTGCCCCTGGTGGAACTGATTGCGGATCCCCGGACCCTGGTGGTTGGCGGCGACCGCATTCGCCTCACGGAGGAACAGGCCCGGGCCATCCTGGCCCTGACCCTGTCCCGCCTGACCGGCCTTGGCCGTGATGAGATCTTCGAAGAAGCCGGCGAACTCACCGGCGGGATTGCACACCTGCTCGGCATACTGGAGTCTCGGGAACTCCTGATGGGCATCGTCCGTGACGAACTCTTGGAGGTGAAGGCCAACTTCGCCATTCCCCGGCGCACCCAGATCGTGGATGGCGGCGGCGACCTCGAGGATGAAGACCTCATCGCCCGCGAGGACATGGTCATCACCGTTACGCATGGCGGGTACGTCAAGCGTACGCCCCTCGTGACCTATCGCACCCAGCATCGCGGCGGTCGCGGTCGTTCCGGCATGGCGACCAAGGCAGAAGACGCCGTGACGCGGGTGATCTCGGCCTCGACCCATGCCCCCATGCTATTCTTCTCCTCCGGCGGGAAGGTCTACAGGCTCAAGGTCTGGCGCCTGCCGATTGGCGCTCCGACGGCCCGCGGCAAGGCCTTCGTCAACCTCTTCCCGATCGAGCCGGGCGAGACCATGACCTCCATCGTCACCCTTCCGGAGGACGAGGCCGAATGGCAGGGTTTCGACGTGATGTTTGCAACGCGCTCGGGGCATGTCCGGCGCAACCGGCTGAGCGACTTCGCCCAGATCAACCGCAACGGCAAGATCGCCATGAAGCTCGACGAGGGCGACTCCATCGTGGGGGTCGCACTGTGCCGGGCCGAAGAGAATGATATTCTCCTGACCACCGCCCTCGGCCGTTGCATCCGCTTCGCCGTGGATGAGGTGCGCGTCTTCGCAGGCCGGGACTCCACTGGTGTCCGCGGCATCCGCCTTGCCGATGGCGACGAGGTGATCTCCATGGCGATCCTGAGGGCCGTCGGTGCCACGGCCGAGGAACGCGCCGCCTACATACGACACGCCAACGCCATGCGCCGAGCGGCGTCTGGCGAGGGCGTCGAGATCGAGGATGCGCCCGCTGTCGAAGATGAGGTCGAAGACGAGGCCGTGTCCGCCCTGGCGGCCCTGAGCCCAGAGCGCATTGCCGAACTCGGCGCCGCCGAGGAACAGATCCTCACTGTCTCGACTGAGGGCTTTGGCAAGCGCTCCTCCGCCTACGAGTTCCGCCGCACAGGACGGGGAGGGCAGGGTCTCCTGGCCCAGGACCTCTCGCGCCGCGGGGGCCGGCTGGCCGCCTCCTTCCCCGTGGAGGAGCACGACGAGATCCTTCTGGTGACGGACCAGGGCCAACTGATCCGTACGCCGGTAACGCAGATCCGCGTTGTCGGCCGTAACAGCCAGGGCGTGATTATCTTCCGGACCACAGAGGAAGAGCACGTGGTGTCCGTCGAAAGACTGGCCGATCCGGGTGGTGAGGGCGAGGTCCAGGACCCTGAAGCCGGGGTCTGACGGCTTCAGGCGCAGGCCACAGCCGGATTTATTTCTTGCAAGAGCCTCGCAACCCGGCGAAAGGCGAGGACGGGTTCAAGTTGGGGAAACCTCGATGGCCAAGCGCGTAGGCCTTTATCCAGGCACCTTCGATCCAATTCACAACGGCCATACCGACATCATCGGTCGGGTCGTGAAGCTGGTGGACCGCCTTGTTCTGGGCGTCGCCATCAATACCAGCAAGAGCCCGATGTTCACCCTCGAGGAGAGGGTTGCCATCGTCGAGGCGGAGGCCGCGTCGCTGAAGGGCTCAGCTGAAATCATCGTCCAGCCCTTCGAGGGACTGACCATGCACTTCGCCCGTGAGGTCGGTGCCAATGTGATTGTGCGCGGCCTCAGGGCTGTGTCGGACTTCGAGTTTGAGTTCCAGATGACCGCCATGAACCAGCAACTCGACCGTGAGATCGAGACGGTCTTCCTGATGGCCGATCCGCGCCACCAGGCGATCGCCTCGAAGCTGGTGAAGGAAATCGCCACCCTCGGCGGTGACGTGAGCAAGTTCGTCAGTCCGCGGGTGAGGGAAGCCCTCTTGTCCAAGGTTGGCCGTTGACCCGCGTCACTTCTGTCGCGCTCGCCGCCCTCCTGACCCTGGCCGCCACCTCCACCCTGGCGGCACCGGTCCAGAAGTCAGCCACCACAGCGCCTGCGGCGCCGGCCCCACCGGCGACCTCGGACTGGCGGACGCCAGACCCGCAGGACATCCTGGTGATCGACACCAACAAGGGCCGGATCCTGGTCGAGCTGGTTCCCCTTGTGGCGCCGAGCCACGTCACCCGGGTCCGGGAACTCGCCCGCAAGGGACTTTACAATGGTCGAAGCTTCTTTCGGGTGATCGACCAGTTCATGGCCCAGACCGGCGATCCGCAGGACAATGGGATGGGGGGCAGCGACCTGCCTGACCTGACCGCTGAATTCACCTTCCGGCGGGGGACGGACACGCCCTTCGTCCAGGTTGCCGACCAGGCTGTTGCGGAGATCGGCTTCGTGGGGCCCTTGCCTGTCATGACCCAGAGCTCCCAGCTCATGCCCATGACAGCGGACGGGCGGATTTCGGGTTGGGCCCTCTACTGCCCCGGCGTGGCCGGCATGGCCCGGGGCGAGTCGCCCGGCAGCGCCAACAGCCAGTTCTTCCTCATGCGCCAGGCTTACCCCTCGCTGGAGAAGCGCTACACGGCCTTTGGGCGTGTGATTTCCGGCCTCGAGGTCGTGCGCGCCATCAAGGCCGGGGAGCCCGTGGTTGCGCCCCAGGACCTGATGATCCGGGTGCAGGTGCTGGCGGATATGCCCGCCGGCTCCCGCCCAAAGGTTAAGGTCATTGATCCCCGCAGTCCCTGGTTCACCGCCGAGGTCGCCCGGGTCCGGGCCAGCCGCGGCGCCGATTTCACGGCCTGCGCCATCAGCATTCCCTCGGAGGTGAAGTAATGGATCCTGAAAACACCCTGCTGCTCGAGACCGAGACCGGTCGGGTCACCATCCAGCTCCGCCCGGACCTGGCGCCCCAGCACGTCGCCCGGATCAAGGAGTTGGCGCGGGAAGGCTTTTACGACGGCGTCGTCTTCCACCGCGTCATTCCCGGCTTCATGGCCCAGGGGGGCTGCCCGAATGGCACCGGCATGGGCGGGTCCTCCAAGCCCGACCTCCCGGCCGAGTTCTCCCGCGAGCCGCACGTGCGCGGAGCCTGCTCCATGGCCCGGACCAACAACCCGAATTCGGCCAACAGCCAGTTCTTCATCTGCTTCGACAATGCGAACTTCCTGGACGGCCAGTACACGGTCTGGGGTGTGGTCACCGAGGGCATGGATCACATCGACGCCCTGCCCAAGGGCGAGCCGCCCCGTGCACCCGGAAAGATCGTCTCCATGAAGGTGGCCGCCGACGCCTGAGGCCGGGCTTGACGCCCGCCCCCGGGCGGGGGCATCAGCGCCGCCCATGCAGCTTGCGGACTTCGACTTTGAGCTTCCCGAAGACCGCATCGCCCTGCGGCCTGCGGAGCCACGCGATTCTGCCCGGTTGCTTCAGGTGCAGCCCGGCGGGGCTCTCTCGGACCATCTGGTCCGAGACCTGCCGTCCCTGCTGCGGGCTGGCGATATCCTGGTCGTCAACGAGACGCGGGTAATCCCGGCTCGGCTTCGGGGCCGCCGCTTGCGGGCAGGATCGGACGTGGCCGTCGAAGCCACCCTGCACCAGAGGGCCTCGGACACGGCCTGGCGCGCCTTCATGCGTCCGGGCAAGAAGATCGGCACCGGCGATAGCCTTGTCTTCGGCGACCTGTCCGCCCTCGTTGCGCAGAAGGGCGAGGCCGGGGAATTCATCCTGGAGTTCGGCGTCTCGGGCCCTGACCTTGATGCGGCGATCGCCCGGGTCGGCGAAATGCCCCTTCCGCCCTACATCGCTTCAAAGCGGAAGCAGGACGCGCGTGACCGTAACGACTACCAGACGGTGTTCGCCCGGCGCGAAGGCTCTGTGGCGGCGCCCACCGCCGGCCTCCACTTCACCCCGGAACTCCTCGCCCGCCTGGAGGGTGCAGGCGTTGGCCTCGCCCGGGTGACCCTTCATGTGGGTGCCGGCACCTTCCTGCCGGTCAAGTCCGAAGACATCTCGCGACATCGCATGCACGCCGAGTGGGGGGAGATCGACGCGGACACCGCCGCCAGGATCGGGGCAGCCCGCCAGGCAGGAGGGCGGGTGATCTGCGTCGGCACGACCTCCCTGCGCCTCCTGGAGAGCGCCGCGGATGCGGATGGCGGGCTTGCGGCCTGGACGGGCGAGACCGATATCTTGATCACGCCCGGCTACCGGTTCCGGATTGCCGACGGGCTGATGACCAACTTCCACCTGCCCAAGTCGACGCTATTCATGCTGGTCAGTGCCCTGGCCGGCCTGGACACCATGCAGTCGGCCTATGCTCACGCCATCGCCGAGGACTACCGCTTCTATTCCTACGGCGACGCGAGCCTGCTCTGGAGGGCTGGATGAGCGCCTTTGCCTTTGACATCTCCGCCCGGGACGGCGCGGCGCGCACGGGGGTCCTGCGGACCTCCCGGGGACAGATCCGCACCCCCGCCTTCATGCCAGTGGGGACCGCGGCGACGGTCAAGGCCCTGACCGTCGATCAGGTGAAGTCCACTGGGGCCGATATCATCCTCGGCAATACCTATCACCTCATGCTGAGGCCCGGGCCCGAGCGCCTGGAGCGCCTGGGCGGACTGCACCGGTTCATGCGCTGGGATGGCCCCATCCTGACGGATTCTGGAGGCTTCCAGGTTATGTCCCTGTCAGGGATCTCGAAGGTGACGGAAGAGGCCGTGACCTTTCGCAGCCATATCGACGGCTCCCGGCACGTCCTGACGCCCGAGCGGTCCATAGAGATCCAGGCCGATCGGTTGGGTGCCGATATTGTCATGCAACTGGACCAGTGCGTTTCCTGGCCTGCGGAAGAGGCGGAGGCGGCTGCAGCCATGCGCCTGTCGGACCGTTGGGGGCGCCGCTCGAAGGCCGCCTTTGGCCAGCGCGACCGCCAGGCCCTGTTCGGAATCCAGCAGGGATCGACCTTCGAGGCTCTCCGGCGTGAGTCCGCTGAGCGTCTGGTCGAAACGGGGTTTGACGGCTACGCCATCGGTGGCCTCGCTGTCGGCGAGGGGCATGCGGCCATGTGCGAAGTGCTCGACTATGCGCCAGGGTTCCTGCCGGCCGACCGACCGCGCTACCTCATGG
>CAMCIK010000022.1 GCA_945874825.1 Phenylobacterium deserti | reverse complement strand
GCGCGGCGACCGCGTCACCGTGCCGATCGGCGGCCTGCACGTGGGCGACGTCGAAAAGCCCTTCACCGGCGACAACTTCAAGGCCGCCCTCAAGGACCTCGAGGCCAAGATGCGCGAGGCCGCCTCCAACCTCGAGTTCGAGACCGCCGCCCGCCTGCGCGACGAGATCAAGCGCCTGAAGCTCCTGGACCTCGAATTCGCGGCGGACGCGCTCAGTGGATCGGAAGGCGGCGAGGACGGCGGAGGCGCCCGCAAGGCGGCCCGCCAAGTCCGCGCCGAGAGCCGGGCCGAAGCCGCCGCAGCCTGGCGGCGTCCGAAGCGCCGCTGAGGGCGCAGATCAGTCGAGGAGCGCCCGGTAGGTCTCGCTCCGGCGCAGCCAGGCCGCCGCATAGCTGCAGACCGGCGTGATCTGCAGGCCGCGCGAGCGGATTTCCGCCGACAGGACCTCCATCAGCCGGCCCGAGGCACCCGTCCCTCGCAGGGGCGGCGGGCTTTCCACATGGTCAATGATGATGCGGTCACCCGCGCGCCGGTAGTCGGCGAAGGAGGTCAGGCCCTGTTCGTCCATTTCGAACCGGGCCCCGGTATCGCGAAGGGTGCTGGTCATGGGGTCAAGGCTAGTCCTGCTGCGGGTCTCTGGCCAGTGGCTCAGAGCAGTTCCACCGCCATGGCCGTAGCCTCGCCACCGCCGATGCAGAGGCTGGCCAGACCCCGGCGCCCGCCCCTCGCCTGGAGCGCCGAGACCAGGGTGGCAAGGATCCGTGCGCCTGAGGCGCCGATGGGGTGGCCGAGGGCGCAGGCCCCGCCGTTGACGTTCAGCTTCTCGTCCGGGATGTCCAGTTCCCGGGCGGCCAGCATGGCGACCACGGCGAAGGCCTCGTTGACCTCGAACAGGTCCACCTGACCGGCGGTCCAGCCAGCCCGATCCAGGGTCCTGCGCATGGCCGGCCCGGGTGCTGTCGCGAACTTCGCCGGCTCCTGGGCATGGGCAGCGTGACTGACGATCCGCGCGACGGGGTTAAGGCCCAGCCGTTCCGCCACCGAGGCCCGGGTCAGGACGAGGGCCGCCGCTCCATCCGAGATCGAGCTGGCGTTGGCCGCCGTGATCGCACCGTCCTTCGCGAAAGCCGGCTTCAGGGTCGGGATACGGGCGGGATCGGCCCGGCCGGGCTGCTCGTCCCGGTCGATCCGCTCGGTCCCCTTCCGGCCGGCGACCTCCACGGCCACCATCTCGCGGTCAAAGACGCCGGAGGCCTGGGCGGCAAGGGCGCGCTCCAGGGAGCGGATAGCGAAGCCGTCCATGGCCTCCCGGCCGACCTGGTGGGCCCGGGCCGTCTCCTCGGCGAAGGACCCCATCAGCCGCCCCGGCTCATAGGCGTCCTCCAGTCCGTCCAGGTACATGGAGTCCGACACGACGTCGTGGCCGATGCGCGCGCCGCCCCTGTGCTTGGCCAGCAGGTAGGGGGCGTTGGTCATGCTCTCCATGCCGCCCGCGACGATGATGTCGGCGCTGCCCGCCGCGAGGGCATCGTGGGCGAGGATGGCCGCCTGCATGCCCGAGCCGCACATCTTGTTCACCGTCGTCGCCTGGCAGGACTCCGAAAGGCCGGCACCGAGGGCGGCCTGGCGCGCCGGCGCCTGGCCGAGACCAGCGGGCAGGACGCAGCCCATGTAGATCTGCTCCACGCCCCCCGGGTCGACGCCAGCCCGCTCCACGGCGGCGCGGACGGCGGCGGCACCCAGGTCAGTAGCCCGGGCACCGGATAGGACGCCCTGGAAACCGCCCATGGGCGTGCGGGCAAGGGCGACGATGACGACGGGGTCGGAGGTCTGGGTCATGGGCTCATCCTACAGCCCCCGCTCGAGGCCGGGAACGGCCCGATTTGGGTTCCGGGGCCGGGCGCCCCATACTGCAGCGAAGCAACCGGAGAAGAGCCATGGGCATTGGTGAGTTCCTGATCACCGTTCTGGCCGGGGTGGGCCAGCTTGTCGGCATCCGGGCCGGGACCGAGCAACCCCCCTACGAGGTCGTGGGCCAGGTCGGCGAAGCCGAGATCCGCCGCTACGCCCCTCAGATCGCAGCAGAAGCCATTGTCGAGGGACCGGTGGAGTCCGCCCGTAACGAAGGCTTCCGGCGGGTGGCGGGCTATATCTTCGGCGACAATACCGCGAAGACCTCCGTGGCCATGACGGCACCGGTGGTCCAGGGTCGCGAGTCCTCCGGCGGCTCCCAGTCCATCGCCATGACAGCGCCGGTCGTCCAGGCCAGGGCGGGACGCAGCGAATCCATCGCCATGACCTCACCCGTCGTCCAGCAGCCGGCGGGCAGCGAATCCTGGTCGATCCAGTTCATCATGCCGTCAAAGTACACGATGGCGACCCTGCCCCAGCCGAATGATCCCCGCGTGCGCCTGGTCGAAATCCCCGCACGGACTTTCGCCGTGGTCAGGTTCTCCGGCCTTGGGAGGGCGGAGGCCGTCGCCCGCCACGAAAAGGCCCTGGACGCCGCCCTGGCCGGCTCGACATGGCGCGCCTCGGGCGAGGCCGTGACCTGGTACTATGACCCGCCCTGGACCGTGCCCTTCATGCGCCGCAACGAAGTGGCCCGACCCGTGGAACCGGCTACTTCAGCGCCTGTTCGATGAAACCGCCGCCGAGGACCCGGTTCGGGTCCTCCTCGGCATAGAGGACGCAGGCCTGGCCGGGGGAGACCCCGTACTCCGGCGCGTCGAAAATCACCCGCGGTTCCCCCGCCTCCAGGCCCAGACGCGCCGCCACCGGCTCGGCGGTCGAGCGCACCCGCGCCAGGACCGGCCGCTCCGCCGCGGAGGCAAGGACCAGCCCGGCCTCTTCGCCCAGCCAGTTGGTTTCCTTCAGCGAGACCGCCCGGGTTGCCAGGGCCTCCCGGGGACCCACCAGGACACGGCGTGTCGCGGCATCTATGCCCACCACATAGAGTGGATCGCCCACGGCGACGCTCAGCCCGCGCCTCTGGCCGATGGTATAGCGGGTCACGCCCTCGTGGCGACCCAGGACCCGTCCATCCAGGTGCACGATGTCTCCGGGCTCTGCCCCCTGAGGGCGCAGGCGGTCGATCACCGTGGTGTAGCGGCCCTCGGGCACAAAACAGATGTCCTGACTGTCCGGCTTGTCGGCCACGGCGAGGCCCAGCTCCAGGGCCAGGGCCCGCACCTCGGCCTTGGGCAGGCCGCCAAGGGGGAAGCGCAGATAATCGAGCTGGTCGCGGGTCGTGGCGAACAGGAAATAGGACTGGTCGCGCGCCGGATCCACGGCGCGCTTCAGCTGTGCCCCCGCCAGGCCCTCTGACCTTTGCACATAGTGCCCAGTGGCCATGGCCGCCGCGCCTAGGTCGCGGGCGGTCTCCACCAGGTCGCGGAACTTCACCGTCTGGTTGCAGCGGATGCAGGGCACCGGGGTCTCACCCCGCAGGTAGGCGTCGGCGAAATCCTCGATCACCTGCTCGCGGAAGCGGCTCTCGTAGTCGAGGACATAGTGGGGCACGCCCAGGGTCGCAGCGGCGGTGCGGGCGTCATGGATATCCTGCCCGGCGCAACAGGCGCCCTTCCGCTGGACGGCGGCACCATGGTCGTAAAGCTGGAGGGTCACGCCGACCACCTCGTAACCCGCCCGCACCAGCAGGGCGGCGGTCACGGTGGAGTCCACGCCCCCGGACATGGCGGCCAGCACCCTCGTGCCCGAAGGCAGGCCCACGGCCCGTCGGGTCTCTTCGGTCAGGCGATCGGAAAGCGTTACCGCGGTCATGGGCCCTATCTAGTCGGACCGGCGCGATTTTGCGAGCGGGCCGCTACCGGAGCACGTTGAGGAGGGATGCGCTCTTCAGCGCGAGGAACACCTGTGAAGAGGCCTGTAGGGCCTGCTGGGCCTGGGTCAGGGCCGAGGCGGCCTTGGCAAGGTCCGCGTTGGAGACATCCCCGATCATCGCCTGGATGGTGGTCTGCCGCGATGTCATTGACGTCTTCACAGAGTCCAGCTGGGTCTGGACCGCGCCGTTCTTGGCGGCGGCGGTGACGAGGTTGGATTGCACCGTGTCCCAGACGGCAACCTGGCTCTCCAGGAAGGTCCTCTGGGCCGCCGTCAGCTTACCCGTGAAGGGACCTGCGCCCCCTTCCTCGAAGGCCTGGAGGTCCCTGAAAGCCGTGAACATGGAGGTTCCCAGGTCATCGGCCAGCTGGCCGATACTGAGGGTGGTGGTCTCATCCACCCTTGCCTTGTCGATATAGTCGTCATTGTGGAAGAAGTCGGCGATCACGGTAAACGGCGCGGTCAGGTCGGAAAGTTGCTTGGCGGAGGTCGGCGGGGTGTCGACCTGACCGCCGGCGAAAAGGTACTTGCCGGCATGGCGGGTGTTCAGCGCCGAGACGGCGTTCGAGAAGTGTCCCTGGAGCTCAGTCATCAGGGCGTCGGCCCGATCCGAGGCGAGGGCGTTGGCGATCGCAAGTCGGGTCTGGCCGGCCGCATCTGCCGCCTTGTTGAGGGCGAGGTCCTGGACTTCCAGCCGGTTGGCCGTAAAGGCGTTCTGCTCGGTGAAGCCTGTGAGGCGGGTATCCAGGGTCTGCATGGCCGTGAGGACCTGGGCGTTGCGGGAGAAGGCCTTGAGATCGGTCCCGATCTTGCCTGTACTCAACTGGTCGCCCGCCTCGGCCTGCCGCTGCTGGGCCGACATGAGGTTGGACAGGACCGAGCTATAGCCGCCGCTCGTGGATACCCGGTTCATTCAGGACCCCTCAGATGATGTTGGTCAGGACGTCGAACAGTTCCTTGGCGGCCTGGATCATGCGCGCCGAGGCGTTGAACGCCTGTTGGTAAGTGGTGAGCCGGACGAGCTCCTCGTCGATATTGACGCCCTCGACTGACTGTCGGCGAGCGGCCACCTCGGAAGACACCGCCTCGGTGGTCATCCGGCGACTGTCGGCGGACTCGGCCTGGCGGCCGATCGAGGCTCCGAACTGGGCGGCATAGTCGCTGAGCGAGACCGTCAGGGCACCTAGGGCGCCCACCGCGTCGAAGCCGGTGGGCGACTCTCCGGCCGCCGCAAGGGCGCGGGCTCCGGAGCCGTCGCCGGGCCGGATAGCAGGCTGGCCCGCGGCCACGGTCAGGTCCAACCGGGACAGGGCGAGCTGGTTGGGATTCTGGACGATCTTGGGATCGACAAAGAGGCGGTCGGCGCGCGAGTTCCGCTCGATCACGCCGAGGCCGAAGAGGCCGCTGATCGAAGGTCCGCCCGCACCCCGGCTGGTCAGGTCCTGGGCGATGGACAGGTTCACCGGGGGAGTGGTGCTCGGGGTGAAGCTCATCTGTCCCTGGGCGTCGAGGCCGAAGGTACCGACGAGGCCGACACCGGTGGTGTTGGCGTTCAGGGCGGCGAGCAGGTCCGTCATGGTGGCCGCCGCCGGAACGGCGACGGTCACATCGCGGATCGGCCTGCCGTCCGACTGGGTCAGACGGAAGGTCAGGGTGTCGCCGGCGGTAAACCCATGCGGATCCGAGGCCCTGAGGCCAGTCTCGTAGCTGGTCTGGCCGGAGCTCTTGACGAGATCATTGAGGCCGAAGAAGTGGGAGAAGCCCCGCCCAGCCTTCTGTGACGTGCCTTCATCCATGGCGATGCCGTTAGGCGAGGCGGCGTTGAGGGTAAGGCCACGGTTGGTATAGGTCGCCGTGCCGAACGCCCCGAGAGCTGTATTCAGGCTCGCCAGGAAGGTTGCCGGGGTGAAGGCGGTCGCTGCGCCGCCATCGACACTCAGGGTTCCCGCCGTGAAGTCGATGTCCACCCGGCGCTGGATGACGCCGGAGGCGTTGGTGACCGCCAGGGTGGCCGCACCGGTGAAGCCGCCGACGGCGGTCGGCAGGTCCAGCCCGGTATCCCGGCCCTCGAGCAGGCTCTTCGCCGGCGCAGCGCTCGAGGCGTTGTGCGCGGCATTCAGCCGTTCAGCGGCCCGCGACGCGAACTCCCCGAGTTGCTCTGAGATGCCCGGCAGGTGGATGTCGCGCAGGTCCAGGAGCCCCCGCATCTCCCCGCCTGTCACGGTGATGGGCTGCTCCCCACCCACATCATACTTCACGGCGAGGTAGCCCGGCGTGGAGTCCGAGGACCGGTAGACCAGTGTGGCGGCGGCGTCGCCGGTCAGCTCGAAGCCTTCAGAGGAGCGGATCGTCACACCGCCGGCGGACCGGGGCTGGACCTTGATGTCTATCAGGGTGGCGAGCTTGTCGATCAGGCCGGACTGGACGTTCTCGGCGCCCGTCGCATCGCCGTTGCCGATTGAGGCGCGGCTGATGTCCGTGTTCAGGCGCGCGATCTGCGACAGGATGTCGTTGATGTCCTGGATCGACCCCACGGCCCGGGCATCGGCGGTGGCGACCATCTGCCCGATCTGGGTGTTGATCCGGGAGGTCTGGTTGAAGAAGTCCTCGACCACAGCCACCGACTGCGACTTGAGAATGCCGGAGGTGGGGTTCTGGGCCGCAGCGTCGAAGGTGCTCCAGACCCTGTCAAGGGCCGCGAAGTAGCCCGTGTCCGAGGTCGGGTCCCCGAACAGGCTCTGGGCGTTGTCGAGGGTGCTTGCCGTCAGGCTCCAGCGACTAGAGGTGGAGGCGGCGGTGAGGCCGGCCGAGACCAGGAACTGGTCGACGATGCGGCGAACGCCGCTGACCTCGGTACCGGCGCCGGCACCACCGATGATCCGGTGCGTCTGGTCGATCGCCTTTCGGACATAGCCGGGGGTGTTGACGTTGGCGATGTTGTCGGACGCTGTCCGCAGGCCAGCCTGGGCCGCGATCAGTCCGGAGGAAGCATTGTTCAGTACGGAAGTCAGCGACACGGGAACAATCCCCCTGAATCGGCAACCCTTGCGCAGTCCCGGCGATTTCTGCCGGGCTCATTAGGTAGCGCCTGCGCGAGGCTTCCGAAAAAATCCTTTCATTTCAACGCGGAGACTTCTGAAACCGCTTTGAGATGTCTTGTACGTCGCAAGTCCCAGGCCACGGCGCCAAGGCGCTTCCAGGTCGGGCCTCAGGGCGGCAGGACTCGACCTTTCCGGCCGGATCGGGCCCGGCAAAAACCGCCCCTGCGATGCAAGACGCAGAGAGATGTGATCAGCATAAAGCCTTTTATTTCAATTACCTGACAACGCCTTGAGATGTTGGCGCGAAGGTTGCGACGTGAGGACAGGAATCGTGAGGCGCAGCAAGCGCCCCTCGCCGGAGGGTGAATCCGGACCGGTTTTTCGTCTTGACCCTGGACGTCGCTCAAGTTCTCGCGCCGGTTTCCTCCGGCCTGCTCGCCGCCGGCGCTCCCGCGTCGGACGGGGCGAATGGCGACGGCGGAGACTTCGCTGCCTTGCTCACGGCCCTGGCCGGAGTCCTGGGCGCAAATCGCCTGACGCCCGCGGCTGTCAGTCCACACGCGACGGCGCAGGTGGCGACCAAGTCGGCGCCAAACCCGGCTGGAAACGAATCCTCCTCAGCCTTTCTCGCGGTCGCTGATGCTGGAGGACTGCAGGCGCTGACTGCCCCCATCGAGTCCGACGCCGGGGGCCTCCAGCTTCAGGACCCCGAGGCGGAAGGCGAAAGGGACACGCTGGCCGGACCTGCACAGGCGGACTCCAATCTGGCTGCGACCTACCCCGGAGACGCCCGCCTGGTCCTCGCCATGGCCCAGGTCCTGAGCCCCACGCCGACCGATCCATCCCCGAGTGCGCGTGAGGCTGGAGCGCCCGCCGGCTCGCGGAGCGAGACCACCGCCGCCTTTGTCCAACCTATCTACCCGGGGCAGTCTGCGCCGTCCCTCGCACCTGGCATGGCACCAGCCGGGTCGCCTCCTGCGCCTTCGGGTATCGCCACTGGCGCAGGTCCCGAAGGGGGTCAGGCCCAGCCTGCCGACAAGGCACAGGTCAAGACGGCGGACGTCCAGGCGACCCTCCTGGCAAGCCTTCAGGCTCCCGACATACTGCTTGGCGCGGAAGTCCCCGAGGCCACAGCGCAGAACACCGCCGACCAACGCCCTGCGGGGGCGCAGGGTTCCGACTCCGTTGCCGACTCTCCTCCTGAAGCCGCGTCTTCCTTCCCGGCTCTGCCTCCCGGCGTGGTTCGCATCGTCGGCCGCCAGATGCCGGCGGAGCCCGCCCCGCGTGCCCCGGGCGCGGGTCCAGGGGCGGCGGCGGCGGCCATCTCCGCCGACATCATCGCCCCTGAAGAGACGATCCCCACCCCGCCCATGACGGCCAAGATCGTTGCGGCGGCGACATCCGAGCCGATCCTGGTCGCCCAGGCGGCGGCGGTCTCCGAATTGGCAGCCCTGGTGGAGCCCCCACCGTCCCGACGGCAGGACTCGGCGTCCAGCCGCTCGCCAGAGGCCCGACGCACCCTCACCGCAACTGCCACTGAACCCGGTTCCGAGGCACCTGAGTTCCCGGCGTCCGCGCCCCTGGTCACGTCCTCGGTGCCCTCCCGCATGCCTTCATCAACCCAGGCTCCAGGCACTGCAGTTGGCGATGACCCGGCGAAGGATAGCGGTGTCGACTTGAAGGCTATGGCGGCCGGGGCGCCTGGCCGGGAGGCCGCCGAGGCTGCCGCCCCGCCCCCCGCCACAGCCGAATTGCGTCCGGCCCCGCCGGCCCAGGCCCCACCCGTACGCTCAACCCCGGAAACGGTCGCCGCCCTCGCCGTCCAGGCTGCCCGCAAGCTGGACGATGGCATCACCCGGTTTGACCTGGAGCTCGACCCGTTGGGACTTGGCCGGGTCGACGTCCACCTGGAGATTGATGCGTCCGGCCAGATCCGGGCCGCCTTCACCTTCGAGACCTCGCACTCCGCGCGGGAGCTCAGCCGTCGGGCTGAAGACCTCCAGCGCAGCCTCGAGAGCTCGGGCTTCAACCTGTCCGGGGGCTTGTCCTTCGACGTCGCAGGCGACCGCTCCCAGGGCCGGTCATCCGGATGGAACGATGGCCGGGACGGACAGCATCAACCGGCGTCGCGCCCCGAACGCGAGGCGCACGCTGACACCCTTCCACCCCCCTCCAGCCCCCTCGCCGGGCGCGGTCTCTCGCTCCGCGCCGGCGTAGACATCAGGATCTGAACCCATGGCCGTCACTTCAGCGACAGGATCCCAGGCCGCCGGACAGGACATAGGCGCCCTTGGCAAGGCCCAGCTGGCCAGCAGCTACGACACCTTCATGAAGCTGCTGACCACCCAGATCCAGAACCAGGATCCCCTGGCCCCTCTCGATTCCAACCAGTTCACCCAGCAGCTGGTCCAGATGACGGGGGTGCAGCAGCAGCTCTACTCCAACGACCTCCTCAAACAGCTGGTCGGAAACACCGGAACGGGTATGTCCCAGGCGGTTTCCGTCCTCGGGCGAGAGGTCACTGCGGACTCTGCGACAACCGGCCTGGCCGGCGGCAGGGCGACCTGGTCCTACAACCTGGGCCGAGACGCCGCCTCCGTGAAGGTCGAGGTGGTTGACGCCAACGGCCGGACCATGGCCGTGGCCTCGCCCTCCGGCATCTCTGCCGGCGATCACACATTCACCTGGTCGGGAACCGACCTCACAGGCCTGAAGCGGCCGGACGGCGGCGTGTACACCCTCCGCATCACACCGATGGACGCCTCCGGCGCCACCATCAACTCACGGGTTTTCCAGCGCGGCGTCGTCACCGGCGTCGAGCAGGTGAACGGACAACCCGTCCTCTCCCTAGGCGGCGCAAAGGTCCCCTGGACCGCCGTCACCTCCGTCCGGCAGCCCGCCTAGGCCGCCACTCCACTCCTTGAACGCAACACCCCGGGAAAGCAGACACAATGAGCATCAACAGCGCCCTCCTCGCCGGCGTCTCCGGTCTGATCGCCAACTCCTCGGCCCTGGCCGCGATCTCCGACAACATCGCCAACACCAACACCACCGCCTACAAGCGGACCCAGATCAACTTCGCCAATGTCGTGACCTCACAGGTCGTGAAGGGCCGCTACTCCGCCGGCGGGGTTGAGGCGATCACTCGAAACTTCATCGGTAACCAGGGCCTGATCCAGCCGGCGGCGTCGGATACCGACCTTGCCATCGCCGGCAACGGCTTCTTTGTTGTGACCGAGAAGGGGGCCAACGTGACCACCCAGGATCCCCGGTTCTTCACCCGCTCGGGCTCGTTCAGCGTCGATGCCGACGGCTACCTGGTCAATGACTCCGGATACTACCTCCAGGGTTGGCCGGCGGACGCTACCGGAACCATCGTCACCGATCCGTCCGACCTGAGCCAGATGAACTCAATCAACGTCAAGGACCTGGGGGCCCAGGTCCTCCAGACCTCCGAGGTCCTCATCAACGCCAACCTGGACAAGCGGGGCATCACCGGCTCGGTGGGCGACGCCACCTATGCTGGCGGCACGGTCGCCTCCATGGCCGATTACGCCGACAACCCCGCCACCGGCACCCGGCCGGACTTCACCTTCCAGATGAACATCATCGACTCCGGCGGCGGCAGCCGGCGGGTGGCCATGGCCTTCCTGAAGGACTCCGCCGCCGCCAACTCCTGGCACGCGGAAATCTACGCCGTGCCGGCCAGCGACGTTGCCGGCGCCACGCGTCCGGGCCAGATCGCCCAGGGGTTGATGACTTTCCAGGCGGATGGCTCCTTCGATGAAGCCAACTCAACCCTCTTCGGCGTCACCGCGGGGATCGGCAATCCGCCGAACATCGCCCTCGCCGCCTCCTCCGCCGGCGCGGGCCTCAGGTGGGCTTCCGGCCTGGGCATCAACGCCTCGAGCATTGACCTCGACATCACCAAGTTCACCCAGTTCTCGGCCACCTCCGCCGTCGCCTCCATCAACCCCGACGGTGCCCCCCTCGGCAATGTGTCGGGCGTCGAGGTCTCGGAAGACGGCAATGTCACGGCCATCTTCGACAACAACCTGGTCCGTCTGGTGGCACAGATCGGCCTTGCAACCTTCGCCAACCCGGACGGTCTGAGTGCGGTGGGCGGCAACGCCTACTCCCAGTCCACCCGGTCCGGCGAGTATTCGGTGAAGGCGCCGCAACTGGGCGGTGCCGGTTCCATTCAGTCCTCGTCACTCGAAGCCTCCACGGTCGACCTGTCTGCAGAGTTCACCGGGCTCATCACTACCCAGAGAGCATATTCCGCATCTTCAAAAATCATCACGACCGCCGATCAGATGCTGGAAGAGCTTATCAATATTAAGCGATAGTTCTTGAAGTTAACGCGACTTAACATCGCGAGACATCTTGACTGTATCGCTTTAATACATGGGAGAAGCTGTGATTATCAGTTTATTTACTACGATTTTTCACCGGACGTTATGCGATGCCGGCCAGACTGGTCTCAAGACCTGATGGTGGGAAGGGCGTAAAGCCATGTATCAACAACAACAGACGCAGCTGCGGACCAACAGCCGGGGCGAGGCCTATGTCATTGGGCCAACCGGCTCCCAGCTGACGATCCGGGACCTGCCGCCGCCGGATACCGGGCGCTGGGTGATCCGTCGCAAGGCCGAAGTGGTGGCCGCCGTTCGTGGCGGGCTACTCAGCCTCGAGCAGGCCTGCGAAAGGTACTCCCTGACGCAGGAGGAGTTCCAGGCCTGGCAGAGGTCCATCGAGAAGCACGGGCTGGCCGGACTGCGGACCACGCGGCTTCAACAGTACCGCTAAGTTTCCGTCTCCCCCCAACGCTTCGGGAGACGATCGGGCGGCCGCATCCCCACCCCCGGGATGCGGCCGTCTCGCGTTTCAGGACGCCCCGTTCACGCCGCCCTGTCAGGTCCGTCGCCCAGGCGCCGGACCCGGATCGAGATCCGCTCGCGCTCGCCGGCACGCCGCTCCACCAGGAGCCGCGCCACCTGGGCATCGTCGTGGAAGACATAGCCCTTGATGGCGTCCAGCAGGGCCTTAGCCAGGTTGTCCAGGTCCATCCAGGGCGGATCGCCCACATAGTCCATGACGATCTCCACCGAGAACTCGCCCCAGGCGGGCCGGCCGCCCCGCCAGGCCTTGCGGAAGAACTCGTAGATCAGCGGCTTGTAATAGCGGCTCTGGGTGGTCAGGCCGTCGACGACCACCTCGATGGTGCCCTCATGCTCGCGGGCGCGCACCTTGCCGTGATGGGTCCAGCCCGCGTCCATGGCAATCCTCCGGCGGCGGCCGCCTTGAAGTCTGGCCGGGCTCCGCTAAACCGGGCGCACATTCGACCGGAGGCCCGCCATGAGCAAGACCCGCACTGAAACCGATACCTTCGGCCCCCTCGAGGTCGACGCCTCAGTCTACTGGGGTGCCCAGGCCCAGCGTAGCCTCGGCAACTTCAAGATCGGCTGGGAGAAGCAGCCCCTGCCGGTCGTCCGCGCCCTCGGCATCGTCAAGCGCGCCGCCGCCGAGGCCAACATGGAGCTAGGCCGGCTGGATGCCAAGATCGGCCAGGCCATCGTCGCCGCCGCCCAGGAGGTGATCGACGGCAAGCTCGACGCCCACTTCCCCCTGTCGGTCTGGCAGACCGGCTCTGGTACCCAGTCGAACATGAACGCCAACGAGGTCATCTCGAACCGGGCCATCGAGATGCTGGGCGGCGTGATGGGGTCCAAGGCCCCCGTCCACCCGAACGACCACGTCAACATGAGCCAGTCGTCCAACGACACCTATCCCACGGCCATGCACATCGCTGCCGCCGAGCAGGTGCACCACGACGTCCTGCCGGCTCTCGAGCACCTTCTGGCCGCCCTGCGCGTCAAGCAGGCCGCCTTTGATCCCATCATCAAGATCGGCCGCACCCACACCCAGGACGCCACCCCCCTGACCCTCGGCCAGGAGTTCTCTGGCTACGCCCAGCAGGTCGAGAATGGCCTCAAGCGTATCCGCCTGGCCCAGCCGGGCCTGCTCGAACTGGCCCAGGGCGGCACGGCCGTCGGTACTGGCCTCAACGCCCCCGTCGGCTTTGCCGAGCTGGTCGCGGCCAGGATCGCCGCCATCACCGGCCTGCCCTTCGTCTCGGCGCCCAACAAGTTCGAGGCCCTGGCCGCCCACGACGCCATGGTCTTCAGCCACGGTGCCCTGAACACCATCGCCGGCTCCCTGTTCAAGATCGCCAACGACATCCGCTTCCTGGGCTCCGGCCCCCGGTCCGGCCTGGGCGAGCTGTCCTTGCCCGAGAACGAGCCCGGCTCGTCCATCATGCCGGGCAAGGTCAACCCGACCCAGTGCGAGGCTCTGACCATGGTCTGCACCCAGGTCTTCGGCAACCACACCACCCTGACCTTCGCCGGGGCCTCGGGCCACTTCGAGCTGAACGTCTTCAACCCGGTCATGGCCTACAACTTCCTGCAGTCCTGCCGTCTTCTGGCAGACGCCGCCATCTCCTTCACCGACAACTGCGTGGTCGGGATTGAGGCCCGCGAGGACAACATCAAGGCCGCCCTCGAGCGCTCCCTCATGCTGGTTACGGCCCTGGCGCCCAAGATCGGCTACGACGCGGCAGCCAAGATCGCCAAGACCGCCCACAAGAACGGCACCACCCTGCGGGAAGAGGCCGTCGGCGGCGGCTACGTCACCAACGAAGAGTTCGACGCCGTCGTCCGGCCCGAGAACATGATCTCGCCGGGCTGATGCAGGTCGTCCGCCTCGAGGACGGGCTTCCGGGGGATTTCGACCGCCTGCGCGCTGCGGCGGCGGCCGAGGGCTGGCGGCACATGGACCGGCTGTCGGCGGAGGTCGCGGCCGGTGCCCCGTCTTCCTCGCCCTCTTCGCTGTGCGCGAGGGTGGCGGCCTCGCGGGGATCGGCGGCCTGACGCAAGAGTCCTCGCCGGAGGTTGGGGCCCCCGCCCTGCGCCTGCGTCGCTTCTACGTCCACCCGGATGCACGCCGGCGGGGCGTCGGCCGCACCCTCGCCTCCGCCCTGATCCAGGAAGGGCTCGACAGCGTCCGCCGCCTCACCGTGCATACGGACGATGCCCGAGCCGAAGCCTTCTGGCGCGCACAGGGGTTCGAACCGGTATCGGGGAAGGCCTGGAATCTGGAATTCCGGGGCGGAGCCCGTTCGCCTACATCCGTCGCCAGACGGCAAAGTCGGCCAGTTCCATCATCGCAGCCTTCCAGCCACTGGTGCCGTCGAACTCAGTCAGGGCCGCCTTGGCCTCGGCGGCATAGGTCTCGGCCAGGGCCAGGGTCGATTCCAGGGCCCCGCAGCCGGCGATCAGATCCCGGGCCCGCTCGAAGTCCGCCTCGGTCTGTTCGCGCCGGCCCACCGCACGCTCCCAGAATGCCTGTTCCTCTGCGCCCGTCCGGCCGACGGCGAGAATCAGCGGCAGGGTCGCCTTGCCCTCCCGGAAGTCGTCGCCGGGGTTCTTGCCCAGGGTGTCGCTAGCGCCGGAATAGTCCAGGGCGTCGTCCACCAACTGGAAGGCCAGACCGAGGTTCTGGCCAAAGCGCCGCAGCCGGGCGCAGTCGCCCGCCCCGGCCCCCGCCGAGACCGCGCCGGCCTCCGACGCGGCGGCGAACAGCTCGGCGGTCTTGGCGCCAATGATCTCCAGGTAGGTCTCCTGGGGCAGGTCCAGGTCGTGGGCGCGGGTCAGCTGCAGCACCTCGCCCTCGGCGATCACACGACTGGCCCGGGCCAGGATCTCCAGGGCCGGCATGGACCCGGCCTCGACCATCAGCTCGAAGGACCGGGCGAAGAGGAAGTCCCCCACCAGCACGCTGGCCGGGGCGCCCCAGATCAGGTGGGCCGCCACCTTGCCCCGCCTCAGCTCGGACGAGTCGATGACGTCATCGTGCAGCAGGGTGGCCGTGTGGATGAACTCCACCGCCGCCGCCAGGTTCAGGCAGGCGTCGTCCTTCGCCCCCGCAAGGCGGGCCGCAGCGATGGTCAGGAGGGGCCGCAGGCGCTTGGCCGATCCGCCGATCAGGTGCTCGGCCAGGGCCGGGATGACCGGCACGGGGCTCTGCATCCGGTTGCGGATCAGCCCGTCCACGCCTTCCATGTCCCGCCGGGCCAGGCGCGTCAGCTCCGCTATGGAGGGCGCGCTGCGGGCGACCGGGTCGGCGGCGTGCGTTGCGGAGGACATGGCGAACGCGATAAGGCAGGCGCCTCGCTGGCACAATGCCCAACCGGGGTTTTGGCGGAATCGAATGACGGACCTGACCCAGTCGGATGCAATCCTCGGAGGCCGGGTCCGGCTCCTCCAGTCCGCCCGCGGCTACAGGGCGGGCATGGATGCGGCACTTCTGGCGGCAGCCTGCGACGCCCAACCGCGCGAGCGGGTGCTGGACCTCGGCTGCGGCCCCGGCGCGGTCATGCTGGCGGCGGCGGTACGGCGGCCGGGCGCGCACTTCACCGGGATCGAGGCAGACCCCGACGCCCTGGACCTGGCCCGCGCCAACATCGACCTCAACGGCCTGGCGGACCGGGTGGAGGGGCTCGCCGGCGACGTCGCCCTCCCCTTCTCCCGCCTGGGCCTGCCGCGCTTCGACGCCGCCCTATGCAATCCGCCCTTCTTCGACGACGCCGGCGCCCTGCGCAGTCCCGCGCCAGAGAAGACCCGGGCCTGGATGGCGACAGACGGCCTCGCCGCCTGGACTGGCTATCTCCTCAAATCCGTGCGCGACGGCGGGACGATCACCCTCATCCACAGGGCCGACCGGCTGGCTGACCTCCTGGGCCTGCTGGCACCAAAGGCCGGCTCCATCCGCATCCGCCCGGTCCAGCCCCGCTCGGCTTCGCACGCCAGCCGGGTGATCGTGCGGGCCGTGCGTGGCGGTCGCGCCCCCCTGGCCCTCCTGCCGCCCCTCGTCCTGCACCCCGACGGCGAGGGCAAGCACACGGAGGCCGCCGAGGCCATCCTGCGCGACGCCGCCCCCCTGCTCTGGGACTGAGACAGCCCCTCAGCTGACCCCCTAGACCTAACGCGCCGGGGGGGAGCCAGAGGGATTCAGCCCGCCAACCGGCCCGGGCGTCGGTCCAGGGAGGCCAGGATGAACTCCGCCAGCCGGTCCGCCGCCCGGGGTGCCCCGCCCCGCGCCTTCAAGAGGGCGATCTCGGCGTCCTCCAGGGGCGGCAGGCCGTCGGCCTCGCCCAGCAGGACCAGGTCGTCGGGAACCATCTCCCGGGGCAGGACGGTCAGGCCCAGGCCCGCCCGCAGGGCCGCGTGCTGGCCGGCCAGAGAGGGGCTGGTATAGGCCGCCCGCCAGGTCCGGCCGCGCGCCTCCAGTGCCGCCACCGCCCGCCGGCGATAGACGCAGGGCGCCGGGGCGATGACCAGGGGCGCCGGCGCCTTCGGCCTCAGCACCCCCCGGTCCGCCGCCACCCAGACCAGGGGCTCGCGCCAGACCCGCACCCCCAGGTCCGGCCCCAGGGGCTCGCGCTTGACCAGGGCCAGGTCGAGGGCACCAGCCTGCAGCCGGTCCAGCAGGTTCAGGGTCAGGTCGCAGGTCACCGCCAGGGCCACCCGGGGATGGGCCCGGGCGAAGGCGCCCAGGATGTCGGGCAGGTGGACGGTGGCGAAGTCCTCCGGTGCCCCCAGCCGGACCTCACCCTCCAGGTCCTCCCCCGTCACCTCGGCGATGATCTCGTCATTCACCCTCAGCAGCCGCCGGGCCTTGGGCAGGAAGGACTCCCCGGCTTCGGTCAGCCCCACCCGGCGCGGGTCGCGGGCCAGCAGCTTCACCCCCAGCCGGTCCTCCAGCCGCCGCACCTGCAGGCTGATCGCCGACTGGGTACGCCCCAGCCTCTCCCCCGTCCGGGTGAAGCTGCGGGTATCGGCGATGGTCACGAAGGTACGGACCAGGTCCAGGTCGAGATTGACGTCGCGCGACATGGGCGTCTCCTTGATGAATTTTCCTTATCACAGGAATAGCGCCTTTCAACGCTGCAGTCGGGGCGGAACCCCCTAGGAGGACACCCCACGCGCCAGGGGGGTGCGTCGCAGACCCTAGATTTCAACATGCCCGAAGCCCTGACCTCCGCCGCCGCCCTTGGCTCACAGAACCTGCTGGCGCCCGCCATCCTGTTCTTCGTCCTGGGCCTGTTCGGCGGGTTCGCGCGCTCGGACCTGTCCCTGCCCGCCGCCACCAGCCGCACCCTCTCCCTCTTCCTGATGCTCTGCATCGGCTTCAAGGGCGGGGTCGAGGCGGCCGATGCCGGGCTCAGCCAGGGCTTCGTACGGGCGGGGATCGCCGGCCTTCTCCTGTCCCTGACCTGGCCCCTGGTGGCCTATCCGGTCCTGCGGCGCCTTGGCGGTCTCGATCGGGCCTCGGCGGCCGCCACGGCGGCGGCCTTCGGTTCGGTCTCGGTGGTCACCTATGCGGCGGGAGCCGACTTCCTGGCCGCCCACGGCGTACCCTTCGGCGGCTACATGACGGCGGTCCTCGCCATCATGGAGGCCCCGGCCATCCTCACCGCCCTGGTGATCGCCCGGCGAGCCGCCGAAGGCGACGGCCCCCGCCACTCCATGGGCAGCCTCCTGCGCGAGGTCTTCCTCGGCGGCCCAGCCCTCATGCTGGTGGGCAGCTTCCTGATCGGCCTCGTCACCGGCGAGCGCGGCATGGCCCGGCTGGACACCTTCGTGAACCCGGTCTTCCAGGGTGCCCTGTGCCTCTTCCTGCTCGACATGGGCCTGGCCGCCGCCCGCAGCCTCACCGACGCCGGCCGGCCGCCCCTGCGGGTCCTGGCCCTGGGGATCGCCCTGCCCCTGGCGGGGGCCTGCGCCGGCTATGTCGCCTCACGCCTCGCCGGCCTCGCCCCCGGCGACAGCGCCATGCTGATCCTGCTGGCCGCCTCGGCCTCCTACATCGCCGCCCCGGCGGCCATGCGCACCGCCCTGCCCGAGGCCAAGCCCGGCGTCTATCTCGGCCTCTCCCTGGGCGTGGCCTTCCCCTTCAACCTGATCCTGGGACTACCCCTCTACGCCCTGGCGGCGGGAGCGCTGTAGGCGGCGGTCACCGCGCCAATTGCTCCCCCAAGGGGGAGCTCCGGGCGAAGCCCGGTGAGGGGGTCAGCTGAGGGGCCGTTGATCCTCTCTGTCCCCGGGGCACCGCCCCGGGCCACCTCCCCTGGGGAGGAGGAATGACGGGTTGAGGCTCTCGCCGATCAGTTCCGGGACGTATCCACCAGCTTGTTCTTGCTGATCCAGGGCATCATGGCGCGCAGGCGGGCGCCCACGTCCTCAATGCCGTGCTCGGAGGCGCGGCGGCGGGTGGCCTTGAAGCTGGGCTGGCCGGCTTCGTTCTCCAGCATGAAGTCGCGCACGAAGCGGCCGGACTGGATGTCCTCGAGCACGCGCTTCATCTCGGCCTTGGTGTCGGCGGTGATGATCCGCGGGCCGGTCACGTACTCGCCGTACTCGGCGGTGTTCGAGATCGAGTAGTTCATGTTGGCGATGCCGCCCTCATAGATGAGGTCGACGATCAGCTTCACCTCGTGCAGGCACTCGAAATAGGCCATTTCCGGGGCGTAGCCCGCCTCGACCAGGGTCTCGAAGCCGGCGCGGATCAGCTCGACCAGACCGCCGCACAGCACGGCCTGCTCGCCGAACAGGTCGGTCTCGCATTCCTCGCGGAAGGTGGTCTCGATCACACCCGAGCGGCCGCCGCCGATGGCCGAGGCGTAGGCCAGGCCAAAGTCCAGGGCGTTGCCGGTGGGGTTCTGGTGGATGGCGATCAGGCATGGCACGCCGCCGCCCTTCTCGTACTCGCCGCGCACGGTGTGGCCGGGGCCCTTGGGGGCGATCATCAGCACGTCCACGCTGGCCTTGGGCTCGATAAGGTTGAAGTGGATGTTCAGGCCATGAGCGAAGAGCAGGGCCGCGCCGTCCCGCAGGTTGGGGGCGATCTCGGCATTGTAGATGCCGCGCTGCAGCTCGTCGGGCGCCAGCACCATCAGGGCGTCGGCCCACTTGGCGGCCTCGGCCACGCTCATCGCCTTCAGGCCGTCCGCCTCGACCTTGCGGGCGGTGGCGGAGTCGGGCCGAAGGGCGACGGCGACGTTCTTCACGCCGGAGTCGCGCAGGTTCAGGGCATGGGCCCGACCCTGCGAGCCATAGCCTACGATGGCGATCTTCTTGTCCAGGATCCGGGCGAGGTCGGCGTCGCGATCGTAATAGACCCGCATGGGTGGTCTCCTTTGGACAAGACGGGCGCGGAGCCCCTCGGGCGCCTGCGCGGAAGTGCGCCGCATGAAGGGGAAATTTCCCGCCGCGTCAAGCAAGGCCGGCCCTCCGGGCGATGCGCCGGAGGGCCAAAGCGCCGTCACCAGAAGAGGCTGAAGGCCACCTGGACGATGCGCCCGTTCCAAAGGTCTACCATCACGGCGTCGCGCCCTAGCCGCACCCAGGCAAAGCCCACTGGCGGGATCGGCAGGCCATAGGTCCACCAGGAGTCGATCCGGTAGCGCGGCGTCCACCAGGTCCAGGGCAGGACCTCGCCATAGGACCACCGGCGGTAGGCATAGCCCGGAGGCGCCACCCAGCGGTCGGCCCGATAGCGGTAGGGCGGGGTCCAGACCGGCGGGTACCACCGGGGATCGTAGCGCGGCGGGCGTCCGCCCGGATGCGGAGGCGGGCGGGGGCCGCCGGGGCGGTAGCCATCCGGGCGATATCCGTCGGGGCGATATCCGTCGGGGCGATATCCATCTGGCCGGTAACCGCCGGGCCGGTAGCCATCAGGCCTGTAACCGCCGTTCCCGTAGTAGCCGTTGCCGTAGCCCCCATTCCCGTAACCATCGTAGCGGCGACCGTCGCGACGGTCGCCGTCCCGATCTGGCTGGCGGTCCGGCCGCGAGTCGGGGCGCGAGTCGGGGCGGGGCGGGGGACGGGGGTCGGACTGTACCTCCCGGGGCTGGCCATAGCGTCCCCAGGCCTCGGGCCGGGCCCCGCCCCTGGGGTCCGGGCCGGCCATGGGCGGTGAGGGCGGGGCGGGCGGCACCGGCGCGGCGAAGACCTCTGGAGGCGGCGGGCCCCTCATGGCCCGGGCGTCAGGGCGGGGTCCGCCCTCCCGGGGGCGCTGGAAGTCGTCGCGCGGATCCGGCCGGCCGGAATCACCGTCGACCTCCTGCCCTGCGGCCGGAGGCGCGAGGGCGAGCCCCGCCGCCAGGGCGAGCGTAAGGGCGAGCCCAAGGCCGGGCGCCCGGGAAGTCGCGCGGTCGGAATGCCTCAACATGGTCCTTACCTTCGGTCCTGCAGAGCGGATCATCGCTCCGACGGTTGTCGCCCCCGTGCGCATAGGATTAGGAAGGTCAAGCTGAACCGGGCTTGAACGCCCAAGCCCCCAGGAGGGAATTCGTCCATGCCCGCCCTGCCCCAGGACGTCATCAACTATTGGCGCAATGCCGGCCCGCGCCGCTGGTTCCACAAGGACGCAAAGTTCGACGAGGCCATCCGCCTGCGCTTCGAGCCGGTCCACTTCGCAGCCGCCCGCGGGCAATACGACGACTGGGCGCAGGAGGCCGAGCCGGCCCTGTCCCTGATCCTCCTGCTCGACCAGTTCCCCCGCAACCTGTTCCGGGACAGCGCCCACGCCTACGCCACCGACGGCAAGGCCCGGCGGATCGTGCGCCTGGCCCTGCGCCGGGGCTTCGACCTGCAGATCGAGCCCGAGCTGCGCCACTTCGTCTACATGCCCCTGGAGCATTCCGAGGAGCTGGAGGACCAGGTCGACTGCGTACGCCTCATCCAGGCCCTCTGCGCCGAGACCGGCGATGGCGAGATCCTGCGCTTTGCAGAGATGCACCGCGACATCATCCAGAAGTTCGGCCGCTTCCCCCACCGCAACGCCGCCCTTGGCCGCGAGAGCACCCCGGCCGAGATGACCTTCCTGAACGAGGGTGGATTCGCGGGATGACGAGGACCTCGCAAGCCGTCTAGGGTCTTCGTGGAGAGACTCACCCATGAACGCCCCCGCCCAGATTGCCGACGACGACACCGCCCGCGAGGCTAAGCCGGCGCTGGAGCAGCCCTACCTCGACCTCCTGGCGGACATCCTGGCCAATGGCGTCGACCGTCCCGACCGCACGGGGGTGGGCACGCGGGGAGTCTTCGGCCGGCAGATGCGCTTTGACCTGTCGCGCGGCTTTCCCCTCCTGACCACCAAGACCGTCCACCGCCGCTCCATCGTGGTCGAGCTGGTCTGGTTCCTGCGCGGCCAGACCAACGTCCGCTGGCTGCAGGAGCACGGGGTCAGCATCTGGGACGAATGGGCCGACGCCGAGGGAGAGCTGGGGCCCGTCTATGGCCGCCAGTGGCGCTCCTGGGCTGCACCGGACGGCCGGGTCATCGACCAGATGGCCGCCCTGGTCCAGGGCTTGAAGCGTAGCCCCGAGAGCCGCCGCCACATCGTCACCGCCTGGAACCCGGCGGACGTGGACGACATGGCCCTACCCCCCTGCCACTGCCTCTTCCAGTTCCACGTGGCGAACGGGCGCCTGTCCTGCCAGCTCTACCAGCGCTCGGCCGACGTCTTCCTGGGGGTGCCCTTCAACATCGCCTCCTACGCACTCCTGACCCACATGGTGGCGGCGGTGACAGGGCTGAAGGCCGGCGACTTCGTGCACACCCTGGGCGATGCCCACCTCTACCTGAACCACCTGGACCAGGCCCGCGAGCAGCTGACGCGCGCGCCCCTGCCGCCGCCCCGGCTGGAGCTGGCGCCCCGGGAGGATCTCTTCGCCTTCGAGCCCGGCGACGTGAAGTTCCGCGGCTACAAGGCCCATCCGGCCATCTCCGCCCCCATCGCGGTCTGAGGGCCGTGGCCGCCCCCCTCCTCACCGCAGGCCCCATCGCCCGGGCCCGCAACGGCGTCATCGGCCGGGCCGGTGCCCTGCCCTGGCGGCTGAAGTCCGACCTCGCCCGCTTTCGCGCCCTGACCATGGGCAAGCCGGTCATCATGGGGCGGCTGACCTGGGAGAGCCTGCCCCGCAAGCCCCTGCCCGGGCGCACCAACATCGTCCTGTCCCGGGACGCTTCCTACGCCCCCGACGGCTGCGTGGTCTGCGAGGATTTCTCCGAGGCCGCTTCCATCGGCCGCGAGCAGGCCGAGGAGGACGGCGCCAGCGAGGTCTGCGTCATCGGCGGCGCTTCCCTCTTCGCCCTGGCCCTTCAGCGCGCCCGGCGCATCTACCTCACCGAGGTCCACGCCGACATCGAGGGCGACGTGACCCTGGCCCCCTTCGACGAGAGCCGCTGGCGCGAGGTCCGCCGCGAGGACCTCCCCGCCGGCGAGGACGACGAGTATCCCGTGACCTTCCGGGTGCTGGAGCGGGCCTGAACCCCTTCCCCTCGCCGCCCCCCTCGACCATAATTCGCTCAAAGCCACGCTGGGAGGAGACAGGCCATGGACCTGCAGCTGATCGCCGAGGACTTCCAGTTTCCGGAAGGCCCCATCGCCATGAATGACGGCTCGGTGATCCTCACCGAGATCAAGCGCCAGACCCTGACCCGGGTGAAGCCCGACGGGTCCAAGGAGATCCTGGTCAACACCGGCGGCGGGCCCAACGGGGCGGCCATCGGCCCCGACGGCGCCATCTACATCACCAATAACGGCGGTTCCTTCGAGTGGCTGGACAACCAAGGCATGACCATCCCCGGCCCGACCCCGCCCTCACATACCGGCGGTTACATCCAGCGCTTCGACCTGAAGACCGGTGCCCTGACCACCCTCTATACTGAGTGCGACGGCCAGAAGCTGGTGGGTCCCAACGACCTGGTCTTCGACCGGCAGGGCGGCTTCTGGTTCTCCGACCACGGCTGCTCGACCCCCGAGGGCCGAAAGTTTGGCGGGATCTACTATGCGAAGACCGACGGCAGCCACATCAGCCGCCAGCGCGACCACCTGATCTCGCCCAACGGCATCGGCCTCTCCCCCGACGAAAAGGTCGTCTACCTGGCCGACACCAACCTCGGCAGGCTCTGGGCCTTTGACGTCGCAGAGCCCGGCGTCATTGGGCCGCCGGACGGCTTCGCCCCGGGCCGCGTCGTCTGCAACCTGCCCGGCTACCAGCTGCTCGACAGCCTGGCGGTCGAGGCCGGCGGCAAGGTCTGCGTGGCGACCATCATCAACGGCGGGATCACGGCCTTCGACCCGGACGGCTCGGTGGAGCATTTCCCGGTGCCGGACCTGGTGACCACCAACATCTGCTTCGGCGGGGCGGACATGCGCACGGCCTGGATCACGGCCTCGGCCACCGGCAAGCTCTACCGCGCCACCTGGCCCCGGCCGGGCCTGAAACTCAACTTCAACGCCTGAGACACCGATGCCCCGCGCACCGGACCCTCGCGAGCCCCTCATTGTCGCCAGCCTGGAGCTGGCGGCGGAGCGGTGCGAGGACCTGACGCCCCTCGTCTACGCGCGCCTGTTCCGCGAGCAGCCCGAGATGGAAATCCTCTTCTGGCGGGACCAGAACCACCAGATCCGCGGCGAGATGCTGACCCGGGTGATCCAGGCCATCCTCGATTTCGTGGGTGAGCGCCTCTATGCCTCCACCCTCATCCAGAGCGAGGTGGTGGTCCACGAGGGCTATGACGTGCCGCCGGAGGTCTTCCGCATCTTCTTCCGCACGGTCCGCGACGGGGTCTGCGAGGTGTGCGGCGCGGACTGGACGCGGGAATGGGACGCGGCCTGGGAAAGCCTTCTGGCCGATCTCGACTACTACGTCACCCACCCCGACCAGGCCACGACCGCAGCCCTGGCCTGATCGGGAGGGCGAGCGGGCCTCAGGACAGGCTGGCCATGGCGGTGCGCTCGAAGTTCATTAGCTCGTCATTGCGACCCTGGTGGATCTTCACCGCCCAGTTCGGGTCCTGAAGCAGGGCCCGGCCCACGGCCACCAGGTCGAACTCTTCCGCCTCGAGCCGCCGAAGCAGGTCATCGATGGAGGCGGGCTGCGAGGCCTCGCCGGCATAGGAGGCCACGAACTCTCCGGACAGGCCCACCGAGCCCACCGTGATGGTCGGCACGCCCGTCAGCTTCTTGGCCCAGCCGGCGAAGTTGAGGTCCGAGCCCTCGAACTCCGGTTCCCAGAAACGGCGCTGCGAGCAGTGCAGGATGTCGGCGCCGGCGTCGGTCAGGGCGGTCAGCCAGACCTCCAGTTCCTTGGGTGTCGGTGCCATTTTCGCCGTGAAGTCCTGCTGCTTCCACTGGCTGATGCGGATGATCACCGGATAGTCCGGGCCTACCGCGTTGCGTACGGCCCGCAGGATGTCGCCGGCGAAGCGCGCGCGACCCGGCAGGTCCTTGGAGCCATAGGCGTCCTCGCGTTCATTGGTGCCGTCCCAGAAGAACTGGTCGATCAGGTAGCCGTGGGCGCCGTGCAGTTCCACGCACTCGAAGCCCAGCCGCTTGGCGTCCGCAGCTGCCCGGGCGAAGGCGTCAATGGCGTCGGCCACGGCCTCCTCGCTCATGCCCTCGCCGAACTTCTTGCCCGGGCTCGACAGGCCCGAGGGGCTGTCATAGCCCCCGGCCGGGTTCCATTCCGGATCCCGCGAGCGCACCGCGCCCACATGCCACAACTGGGGCGCGATGGCGCCGCCTTCGGCGTGCACCTCATCGGCTACCCGCTTCCACCCAGCGAGTTCCTTCTCGCCGTGGAAGCGCGGGACATTGCGGTCGTTCAGCGAGGCCGCGCGGTCCACGCCCGTGCCCTCGGTGATGATCAGGCCCACCTCGGCTGCGGCCCGCCGGCGGTAGTACTGGGCCACCTCCTCGGTCACCACGCCGCCGGGCGAGAAGGACCGGGTCATGGGCGCCATGACCAGGCGGTTCTTAAGGTTCAGGCCCTTGAAGGACCAGGGCTGGAAGAGGGCTTCTGCGGCCATGGGTGGCGTCTCCTGCGTCGGGCCCGCCATGGCGAACCCCGGCTTCAGTGTTTCGGGGCGACCTTATGCACCGTCCCCGCGCCGACGTCAGGCGAAAATCCGGGTCCGATCGGAGGCAAGGTCGGCTTGCTTTTCGCCATCGTCTTCGCCATGTTCTGAACAATGCTCAAATAGACCGCGACCCCTGTCGTCGCGGCACGCCGGATCGAGGAGTTTCCCATGAGCGACGGAGCCGTTGACCTGAAAGCCGAGGCGCGCGCCCGGGCCTATTCCATGCCCCTCGAAGACATCAACGTCGCTGACCCCGAGCTCTTCAGGACCGACACCCTGTGGCCCTATTTCGAGCGCCTGCGGAAGGAGGACCCGGTCCACCTGCACCCGGCCGAGCACCACGAGAACGGCGCCTTCTGGTCGGTGACCCGGTACAACGACATCATGGCCGTGGACACCAACCACGGGGACTTCTCGTCTGAACCGTCCATCACCCTGGCGGACCCGACGGACGACTTCACCCTGCCCATGTTCATCGCCATGGACCAGCCCAAGCACGACATGCAGCGCAAGACGGTCAGCCCGATCGTCTCGCCCCAGAACCTGCACCTGATGGAGCCCCTGATCCGCAGCCGGATCCAGGACACCCTGGACACCCTGCCCATCGGCGAGCCCTTCGACTGGGTGGACCGGGTCTCCATCGAGCTGACCACCCAGATGCTGGCCACCCTCTTCGACTTCCCCTTCGAGGACCGTCGCAAGCTGACCTTCTGGTCCGACGTCGCCACGGCGGACAATTCGTCCAAGCACTTCAAGACCGATGACCCGGAAATGGAGCGTCGTGGCTACCTGTTCGAATGCGTGGACTATTTCACCCGTCTCTGGAACGAGCGGGTCAACGCCGAGCCGAAGGGCGACCTCATCTCCATGCTCGCCCACGGCGAAGCCACGCGGAACATGGACCGCATGGAGTACCTGGGGAACCTGATCCTGCTGATCGTCGGCGGCAACGACACCACCCGGAACACCATGACCGGCTCTGTCCTAGCGATGAACCAGTTCCCGGACCAGTTCGCCAAGCTGAAGGCCAACCCGGACCTCATCCCCTCCATGGTCTCCGAGACCATCCGCTGGCAGACCCCCCTGGCCCACATGCGCCGCACCGCCCTTCGGGACGTAGAGTTGGGCGGCAAGACCATCCGCAAGGGCGACAAGGTTGTCATGTGGTACGTCTCCGGCAACCGGGACGAAGAGGTCATCGAGAACCCGAACAGCTACATCATCGACCGCGAGCGTCCGCGCCAGCACCTGTCCTTCGGCTTCGGCATCCACCGCTGCGTCGGCAACCGCCTGGCCGAGCTGCAGCTGAAGATCCTCTGGGAAGAAATCCTCCAGCGCTTCCCCGATATCCAGGTCGTCAGCGAGCCGGAGCGCGTCTACTCGGCCTTCGTGAAGGGCTACGAGAGCATGCAGGTGGTCATCCCCTCCCGGCTGTAGGGAGGGAAGAGCCCCCCTCACCGGGCTTCGCCCGGAGCTCCCCCTGAATGACACTGTAATTCCTCCCCCCAGGGGGAAGTGGGCCGCGAAGCGGGCCGGAGGGGGTCTGCGGCAACCGCCTCAGGTGCCCTTTTCCAACGCCCTCAGCAGGGCCAGGACGTCCGGATCGCCGAAGGGCATGAGCTGGGTCAACAGAACGCCGGCCTTGCCAGCCTCCGGGTCCGCCCAGAAATAGGTGTTGAAGATCCCCGCCCAGTTCAGGGCACCGGGCCTGCGCCCCTCCTTCGTCGCCTCGGGGGTGACGACGCTCGCCAGCCCATGGCCTGTCTGCATGTCCGGATAGAGGTCGAAGTCCGTGGTCAGGACGCCGTTGGCGGTCTTGAAGGCTCCGGCCCGCAGGGATCCGGTCTGCACCTCGCTGAGCGCGCGCACGGTCTCGGGCTGAAGCACCCGCGCCCCGTCCAGCTCCCCGCCGTTCAGCAGCATACGCAGGAAGCGGATATAGTCCGGCGCCGTGCCATGCAGGCCGCCGCCGCCGGACAGGACCTCGGCCTCGTTACCGCCGGGCGGGGTCGGGGCCGGGAAGAGGGTTCCCTCGACCCGCAGGTGAGCGACGGCCCGGCGCTCCGGGTCGACAGGGGCGAAGGCGGTGTCCGTCATGCCCAGGGGGCCGAGGATGTGGTCGTTGAGATAGGCGTCCAGGCGCTGGCCGCTGGCCGCCTCTATGGCCAGGCCCGCCCAGTCAATGCCGATCCCGTAGCTCCAGGCCTCGCCGGGGTCGTGCATCAGGGGCAGGACGTGTGCCGCCCGGGTTCCGCCATTCGGGTCGGCCGCCCCGGTGGCCTGATGCCAGCGGGTGAGGTCCGCACTCAGGAAGGCGTAGCCGAAACCCGAGGTATGGGTCAGGAGGTCCCGCAGGGTCGGGGCGCGGCGGGCCGGACGCAGGCGCGGGGTGCCATCCTCACCAAAGCCCTCCAGTACCTTAAGGCTGCCAAACTCCGGCAGGAGGCCCGACAGGTCGCCGTCGAGGCTGAGCCGGCCCGCCTCCACCTCCAGCAGGGCCGCAACCGAGACCACCGCCTTGGTCATGCTGGCCAGCCAGAAGATCGTATCCTGGGTCATGGCCGCCGGCACACCCGCCTGCCGGAACCCCGCCTCGCGGGTGTAGGTCACCCCGTCCCGGTCCGCCACCGCGGCCACGGCACCGGCGATGCGCCCGGAGGCCACCGCCGCCTCCAGGGCCCGTTCAAAGCCTGCGTACATGCCCGCCTCCAGTGTCAGAGGCCAAGCACCATCTTGGCCATGATATTGTGCTGGATCTCGTTTGACCCCGCATAGATCGAGGTCTTGCGGTAGTTGAAATAGTGCGGTGCCAAGGTGGCGGCATAGTCCGGCCCGGCCCGGGGCTCGTTGCGCTCGCCCCGGATCTCGGCCCAGGTGTCACGCACGAAGGGCGCGGCGTAGACGCCGGCCGCCTCGAGGGCCAGCTCGGTGATGGCCTGCTGGGCCTGGCTGCCCTCCAGCTTGAACATGGAGGATACCGCCCCCAGGGTCTCGCCCGTGACGCGGGCGCCAAAGACCCTCAGCTCGGTGGCATTCAGCGTGTCCACCTTGATCTGCATCTCGGCCAGCTTACGCCGGAAGGCCGGGTCATGGACCAGCTTGCCGCCACCGTCGGAGGCCTGCAGGGCGGCGATCTGCTTGACCCTCTCCAGCTGGTGGGTGAGGCCCGGGGCATAGGGGTTTCCCCGCTCGAACTGCAGCAGGTACTTGGCGTAGGTCCAGCCCTGGCCCTCCTCGCCGATCCGGTTGGAGACCGGCACGCGGACGTTTTCGAAGAAGACCTGATTGATCTCCTGCTCGCCCTGGGCGGGGCCGTCCAGGGTCGGCAGGGGCACGATGGAAATGCCCGGCGTCTTCATGTCCAGCAGCAAGAAACTGATCCCCACCTGCCGGATCGCCTCGTTAGAGGTCCGCACCAGGCAGAACATCCAGTCCGCCCACTGGGCGTATGTGGTCCAGATCTTCGAACCGTTCAGGACATAGTGGTCGCCATCCCGCTCGGCCTTGAGCGACAGGGAGGCCAGGTCCGATCCCGAGCCCGGCTCGGAATAGCCCTGGCACCACCAGACGTCGGTGGACAGGATCTTGGGCAGGTGCTGGGCCTTTTGCTCTGGGGTGCCGAAGGCCATGACCACCGGGGCGCACATGGTCAGCCCCATGTTCGAGGTCGAGGGCGCGCCTGCGAGTGCCATCTCCATCTCGAAGATGTACTTGCGACTGTGGCTCCAGCCCGTGCCGCCGTATTCCTCCGGCCAGTCCGGGGCGATCCAGCCCTTTTCATTCAGCCGCTTAAGCCATCGGACCTGGCCCGCCTTGTCGATGTGGGCGTTCTTCGACTGTGCCGAGCGCGCGCGCATGTCGTCGTCGAAGGCTTCGGCGATGAAGGCCCGGACCTCGTCCCGGAAGGCGAGGTCCTCCTTGCTGAAGGCCAGGTCCATGGTTTTCGTCTCCGTGTCAGACGCCGTCGAGATATTCGATCTCGGGCCGGCCACCCATGCAGGGACCCATCTTCGGACCCGCCGCCTTGAAGTATTCCGTGCCGCCGTGATGCTTCAGGGCCGCCTCGTCGGCGTAAAGCTCCAGCACCTTGTAGACCTGCGCGTTCGTGCGGCTGCGGGTCAACTGGTAGGCGTGGCAGCCGGGCTCATTCGCCTTCACCTGCTTGGCCAGTTCAGTGAAGATGGCTTCGAACTCCGCGTTCTTGCCTTCCGCTACGGTTAGGGTCGCGATGACGCCGATCATTCCGTTTCCTCCGTTTGTGTGACGCTGCGGACGGTAGAGGCGACCCCCGCAGGCGGCAAGCCCCGCCGCAGCGTCACCCGATGGGAAATCAGCGCTCCGGGCCGTCCTTGTCGCTCCAGCCGTAGGCGACCCACTCGTGGCCGCCCACCCGCCGGGCCTCGATGACCTCGCCGGCCTCCCCCGGTGTAGACGCGGCGGGTACCGGCGCGCGACGCAGCCGTCCCGTCAGGGCGGCGAGGCCCAGGAGGGTCGTCCCGATCACCGCCACCACCACGACGGTCGCCGCCGCGAAGAGGGCCGCAACCGCCGCCAGCAACAGCCCCGCCACCGCCCCCAGCACCGCAAGCACGGCCCTGGGGCCGCGAAGGAAGGACGCACCGGAACTGTTATCAAAACGGATCATAGATATCCTCTGGACTCGGCGGCACGGGACCCTCCGGCCCGACCTCCCGTGCATGTTGTGTGCGCCCACGGGGGCGTCAACTGGAATCGGTCCGGACCGGGGGTCTCCGGGCGGGGGGCAGCGGAAAAAAACTGTGCAGGGTCGTGAATAACGGACCGGGCCCCACCCGGCCCGGGGTGGGACAACCCCGTGCCCATCAGGCGCCGCCCCACCCCCGGGAAAGTGTCTCTCGCGCTGACGCTATCCCCACCGCCCTCGGCCTGAGGCCGAAGGAGTCGCAGGCAGCTGAGGTCCGCCCCTATCCCCGCGCCCCGGCGACCTCCACCCGCTCGCGGCGGATGGCGTCATAGGCGGCGTTGAGGGCGGCGGACTTGGCGTGGGCGATGTCGAGGTACTCCTCGGGCAGGCCCAGGGCGTGGATGCGGTCCGGGTGGGCGTCGGCAATGCGACGCCGCCAGAGGGCCTTCAGGTCCGCGTCCGAGGCGTCGTGCGGAGCGTCGAGTACGGCGTAGGGGTCGCCATCGGGGGTTCCCAGATGGGTGGCGCGGATCCGGCGGTAGGACAGGGGACCAAAACCGAACAGCTCGGCCACCCGCTCCAGGTAGGCTTCCTCGTCGTCAGTGACCGCGCCGTCGGCGCCGGCGATGTGGAAGAGGCCGTCAAGAACGTCCTCGAGCAGGCCGGGACAGTTGCGGTAGCGGCGCGCCAGTTGGCGGGCATAGCTCTCGTAGCCATGGGTGGTCTGACGAGCCAGTTCATAGAGGCGCTGGACATTGCCCTCTGACGCCGCTTCCGGAGAGAAGACCTCGGCGAAAGCGTCGAATTCCGAGACCCGGGCGCGGCCGTCAGCCTTGGCCAACTTGGCGCCAAGGGCGGTTACCGCCGTAGAGAAGGCCGGGTCTTCCCCCGGCGGGCCCGGCGGGCAGTCGCAGTCGCCCACATCCGGGTGGCGGACGGCCAGGGCCGCAATCCTGCTCCAGAAGCCCATGTCAGCGCCCCGGTCCCGCCGCGCCGTACCGACGGCGCGCTCCCTTCATGACATCGTCCATATACCGGGCGAGGACTACGGGATTGTTACGTTTTCGTCAGACGGAACCGGCCGGGTGCGGCCGACACTGGACGCGGCTTTCCCGGGTGTGGTCTTAAGCCCAGGTGAGCGGCGGCGGAGGCCCCCCTTGGACAGGCGATGGACCTTCTGGATCGACCGCGGCGGGACCTTCACCGACGTGGTGGGGCGGACCGACGACGGCCGGGAGGCGAGCGCCAAGCTCCTGTCGGCCTCCCCGGCCTGGGCGGACTCAGCCGTCGAGGGCATGCGGCGGCTGATGGGGGTGGCACCCGATGCGCCCTTCCCTGGTGACAGGGTCGAGGCCATCCGCATGGGCACGACCGTGGCCACCAACGCCCTACTGGAGCGACGCTTCGCCCGCACCCTCCTGATCACCAACCGCGGCTTCGCCGACGCCCTGCGGATCGGCGACCAGTCCCGGCCGGACCTCTTCGCCCTCGACATCCGTCGCCCCGAGCCGCTGTTCGCCGGGGTCCTGGAGGTAGATGCGCGGCTGGGGGCCGACGGCGCGGTGGTCGAGCCCCTCGACCCCGCGGTCCTGGCGGCCCGACTGGCCGACCTGGCGCCAGGTTATGAGGCCGCCGCCGTGGCCTTCCTGCACGCCGACCTCAACCCGGATCACGAAATCCTGGCCGGACGCCTGGCCCGGGAAGCCGGCATCCCCTTCGTCGCCCTCTCGCACGAGGTCTCGCCCCTGCCGCGCTTCCTTCCCCGGGCGGAGACCACGGTGGCGGACGCCTGCCTGACCCCCGTGCTGCGGGCCTATGTGGACCAGGTCCAGTCCGCCGTGGGCGGGGTGCCCCTCTGGTTCATGACCTCGGCCGGCGGACTTGTCCGGGCCTCGGCCTTCCGCGGGCGGGACGCTGTCCTGTCCGGTCCTGCCGGCGGGGTCTCAGGCGTAGCTGCGACAGCCCGGGCAGCAGGGTCGCGGGCGGTCCTGGGCTTTGACATGGGCGGCACCTCCACGGATGTCTGCCGCTTCGCCGGCGTGCTGGAGCGACGCGACACCGCCGAGGTGGCCGGGGTGCGACTGCGCACGCCCATGGTCGACGTCGAGACGGTGGCGGCCGGGGGCGGTTCCATCCTCCACTTCGACGGCGACCGGGCGCGGGCGGGACCGGCCAGCGCCGGTGCCGATCCCGGACCGGCGGCCTACGGGCGCGGAGGACCGGCGACGGTCACCGACGCCAACCTGGTACTCGGCCGGCTGGACCCGGCGCGTTTTCCTGCCGTCTTCGGGCCGGGCGGCGACGCCCCCTTGGATGCGGCGGCGGCGCGAGTGGCACTTGCAGGCCTGGCCGCGCGGATGGGTCTTGCCGGGCCCG
>CAMCIK010000021.1 GCA_945874825.1 Phenylobacterium deserti | reverse complement strand
GGACCTCGATTTTGTCCGGGAGGTCTGGGACGGGCCGATTGTCATCAAGGGCGTGCTGGACCCCGACGACGCCCGCGATGCCGTGCGCGCCGGTGCCCAGGGCCTGATCGTCTCCAACCATGGCGGTCGACAGCTGGATGGGGTCTCCTCCTCCATTGCCGCCTTGCCGCGTATCGCCGACGCGGTCGGTGGCGACCTCGAGCTTATGATGGACGGTGGAATCCGGTCCGGGCTTGACGTCCTGAAGGCCCTGGCCCTGGGGGCCCGAGCCTGCCTTGTGGGACGCCCCTGGGCCTGGGCCCTCGGCGCAGGCGGGGAGGCCATGGTGGCGCGGATGCTGGGCGTCATGCGCTCTGAGCTCACCACCGCCCTGATCCTGACGGGCTGCACGCAGGCTGCGGTCGCAGACGCCGGCCTGCTTGATGTTGCAGCGCCATAGAATCTTTCACTCCGAGGCCCTCGCAGGCGTCGACAAGCCCTTCTACAGCCGGTAATGCGACGCGGTTATGCGCACGATAACGGCCCATGCGGCCGGGTTTGCTTGCGCCCTGAAGCGATGGGAGTGGGGGTCGCCATGAGGGCTCCAGAGAAGCAAGGTCTGTACGATCCGCGTAACGAGCATGACTCGTGCGGTGTGGGTTTTGTCGCCAACATCAAGGGGCGCAAATCACATGAAGTCGTAGCCAGCGGTCTGGAGATTCTCATCAACCTGGACCACCGGGGCGCCGTGGGTGCCGATCCCCTCGTGGGAGACGGCGCCGGGATTCTGATCCAGATTCCCGATGCCCTGCTGCGCGACTGGGCGGACTCCGCCGCGATCAACCTTCCCGAGGCCGGCCACTATGCGGTGGCCATGTGTTTCCTGCCCCAGGACCAGGAGACGCGCGACGTCGCCATCCAGCAGTTCGAGCACTTCCTGAAGGTCGAGGGCCAGGTCCTTCTGGGTTGGCGCGACGTGCCCACAGACGCCACGGGCCTAGGGGCGGCGGTCCTTGCCCAGATGCCGGTCATCCGCCAGGCCATCGTCGGCATGGGTCCGAATGTTCGCGACCAGGACGCCTTCGAGCGCAAGCTGCTGACGATCCGCAAGCAGCTCCAGAACCCGCTTGCCGAGTTGGCGGTGCAGAAGAACCTGCCCAACCTGACGCAGCTCTACCTGCCGTCCTTCTCGACGCGCACCGTGGTCTACAAGGGCCTGCTGCTGGCCCATCAGGTCGGCGGTTTCTACTGTGACCTGCGCGATCTGCGCACGGTCTCGGCCCTCGCCCTCGTCCACCAGAGATTCTCGACCAACACCTTCCCGTCCTGGAAGCTGGCCCACCCCTATCGGTTCATCGCCCACAACGGCGAGATCAACACCGTGCGGGGCAATGTGAACTGGATGAACGCCCGCCGCCGCACCCTGGAGAGCGACCTCCTGGGGCCCGACCTCAACAAGATGTGGCCGCTGATCCCGCATGGTCAGTCCGATACGGCCTGCCTGGATAACGCCCTTGAGCTGCTGATCGCCGGCGGCATACCGCTCGCCCAGGCGGTGATGATGCTGATCCCTGAGGCCTGGTCGGGCAACCCGCTCATGGATGCCAAGCGCCGTGCCTTCTACGAGTACCATGCCGCGCTCATGGAGCCCTGGGATGGTCCCGCCGCCGTGGCCTTTACGGACGGCCGCCAGATCGGCGCCACCCTGGACCGGAATGGCCTTCGCCCGGCCCGGTTCATCATCACCGACCAGGACAACGTCATCATGGCGTCAGAGGTCGGCGTCCTGCCCGTTCCCGACGAGCGCATCGTCCGCAAGTGGCGTCTGCAGCCTGGCAAGATGCTGCTGATCGACCTCGAACAGGGCCGGATCATCGAGGACGAGGAGATCAAGCGTACCCTCGCAGAGGCCGAGCCCTACGAAGAGTGGCTGTCGCGTACCCAGTTCAAGCTTGAGGACCTGGCCGAGGTTACGCCTGTGGAGCCGCCACCGCCTGCGGACCCGGCCAGCCTTCTCGATCGCCAGCAGGCCTTCGGCTACACTCAGGAAGACCTGTCGCACTTCCTGGAGCCTATGGCCCGGAGTGGCGACGACCCCGTCGGCTCCATGGGGTCGGACTTCCCCATCGCCGTACTCTCGAAGCGCTCGAAGCTCCTCTACGACTACTTCAAGCAGAACTTTGCCCAGGTGACGAACCCGCCGATCGACCCGATCCGTGAGGAGCTTGTCATGAGCCTGGTCTCAATGATCGGGCCAAGACCGAACCTGCTTGGGCGCCAGGCCGGCGCCCACAAGCGCCTTGAGGTCGCCCAGCCCATCCTTACCAATGAGGATCTGGCCAAGATCCGCTCGATCCACCAGCTGCTGGACGGTGCCTTCCGCACCGCGACCCTGGACGCAACCTGGCCATCCTCGGAAGGTCCGGCGGGGCTGGAGGGCGCGATCCAGCGCCTGTGCCGAGCGGCGACCGACCAGGTCCTGGCCGACAGCAATATTCTGATCCTCTCGGACCGCGAGGCCTCCGCCGACCGGATCCCGATCCCCGCGTCCCTGGCCACGGCGGCGGTGCACCACCACCTGATCCGCCAGGGCCTGCGCATGCAGACCGGCCTGGTCATCGAGACCGGCGAGGCCCGCGAGGTGCACCACTTCTGCGTCCTGGCCGGATACGGTGCCGAGGCGGTGAACCCTTACCTGGCCTTCGAGACCCTCGAGGACATCCGGGTCCGTAACAAGCTGCCCGAGGCCGCCTATGAGGTTCGCAAGAACTATATCAAGGCTGTGGGCAAGGGCATTCTGAAGGTCATGTCCAAGATGGGCATTTCGACCTATCAGTCCTATTGCGGAGCCCAGATCTTCGACGCTGTCGGCCTCTCCACTGAATTCATCGAGGCCTTCTTCACCGGGACCGCCACCACCATCGAGGGGGCTGGACTCGTACAGATCGCCGAGGAGACGGTCCGCAGGCATCGCGACGCCTACGGCGACACCCCGATCTACGCCGACATGCTCGACGTCGGCGGAACCTACGCCTACCGCCTGAGGGGCGAGTCCCACGCCTGGACACCGGAGTCGGTCTCCCGACTGCAGCATGCTGTGCGCGGCAATCTCCCGGACGAGTACCGGGCCTTCGCACAGTCCATCAATGACCAGGCCGAGCACCACCTCACCCTTCGGGGCCTCATGCGGTTCCGTAATGCGGAGACCCCCCTCAGCCTGGATGACGTCGAGCCCGCCTCCGAGATCGTCAAGCGGTTCGCCACCGGTGCCATGAGCTTTGGCTCAATCAGCCGTGAGGCCCACACCAACCTGGCCATTGCCATGAACCGGATCGGCGGCAAGTCGAACACCGGTGAGGGCGGCGAGGAGGCGGATCGGTTCAAGCCCCTCGCCAATGGAGATTCCCTCCGCTCGGCCATCAAGCAGGTCGCCTCCGGGCGCTTCGGGGTGACTGCCGAGTACCTGGTCAACGCCGATGACATCCAGATCAAGATGGCCCAGGGCGCCAAGCCCGGGGAAGGCGGCCAGCTGCCTGGCCACAAGGTCGACGCCGACATCGCCCGGGTGCGGCACTCCACGCCGGGCGTTGGCCTCATCAGCCCGCCGCCGCACCACGACATCTACTCGATCGAAGACCTGGCCCAGCTCATTCACGACCTGAAGAACGTCAATCCCGAAGCCCGCATCTCCGTGAAGCTGGTGTCGGAAGTCGGGGTCGGGACGGTGGCCGCCGGCGTTGCCAAGGCGCGCGCCGACCACGTGACCATTTCTGGCTATGATGGAGGCACAGGTGCCTCTCCACTGACCTCCCTGACTCACGCAGGTTCGCCCTGGGAAATCGGCTTGGCCGAGACCCAGCAGACCCTGCTGCTCAACGGCCTGCGCTCCCGGATCGCCGTCCAGGCGGACGGGGGCCTGCGCACCGGCCGGGACGTGGCGGTCGCCGCCCTCTTGGGCGCGGACGAGTTTGGCTTCGCCACGGCGCCCCTGATCGCCTCCGGCTGCATCATGATGCGCAAGTGCCATCTCAACACCTGCCCCGTGGGCGTGGCCACCCAGGACCCCGTCCTGCGGGCCCGGTTCACTGGTCAGCCCGAGCACGTCATCAACTACTTCTTTTTCGTCGCCGAGGAGCTCCGCCAGATCATGGCCGAGCTCGGCATCCGGACGGTCGCCGAGATGATCGGCCGGGTGGACCGCCTCGACATGCAGCCGGCCGTCGACCACTGGAAAGCCGCCGGTGTCGATCTGTCGCGCATCCTTTATGACGGCGCCGCCCGGGACCGCGCGGTCCTCAGCAATCAGGACCGGCAGGAACATGGGCTGGAGAAGGCCCTGGACCAGCAGCTGATCACCGACTGCGCCGAAGCCCTCAACGGACAGGGTCCGGTGCGAGGAAGCTATCCGGTGCGGAATATCAACCGGACCGTCGGTGCCATGCTGTCGGGCCAGATCGCCCGCCGTCATGGACATGCGGGCCTGCCGGACGGCTCCATCAGCCTGTCCTTCGCCGGCCAGGCGGGGCAGAGCTTCGGCGCCTTCGCCGCCCGTGGCCTGACCCTGGAGCGTACCGGGGATGGCAACGACTATGTGGGCAAGGGCCTTTCCGGCGGCCGGGTCATTGTCCGCCAGCCCGCCGGCACCCAGCGGGACCCCACCGCCAACATCATCGTCGGCAATACCGTGCTCTACGGCGCTATCGCCGGAGAAGCCTACATCGAGGGGGTTGCTGGCGAACGCTTCGCGGTCCGCAATTCCGGTGCCGTAGCCGTTGTCGAGGGCGTGGGTGACCATGGCTGCGAGTACATGACCGGCGGCGTGGTCGTCGTTCTGGGCGACACCGGCCGTAACTTCGCGGCGGGCATGTCCGGCGGCGTGGCCTACGTCTACGACCCGGCGCAGAAGTTCCCGCTCCTGTGCAACGCGGCCATGGTCGACCTTGGTCGGATCGATCCGAACGCGGGCGGGGACGAAGGCCGGCCGAGCCAGCGCGCGCCATCCGTCGATGACGCCGGCATGGGGAACATGCTCTTCCACGATGCCGAGCGCCTTCGCATCCTGGTCGAGCGCCACCTGCTACATACAGGCTCGCGTCGGGCGGCGCAGATCCTCGAGACCTGGGACACCGCCCTCGGCCAGTTCTGGAAGGTCATGCCCAAAGATTACCGCCGGGCCCTCACCGACATGGCCACCGCGCACCGGGCTGGTGCCGCTGTCGCGGCGGAGTAAGGAGCCAAGACATGGGAAAGCCGACAGGATTTCTTGAAGTCGCCCGTCGCGACCGCGACTACCAACCGGCCCAGGAGCGGCTTCGCAACTACCGCGAGTTCGTGAACCCTCTGCCGACCGCCGAACTGGTGGATCAGGCATCCCGCTGCATGGATTGCGGGATTCCGTTCTGTCACAACGGTTGCCCGGTGAACAACCAGATCCCGGACTTCAACAACCTCGTGTACCGCGAGCAGTGGAAGGCCGCCCTGGACAATCTTTTGTCCACCAACAATTTCCCGGAGTTCACCGGCCGCATCTGCCCGGCACCCTGTGAGGCGTCGTGCACCCTGAACATCCAGGATACGCCGGTCACCATCAAGACGATCGAATGCCAGATCATCGACCGGGGTTGGGAGGAAGGCTGGATCACCCCGCAGATGGCACCGCGCGGTACGGGCAAGCGGGTCGCCGTGGTAGGCTCGGGTCCTGCGGGGCTCGCCTGCGCCCAGCAACTCGCCAGGGCCGGGCACGCTGTGACGGTCTTCGAGAAGAGCGACCGGATCGGCGGCTTGCTCCGCTACGGCATTCCTGACTTCAAGATGGAAAAGCACATCATCGACCGCCGGGTTGAGCAGATGGAGGCCGAGGGGGTCATCTTTCGCGCCAGCTTTGAGGTTGGCGTCAACGTCACCGTCCAGCGCCTGATGGATGACTACGAGGTCCTGGTCATGGCCGGCGGCGCCGAGGCTCCCCGAGACCTCCAGGTCGAAGGCCGGGAGCTTGGTGGCATCCATTTCGCCATGGATTTCCTGACCCAGCAGAACAAGCGGGTGGCAGGGGATGACGAGCTCCGCGCCGCACCGAACGGCGGTATCTCGGCCACTGGCAAGCATGTGGTGGTCATTGGCGGCGGCGATACCGGCTCGGACTGCATCGGCACTTCGAACCGCCACGGTGCCGCCTCTGTGACCCAGCTGGAGATCATGCCCCGGCCGCCGGAGCGGGAGAACAAGTCCCTCACCTGGCCGGACTGGCCCCTGCGTCTGCGCACCTCCTCCAGCCATCAGGAGGGCTGCGATCGCGAATTCGCCATCGCTACCAAGCGCGCCGTGGGTTCCAATGGCCGTGTAGAGGCGCTGGAGTGCGTGCGGATGGAGTGGGTGACGGGCGTCGATGGGCGCCAGCACATGCAGGAAGTCGCGGGCAGCGAGTTCCAGCTGAAGGCTGACCTCGTCTTCCTGGCCATGGGCTTCGTTGGGCCCCGGAAGTCCGAATTCACCGAACAGGCTGGCGTTGAGTTCGATATCCGCGGCGCTATCCGGGCGGACACGGTCTCCTACCAGACCTCGATGCCCGGCATCTTCACTTGCGGCGACATGCGGCGCGGCCAGTCCCTGGTGGTTTGGGCGATCCGCGAGGGCCGCCAGTGCGCCCACGCCGTTGACGCCTTCCTGATGGGGACTTCGCGCCTGCCGCGGTGACGCGAAGGCGTTTGGCGTCCGCCACGGCGGGGTCTAGGCTGGTCGAATGAGCGTCACTGGCCCCCACGTCCTCGTCACCGGCTCCACCCGGGGCATAGGTGCGGCAATCGCCACAGCCCTTGCCCGCCGGGGCGCGCGAGTGATCGGTCATGGTCGTGCGGACGGTGCCCAAATCCTCGGAGCGGATCTGGCGGACCCGGAGGCCGCAAGCCGGCTCTGGTCTCGGGCCCTGGAACAGCTGGATGGCCATGTTGACGTCCTGATCAACAACGCAGGCATCTTCGAGCCTGCGGGGATCGATCTCCCGGACGAGGACTGGGATACGGCCTGGTCGCGGACCCTCCAGATCAACCTGAAAGCCGCCGCGGACCTCTCCCGCCTCGCCGTGCGCCACTTCCTTGAACGGCCGGGGGGAGGGCGCATGATCAATGTCGCCAGCCGCGCGGCTTATCGGGGCGACTCTCCCGCCCACTGGCACTACGCCGCCTCCAAGGCCGGCATGGTGGCCATGACCAAGTCCATCGCCCGGGGCTTCGCTGCGCGCGGGGTTCTGGCCTACGCCGTCTGCCCTGGCTTTACCCTGACCGGCATGGCGGACGACTACCTCGCCAGCCGCGGCGGGGCGGGCCTGCTCGCCGACATTCCCCTGGGCCGGGTTGCCGACCCTGAGGAGGTCGCCGCCGCCGTCGTCTTCCTCGCCCTCGAAGCGCCAGCCTCGATGACGGGGGCCGTCCTCGACATCAATGGCGCCAGCTACGTGCGCTGAGCCGGGAGTTCCCATGCAGAGCCGTTCTCTTGCCCTGGTCTACCTGGTCCTGGGCCTTGTCGGCCTGGTCCTGACCTGGAGCCAGAACCTCGCCTATCTTGGTCCTGCGGCCGCCGGCGGGTTCCTGGACTTCCTGCGCGGTACGGTGGCCAACCCCGGCGCGCGCTTCATCGCCTTCGACATCCTGATCGTCGGGTTGACGGCTTCCATCTGGATGGTCATCGAAGGTCGTCGCCGCCGGATGAAGTTCGTGTGGCTCTACCCCGTCCTGGGCTGGACCGTGGCCATGGCCTTCGCGGTTCCCCTCTTCCTCGCCGTCCGGGAACTGGCGCTCCGCACCCCGCCTGAAATCGAGGGTCGCCCCAGCCCCCTGGATGGCCTGGGTCTCGGTGTCCTGTCGGCTTTCGCTCTGGTTCTGCTGGTCCTGGGCGCTCGCGCCGCTGGACTCATTTGACAGGCGAAGCGAGGGAGCCCCTTCTGTTTCTGCAACAGAATAGGGGAGGAAAACATGGCACCCATTCCAAAGCGCGGAACCGTGGCCGTCACCGGTGCGGCAGGATTCCTTGGCGGCTGGACGGTCCGTCTGTTGCTCGACAAGGGCTATCGGGTCCGGGCGTGCGTGCGCGATGTCGATGATCCCCGGCGGACCAGCTTCCTGAAGGCCATGCCCGGGTACGCTTCGGGCCGGCTGACCCTGCACGCTGCCGACCTCGACCGGGATGGCTGCTACGACGACATCTTTCGGGGATGCCATGGGGTGGCCCACATCGCCCATGTGAGCACCTATGAGGACCAGGCCTACGTCGCCCGGGTCTGCGACCACATCATCCGCAGTGTCGAGGCCTCGGGCTCCGTCACCCGGGTGGTCCTGACCTCCTCCATTGCCGCCGTGATCTCCGAGGCCGACATCTTCGAGGTCGCCCGGCGGCCGGTCTTCTACGAGGATCGGTATCCTGACGAATCCAACCCGAAGCGGACCCCGGATCGCGGCCAGGGCTATTCCATGGGTAAGCTCCATGCGGAGCGGGCCTTCGCCGACGCCGCCGAGGACAGTGGCCGCTGGGACGCCATCACCTGCTGCCCGGGGGATAATGTCGGGCCCATCCTTTCCGCCCACCAGAAGGACATGGGTCCCTGGCAACACAACATCGAGACCATGCTGCTGGGCAAGTACTTCCAGAACGGCGCCTATCGTCCTTGGATGACCGTCGATGTCCGCGATGACGCCCTGGCCCACATCGGCCTTCTCGAAAGCGCCGAGGTCGCCAACGGCGAACGGTTCATCGCCTGGTCCACCGACATGCGGAAGGTCGAGGACATCTGCGCCGATATCGACCGGCTACTGCCGGAGATCGGCCACGATACGCCGGAGATCACCGATCCCTTTCCCGAGCGGGTCCAGGCGCGGGAGGCGGAACTGCGCGCCGTCTGGGCCCTGGCCGACCTCCGGAACGACCGGATCCGTGCCGTGACGGGGATCGAGTTCCGCCCCCTGGACGACTCCATCCGCGACTGCGTGGAGAGCCTTCTGTCGGTCGCGGGTGTTCAGCCTAAGGTGCGGGAAGACTTCGGCCGCCCCGGGGCGGCCTGAGCCCGCCGTAGGTCAGGGCGCGACGGGCAGGGTGTTGAACTGGCGCAGGGTATCGCGAAGGCTGGTCTGGCCAGTCCAACCGCCGGTATACTGGACGTTGTCGATCTTCCAGCCGTTGGCGTTGACCAGCTTCACGTCGTCGGTCCAGCGGGTCTTGTAGCCCTTGTTGGCGAAGGTCACCGCCACAAAGGCCTGGTCGCCGAGGATCCGGGCCGGACCCATGCTGTAGCTGGTGTAGCCCTCATTGAGGCCCGCGAAGATCTCGCCCTCCAGTATGTTCGGCTTGTCGGTGGGATTGGGACCCGCCTTGGTCAGGGCTGCGGACTCCACCTCGTTGGCCTTGGCCCTCTCCACCTCGGCGGCCAGGCCGGGGCTGAGACGCGCCGTGTCGGCCACTCGGAAGTCGCCCTTGTAGGGGCCGTAGAAGCCCTGAACCGCCGCCTTCGGCGAGGTGATTCCGTCGGGCCCGGTCTGGCAGGCGGCCAGGGCGAACAGGCTCGCGGCCGACAGGGCGAGAAGGCCAGGATTGCGGGTCATGATCGGGCTCCGGAAACTGAGATGTCGAATCTACCAGCGCCGCGCCCTGCAGGGTAGGGGCGTTGATCCGGATCAAGGCGGCTCTCTTTGCCCCGGGCCCGCATGACGCCATGGCCGATGCTCAATCTCTTGTCGTCATACCGTGAGGTTTGCTGGGTAGCCCCCAGCACTTCCACCAGCGCCAGTCCAGCGAGCCTCGCTGCTCACCGCCGGGCGGATGTCCCAGGGGATCCAGCAGCGTTAGGGTCGCCTACTCGAGATAGAGGGCCTTCAGCCGGGCCAGTTCAGCGGGCCCGACGCCGGCTTCGGCCTGGAGGTAGGCGGTGACCGATCCCCACCGGCGATCGATCTCCTCAAGAGAGAAGGTGAGGTAGCCGCGGCCGGAACTGTCCTTCAGGGGCTGGGGCGTCAGGTACTTGGGATCCTTCTGGTACTGGGCGTACATCGCCGCGCCAGGGTTCGATGCGATGAGCTCCGGTGTCAGCTTGGGCATCTCGTACTGCGGCCGCCGAAAGGTCGTTGACAGGTGATAGTCCTCCATCACGGTCTCCATCGGAACACCGAGGGCGCGCAGGATCAGTGCGGAGGCGAACCCGGTCCGGTCCTGGCCAGCCGAGCAGTTGTAGACTACGGGCCCTTCATTGCGGAGCAGGCTGGCGAAAAGGACCCGGACCTGAGGCGCAAGAAGTTCGGGGAAGCCGCGGTAGACCGCCTCCATGTCCGGAACCCCCGAACTGCGGTTCTGGGCAATAGCGCCCATCGAGTAGCCCACGGATGTGTAGGAAACGCCCTCGATCTTCGAAGGTGCCAGCACGCGCTCCTCGCTGGACCGGAGATCGACCATCTGGGCAAGGCCCAGTTCCCGGACTCGGCGAAGGTCCTCGGCGGTCAGGGTTGGCGTGGCACCTGAGCGGTAGATCTGGCCCCAGCGGACGGAACGCCCGTCCTCGCTCCGATAACCTCCAAGGTCCCGGAAATTGGAACCCTGCGCCAGGGGGAGGACCCGCTCGGCCACCCGGGTCGCCTTTCCATCTGCGGCGTCGACCAACAGGAAGTAGGGCCGGCTGATCAGGTCCGCGGCGTACTCGTGCCGACCATCCCGGTCGTCATCCGATACGAGCTTCATCCGCTCCCTGGGCGCGTCCGGGCGGTCTGCGGCGTAGACGTCCACCGGACCGGCTGAAGTCCAACTGACAATGACCCGTTCTGGCGCCGGTCGCTCGACTCTCTCCCCGGCGACCCGGGCCTGTGCGGACCCGGCGGCGAGGCCGAGGGCCAGGGTGCCGGCAAGGGCGAAGGACCTGATCATGGTGTCGGTTTCCCCGTGAAGTCAGTAGCGGAAGGTAAGGTCCAGGCCGTAGGTCCGGGGCTCGTTGAACATCCCGAACACACCCTGGGCCGCGGCGGCGGCGGCGCTGCGATAGAAGACGTAGGCGTCGTCGAAGAGGTTCCGGGACCAGAGGCTGGCTTCCATCTGTACGCTATCGGTGATCCGGATGTCGGTCAGGGCCAGGCGGCCGTTCCAGACGTTTGAGGAGTCGGAGAAGGTGGCCTCTCCGGATGAGCCTCGATAGCCGTCTGCGAAGTTGGCGTCGAGGTGGGCCCGCAGGGTCATGTCGCCAATCGGGCGGACATAGTCGATGGACGCGCTGAGCGCGTTCTTCGGCGTATAGACGATGTAGACCGGTTGCAGCCGCCCGCCGGCGAAGGGATTGGCGGCCACGGGCAGGTGGCTGGTGGTGAAGGCGTAGTTCGCCGCCAGGGTCAGCCCGGTGACAGGTGCGATGGTGAAGTCGACCTCGAGGCCCTCGATTCGGCCTTCACCGGGTGCGTTCACCGTTTCAAGAGTGCCACGGTTGCTGTTGTTGAGGTTAACCGCGGAGAAGTCGATCTGGATGTCCGTATAGAGGGTGGTGAAGGCTGCGACGTTCAGACGGGCTCTCCGGTCCCAGAACTCGCTCTTGATGCCAGCCTCGGTGGTGGCGACCTCCTCCGGCCCGAAGGCGCGATAGCTGACTGAGCGCGAGTTCGCCCCGCCCGCCCGGTAGGCCGTACCCCACTTGGCGTAGACGCTGGTAGTCTCGGTCAGGTCGAACATCGCCGAGACCGAGGGATCGAAGCGTTCATCTTCGAAGTTGAAGGTAAGGGCGGTCACGCCACCGTTCACCCGGGTCAGCTCGCCGCTCTTCTCGTCGCGGGTGAAGCGGCCGCCGGCCGTGAGGCGTAGCCGGCCGTCGAGGGCGCTGGGGGTCCAGGTCGCCTGGCCAAAGATGGCGGTGCTTGTGGCCCGGGCGGTGCTGGCCCGGTCCGGGAAGGGCCAGCGGGCGCCGGCGATCAGGCTCGGCAGACGGGTTGCGGCCGTACCGGTGGCGTTCCACTGCAGGGTGTTGGGCGTCCAGGCGTCGTCGTCACCCTCCTCGTGGTAGTAGTAGGCGCCGACGACATAGGTCAGGTCGCCGAGGGATCCGAGAGCCTGGAGCTCGTGGCTGACCTGATCCTGTCGCAGGGAGGCGAGGCTATAGCGGGCGAACTGGCCGTTGGGGACGAAGATTCCGGCGTGGGCGCCGATCCCGTTGTCGTACTGGCTCTGCTTGAGGCGGCGGTAGGCCGAGATGCTGCGGACCTCCAGGTCCTCCAGGGGAGACCAGGACAGGTGCAGGGCCCAGCCCTGGGTTCGTCCGACGCTGTCCTCCTGGGGCACGCCGATGTCCGCGACCTCCGCCCGGTCGGACTGGACCTGGACCAGCGGTGCCAGGGCCGGAGAAGTGGGCGTCTTGGAAAGCAGCTGGACGTAGTAGGGCGTTGTGCCGTCATAGGCCTCGTCGAAGTCCAGCCGGGCTTCGAAGTCATCGGTCGGCGACCAGAGGACGCCCACGTGGATACCAGACCGGTCAACGGCGTTGAAGTCCGACTGACCTTCCATCGGGTTGTCCGTGGTGCCGTCACGCTTACTCACGACACCGTCGATCTTCACGGCCAGATTGTTCCATTCCGGCAGGTCCAGGTGGGTCTCGGCGCTATAGCCGTCGAAGTTTCGAACGCCGAAGCTCTGGCGCAGGCCCAGTTCCCCCGAGGGCTTGCGGCTGACAATGCTGACGGCGCCGCCGGTTGAGTTCCGGCCAAACAGGGCGCCCTGCGGCCCCTTCAGCACCTCGATCCGCTCGATGTCGTAGAGCGTGGCACCCAGTCCCTGGGACCGTCCCAGGTAGACTCCGTCGATATAGACGCCGACGCCCGCGTCCCGGCTCGGCTGATTAGCGTCGAACGGCACGATGCCGCGGATGCCGACCGTCAGGGCTGAAGTACGCGAGAAGAAGGGCGCGACCCGCAGGGAAGGGATCCCGGTGATCAGGTCCGCCAGGCTCTCGATCCGCCGGTCGGCGAGTTGCTCAGCGCCGAGCACGGAGGCCGCTACCGGCGTCTTCTGGAGGTTCGTCTCCCGCTTCTCGGCGGTGACGATAACTTCCGAGAGCGTTCCGTCGTCAGCAGCGTCAGCGGCAAGAGCGGGAAGGGCGACCGCGGATAAGGCGAGGGTGGCGACGCCCGCGAGAAGGGCGTGGCGACGGATCGGGAGAAGTTGGGAAAGATACATGGGAGCCTCCAGCAGGTCCCCCGATTGCACACGCCCGATGTCGCACCCGTGTCAGTTCGGTGTCGTCACGACGACGTTCCTGCGAGGGTTCGATGACGCTGGTCTTACCCCCACCGCCTCCAGCGGCGACAGCCCCAGGGCCTTGCGGAAGACCTGGTGATAGTGGTGCAGGGGCGGCTCGTTGGGCCTCTCAGCGATCTTGGCCAGGAGCTCCGCCCGGACCTTGACTTCGACCTCATGACGCCTGGCCTGTTCCCACTTGGCTTCAAGGCGCGGAGACCGATATTCGGTCCCGGCGGGGGGGCGGGTTAACGGGTCAGCGCAGGGTAGGACGAATGGTGGATGCGACAGGGATCGAACCTGTGACCCCCTCGGTGTGAACGAGGTGCTCTACCGCTGAGCTACGCATCCGCCGGAAGGGAAGCGGCTATAGCCTGCCCGCCTGCGCGCTGCAAGCGGGGCCCCGGCTTCAGGGCTCGGGGCGGTCAGGCTTGGCGCTGTTGCCGGGCGGACGGCGGTGGATTGCCCAAGCTGGGCCCGCATGGAGCCCGCCGCCGCCCGATAGACGTGATCCAGGTGTTGAGTTGGGGCTGAGGTTCAGCGCCGCAGCAACAGCTCCAGGCAGGCAGGCAGGAGGTCGTCGAAGTGGTCGATCAGCCGGTCGGGGCGTAACTCCCAGGCGGGGACCTCGGTGTAGCCGAAGCTCACCAGGACCAGGGGCGTGCCGGCGGCCCGGGCGGCGCCGGCGTCGGTGCTCGCATCTCCCACCATGACCGCCCGTCGGATGTCGCCTCCGGCGGCCTGCACGGCCATCTCCAGATGACGGGGATCGGGCTTGGGCGCGGGCGCGAGGTCGGCCCCGATCACCGCGTCGAAATGGCGGGCCAAGTCGAGGGCCTCGAGGATGGGCGTGGACAGGCGGGTCAGCTTGTTGGTGCAGACGGCCAACCGGGCGCCGGCGGCGCGCAGGGCCTCAAGGCTCTCCGGCACGCCGGGGAAGGGCCGGGTCAGGTCGGCGCTGTGGAGGTTGTAATGGGCGATGAAGCGCAGCCAGAGCCGCTCCAGTGCCTCGGGGGCAACCTCCAGGCCCTGGGCCTCGAAGCCACGCTGGAGCAGCCGCCGGGCGCCGTGGCCGATCAGGCTGCGGCCCTGGTCGAAGGGCAGGGGGGCGATCCCCTCTTCGGCCAGGATGTGGTTGAGGGTCCCCACAAGGTCGGGGGCGGAGTCCACCAGGGTGCCGTCCAGGTCAAAGGCGATGACGGCACCGGCCAGGGGCTGGGCTTCAGGCGGCATGGACGCTCCTGTTCAGGGGGCATGGGGCGGGGACTCCGCTGGCGGTTTCGGCTAAAGCCGCCATGATTGCCATCTCGCCTGCGATTCCGGGGTTTCCGCCATGACCGCCCGCGCCGCCGTCATCCTCGCCGCTGGGCAGGGGACCCGGATGAAGTCTCCCATCCCCAAGATGCTGCACCGTGTCGGTGGGCGCACCCTGCTGGACCGGGTCATCGACACCGTGCTCGAGACGGGCTGCGAACGGGTAGTGGTGGTGGTCGGGACCCACAGTCCAGCCGTCCGTGAGCGGGTCGAGGCCCGGCTGGGACCTGCCGCCATCGCCGTGCAGGACCCGCCCCTGGGCACTGGCCACGCCGTCCTGGCGGCCGGTCCGGCCCTGGCGGACTTCGACGGCGACGTCATGGTGGTCAACGGCGACTGCCCCCTGCTGCAGCCCGCGGACCTGGACCCTCTGTTCAGCCTGCGTGCAGCGGGGACGGACCTGGCCCTGCTGGGCTTCCGGCCCGCTGATCCCCTGCTGTACGGGCGGATCCTGTCCGGCACTGACGGCCAGGTCCTGCGCATCGTCGAGGCCCGCGACGCGTCGCCGGAGGAACTGGCGGTAGGGGATTGTTACGCCGGCATGCTCTGCGCCGACCGCGTCCGGCTGTTCGACTGGCTGTCGCGGATCACTAACGCCAACGCCAAGGGCGAGTACTACCTCACCGACGCCGTCGCCATCGCCGCCGGCAAAGGTGGGCGGGTAAAGGCCCATTATGCTCCCGAGAGCGCCGTCATCGGCGCCGACACCCCCGCCCAGCTGGCCCAGGCCGAGGCGGTCTTCCAGCAGCGCCGCAGGGCGCACTTCCTGTCCGAGGGCGTGGTCATGGCCGCGCCCGAGACCGTGCACTTCTCCTGGGACACCCGCATCGAGCCCGGCGTCCAGGTCGAGCCCTACGTGGTCTTCGCCCCGGGCGTGAGCATTGAGACGGGCGCGGTGATCCGGGCCTTCAGCCACCTGGAAGGCGCGAAGGTCGGCCCCGGTGCCCTGATCGGCCCCTATGCCCGCCTGCGGCCTGGCGCCGACATCGGCGAGGAGGTCCACATCGGCAACTTCGTGGAGGTCAAGAAGGTCCGCCTGGACAAGGGTGCCAAGGCCAATCACCTCGCCTACCTGGGCGATGGAACGGTGGGGGCGGGCGCCAACATCGGCGCCGGTACGATCTTCTGCAACTACGACGGCTTCGACAAGTACGAGACCCATATCGGCCCGGGTGCCTTTATCGGTTCGAACACCGCCATTGTCGCCCCGCGCTCGATCGGGGCCGGAGCCATGACCGGTTCGGGCTCGGTCATTGTCCGCGACGTGCCGGACGACACACTGGCCGTGGCGCGGGGTGATCAGAGCAACAAGGTCGGCTGGGCCGCCGCCTTCCGCGAGCGGAAGCGCGCCGAGAAGGCGGCCCGCAAGGCGAAGGGTGGGGCGTGAGCGCCGAGGACCAGAAGCGCGCTGCCGGAGAGGCTGCCGCCGCCCTCGTCCAGTCCGGAATGGTGGTGGGCCTGGGTACCGGCTCCACCGCGGTCTGGTTCGTACGCGCGCTGGCGGCCCGAAGGCTGGATATCGTCGGCGTGGCCACCTCACGGTCCACGGCGACCCTTGCCCAGGAACTGGGCCTGCGGGTGTCTGAGCTGGGCGAGACCGGCCCCATCGACCTGACCGTGGACGGCGCCGACGAGATCGGCCCGGCCCTCTCGCTTATCAAGGGCGGCGGTGCGGCCCTGCTACGGGAGAAGCTGGTCTGGGAGGCCTCGCGCCGCTGCGTGGTCATCGCCGACGCCGGCAAGCGCGTTACCCGCCTGGGGGCCTTTCCCCTGCCGGTAGAGGTGGTGACCTTCGGGCACCGCACCACCCTGGACCGGATCTGCGACGCCCTGTCCGAATGCGACATCGGTGCCGCCCCACGCCTGAGGATGAAGGACGGCACCCCTGTCCTGACCGACGGCGGCAATGTAATCTACGACATCGCGTGCGGTCGGATCGACGCCCCGGCAGCCCTGGCGGCGTCGCTGAAATCCGTAACTGGCGTGGTGGACCACGGCCTCTTCCTGGACCTCGCCGACCTCGCCCTGGTGGCGACGGACACCGGTGTGATGCAGATCGAGCCCTAGAGATTGCCCGCCCGCCCCGGCATTCAACAGCGCGCGGATATGCTCTAGACTCCACTAGCCGCGAGGGGAGTTCGCCCATGAGCCAGTTTGATTACGATCTCTTTGTCGTCGGTGCCGGGTCCGGCGGGGTCCGGGCAGGCCGCCTGGCCGCGGCCTCCGGCGCGCGGGTCGCCGTGGCTGAGGAGTACCGGGTCGGTGGCACCTGCGTGATCCGTGGCTGCGTGCCCAAGAAGTTCATGGTCTACGCCTCGGAGTTCTCCCACTACGCCCACATCGCCGAGGGCTACGGCTGGTCCGCCTCGGGGGCGACCTTTGACTGGAGCCGCTTCCGGGAGGCGAAGGACCGCGAGATCACCCGTCTTTCCGGGCTCTACGTCGCCAACCTGACCCGGTCGGGTGCCGAGATTCTGGAGGGCCGGGCCGTCCTGACCGGTCCCAACAGTCTCGAGGTTGAGGGACGCGGAGAGGTCACCGCACAGCGCGTCCTCATCGCTACCGGCGGCCGCCCCTGGAAGCCGGAAGACCTGCCGGGCGCGGACCTCGCCATGACCTCCGAGGAGGCCTTCGACCTCCCCGCCCTGCCAGAGCGGATCGTGATCGTCGGCGGTGGCTTCATCGCCGTGGAGTTCGCAGGCATTTTCAACGGCATGGGCGTCGATGTGACCCTGGTCTATCGCGGCGACCAGGTCCTGCGGGGATTTGATGAGGACATCCGCTCCCACCTCGCCGCCGAGATGCAAAGGCGGGGGGTGAAGCTCATCCTCGGCGCGCATCCGACAGAGATCTCAGGTCGTTCCGGGGACCTGCAATGCCGCCTGTCCGATGGCCAGGTCCTGCCGGCCAGCCAGGTCATGCTGGCGACAGGCCGCAAGCCCCACACGCGAGGACTGGGCCTGGAGAAGGCGGGGGTGGAGACCGGTCCGAACGGCGAGATCCGGGTCGACGCCTGGTCGAGGACCTCCGCCCTTGGGGTCTGGGCCGTCGGCGACGTCACGGACCGCATCAACCTCACACCGGTGGCCATCCGCGAGGGCGCCGCCTTTGCCCGGACGGAATTCTATGGCCAGCCCACCGCTTTCGACCACGAGGCCGTAGCCTCGGCGGTCTTCAGCCAACCGCCGGTCGGGACTGTGGGTCTCACCGAGGCGGAGGCGTGCGCCACCTACCCGAAGATCGAAGTCTATATGTCTCGGTTCCGGCCCATGAAGGAGACGTTCTACGGCGGCAAGGAGCAGGCCCTGGTCAAGCTGGTGGTAGATGCCGGAACCCAGCGCATGCTGGGGTGTCATGTCGTGGGCCCTGATGCCCCGGAGATCATCCAGATGGCGGCCGTACCCCTGAAGCTGGGCGTCACCAAAGCCCAGTGGGACTCCGCCTGCGCCGTCCATCCCACCCTGGCCGAAGAGCTGGTCACGCTCAGCGAGCCAGTCGTGCGACCCATCGCTTGAGCCCGGCTCCGCCCCGGGCCAACGACGGCCGCTGGACGGCAGGCGTGCTCGCAGGCCTCTTGGTCCTAACGCCCTTTCTGGGTTGGGCCGGGGCCTTGGGATTTGCGCCCGCCGTGGCCCTGGCGGGCCTTCTGACTGTCCCGTCCCTCCGGGTGCGAGTCTCCGACCGCACCCTGTTGCTGGCCCTTTTCACCGCCCTTGTCTGGGCCTGCGCTTCCGTTTTCTGGAGCCCCTGGCGGGCCCCCGACCTCGAGGGACAGACTGGCCTGAAGCTGGTCTTCATGTTGGCCCTATACGGCTCCGCCGTGAGTGCAGCCCGTGCGGTTTCCGAGGTGGGCCTGAATGGACTTCTCAAGATTCTGGTCGCCGCCGTGGGCCTGCTGTCTGCGATCCTCATCGTTGAGTCCCTGACCGGTGCCGCCGGCTACAAGGTCCTGCTGACGGCCCTCGGCCAGACCGTCCGCCCGGACTATGCCGTCAAGAACGTCGCCCAGGGCCTGTATGTGCTGACCCTGCTGGCGCCGCCCGCCCTTGTGGCGGCCAGGGGTCGGGTCCGGTGGGGCCTAGCGGCGCTTGTTCTTGGCGGAGTCCTCCTTCCGGCCTCGAGGTTCGGCTATGACGCCCCGGTCCTCGCTGCGGCCATCGCGGCCGCGACAGCCCTGCTGGTCTGGCGGTTTCCGGAGGCCGGTCCGCGAGCGCTGGGAGGCCTTGCTGCGGGGGCCTTCCTGGCAGCACCCCTCCTCGTCTCCTCTGCCTTTGCCCTCGGGCTCGACGCCCGTCTGGCCCCTTACCTGTCAGAGTCCTGGATGCAGAGGCTGGGCTACTGGGGTAAGGCCGCCGACTGGATCTGGGCCCGTCCCCTCCCGGGCTGGGGTCTCGACGCCAGCCGCGCGTTCGGACCGGGCATTCGGCTGCACCCCCACAATGCCGCCCTCCAAGTCTGGATGGAGCTTGGCCTGATCGGAGCCGTGGCTGCCGCCATCGTCTGGGCGGCGATTTTTACTGGCCTGTCCCGGCCAGCGCGGTCACCCGCCGCCGCCGCCAGCGCCGCCGCCGCCGCCGCCTACCTCGTCTTCGGGGCGGTGAGCTTCGGGGTCTGGCAGGAGTGGTGGCTGGGCCTCGGTGCCTTGACCGCCCTGGCCTGCATCCTGGTCCTTCGCGCCCAGCCTATCGACCTTTCCGGCCGCAACGTATAAAACGCCGCGCGTGCCGATGCGGGTGCGGAGTTGCAAGATGAGCCCTTCCTGGAGCCCTTCCACCTGGCGTGCCCGTCCTGGCAAGCACATACCTGAGGACTATCCGGACGCCCAAGCCCTGGCTGCAGTCGAGCTGACCTTGCGCGGCATGCCGCCCCTGGTCTTCGCCGGTGAAGCCCGCAGGCTGAAGTCCCTGCTGGCGGACGTCGAGGCGGGTCGTGCCTTTCTGCTTCAGGGTGGAGACTGCGCCGAAAGCTTCAAGGAATTCCACGCCGACAACATCCGCGACACCTTCCGCCTGATCCTGCAGATGGCGGTGGTGCTGACCTTCGCTGGCGGGAAGCCGGTGGTGAAGGTTGGGCGCATGGCCGGCCAGTTTGCCAAACCGCGCTCGTCGGCCACGGAGACCGTCGGTGACGTCACCCTGCCGTCCTACCGCGGCGACAATATCAACGGCATGGACTTTGATGCCGCCTCCCGTACACCTGACCCCCAGCGTCTCCTGCAGGCCTATGGTCAGTCAGCTTCGACCCTGAACCTGCTGCGAGCCTTCGCCGGTGGCGGTTATGCCGACCTGCACAATATCCATCGCTGGACCCTTGGCTTCGTCGACGACAGCCCGCAGGGCGCACGCTACCGTGCCCTCTCGGAAAAGATCTCTGAGGCCCTGACCTTTATGGCAGCGATCGGCGTGACGCCGGAGTCGCACCCTGACCTTCATCGGGTGGAGTTCTTCACCTCCCACGAGGCCCTTCTGCTGGGCTTCGAGGAGGCCATGACCCGCGTCGATTCCACCTCCGGGGATTGGTACGACACCTCGGCCCACCTGCTCTGGGTCGGGGAGCGCACCCGCCAGGCTGACGGTGCCCACCTGGAGTTCGTCCGAGGCATCAAGAATCCGATCGGCATGAAGGTCGGTCCGACCCTCGAGGCCGATGAACTCCTGTGCCTCATCGATATCCTGAACCCGGACAACGAGCCTGGGCGGCTGACGCTTTACGGTCGCTTTGGCCACGACAAGATCGCTGGACGCCTGCCGGGCCTCCTGAAGGCGACCCGCGCCGCCGGTGCCCGGGTGGTCTGGGCCATCGATCCCATGCACGGCAACACCCTGACCGCCGCGACCGGCTACAAGACCCGGCCCTTCGACCGGATCCTGTCTGAGGTGAAGAGCTTCGTGGAGATCTGCCGGGCCGAGGGTGTTCATCCAGGCGGGGTTCACCTCGAGATGACCGGCCAGAACGTCACAGAATGCCTGGGCGGCGCGCGAGCTCTGTCCGAGGGCGAGCTCGCCGACCGCTATCACACCCACTGCGACCCCAGGCTCAACGGCGAACAGGCCCTGGAACTGGCCTTCCTTGTCGCTGAGAAGCTCAAGGAAGAGCGGATGGCCGAGGCGCTGAAGCAGGCCGTCTGAGGGCGAGCGCTTCCAGATTCAAAGCAGGTGTTCGATCGGGGCGATGGCGAGCACCTTCAGCCAGGCCCGGCGGCCAGACCGCAGACCCGGCGACAGGCGAGGCTTACTGCCGGGTCCAAGTGTCTCTCCCTCAGAAGGTCGTCCCGATGGGGAACTTAGCAGCACGCCGCCGTGCGCGGCATCTCCGGTCTGGCGCGCACTTGACCTGACCCGGCGCTCCCGGCTCATGGGGGCATGCTGTCCGTCATCACCCATTCCGGAGGCCAATCGGTCCAGCTTTACGGTTTCCTGTCCGATCTCGTGCCGGGTGCCGTCCAGGGTCTCATTCGCGATGTCCTGGTCCTGGAGCCTGATGTGGACGATCCCCAGTTCATCGCCCTTTGCGAGGACGCTGGGGCTTGCCGGGTTGACGGGGGTCTTGACGTCGCGGTGCGTCAGGCGCGCAGCAACCTGATCCTCCTGGCCGCGCCCGGGCTTCGCCTGGACGCCTTCGCGCTTGACCGACTGGGTCGCAACCTTGCGGAGCTGGGAGCCGAGGCTGTGTCGAAGCGGCTCGCCCTGACAGGACAGACCCTGCCAGGCCTGGGTTTCCTGGCGTCCCCACGAGGTCTTGTCGTGTCTCGTCGCCGGCTCATGGACCTGCCTGCCGGCACCAGCCTGGAAGCGGGCCTGGCGAGGGCCTCCCGGGGCGCGCCCCGGCTCGCGATCGCAGGCTGAGGCCTCAGGGCCGGCCAGGCCGGTCCAGGCGTTCGGCGAAGGTCTTCAGGTCCGCCCAGGCCATGGCCTTGGCCGAGGGGGTCCGCATCAGGAAGGCGGGGTGGAAGGTCGGCAGGACCGGCAGCTCCAGGTCGCCGGCGGTCGCCCGCCATTCGAACCAGCGACCATGCAGCCGATTGATGCCTTCAGCCTGCTCGAGCATGGAGCGGGTGGCCGGGGCCCCGACCAGCAATAACATCCGGGGCCTGACAAGGCGGATGGCCTGCTCGACAAAGGGCTTGCAGGCGAACTGCTCCTCAGGGGTCGGAGTCCGATTCCCCGGGGGGCGCCAGAAAACGGTGTTGGTGATGAAGGCCCTGTCGGTCAGCCCGATGGCGTCCAGCATCCGGTCGAGCATCTGCCCGGCCTTGCCCACGAAAGGCCTCCCCGACCGGTCTTCCTCTGCCCCGGGGGCCTCGCCGATCACAACCACCGGCGCATCCGCCGGCCCGCGCGAGAATACCGATCGGGTCGCGGCGCCTTCGAACCGGATCGGACAGCCTTCGAAGGCCTCGATCGCCTCGGCGAGGGACTCCAAGGTCCCACAAGCCGAAGCGGCCTCCCGTGCCGCCTCGATGGCCAGCGGTCGTGTCGGTACTGCAATCTGTGTTCCACCCCGGATCACAGGCGCGGGTGCCTGCCGGGGTGCAAGGGGCCTCTGACCCTCGGCGATTCGGTCAGGTGGCGCGTCGAGCAGAACAGCATCGACGCCGGCCTCGGCCCAGAAGGCGAGCAGGCTTTCGGCGACAGTGCTTGCCAGCAGGCGGCTCATCTCCGGCGGATTTCCTCTGGTGGGGACAGGCCCGGTACCATTCGCCCTTGACCCACCCGACACAAGCTATTGATAAGGCCTCAAGGGAACAAGGCCGGGCGCGATGCGACCGGCGTACCGGAGGTCGCAAGATGAGCGAGACCCTCGAACGTGAGGCGATGGAATACGACGTGGTCATCGTCGGCGCCGGCCCATCGGGCCTGGCGGCCGCGATCCGCCTGAAGCAGATGGCCGAGGCTGCGGGAACCGAGATTTCCGTCGCGGTCCTCGAGAAGGGATCCGAGGTCGGCGCCCATATCCTGTCGGGCGCTGTGATCGATCCCAGCGGCATCGCCGAGCTGCTTCCCGACTGGAAGGAACTTGGGCTTCCCCTCGAGACGGCAGTCACCAAGGATAAGTTCCTGATGCTGGGCCCGAGCGGTGAGCTCGACGTCAGCTGGGCGCCCTTTCCCAAGTGGATGCTGAACCACGGCAACTACATCGCCAGCCTGGGTAATGTCTGCCGTTGGCTGGCCCAGCACGCCGAGGGCCTTGGGGTCGAGATCTACCCCGGCATGGCGGCCTCGGAGCTGGTCTTCAACGCCGACGGTTCGGTCAAGGGCGTCGTGGCCGGCGTCTTCGGGATCGGAAAGGATGGCGAGCCGGGTCCTGACTACCAGCCCGGCATCGAGCTACACGCCAAGTACACCCTGATCGGGGAGGGCGTGCGCGGGTCCCTGGCCAAGCAGCTGCAAGCGCGCTTCGACCTTAACAACGGGCGCGAGCCCCAGAAGTATGGCATCGGCATCAAGGAGCTCTGGAAGGTGCCGGACGCGGCCTTTGTGTCCGGTCTGACCCAGCACACCTTCGGTTGGCCCCTGGACAACCAGACCGGCGGGGGCTCCTTCATGTACCACTTCGGGGACAATTACGTGTCCATCGGGTTCGTTGTGCACCTGAACTACAAGAACCCCTATCTTTCACCCTTCGACGAGTTCCAGAGGTTCAAGACCCATCCGGCCATCCGCCGTTACCTCGAGGGTGGCCAGCGCGTCTCATACGGCGCCCGGGCCATCACCGAGGGCGGTGAGCAGTCCTTGCCCCAGCTCTACTTCCCGGGCGGTGCCCTGCTGGGGTGTTCGGCAGGCATGGTGAACGTGCCGCGGATCAAGGGCTCCCACAATGCAGTGAAGAGCGGTGTCCTGGCGGCGGAGGCGGCCTTTGGCGCCATCCAGGCGGGTCGGGGCGGTGACGAACTGGTCGAGTATGAGGCCGCCTACAAGGCCTCGTCCATCGCCCGCGAACTCCACGCCGTCCGCAACTTCAAGCCCCTTTGGTCGAAGTGGGGGACCATTCCGGGCCTGATCCTCGGAGGTGCCGACGCCACCCTGGCTAACATGCTGGGCGGCTTCTCAGTCTTCGGTACCCTTAAGCACGGCAAGTCCGACGCCGCCTCCACCGGCCTCGCCAAGGACTACAGCCCGATTGCCTATCCCAAGCCCGACGGCGTGGTGAGCTTCGACAAACTGTCCTCAGTCTTCCTGTCCTCGACCAACCATGACGAGAACCAGCCTGCGCACCTGAGGCTGAAGGACGCCTCCATCCCGATCAGCGTCAACCTGCCCAACTATGCCGAGCCTGCCCAGCGCTACTGCCCGGCGGGCGTCTATGAGGTGCTGACGGACGAGGGCGGATCGAACCCGCGGTTCCAGATCAATTTCCAGAACTGCGTTCACTGCAAGACCTGCGACATCAAGGATCCGTCGCAGAACATCAACTGGACGACGCCCCAGGGCGGCGACGGACCCAACTATCCGAACATGTAGGCGGGCTTGCCGGGCGGAGCGAACAGGTGAACATCCGCTCCATGAATCGTTGTAGACACGAGGGACTCGGACGCATTGCCGGACGTGCTGCGGCGGTGGCTATGGTGGCGTCTCTTGCAGCCTGCGCCTCGTCGCCCGGGCCGGCTGTGACGCCCGTCGAGGGTGTAGGCGTTACGCCCTACGGTCAGTTCCTGGCAGGGCGCGCTGCGCTCAACGACGGGCGTAACGCCGAGGCCTCCACATACTATGGCGCGGTCGGGCGGATGGATCCCGAGGCTGCGGTCATTGCCGATGAGCGGGCCTTCGTTGCCACCCTCCTGGCCGGGGACGTGACCTCTGCAGCGAAACTCGCGCCGACGTCTGAAGGTGCTTCGCCGTCCAACATGGCCCTTGGGCGTATTGTGAGGGCCGTCGAAGGGATGTCGACCGGGCGCGCCCGCTCTGTCCGTGACCTCCTGGCACCCGACACCGTCGTCTTCCCGCACCGCTCCGCTGCGGCCCTCCTCGCACCCTGGGCCGCCGCCATGTCCGGCGACCGTGAGGGGCAGGCGGTCCGACCCCAGGCGCCGGGAGACCGCATCGTCGATGTCTTTGGTCTGCTTGGCCAGGCCCGGCTCTTCGAGCACGAGAACCGGTTCGACGAGGCGGAAACCAATTTTAAGGTGCTCTCCGGCGGGGACTCACCGAGCGTGACCTCGGTGCTCGCTTACGGAGGCTTTCTTGAGCGCCGCAAGCGCGGACCGGAGGCCATCGCCATCTATGATCGCCTGCTGGCAGCTGATCCGCGCAACGGCGCGCTCAACGCCGCGCGGTCGCGGGCGGCGGCGGGTCGCGCCGAGCCTCTGCCCACGCTCAGGCAGGGTGCTTCTCAATCCCTGACCCCCCTCGCGGCAGCCCTCGTCGTCGCCGGCCAGGACCAGCTCGGAATGTCCTACCTGCGGCTTACCCTCCGCCTCGATCCCGAAAACTACGGGGCCTGGTTGCTCGTGGGCGACCGACTTGAGGATGCTGGCCTGATCGACGACGCCCGGGGCGCCTATGCAAGGGTCCCGGCCGGCTTTCCAGAACACGCAACCGCCCAGGCCAAGATGGCCTGGAGCCACCAGCGGGCCGGCGAGCCTGAGACCGCCCTACGCCTCGCCCGGCAGGCCGCGGCGGGCGGCGACCTCGAGGCGGTGGTCAACCTCTCGGACCTCCTGAGGGCCAACGAGAAATTCTCGGAGTCCGCCGATGTCCTGTCGCCTGTACTGGCGGCCTCGCCAAAGGATTGGCGCCTGCTCTATGCCCGCGGCGTCTCCCTTGAACGCGCCGGACGCTGGCCGGAGGCGGAGAAGGATCTGAGCCTGGCTCTGGCCCTGAATCCTGATGAGCCGGAACTCCTGAACTACCTCGGCTATTCCTGGATTGACCGGGGTGAAAACCTGGAGAAGGCGATCGAACTGGTCCGCCGGGCGGTCAACCAGAACCCCAGATCGGGCGCCATGGTCGACAGTCTGGGCTGGGCCTATTTCCGGCTGGGCGACTATCCGCGGGCGGTCGAGACGCTAGAGCAGGCTGTGGAGCTTCAGCCTGGCGATCCCGAGATCAACGGCCACCTCGGCGATGCCTACTGGCGGGTCGGAAGGCGGGACGAGGCAGGCTTCCAGTGGAAGCGTGTTCTGACCCTGGAGCCGGATGCGAAGATCCGGGCCGAAGTTGAGCGCAAGCTCGCCCAGGGCCTGGGCCCTGCGCCGGTCCTACCCGCCCGGAAGCCCTGATCCTTCCCATGAGCGCCCGCGCCTTCGCGCCCGCCAAGATCAACCTGTATCTGCATGTAGGGCCACCCCGGGCAGACGGCTTTCACCCGGTCAACAGTCTGATGGTCTTCGCGGACGTGGGAGACGAGGTGTCGATCTCGTCGGGTTCCGAGCCATCGCTTCGCCTGACGGGTCCCTTTGCCTCCGGCCTCGGAGATGGAGACAACCTGGTCCTGCGGGCTGCTCAGCAGCTGGCTGTGCACCTGGGTCGACGCGGGCCCCTGCCGACCCTGGTCCTGGACAAGCGCCTGCCGGTCGCATCGGGCCTGGGCGGAGGTTCTGCGGACGCCGCAGCGACCCTGCGGCTCCTCAATGCAGAGTGGAAGGCGGGGCTGTCTCCCGTCGAGCTCGAGGCGCTTGCGGCAGGCCTTGGGTCGGACGTCCCCGCCTGTGTCCGCAGCCGGCCTGTGACGGCATCGGGCAGGGGAGACGTCCTTGGCCCTGCGCCGCTCCTGCCCATCCTGCCTGCGGTCCTGGTCAATCCCGGCACCGCCTGTCCAACAGGCGAGGTGTATCGTGCCTACGACCTGTCCGCGCGATTTGGCGGGTCGGACCCCGTCCCGCCTCCTGCTGTCCTGCCGGACGCCGCCGCCGCCGCCCTTTGGCTAGGGGACCTGCGCAACGACCTTGAAGCGCCGGCAATCTTGGTTGCACCGGTTGTCAGGGAGGTCCTGGACCGCTTGAGGGCCGCCCCGGAGACCCGCCTGGCCAGGCTGTCGGGTTCAGGCGCGACCTGTTTTGCGCTTTGTGCCGACCCGGGTTGCGCCCACCAGCTGGCTGCAGAGGTTCGCCGGACCCATCCCGACTGGTGGGTCCGCGCCTGTAGCCTCGGAGGTCTGCCGGACGCCTCGGCCTGAGGGGGCCTCCAAACGAAAACGGGGACCCCGAGGGGTCCCCGCTCCGCCACACCTTGTGAGAGGATCAGGAGTGGTAGGCGCGCTCTCCGAACTCGGAGATGTCGAGCCCTTCTTCTTCGCTTTCCACGGAGGACCTCAGGCCCACCGTGTACTTGATGAGGAAGAACACGATGCTGCTCGCGACCGCCGACCAGCCGACCGCCACGAGGACCGCCTTCACCTGGGCCATGACCTGGGTGGAAAGGACGTAGGCCGCCGTGTCACAGGTCGAGACATCGCCGTCGAGGCCGCAGGTGGTGTAGTCCACCACGCCCGCACCGCCCCAGGCCGGGTTGACGAGCAGGCCCGTCGCGATGGCCCCGACAATGCCGCCGACGGCGTGGATACCAAAGGCGTCCAGGCTGTCGTCGTACTTGAGGGCGTTCTTGATCTTCGAGCAGAAGAACACGCAGACCGGTGAGACGACCAGTCCGAGGATCACGGCACCCACGGGGCCGGCGAAGCCCGCCGCGGGGGTGATTGCGACCAGGCCGGCGACCAGGCCCGAGGCGAGGCCAAGGGCGCTGGCGCGCTTGCGGGTAACCCATTCCGTGGCGACCCAGGAGATCCCGGCGGCTGCGGTGGCCACCAGGGTGTTCACCATGGCCAGGGCGGCGTAGCCGTTGGCTTCAAGGTTGGATCCGGCGTTGAAGCCGAACCAGCCTACCCAGAGCAGGCCTGCGCCCGTCATGGTCAGGGTCAGGGAGTGCGGCGGCATGGGCTCTGTGCCGAAGCCCTTTCGGGGGCCGAGGATCAGGGCACCCATCAGGGCCGCGATGCCGGCATTGATGTGCACCACAGTGCCGCCGGCGAAGTCCAGGGCACCAAAGCCCCAGAGCAGGCCAGCCTGGATCGGGTCGTTCGGCGCGGCTGCGACCGCGTCAGGACCCGCCCACCACCAAACCATGTGCGCCAGGGGATAGTAGGACAGGAGGGGCCAGAGGATGGCGAAGATCACCACGGCCGCAAACTTCATTCGCTCCGCGACGCCGCCGAGGACCAGAGCGGCAGTGATACAGGCGAAGGTCATCTGGAAGGCCATGAAGACCAGTTCCGGAATGACGACGCCGGTCGAGAAGGTCGCCACGGTGCTGGCGGGCGTTACGTCCTGGAGGAAGAGCCTCCCGCCGCCGCCGATGAACTTGTCCAGGCTGCCGCCGTCCGAGAAGGACAGGCTGTAGCCCCAGAACAACCAGGCGATCATGCCGATCACGGTGACCACGCCGACCTGCATCAGCATGGACAGCATGTTCTTCTGGCGAACAAGACCGCCGTAGAACAGGGCCAGACCCGGCACGATCATCAACAGCACCAGGACGGTGGAGACCAGCATCCAGGTGGTGTCGCCCTTGTCGGGGACCGGTGCAGCCACCGCCGCCGGTTCTGGAGCGGGCACAGCCGTTTCCGCCGGTGCCGCCAGTGCAGGTGCGGCTTCAGCCGCCACCACCGTTGTGGCGGCAGGTGCTGCGTCCTGGGCGAAGGCCGGGGCGGCCAGAGGCGCTCCGGCCAGAGTCGCGGCGAGTATCAGCCCGGCCAGACCCCTCGATTTCAACCAACTCATGTTGTTTTCCTTCCTGAAGGGGTCAGAGCGCCGAGGCGCCGGTTTCGCCGGTGCGGATCCGTACGGCGTCTGCGACGTCGATGACGAAGATCTTCCCGTCGCCAATCTTGCCGGTGGAGGCCGCCGCCTTGATGGCCTCGACGGCCCCGGCAGCGGCGGCGTCGTCGACGACAGCCTCCAGCTTCACCTTTGGGATGAAGTTCACCTGGTACTCGGCGCCCCGATAGATCTCGGTTTGGCCCTTTTGGCGTCCATATCCCTTGACTTCCGTGATCGTGAGACCTTCGACGCCGGACGACACGAGAGCTTCGCGCACGTCGTCCAGCTTGAAGGGTTTGACGATCGCCATGATCAATTTCATCCCGTCGCTCCCGCTCGGTTCCTTGTGGAACGGCCCCGGGCCGGAATGACCAGCGGGACCCGGGTTGACGGTAGGCCGATGGCTCGCCGCCGCGCTCGTCGGGTGCCAAAAAAACAGGCGACCACAGCAGGAAGTGTAAAAAACCGGCAGTCCGGGTCTGGAGTTGGTTCAAAAACGGGCACTGGCTCGCGGTCGGCGGGGCAGGAGAGCCGGAGAATGCCCCTTTGGCCTCACAAGCGCGGGATGCCGATCCTCCAGGCCGATGAGGCGGCCTCGAAGGGCATCGCGCACGTGCCGGGCAAGGTCATTGCCACTCCGACGATCCGGATCGCCAGCCACCCGCTATCCCTTCGGCGCGCTTGAAGCGCGGGGCTGCGGGCCCTATGGTCCGCCGTCGTTTGTGCGCCTGCGAAGTCCTGCCCATGCCCGCCGAAAAACCGCTGTCTTTTCAGGCCCTGATCCTGAAGCTTCACGACTACTGGAGCCGTCAGGGCTGCGTGATCCTGCAACCTCACGACGTGGAGGTCGGGGCGGGCACCCTGCATCCGGCAACGGTCCTGCGGGCCCTTGGGCCCCGGCCTTGGCGCGCCGCCTACGTCCAGCCCTCGCGGCGGCCGGGCGACGGTCGTTATGGCGAGAACCCCAACAGGCTCCAGCACTATTACCAGTACCAGGTGATCCTGAAGCCCAATCCCGACAACCTGCAGGAACTCTACCTCGGCAGCCTGGACGCCCTTGGCCTCGATACCCGGCTACACGACATCCGTTTTGTCGAGGACGATTGGGAAAACCCGACTGTCGGTGCCTGGGGCCTGGGTTGGGAGGTCTGGTGCGACGGGATGGAAGTGACCCAATACACCTACTTCCAGCAGGTTGGCGGCCTTGACGTTTCTCCGGTCGCTGGCGAGCTGACCTACGGACTGGAGCGCCTGGCCATGTACCTGCAGGGTGTCGACCGCTTCGACCAGCTGGCCTTCAACGATCCTGACGGCCCGCTTCCCATGACCTATGGCGATGTCTTCCTCGAGAACGAACGCCAGCAGTCCGAGGCCAATTTCCACCTGTACGACGTGGCGACGCTGAAGCGGCAATTCGAGGACATGGAGGCCCAGGTCCCGAGGTTTCTGCAGGGGCGAGGCCCCCAGGGACAGGTGACGGTCCTGCCCGCCTACGATCATGTGCTGAAGGCCAGCCACCTGTTCAACCTGATGGACGCCCGTGGGGCCATCGCGGTCGCCGAGCGCCAGAGCTATATCGGGCGCATCCGCGATCTGAGCCGGATGTGTGCAGAAGCCTGGGTCGCCAATGAGGCGGCCAGCACCGCCGCAATGGAGGCCTGAGACATGGCCCAACTGCTGATCGAACTTTTCTCCGAGGAAATCCCCGCCCGCATGCAGGCCCAGGCGGCGCGCGATTTCGACCGCATGGTCCGGGAGCGCCTTGTCGCCGCCGGGCTTGTGCCGAGCAAGATCCGCACCTTCGCCGGGCCGCGCCGCCTGACCCTGGTGGCGGACGGCCTGGCTGCGGCCCAGCCGAACCGCAAGGAGGAGCGCAAGGGACCGAAGACCTCGGCTCCCGAGGCAGCTCTGGACGGGTTTCTTCGCTCCACCGGCCTGACGCGCGAACAGCTTGTCGAGCGTGACGGCGTCTGGTTTGCAGAGATCAGCGCCACCGGCCGGCCGACGTCGGAGATTGTCGCCGAGATCGTGCCGGAGGTCGTCCGGGCCTTTTCCTGGCCGAAGTCCATGACCTGGGGCACGGGAACGCTTCGCTGGGTCCGGCCCCTCAAGCACATCCTCTGCCTCTTCGACGGCGTCCTGGTCCCGCTCGATGTCGATGGAGTTCCAGCCGTAGACTTCACGGTCGGTCACCGGTTCATGGGCTCAGGCCGAGCCTTCCGGGTCCGCAGTTTTGCCAGCTACAGTTCGGGCTTGGAGAAGCGTTTCGTGGCGCTAGATCCCGAGGTGCGCAAGGTTCGCATCCTCACTGAGGCCCGGCGACTCTGTGCCAACCGGGGGCTGGAACTTGTCGAGGACGCGGGGCTGCTGGACGAGGTCGCCGGTCTCACCGAATGGCCCGTCCCGATCCTCGGCGACATGAATCCCGACTTCCTAGCCCTTCCGGCCGAGGTGATCCGCACCTCCATGAGGAACCACCAGAAGTACTTCGCCGTAAAGGACCCCGAGACCGGACGGCTGGCGCCGCACTTCATCACCGTCGCCAACATCCAGGCCCCGGATGGCGGCGCGACCATTGCCTCCGGCAACGCCAAGGTACTTTCGGCGCGCCTCTCCGACGCCCGCTTCTTCTGGGACGAGGATCGCAAGATCCGATTGGAGGACCGCCTCGAGAAGCTGAAGTCGGTGACCTTCCACGCCCGGCTTGGAACCCTCTACGATCGTGTCGAGCGGCTCGAGCACCTTGCCGGTGCCCTGTCCGGCCGGGTGGGTGCGGACCCGGCCAAGGCGACCCTGGCTGCCCGCCTCTGCAAGGCTGACCTGACCACCGGCATGGTCGCCGAGTTCCCTGAACTCCAGGGGCTTATGGGCGGCTATTACGCCCTTGAGGAAAAGCTGACCCCGGTAACTGCCGAGGCGATCCGCGACCACTACAAGCCCGTCGGGCCCTCGGATGAGGTTCCCGACCGCCCGGTCACCATGGCGGTGGCCCTGGCTGAGAAGCTGGACACCCTGGTGGCCTTCTTTGCCATCAACGAGAAGCCTACCGGTTCGCGCGACCCCTACGCCCTGCGCCGGGCGGCCCTGGGTGTGATCCGCATCCTCCTGACCTCCGAGGTCCGGGCACCCGTTCGCGAGCTGGTCGCTGACTGGTACCGCTCGCTCCGCTGCTTCGTCGATCCGGGCCGGGCCCTCTATGCCTCCACCCGCCGGACAACCGGCTACCTTGGCCCGCTTCCCCGCGAGGACTCGGAGGTCTTCCAGACCTATGTCGAGGAGTTCGAGGCCGCCCTCCTTGAGGCCGAACCGATGGTCGTGGCCATCGATGCGGACTTTGATATCCGCTTCGACCGGAGCGCCTCCGCCGGCGAGGCCCCCGAGGGTGAAGTCCTCTACCGCTTCCGTCCCTATCCCGAGGTCGCCGCGGAGGTCCTGGCCTTCCTAGCGGATCGCCTGAAGGTCTCGATGCGTGAGCAGGGCCGGGGGCACGACCTGGTCGACGCCGTCTTCGCCCTCGGCGACGATGACCTGGTCAGGATCAACGCCCGCGTCGAGGCCCTGTCGGACTTCCTGACCACAGAGGACGGCACCAACCTCCTCGCCGGATATCGCCGGGCGACCAACATCCTCCGGGCGGAGGAAAAGAAGGGTCCGCTTCCCACGGGGCCCGCCGAAGCGATTGCCGGCGCGCCCTTGGAA
>CAMCIK010000020.1 GCA_945874825.1 Phenylobacterium deserti | reverse complement strand
GGCTGGTGCCCAGATTGTGGAGGTCACTACGGGACCCTTCTGCGACGCGGTCCGGGCCGGTGATCCAGAGGCAGATGCGTACCTAGCCACGCTGGCCCGGGCGGCCCGCAGGGCGGCGGATGCCGGCCTGGAGGTCCATGCCGGGCACGGCATCGACTACGCCACTGTTGGCCCTGTGGCGGCCATCCCTGAGATGCGCGAGCTGAACATCGGTCACTTCCTGATCGGCGAGGCGGTTTTCCTGGGCCTGCCCGCCGCGATCCGTGGCATGCGCGAGCGCATGGATGCAGCCCGGGCTGCGGCCGTGGCATGATCCTGGGCATCGGCTCGGACCTGACCGATATCCGGCGTATCCAGGCCAGCCTGGACCGGTTCGGCGACCGTTTCCGAAACCGCTGTTTCACCGAGCTCGAACGCCGTCGTTCGGAGGCCAAGCCCGATGCCGCCGCCAGCTACGCCAAGCGTTTCGCGGCCAAGGAGGCCTGCGCAAAGGCCCTTGGCACCGGCCTGAGGCGGGGCGTCTTCTGGCGCGACATGGGGGTGGTGAACCTGCGCTCAGGCCAGCCCACCCTGGCCCTGACCGGCGGGGCGGCCGCCCGGCTCATCGAGATGACCCCTTCCGGGCACAAGGCTGTGATCCATCTATCCATGACCGACGACGCCCCCTACGCTCAGGCCTTCGTGATCATCGAGGCCGTCCCGGAGGCCTAGGCGTTTCCAAGTTTTCACGTGCGGGCCTGCCGGTTTGCGGTATGTCCGGACCGAACGCTGATCCGGAAGGCCCATGACCGAGACGATTTCACCGCCCGAGGACGAACGCAACGAGACGATCGAGATCGTCAAGACCGTCGCGGTCGCCCTGTTGATCGCCCTCCTTCTGAGGGTACTGCTGTTCCAGCCCTTCACCATTCCCTCGGCCTCCGAGGAACCCAACCTCTATGAGGGCGACTACGTCATCGTCACCAAGTACGACTATGGCTGGTCCAAGCACTCCATTCCCTTCAGCCCTTCGTTCTTCGAGGGCCGGGTCCTGGCCCAGGAGCCCAAGCGGGGGGACATCATCGTCTTCAAGCTGCCCCGGGATAACCGTACCGACTACATCAAACGGCTGATTGGCGTTCCGGGCGACCGGGTCCAGGTCCGGCAGGGCGTGCTCTACCTCAATGGCGAGCCGGTGCCGCGCGAGCAGAAGGCCCTGATCACCGAGACGGGCGGCAGCGGAATCATGCGGCCCGTGGCCCGGATCGAGGAAACCCTCCCGGGCGGTCGAAAGTACATGACCAACGACTTCGGGGCCGGCGGAGACCTGGACGACACGCCGGAAGTCCTCGTTCCGGAAGGCCACTACTACTTCATGGGCGACAACCGCGACAACTCGGCCGACAGCCGCCTTCCCTCGGAGATCGGCGTGGGCCTCGTGCCCCGGGAGAACCTGGTCGGCCGGGCCCGTCTGGTCCTGCTGTCCTGGTCGGCCGGTGCCTCGCTCTTCAAGCCCTGGACCTGGGTCCTGAACCTGCGGCCGAGCCGTTTCGGCAAGGTGCTGCACTGACACGGCCGGACAGGCGCAAGGCAGCTGTCGCCGCGCTCGAGGCGCGGGTCGGCAGGGTCTTTACAGATCGCGATCTTCTCGAGCGCGCCCTGACCCACGCCAGCGTCGGCAATGGCGGCACGCCGGGGCGAGATAACGAGCGCCTTGAGTTCCTCGGCGACCGTGTCCTGAACCTAATGGCTGCCGAGCACCTCTGCCAAGCCTTCCCGGCGGCCCGGGAGGGCGAGCTTGCCCGCTGGCTTAACCGCCTGGTCAATTCCGGCGCCTGCGCCGAGGTGGCGCGCAGCATCGGCCTTCCCGACGCCCTCAGGCTGGACGCCAGCGCCTCCCGGATCGGCGCCCGGGACAGCGAGCGGGTCCTTGGCGACGCCTGCGAGGCCCTGATGGCGGCTCTCTACCTGGACGGCGGGCTGGAAGCGGCGCGGAGCTTCTTCCGGATCGGCTGGGGCGACCTCGCCGCCGGCCTGGACGCCGGGCCGGACCGCGATCCCAAGACCCGCCTTCAGGAGTGGGCCATGGGCCTCGGCCTGCCGCCGCCGGCCTACGTGGTGGTGTCTGCCGAAGGCCCGCCGCACGATCCCAGATTCACCATCGAGGCCCGTCTACCGGGCCTAGTGCCGGCCAAGGGCGCCGGTCGTTCCAAGCGTGAGGCCGAGAAGGCCGCCGCCGCAATGTTCCTCGAAAGGGAGAAGATCCAGCCATGACCCGCGCCGGTTTTGCCGCCATCATCGGCGCGCCCAATGCGGGCAAGTCCACCCTGACGAACCGCCTGGTGGGCGCCAAGGTCTCCATCGTCACCCGCAAGGTGCAGACGACGCGTTTCCCCGTCCGAGGGGTTGCCCTTTCCGGCGAGAGCCAGATCGTCCTCGTCGACACCCCCGGGATCTTCACGCCCCGGCGGCGTCTGGACCGGGCCATGGTGCGTTCGGCCTGGGGTGGGGCAGACGAGGCCGATACGGTCGTCCACCTCGTGGATGTCCAGGCCGAGCTGGCTAGGGACGCCGGCGAGGGCCGTGGCGCGGACCGCAAGGCCCACGAGGACGTCGAGACCATCATCGAGGGCCTGAATCGGTCTGGACGAAAGGCGATCCTGGCCCTGAACAAGATCGACGGGGTCAAGCGCGAGCGCCTCCTGGCCCTGTCCGCCCGGTTCTTCGACACCGGCGTCTATTCCGAGGTCTTCATGATCTCCGCGGCGGATGGCTCCGGCGTCGACGACCTCCTGCAGCGGCTTGCCGAGCTCATGCCGGAGGGCCCCTGGCTCTATCCCGCCGACCAGACGGCCGACCTGCCCGTGCGCCTGCTGGCCGCCGAGATCACCCGGGAGAAGGTCTACCTGCGGGTCCACGAAGAGCTCCCCTATGCCGCCGCCGTGGAGACCACCGCCTTCAGCGAGCGGCAGGACGGCTCCGTCCGAATCGAGCAGACCCTTTATGTCGAGCGCGAAAGCCAGCGCCCCATCGTCCTGGGCCGCAACGGCCAGACACTGAAGTGGATCGGCCAGAAGTCGCGAGAGGAACTGACCGAACTCCTGGACCGGCCGGTGCACCTCTTCCTGACCGTAAAGGTCGACGAGCGCTGGGCCGACCGCCGGGAATTCTACGGCGACGTCGGGCTCGATTTCGAGGCCTAGGGGCAGGGCGTGGAGTTTGAGGACGACGCCTTTGTCCTGTCGGCCCGGTCCCACGGCGAGAATGGAGCCATCGCCGAACTGCTGACCGCTGACCACGGCCGCTATGCTGCCTTTGTTGCCGGCGGCACCTCCCGCCGCGTCCGGCCGCTCCTGCAGCCGGGAACCCGGGTCCGCGCCCGCTTCCGGTCCCGGACGAGCGAACAGCTGGGATCGGCGAGCCTGGAGGCGGGAGGGGGAGATCCCTCCGACCTGTTCGACGATTCCCTGGCCCTGGCGGGCTTGGCCTCGGCCGCCTCTGTCGCCGGCGGTGCCCTTCCGGAGCGGGAACCCCAGCCCGGTGCCTTTGCCGCCTTCGAGTCCCTCAGCGGTGCCCTGCGCCATCCGGAGGTCTGGCCGGCGGTCTATGTCCGGTTCGAGGCGGGGATCCTCCAGGCCCTCGGGTTCGGCCTGGATCTTTCGAGGTGCGCGGCGACAGGGACCACGGACGACCTGGTCTGGGTCTCGCCCCGCACCGGCCGTGCAGTGTCCCGCGCTGCCGGTGAACCCTACCGGGATCGGCTACTGGTCCTGCCGCCCTTCCTCCTGTCGGCGCAGGGGGGGCTCTGCGAGGGCGACATCGGGGCGGGGCTTCGCCTGACAGGCCACTTCCTCGATACCTGCCTGTTCGCGCCCATGAATCGCCCGCTGCCGCCGGCCCGGGTCTGGCTCTATGACCGGCTCGCGGAGGCGAACAGGCTCTAAGTCCACAAAAGTGAGATCCTGTTTCGATCCGATAACCGGTTCCCACTTATCGGAACAGGCTCTAGCCCGCGCACGCCGGGTGACGCGGGGGCGCCGGCACCCTAAGCAGGACCAGATGCTGGCTCCTGCGATTCGCTGACCGACCGCTCAATGACCGATACCCTGGCTCCGCCCCCCGAGGGCGACCGCACCATCGATGAGCCGCTGAGCGAGGCCCTTTCGCGCAGGTACCTGGCCTATGCCCTGTCGACCATCACCGGCCGGGCCTTGCCGGACGTACGCGATGGGCTGAAGCCCGTTCATCGGCGGCTGCTCTTCGCCATGCGCCAGCTGAGGCTGGACCCGGCCTCGACAACCAAGAAGTGCGCCCGCGTCGTCGGCGACGTGATCGGCAAGTATCATCCCCACGGGGACTCCGCCGTTTACGAGGCCCTGGTCCGCCTCGCCCAGAACTTCGCCCAGCGCTATCCCCTCGTGGATGGTCAGGGAAACTTCGGCAATATCGACGGCGATAACGCGGCCGCCATGCGGTACACGGAGTGCCGGCTCACCCTGGCCGCCCAGCTCCTGCTGGAGGGGATCGACGAGGACGCAGTCGATTTCCGCGAAACCTATGACGGCGAGGAGGAAGAGCCCGTCGTCCTGCCGGCAGGCTTCCCCAACCTCCTGGCCAACGGTTCGAGTGGCATTGCGGTGGGCATGGCCACCTCCATCCCGCCGCACAATGTCTCCGAGCTGATCGAGGCCTGCCTGCGGATTCTGGAGCAACCGGACATCTCGACGGCGGAACTCCTCGCCCTGGTCCCCGGCCCTGACTTTCCGACCGGGGGCGTGATTGTCGAGTCCTCCGAAAGCCTGCTTGAGGCCTACGAGACCGGACGTGGCGGTGTGAGGGTGCGTGCCCGCTGGGTGCGCGAGGACATGGGGCGCGGCCTCTGGCGCATCGTCGTCACCGAGATTCCCTACCAGGTGAAGAAGGCCGACCTGGTCGAGCAGTTGGCCGAGCTTATCGAGACGCGCAAGGCGGCCCTGCTGGGCGACATCCTGGACGAGAGCGCCGAGGACGTCCGGCTGGTGCTGGAGCCCAAGTCGCGGAATGTCGAACCTGAAGTGCTGATGGAGAGCCTGTTCCGGCTCTCCGCCCTCGAGGCGCGGATCCCGGTCAACATGAATGTCCTGGACGCCCGGGGCACACCAGGGGTGATGGGACTGAAGGCGCTGCTGCGAGCCTTCCTGGATCACCGCCGGGAGGTGGTCGCCCGCCGGGCCCGCTACCGGCTCGCGCGCATTGAGTCCCGGCTCCATATCCTCGACGGCCTGATCATCGCCTTCCTCAACCTTGACGAGGTGATCCGCATCGTCCGCCAGGAGGACGAGCCCAAGGCCCGGCTGATCGAGATCCTTGATCTCTCGGAGGTGCAGGCCGAGGCGATCCTGAACACCCGGCTTCGCCAGCTCGCCCGGCTCGAGGAGATGGAGCTCCGGCGCGAACATGCCGAACTGGCCGAGGAGCGGGATGGGCTCAATGCGCTCCTGGGGTCGGAGAAGGCCCAGTGGAATCTGGTCGGCCTGGGCCTGAGGGATGTCCGGGAACTCCTCGAGAAGGACGGCGGCCTGACCCGCCGCCGCTCGAACTTCGAGACGATGCCCCTGGTGGACCCTGGCGCCGCCCTGGAGGCACTTGTTGTCCGCGAGCCGGTCACGGTCATCCTGTCAGAGCGGGGCTGGATCCGCACCATCAAGGGCCGGGTCGAGGACCCCTCTGAGATCAAGTACAAGGAAGGCGACGCCCAGGGCTTCATCATCCCGGCGGAAACCACGGACAAGCTTCTGCTTTTTGCATCTGACGGGCGGTTTTTCACCCTGGCCTGCGACAAGCTTCCGGGAGGGCGGGGCCATGGCGAGCCCCTCCGGCTCATGCTCGAACTGGACGACCGGACGGAGATCGTCGCGGTCTTCCCGCACCGCCCCGGCACGCGCCGGTTGATTGCGTCCACCGAGGGCTACGGCTTCCTCCTGCCCGAGGCCGAGGCCGTCGCCATGCGCAAGGCGGGCAAGCAGGTCCTGACGGTCGGCAAGGGCAAGGCTGCCTTTGCCCTGCCTGTTGAGGGCGACCATCTCGCCGTCATCGGCGACAACGGCAAGATCCTCGTCTTTCCACTGGAGGAACTGCCGGAGATGCCGCGCGGTAAGGGGGTCAGGCTCCAGGGCTATCGGGAGGGTGGCCTGCGCGATGCCCTGGTGTTCCGCGCCGAGGACGGTGCCGCCTGGATCGACGCTGCGGGCCGCACCCGCGCCTGGCCGGAGTGGCGAGACTGGGCGGGACGCCGGGCGAGCTCCGGCCGTGCCGCGCCGAGGGGATTCCCCACCAGCCGCCGTTTCCGTCCAGCCTGAGGCCCCGACCCGATTCCCGGCTTTGCGCCCGTGGCAGGCGGCGGCTAGTGTGCGCCCCATTCTTTTGGGGGGATTCCATTGACTCACTTTTTCCGAAGCTTGGCCTCGGCCTTTGCCGTCGCCGCTCTCCTGTCGGCTCCCGCCGCCCAGGCGGCTCCGCGAAAGGCGGCCGCCGGGACGCCAGAGGCCGTCGGCTTTGACTCCGCGCGTCTGAAGCGCCTGGACGAGGCTATGGCCAAGGTCGTCGCAGACGGTCGCGTGGCCGGCATGACCACCCTCCTGGTCCGCCACGGCCAGGTGGTCGACTTCAAGACCTACGGCAATAAGGACCTCGCCACCGGCGCGCCGATGGAGAAGGACACCATCTTCCGCATCTACTCCATGACCAAGCCGATCACCGGCGTGGCCATGATGATCCTCTTCGAAGAGGGCAAGTGGAAGCTGGATGACCCGGTGACCAAGTTCATCCCGGAATTCAAGAACCTGAAGGTCATGACCGGGGTCGACGACAAGGGCAACATGATCACCGTGCCGGCGGAACGTCCGCCCACTATGCGCGAGATCATGAGCCACACCGCCGGCTTCGGCTACGGACTGGGCGACAAGCATCCGGTGGACCGGATGTTCCGCGAGAAGCGAGTGCTGGGGGCCACCGGGCTCAACGACATGATCACCCGGACGGCCGACATTCCGCTCATGTTCCAGCCCGGCACGGCCTGGTCCTATTCGGTGTCCGTGGACATCCAGGGGGCGATCGTCGAGCGGATCAGCGGCCAGACCCTCGGCGCCTTCATGGAGGCGCGCATCTTCCGCCCGCTCAAGATGGTCGATACCGGTTTCTATGTTCCTGCCGGCAAGACGGATCGTCTGGCGACCCTCTACATGACAGATCCCAAGACCCGCCAGAACACGCTCGCCACCGCTATCTTCGACAACCCGCCGCCGGATTACACGAGGGCCCCGGCCATGGAGTCCGGTGGTGGCGGCCTGGTCTCGACCACCAGCGATTACGGCCGCTTCTCGCAGATGCTACTGAACGGCGGCGAACTGGACGGTGCCCGGATTCTCTCCCCGGCCTCGGTGGAACTGATGGGAACCAACGTCATCCCGAAGAGCGTCCTGGTCACCACCAACGGCACCTCGGGTTCGCGCTTCAACGAGGCCGTCGGCTTCGGTCTGGACTTCATGGTCAACATCGACCCCCGGGCGGCGGGTAGCCTGGAGGGCAAGAACACCATGAGCTGGGGCGGCGCAGCCGGGACCTGGTTCTGGGTGGATCCGACCAACGACCTCTACTTCGTAGGCATGGTCCAGCGCCTCGGCGGCACTGGCGGCGAGGACCTGGGCACGGCGGCCCGGACCCTGACCTACCAGGCCCTGGTCGACCCGGCGAAGTAGGCGTCGGGGAGGGCTCCAGACCGCGCTTGCGGGGGCGGAAACCTTGACTTTCCGCCCCTTGCGTGCGCCCTTCCGCGCCTCGGATTCCGGAGCCCTTGCGACCCCATGCACGCCTATCGTACCCACACCTGCGGCGCCCTGCGCGCCGGAGACACCGGCCAGTCCGTTCGTCTGTCGGGTTGGATCCACCGCAAGCGCGACCATGGCGGCCTGGTCTTCGTGGACCTGCGCGACCATTACGGCCTGACTCAGCTGGTCTTCGCGCCGGACACCCCCGGCTTCGCCGCCATCGAACGCCTTCGCGCCGAGAGCGTCATCCGGATCGACGGCGAGGTGGTGGCCCGCACCCCCGAGACCGTGAACCCTAACCTCGGGACGGGTGACGTCGAGGTGCGGGTGCGCGCCGTCGAGGTGCTGTCCGAGGCCGCCGAACTGCCCCTGCCGGTCTTTGGCGAGCCCGACTATCCGGAAGAGATCCGGCTCAAGCACCGGTACCTGGACCTGCGGCGCGAGACCCTGCACCGCAATATCGTCCTGCGCTCGAAGGTCATCCACTCGATCCGCAACCGGATGATCGGCCAGGGCTTCCTGGAGTACCAGACCCCGATCCTGACGGCCTCGTCGCCGGAAGGCGCGCGGGACTTCCTGGTGCCGTCGCGGGTGCATCCCGGGACCTTCTACGCCCTTCCCCAGGCGCCCCAGCAGTTCAAGCAGTTGCTGATGGTGTCGGGCTTTGACCGCTATTTCCAGATCGCCCCCTGTTTCCGGGACGAGGACCTGCGGGCCGACCGCAGCCTGGAGTTCTACCAGCTCGACGTCGAGATGAGCTTCGTCACCCAGGAGGACGTCTTCGCCGCCATCGAGCCCGTCATGCATGGGGTCTTCGAGGAGTTCGCCGAGGGCAGGCCGGTCACCCCCTATCCCTTCCCGCGCATCCCTTACCGGGAGGCCATGCAGAAGTACGGCTCCGACAAGCCGGACCTGCGCAACCCCCTGGTCATGCAGGACGTCTCCGAGCCCTTCCGGGGTGGCGGCTTTGGCGTCTTCGCCCGCATGCTGGAGAGCCCGAAGGCCGCCATCTGGGCCATCCCGGCGCCGGGCGGCGGCAGCCGAGCCTTCTGCGATCGCATGAACAGCTGGGCCCAGTCCGAAGGCCAGCCCGGCCTGGGCTACATTTTCTGGCGCGAGGGCGAGGAGGGCGGCGCAGGGCCGATCGCCAAGAACCTCGGGCCAGAGCGCACCGAGGCGATCCGCGAACAGCTCGGCCTCAAGGTGGGCGATGCCGCCTTCTTCGTGGGCGGCGACCCCAAGGTCTTCACCAAGTTCGCCGGACTGGCCCGCACCCGGGTCGGGACCGAGCTGGGTCTGGTGGACGAGAACCGCTTCGAGTTCGTCTGGATCGTCGACTTCCCGATGTTCGAGCTGAACGAAGAGACGGGGCTGGTGGACTTCTCCCACAACCCCTTCTCCATGCCGCAGGGCGAGCTGGCGGCGCTGAACACCCGCGATCCGCTGGAGATCCTGGCCTACCAGTACGACATCGTCTGCAATGGCTATGAGCTCTGCTCGGGCGCCATCCGGAACCACCGGGCGGACGTCATGCTGCGGGCCTTCGAGATCGTCGGCATGGGCGCCGAGGATGTGGAAAGCGCCTTCGGTGGCATGCTCAACGCCTTCCGCTACGGCGCGCCGCCGCACGGCGGCCTGGCGCCTGGCATCGACCGGATCGTCATGCTGCTGGCCGGCCAGACGGCCATCCGCGAGGTCATTGCCTTCCCGATGAACCAGCAGGGCCAGGACCTGCTGATGAGCGCGCCGTCGGTGGTGGATGAGCGACAGCTCAAGGAACTGCACATCCGCACGGCCCTGCCGCTCAAGGCCTAGCCCCGGGGTCAGCGGGGCGAGGCACCCCCGGCACAGGTCCTGAGGACCATGCCCCTGGGAAGCTTGACGGAGCCGTGGGCGCAGGCGGCATCAAGCTGTTCCTGCCTGAGGTTCCGCGCGCCGCTCAGGTCGACGCCCGAAAAGACCACACCCCTGAGGCTGGCCCCTTCCAGATCGCTGCCGGTGAAGCTGACGCCCCGGATCCAGGCGCTGTCCAGGCGGACTTCCCTGAGGCGTGCGCCCTCGAAGTCAGCGCCGGTGATGTTTGCACCGGTCAGGTCGCTGCTGGAGAGGTCAGACCGACTGAAGTCCGCGCCGGTCATGCTGGCGTCCCTGAGATCGGCACCGATGAGGACCGACCCTGAGAAATCCGCCCCCTGGAATCGGGCACCCGAAAGCTGCCGTCCCGAAAGGTCACATCGGACGCAGGCACCGCCGAAGCTGACCATCCGGGGGATGTCGCGTTCGGGAACCACGGTCAGGGCCTGGGCCGCCATGGGCGCCACGAGAACGCCGCCGGCGAGGACCGGGCAAAGCCTTCTGAAAACGACACCAAGCACATGGGAGAACATGGGGATGCCAATGACGGCCGCCCCGGTGGCGCGCCACTTAAAATACTGTAACTCTGCAGGGATTGCCTATGCGGAGCCGACCTGATGAGCCTGCGCCTTCCGGATCTCGGAACCTCGACCCGGCTCGACCGAGAAACCGGCTTCAGCGTCCTCGAGGCCGAGCTGATCTCCGAAGCCGCGGCCACGCTCGGCCGCGCGGGCGCCCGTGCGGAGGCTGCCCTGGCCCGGCTGAACGATGAGGCCAGCCTGGCCTCGGAGGGTCGGGAGGCGCTCCTGAAGGCGGCGGCCGAGGCGGTCTGGGCCCTGTTTATCCAGCGGGAAGCCTGCGGCATGCGCGACCAGAAACCCGTGATCGCCGACCTGGGAATCCCAAGGGCCGTACTGGTCCGCCTGGGTGCTCGCTAGTGGGTAGAACCTGACATTGGGAACCCGTTGGGGACGGCTTGGTGAGGGTCCGCTTGCCGGCACCGAGCCAACGGTGAAATTCGACCCGAAGCGGTCATTGTCAGCCGCGTGCAGCTAATTCAATGTCCCGGGTGGCGAGCAGAATTGGAGGCGTCGTGAGCGATCCGGAACAAGCCAGAGCGAACCCGCTCAGAAACATCGAAGCGACGACAGGGTCGTCGATTAGCGGGATGCGCACGGCAGTATCCGCGGCGGGCCACGATCTTAACCCCTCGACAGGTGACCGCCCATGACCAAGCCGACCTCGACTGTTACGAACAAGCCGGACCGTACTCCTCGTCCGTGGGCGGTTGCGCTCGCCGGCGCATTGGTGCTGACCGGCGGGGCCGTCGCCGCCGTCGCGGCCATGACAGAGCCCTCAGCCCCACCCGACGCGCCGTTCCGGATCGAGGAAGTCGCCGACCTCGACCAGCCCTGGGCCATGACCTTCCTGCCCGACGGCCGCATGTTGATCACCGAGAAGGCTGGCCAGCTGTTAATGCTCTCAGCAGACGGCAAACAGCGAAAGACCGTGACCGGTACCCCCGCCGTGGTGTCCCAGGGACAGGGCGGGCTGATGGATGTCGTGCTTCACCCCCGGTTCGCCAAGAACCGGATGGTTTACCTCAGCTATTCGGAAGCCGCCGGGAAGGACACGAGCCTGGTCCTGGCGCGCGGCGTGTTCAACGACGGAGAGGCCCCGTCGCTAAGCAACGTGCAGACGCTTTTCCGCGGCCCCAAGTATGACGCCAAGGCGGGCCACTATTCTGGCCGCATCGCGTTCTCGCCCGAGGGCAAGCTGTTTTTCGCCGTCGGAGATCGCCAGCAGTGGGACGGTTTCCAGCGCACGGAGCCGCAGGATATCAAAATCCTCTCAGGCAAGGTTCTGCGCCTCAACGACGACGGCACGCCGGCAACTGGCAATCCCCTGGCGGTGCGCGGCGGTGATCCCGCCATCTGGACCTATGGACACCGCAACCTCCTCGGCCTGGCATTCGACGCAAACGGCAACCTGTGGGAGCAGGAGATGGGCCCTCTGGGTGGGGACGAGGTCAATCTGATCCTGCCCGGCCGCAACTACGGATGGCCGGTCGTCTCCAATGGCGACAACTACCCGGGCCCGCCGACCAATGGGGCGGCGATCCCGGATCATAGCCCTGGCGACGGCTTTGAGGCGCCGAAGGTCTGGTGGAATCCCGCCATATCGCCCGCGGGGATGATGGTCTATTCCGGCAAGCTCTGGCCGCAGTGGCGCGGCGATCTCTTCATCGGCGGTCTGTCCAGTCGGAGTCTGGTCAGGGTCGATGTCAACGGACCCGAGGCCACGAAGGGCGACCAGTTCGCGCTGGGTACGCGCATTCGCGAGCCGGAGGAGGGGCCTGACGGCTCAATCTATCTTCTCACCGATGGCCGGCGCGGCTTCGACGGGAAGCTGGTGAAGCTGACGCCCAAGAGGTGACACAGGGGGCTGTCCAAGAGTGACGCCTGGCGCACAGCGGACCGGCACAACCTTGAGTTTTACCCAACGGAAGCGGGAAGGTCTGCTCACGGGTAGAACGCCCAAGCGGCCGCGACGTGATCTGGCTCTCTTGATGCAGAGCCGTCAGCCGGTGAGCGCGACCCGAAACCCGTGATCGCCGACCTTGGAATCCCCCGGGGCCGTGCTGGTCCGCCTGGGTGCTCGCTAGGGGATAGAAGCTGATTTTGGAGACCCGTTGGGGACGGCTCGGTGAGGGTCCGCTTCCGGGCACCGAGCCAACGGAAAGCATCGACCCCAAGCCGACGTTCAGACCTACGTCTGGGCGAAATGCACCGCCGACTCTTGCAGCGGAGTTCACACGTTCAGAAGTTGTAGCGCAGGCTCACGCGGAATTGGCGGGGCTCCACCGGGTGGAAGTGGATATCGTCGACGCCTGCGGCTGGCTCCCCGGGGAGGCGCGAAGTGTAGAAATAGGTGATGTCATTGTCCTTGCTGTCGAGGAGGTTGAGGACGTCCCCGGTAATGGTGACCGGGCCCAGTCGGTGGCTCAGGGCCAGGTTCACGATCGTGGAGCTTTCTGACCGGGCGCTATCATCTTCGATCAATGGTGCGGGACCCAGGCGGCGAACCGTAACCTGCGCAGTAGTATCCTCGGTGAGTTTCGCGGTAGCCCCGGCGGTGATGACATACTCAAGCGCATTGGGGATGCGGTCGCCGCCGGGCGGGTCGCCGCGGTAGCGGGCGCGGGTGGCCGCGCCGGAGACGTCAAGGTTGATTCCCGGGGCCGGTGTCCAAGTGAACAGGGCCTCGACGCCCAGCCGCTCCGTGCCTTCCGTGCTCTCGGTGTCGCCAGCGTCGCCCACATACACCAGCTCCGACTCCAGGCGCAGCGCCCAAAGCGCGACGCTGGCCGTGACGCCGCCCCCCTCGAAGCGGGCACCAACCTCCGCGCCATCGGCGGCAGCGAAGATCGGCACGGTGTCGACCGGGTCGAGGCTGACCGGCGAGACTCGCTGGACCGAGCCCCGGACGTCGTTGGAATGGAAGCCGCGACCGGCGTCGGCGTATAACTCGACGTTGTCGGAGACGCGATAGGCCAGGCTGAGCTTAGGGCTCACGATCGCCTCGCTCTCTTGGCCGGAGTTCAGAAGGTTGTCGGAGTCGATCTCAGCGTAGACTGCGTCGGCGCGTACGCCGAGCGTCGCCCGCCAGGGGCCGGACGCCCACGCCGCCTGACCGTAGAGAGCGCCGGAGAACTCGCCCACTCCGTCTTGACGGTCTGTGGAGAGGCGCTGGCGCGCGCGGGTTCGGTAGAGGCCGATGGGGTCGATGCTGTCGAATCGGGTCTCAGCGCCGAGCGCGAAGGACCAGGGGCTGTCCGGCGCGGCCCAGGTTCGGGTTGCCGAGCCACCCAGGATCCAGCGCCGCTCCGCCTGCTCGAACTGGTCGCCGTTGATCGGATCGTCGAGGAAGTAGGTGAAATTGGACCACAGGTTCAGCGTATAGCGCTGGGCGTAGAGGACAATGTCGGTGTTGTCGTCCGGGCGGTACCGCCCGGAGAGGATGAAGCGGCGGGTTCGGCCACCGTCGGTGGGGTCGATGACGCCGAAGCGAGAAGTTTGGCCTGCATCGACGGCGCGCTGCGGGATTTGGTCGGTGGCGTCCCAGCTGGCGCCATAGGCCAAGGCGGTGACTGACCAGTCGCCGACACCAAAGCGGGCGAGCGCGGTAGCTTTCTTCAGGTTTTCCTCACGCACCCAGGGGCCGTCAGCCGTGGTGAGATCGAGGGCGACCAGTCCGTTGCCGGCGTTTGCGCCTGCGACGACGCGACCGTAGTTGTGCTCACCGCCGGACACCTCGATGAAACTGCGCGGCAAGGTCTGGAAAGTGCGGAAGCCGGCCGTCCCGGCGGCGGAGAAGTCCCCCGCCTCTGCAAAGTAGGGGCCCTTCCGGTATGAAATCGTCTCGACCAGCTCCGGGACGATACCGTTGATGTCGAGATAGCCCTGACCATGAGCGTGGGTGCGCAGGTTGAGCGGCACGCCGTCTAGCGAAACCGAAAAGTCGGTGCCGTGGTCGAGGTTGAAGCCACGCAGGAAGAACTGATTGGCCTTGCCCGAGCCCGAGTGCTGGGTGGCGGCCAGTCCTGGAACCACCTCGGCCAACTCGCCAGGTCGCAGGATCGGCCGGATGGCGTAAGCGCTGAACCTGACGACCCCATCGCTGGCGGAGGTCGCCTGACCAATCCGGCCCTCGCGCTTGCCCCAGACGTAGACCTCGTCCAACTCGGGCGCCGCCGTCGCGATGGGAGGAGCCTCGTCGGCGGCCATCGCTACGGTGGGCACTACGTGGGCGAGCACGAGGAGGGATAGGGCTGCGCCGTGCCGCATGCGGTTGTCTCGTTAGGAACTTTAGCATGATAGTTCCTACTCACACATCGAAGTCAAACGTGGATTTCTTGGCAGAGGCAGTCCCGGCACCTATGGTTTGGCCGTTCAGGAGGTGCCGATGCAGCGCGTGACGATCTCTCTCGATGAGACACTAGCGGAGGCGTTCGACGGCCTCATCGCCGGCCAGGGCTACGAGAGCCGTTCCGAGGCCATGCGGGACCTCGTCCGCAAGGCCATCGCAGAGCGCCGGGACGCAGCCACCGACGGGGACTGTGTTGGCAACCTCTCCTACGTCTACAACCACCACGTCCGAGCGCTGGCGCAGCGGCTGACCGAGATCAGCCACGAGCATCACGATTTGGTGGTCGCGACCTTTCACGTGCATCTGGACCATGACTACTGCCTGGAGAGCATGATGCTTAAGGGCAGTACGGCGCAGGTGCGCACGCTCGCCGACGCCATCCGCGCCGAGCGCGGGGTCCGGTTCGGTGAATTGAACCTGATCGCGGTTGCGCCGAACGGTGACCATGGGCCTGCGACGGGCCACAAGCATGGCCAGCACGAGCACCTGACGCCGGAGTTGGGTTGAGTCGCTAGGGATCCAGTCTTGGAGCCGGTGCCAAGCCCGCAGGCGGCCAGGCGGTGAATACAGACGCCCGCCGGAGGTCCGCTTCCCCCCCCTTCTCGGTACTCTGGAAGGTCTGTTCACGGCTAGAACGCCTAAGCGGCCGCGACTTGGCGGGATCTCTTGATGCAGAGCCGTCAGCCGGCGAGGTCGCCCTCGGCGCGGACGCCGCAGGTGTCGCAGATGAGGTCTGCACCCTTTCGCAGGAGGGCCGTATCGCCGCAGTCCGGGCAGACGTCGGCGTCCCTGCGCAGTCCGCCAAGCGCACCGCGCTCCTGCGCCGTCGGCAGGAAGACCAGGTTGTCGGGCGCCGCCCCGCGCGAGAAGCCTCGGGAGATGAACCGCGAGACGGACTGGGGTTCGGGCTCGACAGGGGCCTGTCCGTCGGCGGCGCCTCGGCCCAGGCCGTCTGCGTTCAACTCGCCGTCGGCGTTCGCGAGGTCGTTCCGGCCCAGGTAGGAGATGCCGAGCTCCCGGAAGATGTAGTCGAGGATCGAGGTCGCGGAGCGGACGGAGTCATTGCCGGTCACCTGTCCCGCCGGCTCGAACCGCGTGAAGACGAAGGCGTCCACGAACTCGTCCAGGGGCACCCCGTACTGCAGGCCGATCGAGATCGAGACGGCGAAGTTGTTCATCAGCGAGCGGAAGGCGGCGCCTTCCTTGTGCATGTCGATGAAGATCTCACCCAGCTCGCCGTCGTCGTATTCGCCGGTGTGGAGGTAGACCTTGTGGCCGCCCACCGAGGCCTTCTGGATGTAGCCCTTCCGGCGATCGGGCAGCTTGCGCCGGGTGGGCGGACGCTCGACCTCAATGCGCCGCTCGATGATCCGCGCCTCAGGCTCCGGCGCGGGCGCGGGCGCTGCAGCGGAGGTCGGATCGCGAAGCCGTTCGCGTTCGAGCAGGCCTCTTCGGATCCGGGGGCGCACGATAACGCCGCCGGTATCTCCGAGGCTCTCCAGGACGGCGTCCAGGGCTTCGGCTTCGGCCTCGAACGCCACCACGGGCGGCGTCGCCAGCAGGGGGGCGAGGCTTGCGGCCATGGCGACCCTGTCTGCGACGGAGATCTCGGTGCCCGTCGCCAGGGCTGCGGCCTGGGCCTCAGTCAGGCCTGGGAGATCGGACAGCCGGCCCGAGCCTGCGATGGCGGCGTCGCTGAGGGCGACCTGCTCGGGGCTGAAGCCCATGCGCTCCGGGAGATCGAGGGCCAGCTCGGCCTCGGTGAGGCCGAGGACATCGGTCAGGAAACCGGGGTCGATCACCCGGACAGACAGGGCGTCCGACAGGCGGGTGGCCATGGGAAGGGCCGACTCGACTGCGGCGATCTCGTGGTCTGTGAAGCCGCGGGCCTCCAGGGCGGCCCGGTCGACCCCGGGGGCGCCCGAGAGGTCCCGCAGGCCCAGGGCGTGGAGCCGGGCGCTGGCGACATCGATCCCGAGACCATCCAGGGCCCGGAGCGAGGCCCCGGAAAGGGTGCGGTAGCCTTCAGCGTCGGCGGTCTCGACGGTGATCACGGGCCCGGGGGAGGGGGCACCGGAGGAATCCGCACCGCCCAGCCGAAGCGCGAGCTCTGGGTCGCTGAACAGGGCCAGGCCTACGTCCAGGCCCTTGGGAATGGCCCCCAGCGCCGTCTTGAAGAGGTCGCGGGCGGCCTTGCGCGCGGGCTCGGAGCCATAGCCAAGGCCGCGGGCCAGCAGCCAGTCGCCCAGTCCGCCCAGGCCGATCAGGCCTGGACGCCCGGACGCCGCCAGGGCCGTGGCGAGGTCGGTGACTGCGGCCTCGAACCGTGAGCCCTCAAAGTCTTCGCCGAGGCCGAAGGCCCCCAGATTGACGGCACCGCGCACGCGGCCCGCCGTGGCGACGAGGGCCGCCGCAGTCCCGGCATCTGGCGCCAGTCCCACACAGCCTGTCAGGGCCAGGCGTCCCAGGTTCGGGGTCGCGGAAGCGCCTCGCGAGACGACCATCCGCAGCTGGTCTCCACCCGATGGCGGTAGCGCCTGCCGCCAGGTGGTCTCGCCGCACCGGGCAAGGTCGATCGCCTCAAGGATCAGGTCGTCCGGAGCACCGGCGGTACGAGCGCGTTCGATGGCCCGGGCCAGGACGGGATTACCGGCCGGTGAGGCGCAGGCCTCCCGGTCGCCCTCGCAGCGGGAGACGGCGTCGAGAAGGCCCTGCATGGGCCCCGCAGCCGCCTCTGCGGCGGACCTTGCCAGGCGCTCGCCCCGGAGAGCGGCGGCCAGGGCCTGGAGTCGTGCCTCGAGACCCGGGTCTGTTGCCTCCAGGATCTCGGGCGCGGGACCCGCGGGAAGGCCGATCGCCGCTGCACCGTTCAGCATCAGGGTCGCCAGGCGGTCCCCCAGCCCCCGGCGCTGAGCCTTGCGGGCGAGGTCTGCGGCCAGCCCATGGATGGCGTTGCCCAGGTCTTCGGCACCCGCCAGCGCCTCCATCCAGGCTTCGACCTGGGGCTGGGTCCAGTCGGCCGGTGCCAGGACCTCGACGCACCGGTCGCTCAGTTCGACCTGCCGGGACTCCAGAACGGGCGGGGTGTGCATCAGATCGGCCTCCAGTCTCGTCAGGTTAGGACTGTGACTGGCCATGGGCAACAGATGTTGCGGGTCAGATAGCCCTGATCCACAAGATGTTGAGGCTTCCTGATCGCTGGACGCTCGGGGGCGGGCGACCTATAGTCCGCCCCAGTCAATCTGAGTGGACCGGAACGCGCATGCTGAAGGCGATCTTCACCTGGTGGAACGGCGCAACCATCGGCGCCGGGTTCCATATCAAGCGCAGGGGCGTACCTGTGGGCCAGGACGACTACGGCAATCGCTATTTCGAAGCCCGGGATGCCAAAGACTCCTACGACGGCCGCCGCCGCCGCTGGGTGATCTACAAAGGCTATCCCGACGCCTCCAAAGTGCCCGCCGAGTGGCACGGTTGGCTGCATTACACCTTCGAGGAGCTACCCACCCAGGCAACCTTGCCCCGGAAGGCCTGGGAGAAGGATCACCTTCCCAACATGACGGGCACGATCCACGCCTGGCGGCCTAAGGGCTCTATCACTCGCGGCGGGGAGCGTCAGCGCGCCGCTGGCGACTACGAGGCCTGGCGGCCCGAATAGCATGGCCCTGAGACCGCCCAGCCGACGCTTGGCCGTGATCGCCCTTGCGGTGACGGCGGGTCTCGCCCCTGCGGCCCTGGCACCGGCCCAGCAGGCTCCGGCTCCGGCACCCGAAACTGCAGCCGACGCCCCACCCGCTTCCCCACCCGGTTCCGCTGAGGCGCCTCTGCAGGCTCCGGAAGCCGAGGCGGTCACGCCGGCGGTCATCGAGGAGGAGGCCCCGCCTGCCGTGGTCGAAGCGCCGCCGCCGGCCTTGACCCCGCCCGTGCCCGCCTCCCAGGTGGCTCCGGCCGTCCCGCCCGAGCGCAGGGTCGCCGACCAACCTGTCGAAAGCGTACGCCAGAGGGAGAGGTTCGCTGTCGCTGTCCTCCAGGCCGTGGACAAGGTGACGGCAGAGACCATCCGCTTCGAGGCACCTGTCGGCCAGCCTGTCCGCTACAAATCCCTGATCCTTACTGTCCGCGCCTGTGAGCATACCGCCGGCGATGAGCCGACCGAGGACACGATCGCCTATCTGACGGTGGACTCCCAACCCAAGCCCCAGGCCGGCCGGCCAGTGCCCGGACCTCGCCAGGTCTTCAAGGGCTGGATCTATGCCTCATCGCCGGGGCTCAGTGGCCCCGAGCATCCGGTCTACGACACCTGGCTGATCACCTGCAGGACCGCTGCGCCACTGAGGGGCGCGGCACCCGTGAGCCGGCCTTCAACCGCCAACGCCGCCGCCAGTCGCTCGAGGTAGACGTCCCGGGGGATTTCCTCGGCTCCGAGACTGGCGAGATGGTCTGTGATGAACTGGGCGTCGAGCAGCCTGTATCCGCCCCGGATCAATTGCGCCGCAAGGTGGGCGAGGGCGACCTTCGAGGCATCTGTCTCGAATGAGAACATGCTCTCCCCGAAAAAGGCACCGCGCAGGGAGACCCCGAACAGCCCGCCGGCCAACCGGCCACCGCGCCAGGCCTCCACAGAGTGGGCGGCGCCTTCGGCATGCAGGCTGCGGTACATCCCCAGCAGGGCTGGGTTGATCCAGGCGCCAGGGCGGGACGGATCCGCACAGGCAGCCAGCACGGCCTCGAAGTCCGAGTTGATGCGGACATCGAACGCGTCCTGCCGGAGGGTCCTCTGGAGCCTGCGGGGCAGCCGAAGGCGGTCCAGTGGGAAGACCCCGCGGAACTCGGGCTCGACCAGGAAGACCTCGGGCGCCGAGGGCGAGTCCGCCATCGGGAAGACCCCGCGGGCGTAGAAATCCAGTGCCGGGTGCCGATGGGAAGCCAGGCTCACCTGGCCTCCGCGAGATCCTTCAGCCAGGATTCCAGCCAGTGGATCGTATAGTCGCCCATGACGAAGTCCGGCTGGAGCAAGAGGTCCTGGAAGAGGGGGATCGTCGTCTCGATACCACCGACCACCATTTCGCCGAGGCAACGGCTGAGCCGGGCGATGCACTCTTCGCGGTCGCGACCGTGGACGATAAGCTTGCCAATCAGGCTGTCGTAATAGGGCGGGATGGCGTAGCCAGCGTAGATGGCGCTGTCCAGGCGGACACCGAGGCCGCCAGGAGCGTGGAAATCCGTCACAAGCCCCGGTGAGGGAGTGAAGGTCCGCGGGTTCTCGGCGTTGATCCGGCACTCGATCGCGTGCCCCTCAAAGGCAATCTCCTTCTGGCTGAAGGACAGGGGCAGGCCGGCGGCGATCCGGATCTGCTCGCGCACAAGGTCGATGCCCGTGATGGCTTCCGTCACCGGGTGCTCAACCTGCAGGCGGGTGTTCATCTCGATGAAGAAGAATTCCCCGTTCTCGTAGAGGAACTCGATGGTGCCGACACCGAGATAGCCGATCTTGCGGACGGCCTCGACGACCACCTCGCCGATCTTGCGGCGTGTCGCGGCGTCGATGACCGGGGAGGGCGCTTCTTCGAGGACCTTCTGGTGACGACGCTGGAGGGAGCAGTCCCGCTCGCCGAGATGGCAGACATTCCCGAACTGGTCGGCAATGACCTGCAGCTCGATATGCCGGGGCCCCTGGAGGTAGCGCTCCATGTAGATGGCGTCGTCGCCGAAGGCGGCCTTGGCTTCGGCCCGGGCGGTCGCGACCGCTTCGGCCAGGTCCTCCTCGGTCCGGGCCACCTTCATGCCCCGCCCACCGCCACCGGCGGCGGCCTTGATCAGGACCGGGAAGCCAATCTCCCGGGCGGCGGAGAAGGCCTCCTCCTCGGTCGTGATCGCGCCATCGGACCCCGGTACCACCGGGATTCCGGCCTCGCGGACCGCCTGCTTTGCCGTGATCTTGTCGCCCATCATGGTGATGTGCTCGGGCAGAGGCCCGATGAAGGTGAAGCCGTGGGCGTTCACGATCTGAGCGAAGCGGGCGTTCTCCGACAGGAAACCGTAGCCGGGATGGATGGCCTGCGCGCCGGTGATCTCTGCAGCGGCGATGATGGCCGGTATATTGAGGTAGCTCTTGGAGGCGGGCGCGGGGCCGATGCAGACGCTCTCGTCGGCCAGGCGGACCCACATGGCGCCCGCGTCGGCCTCGGAATGCACCGCGACCGTGGAGATGCCCATTTCCTTGCAGGCGCGATGCACCCGCAAGGCGATTTCGCCCCGGTTGGCGATCAGGATCTTGTCGAACATGGCCTACCCAATGATTGCGAGGGGTTCGCCGAACTCGACCGGCTGGCCGTTCGCCACCAGGAATTCGAGGATCCTGCCGGCGCGGGGCGCGGGAATGGGGTTCATGGTCTTCATGGCCTCGATGATCATCAGGGTCTGGCCTTCCGAGACGGTGTCGCCGACCTTGAAGAAGGGCGGCGAGTCCGGCTGGGGCTGCAGGTAAACGGTCCCGACCATCGGAGATTTCACGGCGTCCCCATCCGCAATCGCAGGTACGGGGGCAGGCGCTGCGACCTCGATGGCCACCGGGGCGACAGCGACCGCTGCGGGTGGGGCCGCGACCGCGACTGTTGCGGCGGCGGTTAGTGTACGCGCCACGCGGATCCGCAAACCGTCGTGCTCGACTTCGATCTCGGAGAGCCCCGTGTCGTTCAGGATGCCGGCAAGGCGGCGGACAAGACGTGCATCGATCTGTTCGGCGGGAGCCTTCGGACTGGACGGCATTTAGGGATCCTGTGCTTCGTCGTCTTGGCGGCCGCACAAAGTCGGCCCCTTGAACTTCTATCGAACCGCAGCCGGCGCGGACACGGGCAGAAGCGCCCTACCGGACACATCGGCGTGAAGCCGAGCGCCGGTTCCAGCCGACAGCCTCCCGGCCAGCGCAGACTCGCCAAAACCGGAACCGCCGTCTTGTAACGGCGGGCGGCTGGGGTCACAAGCAGGGTATGACTCTGTCGCTGATCCTCAACGGCGAACCCCGCAGGCTGGAGGCCGTCGAAAACGTGGCGGAACTGGTCGCGGCCCTGGGCCTTGAGCCCCGGAAGGTGGCCGTCGAACGGAACCTCGAGATCGTCCCCCGTTCTGCCTACGGCCAGACGCGGCTGGCGGACGGAGACCGGATCGAGATCGTGCATTTCATCGGAGGCGGCTGAGATGGCGGATGCAATGACCCCTGTAGCAGATCCGGATGACACATGGACTGTGGCGGGGCGCACTTTCCGGTCACGGCTGATCGTCGGGACCGGCAAGTACGCCGACTATGCCCAGAACGCGGCTGCAGCCGAGGCTGCCGGGGCGGAGATCGTCACGGTGGCGCTGCGCCGGGTGAACCTTTCCGACCCCGGCAAACCCATGCTGGCGGACTTCCTGAGGCCAGAGCGGTTCACATACCTCCCCAACACGGCGGGTTGCTACACCGGCGAGGACGCGGTGCGGACCCTGCGTCTGGCCCGGGAGGCCGGCGGCTGGGACCTGGTCAAGCTGGAGGTCCTGTCGGAGACCCAACACCTCCTGCCGGACATGGAAGAGACCCTTCGGGCCCTCAAGCTGCTGGTTTCCGATGGCTTCCAGGTGATGGTCTACTGCTCGGATGACCCGGTCTATGCCCGCAAGCTGGAGGATGCTGGAGCTGCAGCCATCATGCCCGCCGCGGCGCCTATCGGTTCCGGGCGCGGGATCCAGAACGCCCTCAACCTTGGTCTGATCCTCGAGCAGTCCCGGGTGCCGGTCCTGGTGGACGCCGGGGTTGGGACGGCCTCGGACGCGGTGATCGCCATGGAGATGGGTTGTGACGCCGTGCTCATGAATACGGCCATCGCAGAGGCGACGGATCCGATTCGCATGGCTGACGCCATGAAGCACGCGGTCATCGCCGGACGGCAGGCCTTCCTGGCCGGACGCATGGCCGAGCGCCGCTATGGGGATCCGTCCTCACCTCTTGCCGGCCGGATCTGATCTACCGCGGATCCACTCCATTGGAGGGGAGGGCGCCTGAGCCAGGCATCGGGACGACAGAGCAGTCTCATCCCGGGAGATGCGCGACCGGATCCCTGCAGGACGGCCGCCGAGGACAGGCCCGGGTCTGGGCCCAGGCCCTATGGCGGGGGACTTGGGCCGGTGACCTGGTAAGGCTTTGCCAGCGTCACCGGCAATGCCGCAGCCCTCTTCTCAGCCCGCCGCCACCCGGGCGATGTCGAGCTGGGGGTCGAGGCCGATGGCCCGCAGCAGGGTGTCGCGATCCGGTCCGGCCTTGGGAGGATAGACGTCGGCCTTGGCGGCCCGGGGGGTCATCCAGGCCAGCAGGATCTTGCCCAGGGTCGCCGGGCGCTTGAGCCAGTCTGACGGATGGTCCAGCATGTGGAAGCCCCGCATGGCCGCCCGCAACAGGTCCGGGTCCGAGCGGATGGCTATGGCTACGCCATCCTCTGCGAAGCTCCTGAGGATCCGGGTTCGCAGGCTGGGCCTGTAGGCGGGATCCAGCGCCTGTCTCGCCCTCCGGACGGCGGAGCGGTCATCCTTCTGCATGGCTTCGAAGAAGGGAAGGACCTCGCGCCTCAGGCCCGCTTCGTAGGTGAGCAGGCGGGTTGCCGGGTCAGGGGACCCGTTGATCGCGTCGCGAAGCAGGGTGGCGCTGACAGCAGCGAAGGTGCATCCGCGGCCATAGAGAGGGTTGGTCCGGATCAGGCTGTCCCCGATGGAGAAGAAACTGAGGACAGCGGGTTGGCCATCCGGGGCCAGGGTGCGCCAGCGGCTCTTGAGGTCGCCCATTCCGAAGACCTTGCTGACCGCTTCGGCGCGGTCTGGCTCGAGCCAAGGCCGCATTCCGGGAATCTCGCGGCAAAGGCCGTCGAAGACCTCGGGTTTGACGATGGTCTTGCGCAGCTCGAGCTCGATCTCCGGGACGCACAGGGTGATCGAGAAACAGCCGCTGTCCCCGGGGAAGACGCCGAACTTGATGAATCCGAGGTCTCCGGTCGCGGGCGCGCCGCCGCGTGGGGGCTCGTCCTGCCCGGCCAGCAGGCGATAGTGCCGGGTGAAATAGAGAATGCCGGCGTCCTCGGCGGATTCCGTGATGGGGGCCCCCAGGTCGGTGAGCTGCTCGGTGGCGGAGGAGGTGCGTCCACCGGCGTCGACAACCAGGTCCGCCGGAACCACCTCGCCGCCGCTCAGGCGCACGCCCGTCACCCGGATCGGGGCGTCGCCAGAAGTCTCGAGGCCCTCTACGAAACACTCGGTGCGGATACCGACCCCGGGAAGGGCCTCGACATACCGGCGAATGACCAGTTCCAGGGTCGTGCGACGGCTGGTCAAGACTACCAGGTCGGCATCCTCGGGACGGGGCGTCCACTTGCGCCGGTGCCTGTCGGTCAGCATGCCGTCGAGGCCCAGTTCCCGGCAACCGGCGCCGCCGATGGCCTCGAGAAGGGCCGGATGTTCATCCCGGATGATGGCCCTCAGCCGGGCGAGGAAGGCGTGGCTGTGGCGCAGGTGGGTGACGCCCCTGTGGGCCCAGCCTGCGAAGGCCGCATCGCCATCGCCCGGCGGCGGCGGCGGGTCCCGGTCCAGGAGGGTGACCTTTCGGCCCGTGGGGGCGAGGGTCAGAGCGGACCAGAGCCCTGCCATGCCCGCACCGATGACGACGACGTGCTCGCTCATGTCAGCCTGGCCTCTTCATCTGGCCCGTCCGGGCCTCTTGTATGGCGGCCTTAAGGGCGACGACATCGGCTCCGGGGATGAGCCTGTCACCGACGATGAAGGCCGGCGTGCCCTCGATACGAAGCGCTTCAGCAAGGCGGCGGGTATCGGACAGCTGCTGGGTGATGGCCTCGTCGCGCTGGGCGGAGGTGATTTCAGCCGAGGCGATACCTGCCTTGGCTGCAAGGCGGGTAATGGTGCCTTCGTTGAGTGTCCTCTCCACCATCATGGCTTCATGGAAGTCCAGGCCGCCCGCACGTCCGCCCGGGGTCAGAGCGGTGCGGGCGGCGAGGTCGGAGGCACCGCCGAAGATGGGGAATTCCTTCAGCACCAGGCGGATGTCCTTGTTGTCGCGGACCAGGGCCGCGACTTCCGGGGCGATGGTCTTGCAGTAGCCGCAGCGGTAGTCGTAAAACTCGACGACCGTGATCTTCCCGTCGGGATTGATCACCACGTCCCTCGGATCGCGCTCCAGGGCCTTGCGATTCTCGGCCACCGACTTTCGAGCGTCTTCCGACTGCTGGGCGATCTTCTTTTCCTGCAGTTTGCTGGCCATATCCTCCAGCAGTTCCGGGTGTTCGAGCAGATAGCCCCGGACGGGCGGGCCGAGAACGGCGTCGAAGGCCTTCTGACAGCCTCCGAGGGAGAGGATGGCGGCAAGGGCGAGGGCTTGGGAGGCGGCTTTCATGACGGCAACATAGGGCGGCCTTGCGCGGTGTGAAGCCCTATCCGGGGCCTCTGCTGCCGCGAACCTGCCTGTCGTTCTCGGTTGCGAGCACGATGTCGTTGGCGCGACGCCATTCCGGCGTGTTCCGCTCCAGCAGATCCCTCGCCCGAAGGGCGAAGATCAGGGCCTGACGGCGGTCGCCCTCGATGTAGTTGTATTCAGCGGTGGCGTAGCGGGCGAGGCCATCCCGACTGCGGGAGTCATAGGCCTGGGCGAGCAGTCGCCAGGCGACCGAGTTCTCATCGTCCTGGTCCAGGGCCGTCTTGAGCTCCTGGATTCCCTCGTCGATCTTGGAGGGCTCGGGCAGGGCGATCAGGGTCTGGCCGAGGTTGACCCTCAACAGGGGTGCGTCGGGCTTGAGGGTCACGGACCGCCGCTGCGGCGCCTCGGCCTCTGCCGTCCGGCCGAACTCGAAGAGGATCTGTCCCTTGAGTTCCCAAAGATAGGGATTGTCGGGTTGTTCCTTGAGGAGGGCTTCGATCAGCTTGAGGGCCCGGTCGGGCTCCTTGAGCTGGTACTGGGCGATCGCGCAGGCGTAGCGGGTTGGATAGTCAGCCTTGGGCTCGGCGCACTTTACCACCGCGAGGTTGGGATTGATGAAGCCGTGCAACTTGGCCTTCATGATCGCGTGACGGCTAATGCTTTCAGGGGTGTCGGGCGTTTCCAGGTGCGACAGTTTCTCGACCCGCGCCCTCAGGGCCTCGATCCGGTCGGAACTCAGCGGGTGGCTCCGGAAGTAGGCGAACCGTCGGGCCTCGGAGAACACTTCCTGGTAGCGGAAATTGTCGAAGAAGGTCACCAGGCCCTTGCCGGAGAGCCCGGCGGATTCGAGGTAGGTGGCACCCGCCTGGTCGGCCCGGCTTTCCTGTTCGCGGCTGTAGCCCATGGCCCCCAGTGTGCCGAAGAAGCTGGCGTTCGCCGCCAGTATGGCGCCGGCCTCGACATTGCCGGAAAGGGCCGCCAGTACGCCGAGACCCATGGTCAGCAGGAAGGGTCTGAGCCCGGCCTGGGACATCTCATCGGAACGCGCAGAGTGTCCGCCTGCAAGGTGGGCCACTTCGTGAGCTATGACGCCCTGGAGCTCATTGGGCGAGTTGGTCTCGAGAATCAGGCCGGTGAAGACGGCCATGACGCCGGGTCCGGCGAAGGCGTTCAGGTCCTTGGATCCCAGGAGAAGGATGCGGATTGATCCCGATTCCAGGCCGGCGGCCTTGAACAGGGGCTCGGAATCCAGTCTCAGCGTCTCCTCGATTTCCGTGTCCCGGATCAGGGACAAGGGCTCGCTCTGCGCCAGGGCGAGGGACGGAACAAGGTTCTGGGAAAGGGCGGCCGCGAGGCTTAGCCCCAAGGCCAGACGCTTTCCGACGTGCACACGGCGGCGGCCGCCCATGGCGAGTCTCCTGGTGTTACGCCCCGAGCCCTCTGAACGCTATCCCGTCAGCCGCGACGCCACCAGCCCTTGCGCGGCTTGGGCGGAGGGGCCGTGATCTCGGCGGGGTCCGGTTCGCGCGCCAACGGGACCGGATCGATCGCCTCCGACGAGGGTTCGACCTCCGGTGCAGCAGGCGGCGCTGGCTCTGAAACCACCTGGGCAGGCTCCGCCTCTACGGCCGCATCCGCCTGAACCGGAGCGCGGGCACGGGACCGCCGCGCCTTTGTAGGCTTCGCAGGCGGCTCTGCTGGGACTTCGGTCTCAGCGGACAAGGTCTGCGCTTCAGGGACCGTGGCCTCTACCGCCTCCGTCTCATGACTCCCGGTCTCCTGGGCTTCGGCATCCGGGGCGTCGATTTCTGCAGCCCGGGCGGTCAGATCTTCAACTCCAGCATCGGAGCCTTCCTCCCGGCGTCCGCGTCCGCGACCGCGACGGGGCCGACGGGCGCGCTCGGGTTCGGCCTCGGGCAGCTCAACCCAGATATCCGCGGAGTCACCCTCTGGGGTGACCAAGGGCTTGATGGCGCTCTGCGGACGGGCTTCAGCTGCCGACTCCTGGATGTCCTGCGAGGGGTCGAACCAGATGAAGGGGTCGTCCTCATAGGGTACCCAAGGCCGGGTCCAGGCATAGGCGTCCTGCGGACGCCCATCCTCGCGGGAGCGTCTTCCACCCCTGCGCCCGCGACGCCGCCGGCGGCCACCCTGGCCGTCATCTTCTTCATCGTCACGGCTTTCGCGGGGTGCCTCAGGCGCGGCTCCGGCGACCCGGGGCTCGACGTCCCGCCGTCCACGACGCCTGCGGCGGCGGCCCCGTCGATCGCCAGAGTCTTCGCGTCCGCCGGAGTCCTCGCGTCCACCATCGGAGTCACCGGCGTCCTCGTCGTCCTCGTCGACAAGGATCTCTTCCTCACCGTCGGTCTCGTCCTCATCCTCGATCTCGTCCTCGAAGTCCTCGTCCGCAGGCGTGTAGGGCTCGAGGGACCGGGGGGCCGAAGGGGTATCCAGGGCCCGCGCCTGGTCCGAGGTGCGTTCAAGGGCGAAGTCCGCATGCGGCAGGGTCTCGTCGACCACAACCGAGATGAAGACGCCCTGGTCCGCGTGCAGCCGGGACAGATGGCCGCGCTTCTCGTTGAGGATGTAGAGCGCCACAGACCGCGGCGCCCGCAGGGTGATCTCGCCAGCCCCCTTCAGGGCCTCCATCTCGGCCGCTCTCAGGGCGCCGAGGGCGCTGGATTCCACCGACCGCACCCGGCCGGTTCCAGCGCATTGCTCGCAGACATGGGTGGTGCCTTCCAGGAGGCTAGACCGACGCCGCTGCCGCGACAGTTCCATGAGCCCGAAGCTGGAGATCCGCCCCACCTGGATCCGCGCACGGTCGTCCTTGAGGGCATCCTTGAGCTTCTTCTCGACGGCGCGGTTATTCTTCGACTCATCCATGTCGATGAAGTCGATGACGACCAGGCCGGCCAGGTCACGCAGCCGGAGTTGCCGGGCGGTTTCCTCGGCGGCTTCCATGTTTGTCCGGAGAGCCGTGGCCTCGACATTCCGCTCGCGAGTGGCGCGGCCGGAATTGACGTCAACGGCGACGAGGGCTTCGGTCTGGTTGATCACCAGGTAACCGCCGGACTTCAGCGGCACCACAGGCGAGTAGATCTGGGCCAGATGGTCCTCGACCTTGTGCCGAACGAAGAGGGGCGTCGGCTCGCGGTAGTGCTGAACCTTGCGGGCCTGGGAAGGCATGAGCATCCGCATGAAGTCGCGGGCCTCCCGGAAGCCCGCCTCTCCCTCGACCAAGACTTCGTCGATGTCCTTGTCGTAGAGGTCGCGGATGGTCCGCTTCACCAGGTCCTCTTCCTCGTAGATGAGGGAGGGGGCCACGGAATGAAGGGTGGTCTCCCGGATGTTCTCCCACATCCGCAGGAGGTAGTCGTAGTCGCGCTGGATCTCGGCCTTGGTGCGCTTGGCTCCGGCCGTGCGGACGATCAGGCCCATGCCGTCCGGGACATCCAGCCCCTGGACGACGGTCTTCAGGCGCTTGCGGTCCGTGGCCGAGGTGATCTTCCGGGAGATGCCGCCGCCGCTGGCGGTGTTCGGCATCAGCACGCAGTAGCGTCCGGCCAGCGACAGATAGGTGGTCAGGGCTGCGCCCTTGTTACCACGCTCTTCCTTGACGACCTGGATGAGCATGATCTGGCGGCGACGGATCACCTCCTGGATCTTGTAGCGACGCATCAGCCGCCGGCGACGCCGGGCGACCTCCTGCTCCATCACGTCGTCATCGTCCCCCGAAAGGGTCTCTGCGCCGTCCTCGCCGTCCTCGCTGTCGTCATCAGAACGCGAGGCCTCAACCTCGTCGTCGCCGTCATCTGCAGCCGCCTCGGCCATCAGGGCTTCACGGTCGGCGACAGGGATCTGGTAGTAGTCGGGGTGGATCTCGTTGAAGGCGAGGAAGCCGTGGCGATTGCCGCCGTACTCAATGAAGGCGGCCTGGAGCGAAGGCTCCACCCGAGTCACCTTGGCGAGATAGATGTTCCCGCGAAGCTGTTTGTGGCTCTTGCTCTCGAAATCAAACTCTTCAATTCGATTTCCGTCGATCACCGCCACGCGTGTCTCTTCGGCGTGGGCGGCGTCGATAAGCATCTTCTTTGACATTAAGGTCTCCGGAGCGCGCCTCAGGGCCGAAGCCCGGGCTGCGCCTGTTGGGGCGAGGGCCGCGCAGGTAGTCGCATCGCGCGTCCTTAACGCGGATATCGACCGGCCGGGTTTTGGCTCGAGCTGCGCAGCCCATGGCGTGTTTCCAGTTTTGCGGACGCTCGCCGTCCGAAGCGGGAGCCCCGAGACTGCCGGGCGTTGGGCCACATGCAGGTCATCGGCGGACCCGTACCCGACCGCACCGCAGCACGACCGAAGATTCTCATTGCAGCAAAAAAGCCGCGGACGCCAGTAAAAGATCGGGGCAGGCCCGCTTCCCAGCGTCCTTAACGATTTCACTACGCCCTTGCGTTAGTCTGGCCAAAACCTGCAGCAGGCGGGAAATGAAGGAAAAAGTCTTCGTGGTGTGGATGTCTCACTGGCGGTGGCGCAAGGTTTGGCTCTTCCTGGCCCTGGCCGGGTGGGGTCTCCTTTTCGTCGCCTCACCTGCCGTGAGCCAGGCGGCCGACCTCCGCTCCGTCCGTCTGGGCGGCGATTCCGTTTCCACCCGTCTGGTGCTCGACCTGTCCGGTGAGGCGGCCGGGCGTCTGCTGTCCGACGCCGGCGGAAAGATTGTCGTTTCCCTCGCCGATGCGGAGGTCGAAGCCCCGATGCGTGGGCCTGGACGGGGTCTGGTCCGAGCCTGGTCCGTCACGCCCCAGGCGGGAGGCGGTGCCCGGCTGTCGGTTGAGACTGCGGTGGGCGTGACGGTTCGCCGGCGCTTCCTGCTGCCGCCCGGTGAAGGCTCGCCCGGATACCGCTATGTCATAGACTTCGAGATGGCTTCGCCGCTTAAGGTTCCCGGGGAGACCGTCCGGCTGACGTCCCTGAAGGAGACTTCGGGCGCCGCCGCTGCGGCCCCGCGCAAGTCCGCCAAGTCCCGCGTGGACTCCCGAAAGATCGTTGTCATTGACGCCGGCCATGGCGGAACGGACCCTGGTGCCCTCGGCGATGAGCACCGGGAAAAGGACCTGACCCTTGCCGCGGCCCTTGCCCTGCGCGACCGGCTCCAGCGCACTGGGCGCTATCGTGTCGTGATGACCCGCGACCGGGATGTCTATGTTCCCCTCGACACCCGGGTGCAGATCGCCCGCAAAGCCAACGCCAACCTCTTCATTTCCCTGCATGCGGACTCCGGGCCTAATGAGTCCGTCCGTGGTGCCAGTGTCTACACCCTGGCGGACAAGGCGGTCGGCCGGTCTGCGCGACTTGTCACTCGCGATGACTGGTTCATGAAGGCCGGATACCACTCTGACCAGAGCGTCTCGGGCATCCTCTTCGATCTCACCCAGAGGGCGACTAAGAACCGCTCCGCGACCTTTGCCCAGCTCCTCCTCGATGAGATCGGTGATAACCAGGCCCTGCTGCGGCGCAGTCACAGAGAGGCCGGTCTCGCGGTCCTCCTGGCGCCGGACGTGCCCGCCGTTCTGCTTGAGATGGGCTTCATGACCAATCCCACCGACGAGGCCCTGCTGGCCAATCCGGCATCGCGGGGCCGGCTTGTCGGCGCTGTCGCCCGCGCCATCGATGCCTATTTCCGCAACGACGTGCAGGTGGCTTCCCGATAGCCGGGACGACGCCAGAATCCGGCTTCCCCTTTTCGGAAACGCGCCCTAGACGATGGAGATTGCGGGCGCGTGGGCGTCTGCGGAGGCGTCTCTGTCGTGCAGTCCCCGAAAAGATGGCTGGCCATTGCTGGGGTGACCCTGCTCAGCCTCGTGGCGGTCGGGGGAGTGGCGATCGCCGTCTACACGGCCTGGCTCTTCCATGACCTTCCGGACGCCGGCGACCTGGTGGACTACCGGCCGCCGACCTCTACCCGCGCATACGCCTGGGACGGCACCCTGATCGGGGAATTCAGCCGTGAGCGGCGCATCTTCATGCCCTACGACAACATACCCCCCCACTTGGCCCTGGCCTTCCTGGCCGCTGAAGACCGGTCGTTCTTCAAGCACAAGGGGGTCGATCCCGCAGGCCTCGCCAGGGCTATTGGCCTCGCCGTCCCAAGCCTGATCCAGGGACGTCGCCTGCAGGGCGGTTCCACCATCACCCAGCAGGTCGCAAAGAATGTCCTGTTGACCAACGACGTGACCCTAGGGCGGAAGTTCAAGGAAGCGCTCATCGCCCGCCGCCTGGAGCAGACCCTCACCAAGCAACAGATACTCGAGCTCTATCTCAATGAAATCTGGCTCGGGTACAGGTCCTTCGGCGTCGGCGCCGCCGCCTACAACTATTTCGGCAAGTCGATCAACGACGTCAGCCTCTCCGAGGCGGCTTACCTGGCGGCCCTGCCCAAGGGGCCGGATAATTATCATCCGATCCGCCGCAAGGGGCAGGCCATCGCCCGTAGGAACTGGGTCCTGGACCAGATGGCCGAGGCCAAATGGATCACAGCCGAGGCCGCCGCCCAGGCCAAGGCGGAGGACCTCGTGGTCCAGGCTGCGCCGGTGCGGACCCGCTATCGCGATGCCGACTACTTCGTCGAGGAGGTTCGAAGGCAGGGAAGGGCGCTCCTTGGTGATCGCCTGGACTCGGGCGGCCTCTATGTTCGCACGACGCTGGATCCTGACGTCCAGTCCCATGCCCGGCGGGCCCTGATGAATGGTCTCGAGGTCTATGATCGGCGTCACGGCTGGCGTGGTGCCTTTGCGCGGACCACCTATGGGCCAGGCTGGGAAGCTGCTGCGGGTGAGTTCCGCGCCCCTTCGGAGCGACGGGACTGGGAAGTGGCCATCGTGACCGAGTCCGGCGGCAGGGGGGTCCGGATCGAGACCCGCAAGGATGCCGCTCGCGGTTGGTTGGCACCGACAGATGTCGCCTGGGCCCGCGGCGGGAAAGGTCTGAACGTCGGCGAACTCGTGTTCGTCTCCCCCGCGGC
>CAMCIK010000019.1 GCA_945874825.1 Phenylobacterium deserti | reverse complement strand
ACCCCGCCGCGCCAGGGCGTCAGCCACCGGCCCGGTTCCGTCAGGTTGGAGGACCTCGATGTCGGACCGGCCGGCCCGGACCACCGTCCGGATGGACCCAAGCCCCGGAACGGCGTCGCGCAGCACCTCCTCTGCGCCAAGAACGCGCTTCCACGCACTTGCGCCGGCCGCCGCGTCAGGCGTTGCAACCAACAGTCTGTCGACTTCCGTGAGCATGGGTCACCGATCCGGGTGGAGGATGTTGAGGGGGACGCTTCGGTCCGGGGTCTCGACGATCCGGACATGTTCCCTGCCCAGTTCCCGGGCGTGCCGGCAGCCACAGGAATGGGCGATCATGTCGATCTCTCGGTTCAGGCTGCGGACATAGTTCGCGACGCGCTCGGCCTTGTCCTCGACGACCAGGCCCCGCTGTAGCCGGCGATTATGGGTCGCGACCCCGGTCGGGCAGGTGTTTGTGTGGCACCGCATGGCCTGGATGCAGCCCAGGGCGAACATGAAGCCCCGGGCGGAGTGGACGAAGTCGGCACCGGTGCACAGGGCCCAGGCGGCTTTCGCCGGCGTCACGAGCTTGCCCGAGGCGATCACCCGGACCCGATCCTTCAGACCCGCACTCCTCAGGGCGTCTACAGCGATCGGCAGGCCCTCCGCAATCGGCAGGGCCATGTGGTCCAAGAGGGTCTGAGGGGCCGCGCCCGTGCCGCCCTCGCCGCCATCGATCGTGAGGAAGTCCGGGGCGTCCTGGGCACCCCGGCGGGCCAGGGCTTCGCAGAGATCGATCATGAAGCGGTCGTCGCCCAGGGCTGTCTTCACACCGACGGGACGACCCGTCAGGTCGCGAAGGCTGCAGATCCTGTCCAGCAACTGGTCGACATTGGCGATGTCCGGGTGCCGGTTGGGGCTGATCGAGTCCTGGCCCTCTGGAATCCCGCGGATCCGGGCGATCTCGGCGCTGACCTTGGCGCCCGGCAGGACCCCGCCCTTACCGGGCTTGGCACCTTGGCTGAGCTTGATCTCGAAGGCCCTGACCGAGCGGGCGATCTCCCTTGCCTTGTCGTTCGAGAAGGCACCATCGGGATCGCGCACCCCGTACCGTGCGGTGCCGATCTGCATGATCAGGTCGCAGTCGCCTTCCAGGTGATAGGGAGACAGGCCGCCCTCGCCGGTATCCATCCAGCATCCGGACATGCCGGCACCTCGGGAAAGGGCCTGGACGGCTGGCTGGGAGATGGCACCAAAGCTCATCCCGGAAATGTTCACCACCGACCTTGCGAGGAAGGGCTGATCACAGGCGCCTTCCCCGATTATCAGGGGCGGCGTTGGCAGCCTTTCTTCCTCGAGGACCGGGAAGGGGTGGTTTACGAAGAGCACGGTGCCCGGCTCCCGTCGGTCATTTGTCGACCCAAAGCCGATGGCACCGCCCTCGTTCTTGGCCTCCCGATAGACCCAGGACCGCGTGGCGCGGTTGAAGGGCAACTCCTCCCGGTCCCCGGCGAAGAAGTATTGGCGAAAATACTCCCCGAGCTGCTCCAGGCCATAGCGGAAGTGGCCAATGATCGGAAAATTCCTGAGGACCGAGTGCCTCTGCTGCGTCAGGTCGTAGACCAATACGCCGCCCAGGAGGATCGCCAGACCGAAGCCAAGGACAAGCCCAAGGCTCTGGGTCAGGACACCTGAAACAGGGCCCATGGGCGCTCCCAGGTCAGTTCTCCACGGTCGAGATATTCTGTTCGAAGTCCTTCAGGATATCAAGGACCTCGTCGATAGGCGCCGCCAGGGATCTGGCGTCCGGGAAGCGGTAGCGCCAGAAACTGGTGATGTGCGAGATGACGCCGATGCGCTCGCCCAGCATCAGGAACATCTTCGGTGCCCGCAGAAGGAAGTTCCGGAAGGCGAGGGGCTTGCCGTTCTTTGTAAGGTCGGCAAAGGCCCGGTCGTAGACGTCGAGGGCCTCAGTCACTTCCCGGCGCTTGTAGTCCACCGTCTCCACAAGGCGCCGGCGAGTCCTGTCGATGTAGGCCATCAACTCGGCGTCCTTGTGTCCGGTCACCCGAATCTGGGGCATTTCCCTCAGGACATCGACAAGTTTCGGCCACAGGTCGTTCAGCACCCACTTGTAATAGAGGAAACCCTTCCAACTGAAGACACCCTCTTTGTAGTCTTCGCCTTCAAGCCTCAAGGCTATCCGGAGGGGTTCGAGATGTTCGTTGATTTCGGTGGAAAGCAGAACTTGGACGAGTTTGCTCGAATAGCTGGAGCTTTCTCCCGAAGATGAATAGGTTAGGCGGATCAGATTATTGATCTCCGCCGCCACGAAATCCTGCATGCGCGCAAGGTCGGCCTCGGAAATCGCGAAATAGCAGGAGGCGATCGCGATACCGCGCCGGTTGAGGTGCTCGCGCAGCAGGAAGGGGTCCAGCGAAGGGATTTCGTCGATAACGCTGAGGACGCGGAGGTCGCGTTCCACGTTGGACGAGTCCCCGGCCATTTCGCGGACGATATCCCGCCATCCCCGTTGGCCGACGAAGAAGGATCTTCCGCCCATCCTGAGGTCGGACCGCTCAAAGGGAATGATGATCTTGGTCGAGTTCTGGCGCTCATCGTCGAAGACAAACCGCTCATCCATCCGAATGCGGTGCTTAAGGACAAGGCACTCATTCAGCAGCGGCGTCGTGAAGAAGGGCTTATTCTGGTAGTCGGGATCTGCCTTCTGGGAATTGGCGATGGCGACCAGGTTCAGAACCCGACTGGTCGACGCTGTCCTCTGGAGGGCCCCGAGATTGCGCACAGAACGGTCTGTAGTCGCCTGCCGCATGCCTTTGCCACTCCTGATGCCCGGGTATGCTTTAGCACGGCCGAGAACTGACGAGCGTATGTCACCGTCGAGGCCAAGATCAAAGCTGAACCTCTGGACTCAGGATCAACCCTCACCACCCAGACTGTATTCGAAGTCCCTAACAATCTCTAACAGTTCCTCCGTCGGGACCTTCTCGACGCCCCCCTCCGGAAACCGGAAACGCCAATAGCTGGCCACGTGCGAGAGGGCACCGATCCGTTCGCCCAGGAGAATGAACATTTCCGGGGTGCGTTTCAGGAAATTCGAGAAAGCGAGGGGTTTTCCGTTTCGGGTCAGGTCGTTGAAGGCCGCCTCATAGACCCGGATCGCCCCGACAACCTCCTCCAGAACACCATTGACGCGGTCCGCCAGACGTCGCCGCGCCGCGTCCAGCATCCTCTCCATCTCCCGATCCCTGAAACCACTGACCTTCATGGTCAGGATTTCCCGGAGGAAGGGTGCCAGCTGGGGCCTGAGGTCGCTCAGCACCCACTGGTAGTAGAGGAACCCCTTCCAGGCGAAGAGGCCTTCCTCAAAATCATCGGGATCGAGGCGGAGCGCCGACCTTATGGGCTGGATGGACTCCCCCTGCACGGGTGAGAGCAGCATCCTGATCATCCGGTTTGACCAACTCGACCCGTCGACCCGGTTCCTGTGCGAGATATCCAGCAGGATTTCGATCTGCTTTCCGACGAAACTGTACATCTGCGCGATGTCGGACTCGGAAATGTTGAAGTAACACGGGGCTATATCCACCCCGCGCCGCCGCAGCTGCTCCCGGACCAGAAAGGGATCCAGCGAGGGCAGTTCGTTCAGGGACTGGAGGACATGGATGTCCCGCTCCGGATTTCGATAGGCGCCGCAGATGTCGTCGACGACATCCCGCCATCCCCTCTGTTCGACCATGAAGGATCGTCCGCCGATCTTCAGGTCGGTCCGCTCGAAGGGAAGGATCACCTTCGTCCCGGTGACCCTGTCCGTAGGCAGCACTCCGACCTCGTCGGAACGGATGCGGTGTTTCAAGACGAGACTCTCGTTGAGCCTCGGCGAGGTGAAGAACGGTCTTTCGATATAGTCCGTCTCATCCCGGTACAGGGCCGAGACCGACAGGAGGTTCAGGACCCGGGCGGTGGACGCCGACCTCTCAAGTAGGGCGAGGTCGCGGACGGTGCGGTCGACATTGCTGGACTTGCGCATCCCGGCCCCTAATTCCCCCGACCCTGAGCGACTAGGGTCCCTGCGGCAGGTTAACAAATTCCCGTCGCTTGTCTGACGCAGACACGGTGGCTTGACCGGATCCTGATGATTGCGCGTTTCGCCCACACAGCAATTCCTGCGCCAATCCACCGCACAAAGGCTCTGAGCCTTCGTGCTGCCAGCGTTTCTCCGGATCTTGTTTTTGGAAGGATTGGAGGCCTGACCGAGAATCGAACTCGGGTGCACGGATTTGCAGTCCGCTGCGTCACCACTCCGCCATCAGGCCGCACCGGTCCGCACCGGGCGAGGGGATCGCTAACAGAAGGCGGGTGCGGGGGCAATCGCCGAAGCCGCACTGCATTGCCTTGCCGTTGTGCGTCGCACTATAAGCCCCAAAGCCTCGAACCTATCCTTATCCTCCCGACTGGAGACGTCATGGGCGACACTGCGGAAGCCCGCATGAACATGGTGGAGAGCCAGGTCCGGACGGCGGACGTGACCGACCTGCGGATCCAGGACGCCATGCGCCGGATCCCCCGGGAGTCCTTTCTGCCCGCAGACAGGGCCTTCATGGCCTATGCCGACATGGAGCCCGAGTATGCGCCGGGGCGGCGTCTGCTCCGGCCCCGCGATGTCGCCAAGCTCGTGCAACTGGCGGCACCGGTCGCAGGCGAGTCCGCCCTCGCCATAGCTGCTCCCTACGCTGCCGCCCTGTTGGAGGCCTGCGATGTCCGGGTGGTCCATCATGACGGGGATCCGGCGGTCGCGCTTCCGGCGGGTCCCTTCGATATCCTGGTCTGCGAGGGTGCCGTCGTCCGGGCACCCGAGGCCTGGCTGGCCCTGCTTGCGCTGGGCGGCCGGGCGGCCTTGATCGAGCGGAGTGGTCCCGCGGGGCGCGCAATCGTCCATGTCCGGACACCCGAAGCGATCGGCCGGCGCACCGGATTTGACTCCGCACCGCCCTATCTGCCCGGGTTCGAGCCACAGGTGGGCTTTGCATTTTGAGTTCGGCGGCTTCGCCGGAAACCGGATTGTAAGGTACGCGTGAAAAAAGCTTAAGGTCAGGTCCACTGGCCTCCGGAGGAAACGACGGTCATATAGGCGGGTGCTCCGCGCGTCCGGTTTTTGGGGATTCGAGATGATCATGCGACGTCGCAGCCGCTGGCTGGCTGCGGTCTCTCTGGCGGGACTCGCCCTTTCAGCCTCCGCGGCCTCCGCGGAAACCATGGCTGAGGCGATCGCCATGGCCTACGACTCCAATCCGACTCTACAGGCCCAGCGCGCACAGCTGCGGGCCTTGGACGAGAACTGGTACCAGGCCCGTTCCGGCTACCGCCCCACCCTTTCCGTAACGGGCCGCGCGACCTGGGCCGAGACCACCATTCCCAGAACCAGTCCCCTCGAGGATATCGAGAGCAACTCGGGTTCCGCCATCCTGTCCCTGAACCAGCCGATCTATACGGGTGGGCGTGTGGCCTCGGCCGTGTCGGCCTCGGAAGCCGACATCCTCTCCGGACGCGAATCCCTCCGGCGCACCGAGGCCCAGATCCTGGGCCAGGTCATCCAGTTCTACGTGGATGTCCGCCGCGACCAGGAAGCCCTCCGCATTCGCCAGACGAATGTCGCCGTCCTCCAGCGCCAACTCGACGAGTCCCGGGCGCGGTTCGAGGTGGGCGAGATTACCCGGACCGACGTTGCCCAGTCCGAGGCCCGGCTTGCGGGGGCTGTCGCCTTGCTCAACTCCGCGCAGGCCATCCTCGCCACCTCCCGCGCCAACTACGAGGCGGTCGTCGGTCAGGCGCCCGGCGACCTCGCGCCGGAGCCCCCGATCGGTAGCCTCATGCCCGGCTCCATCGAGCAGGCCTGGGACCTGGCCGAGAACGGAAGCCCGATCATTCGCGCCGCAGAGTATGCCGAGCAGGCGAGCCGGGCCCGGATCGCCGGTGCCCGGGCCGAGCAGATGCCCTCCGTCGCCCTGCAGGGCCAGCTTGGCTACAATGGTCTGGCCAGCCCGCTGCATACAGACGCCTATTCCCGCGCCCTTTCGGGGGCTGCGGTTGTAACTGTGCCCCTCTTCACGGGTGGGCAGACCCTGTCGCGGGTCCGCGCCGCGGTCGAGCGGAACAATGCGGATCGGCTTGGGGTCGAGGCCGCCCGCCGGTCCGTCCGACAGACCATCACCCAGTCCTGGAGCGCACTGCAGGCCGCCCGGAGCAATATCGAGGCCACGGACCAGCAGGTCCGCGCCGCCCGGATCGCTGCGGAGGGCGTCCTCCAGGAGCAGAGGGTGGGGCTGCGCACCACGATCGACGTCCTCAACGCCGAGCAGGAACTTCGTGCGGCCGAACTGTCCCAGATCAGTGCCCGTCGCGACGAGTATGTGGCGGCGGCGGGCGTGCTCAGCCAGGTCGGGCGACTGCAGGCCGGATACCTGGTGCCGGAAGTCTCCAGATACGACCCGGCGGTCAACTTCAACAACCTGCGGGTGACCTGGGGCTGGGTGCCCTGGGAAGTGCCCATCTCGGGCGTCGACGGTGTCCTGACGCCCAAGCCGGTGGTGATCCCCGACCGGCCAATTCCGGTCGCTCCGGCAAGTTTGAAGACCGCACCCTCCCTGTAGGGGGGGTATCGCCCCGTCCTCAACCCTGCGGCGGCGCCAGGGCCGGGAATCGGTTATCTGTTAGGGGGGCGATGCCGGGTGACCATCGGGAATTGCCTGTTAATGCGTCTGCGCCTAGCCTCAGGGCTGGGACTGTCCCTGGTCCGAATCGCGGTGGCGGATGTCTGACGACTCGAAATCAGAACCGACAATGGAGGAGATCCTCGCCTCCATCCGCCGCATCATCTCCGAAGATGATGTCGACCGGGCGGATGAGGCCGAGGAGGCGGAAGAGTTCGCGCCTTCGGAAACCGCCGAACCTGTGCTCGAGGAGGTGCCGGCGAGTCCTCGCGCCGCAGCACGCCTTCTGGATGATGATCTCGGATCGGATGACGATCTTGTCCCCGCTGACGATCTCGTGCCGGACGAGGAGCCCGAGGATGTGCTTGTTCTCACGGACCGAGTCGACTCCCGCGATGACCTAGAGCCCCGCAGGCCGGAACCCCGCCTCGTTTCGGATCCGACCGCAGCGGCTGCAGCCGCCGCCTTTGGCCATCTGTCCGCCTCGCTTCTGATGCCGCACGACCTGAGGACCCTCGAGGACGTGGTCCGCGAACTCCTCCGGCCCCTGCTCAAGCAGTGGCTCGACGATCACCTGCCCGACATCGTCGAGGCCCAGGTCCAGGCCGAGATCGAACGCATCTCCCGCGGCGGCAGGATGCGGTAGGCCGCGATTATCGACTTCACTTGACGCGGACGGCCCTTCCGTTACGGGTCCGCTCCGGAAACCGCCATGCTTGACAAAAGTTTCGACCCCAAGACCGCCGAGCCCCGGCTCTATGCCCGATGGGAGGCCTCAGGCGCCTTCTCGCCGACAGAGGATCCGTCGGCCGAGCCCTTTTCCGTGGTCATTCCGCCGCCCAATGTGACGGGCTCGCTGCACATCGGCCACGCCCTGAACAACACCCTTCAGGACGTGCTGATCCGGTTCGAGCGGATGCGGGGCAAGGCGGCCCTCTGGCTGCCTGGTACGGATCACGCCGGCATCGCCACCCAGATGGTGGTTGAGCGCCAGCTGGCTGCCGAGGGCAATCTTGGCCGGCGCGACATGGGGCGCGAGGCCTTCCTTGAGCGGGTCTGGGCCTGGAAGGCTGAAAGCGGCGGGACCATCACCCGTCAGCTGCGCCGGCTGGGCGCCTCCTGCGACTGGAGCCGCGAGCGCTTCACCCTGGACGAGGGGCTCAGCGCCGCCGTCCGCAAGGTCTTCGTCACCCTCCACAAGCAGGGCCTGCTCTATCGCGACAAGCGGCTGGTGAACTGGGACCCCCATCTCCAGACCGCCATCTCTGACCTGGAGGTTGAGCAGCGCGAGGTCGACGGCCACTTCTGGCGCTTCGCCTATCCGCTGGAGGATGGCTCGGGCGAGATCGTCGTGGCCACGACCCGGCCCGAGACCATGCTGGGCGACACCGCCGTGGCGGTGAATCCCAAGGACGAGCGCTATGCCCACCTGGTGGGCAAGCAGGTCCGGCTGCCCATCGTCGGCCGCCTGATCCCCATCGTCGCCGACGACTACGCCGATCCCGAGAAGGGGTCGGGGGCGGTGAAGATCACCCCGGCACATGACTTCAACGACTTCCAGGTCGGCAAGCGCCATGGCTTGGAGATGATCAATATCCTCGACGATTTCGGCTGCATCAGCGATGCCGCACCCGACGCTTATCGCGGACTCGACCGCTTTGTCGCCCGCAAGAAGGTGGTCGCCGAGTTCGAGGCCCTGGAGCTGCTGCGCGGCATCGACCCGACCCGCCATGTGGTGCCACACGGCGACCGCTCCGGTGTCGTCGTCGAGCCCTACCTAACCGACCAGTGGTTCGTGGACGCCGCCACCCTGGCCAAGCCTGCCATCGCCGCGGTCGAAGATGGCCGCACCGTCCTGGAACCCGCCGCCTGGTCGAAGACCTACTTCGAGTGGATGCGGAACATCGAGCCCTGGTGCGTCTCGCGCCAGCTCTGGTGGGGCCACCGGATCCCGGCCTGGTACGGACCCGACGGCACCGTCTTCGTGGAGGAGAGCGAAGCCGAAGCTCGGGCCGCCGCCGCCGCCCACTACGGCACCGAGACGCCCCTGCGCCAGGATGACGACGTCCTCGACACCTGGTTCTCCTCGGGGCTCTGGCCCTTCTCGACCCTGGGATGGCCTGAGGAGACCGCCGACCTGAAGCGGTTCTATCCGACCCACACCCTGGTGACCGGCTTCGACATCATCTTCTACTGGGTCGCCCGGATGATGATGCTGGGGATGCACTTCACCGGAGAGGTCCCCTTCCGCCGGGTGTTTTTCAACGCCCTGGTCCGGGACGCCTCCGGCAAGAAGATGTCCAAGTCCAAGGGCAATGTCATGGACCCCCTGGACCTCATCGACAGCTACGGCGCTGACGCCCTGAGGTTCACCCTGACGGCCATGTCAGGGCAGGGGAGAGACATTAAGCTCTCGACCCAGCGCATTGAAGGATATCGGAATTTCGGGACTAAGTTGTGGAATGCATCGCGGTTCTGCCAGGTCAATGGCTGCGTCCGTGTCGAGGGTTTTGACCCGGCTTCCGCCAAGGGGGCGGTCAACCGCTGGATCATCGGCGAGACGGCCCGTACCGCCGCTGCGGTGACCGAGGCCATCGCCGGCTGCAGCTTCGACGAGGCGGCCAGTCTTCTCTATCGTTTCATCTGGAACACCTACTGCGATTGGTATGTCGAGCTGTCCAAGCCGGTCCTGAATGGTGCGGACCTCGACGCTCAGGCCGAGAGCCGCGCCACGGCCGCCTGGGTCCTGGACGTCATTCTCAAGCTGCTTCACCCGGTCATGCCCTTCCTGACCGAGGAACTCTGGGACCAGACCGCCGACCTCGGCGCCGCCCGGACCGAGCCCCTCCTGATCTCCGCCCGCTGGCCGGACCTCTCGGCCCTGGCGCCCGATCCGGCCGCCGCTGCCGAAGTGGGCCTGGTCATCGCCGCCATCGCCGAGGGCCGCTCGGTTCGTTCGGAGCTCAACGTGCCCCTCGGGGCCCGGCCGCCCCTGCTGGTAGTCGAGGCCGATGCGGCCCAGTCGGCTGTCCTGGCCGCCTACGCTCCGGTGATCGGCCAGATGCTGCGGGTCTCCGAGGTCCGGGTCGAGGCTTCGGCCCCGACAGGTGCCATTCCCTTCGTGGTCCAGGGCGCGACCCTGGCCCTGCCGGTGGCCGAGTTCATCGACCTGGCTGCCGAGAAGGCCCGCCTGGCCAAGGAGATCGCCGGCCTCGCCGCCACCGCCGATCAGACCCGCCGGAAGCTCGACAACCCCGACTTCGTCGCCCGGGCACCGGAGGAGGTCGTGGAGGAGAACCGTGAGCGCCTGGCCGAGGCTGAGGCCGCCCGCGAGCGCCTTCAGGCGGCCCTGGCGCGCCTTTCCTGACTGACACCTCCCGGTCCTGACGCGAGGTCAGTCTTCCGCCTTCTGTGGACCGAGACTATGGTCCTTCCCAACAGGATGCCGGACCGGCGCAGGGAGGCGTGCGAGCCCATGAATTTCGATTTCTCCGAGGACCAGAAGTTCCTCAAGAACGAGGCGAGGCGCTTCCTCGAGGCCAACTGCCCCACAAGCCGGGTGCGCAAGGTCCTCGACGATCCCGCGGCGACCTGGGACCCTGATCTCTGGAAGGCCGTGGCTGGCCAGGGCTGGCTGGGTGCGGCCATTCCCGAGGAACACGGCGGGCTGGGCCTTGGTCGGCTTGAACTCTGCGTCATCGCAGAGGAACTGGGCCGGGCAGTGGCCCCCATCCCCTTCGCCTCCACCGTCTACGTGCTGGCCGAGGCTGTCATGCTGGCCGGTTCCGAAGCCCAGAAGTCCGCTGTCCTGCCCCGGATCGCCGCCGGCGAGGTCATCGGAGCCCTCGCCACCTCGGAAGGGCCGGGCGCCCTGTCCGGCACCTCGATCCGTGCCACCGTCGAGGGCGGGCGCCTTTCAGGGACCAAGATCCCGGTTACCGACGGCGGTATCGCCACCCATGCCCTGGTCCTGGCGCGGGAGGGTGGCCAGCTGGGGCTCTTCCTCGTCGACCTGTCGGCCGCCGGGGTGATCCGCGAGACGCTCTCGACCCTGGATCCTTCCCGCGACGCGGCCAGGCTGGTCTTCGACAAGGTCCCGGCCGAGCGCCTGGGCGGTGCTGGCGAGGGCCTGGCCCTGGTCGAGCAGGTCCTGGACAGGGCCGCCGTCCTCCTGGCCTTCGAGCAGACCGGCGGCGCCGACCGCGCCCTGGAGATGGCCAAGGACTACGCCCTCGAGCGGTTCGCCTTCGGCCGCGCCATCGCCAGCTACCAGGCGATCAAGCACAAGCTGGCCGACATGTACGTCAAGAACGAGCTGGCCCGCTCCAACGCCTACTACGGGGCCTGGGCGCTCAACACCAACGCCCCCGAACTGCCGGTGGCCGCCAGCGCTGCCCGCATCGCGGCCTCCGAGGCCTACTGGTTCGGGTCCAAGGAGAATATCCAGACCCACGGCGGCATCGGATTCACCTGGGCCGTGGACTGCCACCTGCACTACCGCCGCTCGCGCCAGCTCTCCCTGGTCGCCGGTGCCCCCCGGGTCTGGAAGGACCGCCTCGTCAGCCACCTCGAACGCCGCAACGCGGCCGCCTGAGAAGGAAGCCAATCATGGATTTCAACGACACACCCCAGGAAGCCGCCTATCGCCAGAAGGTCCGGACCTGGCTCGAGGCCAATGCGCCCCGCTCCCGCGACGCCAACGATGACGGGGAGGGTGGGGGCGACCTCTCCGCCGCCAGGGCCTGGCAGGCCAAGAAGGCCGCTGCAGGCTTTGCCTGCATCACCTGGCCAAAGGAATGGGGCGGCCAGGGTGGCACGCCCATCGACAGCGTCATCTTCGGCGAGGAGGAGGCGCGCTATCCCATCCCCTCCAACCCGTTCCAGATCGGCCTCGGCATGTGCGTGCCGACCGTCATGAACTTCGCTGACCCCGGCACCAAGGACCGGTTCGGTCCCCCCGCCATCCGTGGCGAGGAGATCTGGTGCCAGCTCTTTTCCGAGCCCAGCGGCGGCTCCGACGTGGCGGCGGCGCGGACCCGCGCCGAGAAGGCGGCTGACGGCTCCGGCGACTGGATCATCAACGGCCAGAAGGTCTGGACCACGGGTGCCCAGTTCTCGGACTTCGGCATTGTCATCGTCCGCACGGACCCGAACCTGCCCAAGCACAAGGGCCTGACCATGTTCTGGGTCGACATGAAGGACCCGGGGATCGAGATCCGGCCCATCCATCAGATGTCGGGGGGATCCGGTTTCAATGAGGTCTTCTTCGCCGACGTCCGGGTCAAGGACAGCCAGCGCCTCGGCGGCGTGGGCGATGGCTGGAAGGTCTCGCTGGTGACCCTGATGAACGAGCGTCTGGCCGTCGGCGGCGCCACGGGGACGGGCTGGTCCCAGTTCCTCGAGGCCGCCCGCGACACCACCGGCTCTGACGGCGCGCCACTTCTCCAGGAAAGCTCCGTCCGTGAGAAGCTGGCCGACTGGTACGTCCAGTCCGAGGGCCTGCGTCACGCCCGCAACCGGACCATGACCGCCCTGTCCAAGGGTCAGACCCCCGGCCCCGAGAGCTCCATCGGCAAGGTCGTGGCGGCCACCCTCATGCAGGACCTGGCCAATGAGGCGGTGGAGATGCTGGACCAGTACGGCATCATCAACGACCCGGACCTCGCCCCCCTGTCGGGCGGCTTCCACGGCTCCCTGATGATGGCCCCCGGCCTTCGCATCGCCGGCGGAACGGACGAGATCCTGCGCAACATCATCGCCGAGCGCGTCCTGGGCCTGCCCGGCGACATCCGCCTCGACAAGGATGTGGCCTTCAAGGACGTGCCAACCGGGCGGTAGGCCATGAGGCCGGCGGGTTCGCAGGGGCACCCCGCCGGCGGTCCGGCCTGACGGTGGACAAGCGCGTTTGACTCTGCGCGATACTGCTCCGTCTCGCATGGCGGCGAGGTGTTTCGTCTATGCGTGGATTGGCAACTCCGGGCCCGGGCCTAAAACCCGGGTCACACTGGGGGATTCCTGATGAAGATTCTTGCCCGCGCCGCCTCGCGGATGGCCCTGGCGCTTGGCCTCGCCGCGACCCTCCCCGCCGCCGCGCAAGCCCAGGACGCCAAGGATACGCCCAAATGGGATGTCGCCGCACCGCCGGGAATGAAGGTGCGCCAGGTGCCGATTGCGGTCGAGGAAGGCACCTGGATGAACCTGGATGTCAGCCCCGACGGGCGGACCCTGGTCTTCGACCTGCTGGGCGACATCTACACAATGCCGATCGGCGGGGGCACGCCGACGCGGATCTCCGAAGGCCTGCCTTACGAAACCCAGCCTCGCTTCTCCCCCGATGGTCGGCGGATCGCCTTCACCTCCGACCGCGGCGGCGGCGACAACATCTGGATCATGAACCGCGACGGCAACGACAAGCGCCAGCTCACCAATGAGAGCTTCCGCCTGCTCAACCAGGCAAGCTGGAGCCCGGATGGCCAGTACATCGTGGCCAAGAAGCACTTCACCACCCAGCGCTCGCTCGGTACGGGCGAGGTCTGGATGTACCATGTCTCGGGTGGGGACGGGGTGCTGCTGGTCAAGCGCCCGAGCGAACAGCACCAGAAGGAACTGGGCGAGCCAATCTTTGCGCCGGATGGCAGGCACGTCTACTTCACGCGCAACACCACGCCGGGTCCGATTTTCCAGTACGCACAGGACAGCAACAACGCGCTGTTCGCGATCGATCGTTATGACCTCGAGACCGGCAAGACCGAGAGCGTGATCGGCGGCGAAGGCGGCGCGGTGCGCCCCACGCCTTCACCCGATGGCAAGAAGATCGCCTATGTCCGCCGCGAGGCGACCCAGCCGCGGCTCTATGTCCGCGACCTGAACACGGGCGAGGATCGCAAGGTCTATGACGCCCTCGACATGGACATGCAGGAAACCTGGGCCGTGACCGGCGTCTATCCCAACATGGCCTGGACCCCGGACTCGGGCAGTGTCGTGATCTGGGCGGGCGGCAAGCTCAACCGGGTTGATCTGACCACGGGCAAGGGCACGGTCGTTCCCTTCAGGATCGCCGACACGCGCGGCGTGATCGATCCCCCGCGTCCGGCCGTCGCGGTGGCGCCGGACAGCTTCGAGACCCGGATGCCGCGGGGGGCCAGTGTCTCGCCCGATGGCAGGTCCGTGGTGTTCGAGACCCTCGGCAAACTGTGGATCAAGCCGATGGCGGGCGGCGAACTGCGTCGCCTGACCCGCGACGAGGCCGCAATGGAGGCCTATCCGTCCTGGTCGGCCGACAGCAAGACGCTGGTATATGTCCGCTGGACCGACGCGGGCCTGGGTGAAGTGCGAACCCATTCCGCCAGCGGCGGCAAGTCCTCAACCCTCACCCGCGCCGGTCATTATGCCCGTCCGCGCTTCTCGCCCGATGGGAAGATCGTGGTCTTCGAGAAGGACCGCGGTGGCTATCTTTCCAGTCCGCGTGGCTCGGCCGAACCCGGCGTGTACCGTGTGGCGGCAACCGGCGGCCAGGTAATCCGCATCACCGACTCCGGCGGCAATCCCCAGTTCGGGGCCGCCAATGACCGTGTCTTCGTGGTGGAAGGCGATGCCAAGGAGAGCCGCCTGGTCAGCCTCGACCTCAATGGCGAGGCGCGCCGCGTCCATGCCAAGGGTGAACTCGTCAACGATTACCGCGTCTCGCCGGATGGCAGGTTCCTGGCTTTCCGTCAGAACTACCAGGCCTTCGTCACCCCGATGGTCCCGGGCGGACAGGACGTCTCGCTGTCCACCAAGAGCGGTGCTCTGCCGGTCGTCAAGGTCAGTGGTGACGGTGCCGACTGGATCCACTGGAGCGAAGGCGGCAAGCGCCTGAACTGGTCGCTCGGCCCCACGGTGTTCAGCGCTGACCGGTCTGTGATGTTTGCTGACGCCCCACTGGCCAAGGGTGCCAAGCCCCCGACCTTCGAGCCGCCCAAGAGTGGTGTCTCGCTCTCGATGCGGATAACCGCAGACAAGCCCAAGGGCAGCCTCGCGATCGTCGGCGCGCGCGTGGTCACCATGAAGGGCATGGATGGCGGTATCATGGACGATGGCGTGGTGCTGATCGAGCGCGACCGGATCAAGGCCGTGGGCAAGCGCGGCGAGGTGGCGATCCCGGCCGGCACGCCGACACTCGACGCCCGGGGCAAGACCCTGATCCCGGGCCTGATCGACGCCCACGCCCACGGACCCTACGGAATCGACGAGATCACCCCCCAGGCCAACTGGGTGGAGATGGTCGACCTGGCGCTGGGGGTGACCACCCGGCACGATCCCTCAAGCAGCGCCCGAACGGTGTTCCCGGCGCTGGAAATGGTGCGCGCCGGCAAGATCCTGGGCCCGCGCTCCTTCTCGACCGCCGAGATCGTCTATGGCGCCCGCCAGTCGGGCGTCTACGCCCAGATCGACAGTTATGAGGACGCCCTGGCCCATGTCCGCCGTCTCAAGGCCCAGGGCGCACACAGCCTGAAGAACTACAACCAGCCGCGCCGCGACCAGCGCCAGCAGGTCACAGCGGCGGCTCTGGCCGAAGGGATGCGCTCGGTGGCCGAGGGCGGATCGCTCTTCGGGCTCGACATGACCCTGATCGCCGATGGCAACACCACGGTTGAGCACAACCTGCCGCTCGGCGTGTTCTACGAAGACGTGCTGCAGTTCTTCAGCCAGTCGAAGACGGGTTACACCCCGACCCTGGTGGTGACCTATGGCGGCCCGGCGGGCGATCCCTACTGGCGCGCCCACACCGAGGTCTGGAAGCACCCGCTGCTCCGCAGTCACCAGCCCGCCGCGATCCTGACCGCCGCCAATGCCCGCCGCGAGATCGCCCCGGAAGGTGACTACAAGGACGACGACAGCGCCCGCGAAGCCGCCAAGCTGGCCCGGCGCGGCGTACCGGTCTCGATCGGCGCGCATGGCCAGGAACCCGGCATCGCCGCGCACTGGGAACTGTGGTCCTTCGCCCGGGGGGGGATGAGCCCGGTCGAGGCGCTGCGCGCCGGCACGATCGAGGCCGCCCGCAGCCTGGGCTACGACGCTGACATCGGCAGCCTGGAGCCAGGCAAGCTGGCTGACCTGGTCGTGCTCGACGCCGACCCGACCCAGGACATCCGTAACTCCGACAAGATCAGCAAGGTCATGATCGGCGGCCGTCTGCTCGACGCCGCCACCCTCAACGAGGAGATGACCGGCACCCGCAAGCGTCCGGCCTACTGGTGGGAGGGCGCGCAAGGGGCCCAGGGCTACACAGGCCCGGCGGGCGGCGGCGCCGGCGCCCACGCCGATCAGGATGATGGGTGAACCGAAAGACGGCGATGACCTATCCTGTCGGGGGTAGGTCCAGCCTCACCACCTGAGCCGACGGTGTGGACTCCATCTGGCTTTAAGGGGTTCCTCGCCGGTGACACTGAGGCGTTGTCGGGAGAAACCACATGGCCATTCAGGACGAAGACTTCCGCCGGCAGTCCGACCGCTCGGTAGACAATCTCAGGTCCCTCTATGCCGTGCTCTTCGGCCTGAGCTTCGGCCTCACCCTCACCGGGACCTACGACAAGGTCCATGCGGCCCTGGTCGTACAGAGCTTTGATGGCGTCAGTCTCGCCCTCAATGGGTTAGTGACCCTGGGCTTCGTGGTCACCCTGAGCCTCTTCCACTACCAGATTGATCGCTACATGGACGTGGTCTACAGGCGCACCGGGCTCCGGGAGGTCCGGCCTCCGATCTTCCTCCTCGACCTCGTCCGGGGGCTCCTGGCCATGGCGCCCATCTACCTTGTGGCCCAGTCGCTAGGGGCGGTGCCCTTCCGGCAGGTCGGACTCAGCTGGTACGTGTTGGCCGCCTCGCTCTTCCTTGTGTCCAACACCCTGTTTCTGTCCTGGCCCGGCCCCCGGCGCAGGCTAGCCAGCGGCGAGGCTTCCGATCCTGTAGACTCGCGCATGGATGCGCTCCGGGTCTTCTGGCTGCTTCTCAACAGCACCTGCATGCTGCTGCTCTTCATCATCTACCACCTGTTCCGCGCCGCCGGGGAAGCCTGCCCGGCACGGGGCGAGGTCGGGCTTCAGGTCGGGTTCGTTGCCGCCTTCGCGCTGGTGCTCCTGGCCCGGGACATGGTGGACATTTCCCAGTCCTGGCCAGTCCTCCACCCCGCCACACCCGGATCGGAATCTACGGCGCCGGGTCGGATTCTGGTCTGGCTGGCACGCTCGGACCGCCGCCGCTGGATTCGCGCCGTTGCCATCATCCTGGCCATTGCGACGATCGCCCTCGCGGCCAATGCCGGGCTTCTCGACATCCTCGCCGTCACCCGGAACTGCGTCACGCCCTGAAGCCTGTCAGGACCCCGACGGACGCCCCGACTTCAGGTCCTGCAGTGCGCGTTTCATTCTCTGGTCGTAGTCCGTTGGGAATGAAAGGATGCCGGTCTTCGGGTCCCGAACCAGGCCCCGGACCTCTGGAGGCAGGCGGTACATCAGCTTGATCATGAGGTCGCTGGACACCCAGGGACTACCGCGGAAATAGCCGTGCCCGTTCCCGGATGAGATGTCCGGAGTGGCGGAGACATCAATGTAGGAAACCCGGTCTGGGCGGCTCTTCAGCAGGTTGGCGAAGGGTGCCGGGACCTGGTCGGGGCGCAGGGCTTGCCCAAGTCGCTCGTGCCCCGTGATCTTCTCGGAGATCTGCAGGGCCTGGTCCTGTTTCGAGGCGTAGACGATCATGTGCCGTGAGACATCCAGGGCACCGTCGGCCAGATAGGCGCCGAAGACCGACCGGTCGACGTCGCTCGAGATCAGGAAGACGTTCTCCAGCTTGGCGCCATAGCGCTCCCCGCCTGTTCCCTGGCCGCGGTTCAGGAGGGCCATCTGCTCCAGGGTCCGGGCGACCAGGCGGGTACCGGCGCTGTAGCCGATGATGTGGATCCGCTCGGCGGCCGTTTCGGTCTCCAGCATGTGGACAAGTTCCCGAAGATTGCGGGCCATCCCCATGGCGGTGTCCACATCACCCACATAGGCCGTCGCCTCGGGGGTCGATGGCCAGGAATAGGCGACGAAAACCCCTTCATAGCCCATGAAGTGCCACATCTCGGCCGCCACCAGGACGGGGTTGTCGAAGGCCACCTTGTAGCCATGGATATAGATGTAGACGTCCTTCTGGAGGGTGCGCTCCAGCCTGCGGTTGACCTCGGCGGCGAACCTGGCCGTCGCCTGGGCTGGCGGGGCAGCCTGCTGGCCCGGGTCCACGTAGGGCGTCACGGACCGGTTGAGGAGGCCGTACTCCGTGACCCCGGAGACCAAAATCGGGTAGTCCTTGGACTGGTTCTTGAGCAGGGCCATTTCCCGCGCCTGCCGCCAGGTGATGGCGGGATTGCTGACCCTGACCTGCGCTTCACCCAGGTGTACCGCAAGGCTGCGCTCGTTGGTGTAGAAGTCGCCCGGAGCATTGCCTGCGCTCTTCTGCCGACCGGTGGCGTAAAGGATGCCGCCGTCGGGGATGTCGCCCACCGGGCGATCATCCGCCGCCCGGTCGAAGGCGCCGCTGTCAAAGGCGTCTGGCGCAGGCATGAGGGCGAGCCCCGGAGGTGCCTTGCCCGCGCAGGCCTGCAGGACCAGTCCGAAGGTCAGGACCGCAACGGCTCGGATCATTCTGGGGGAGGGCATCGGGTAGCTCCTGCCGAAACTCGCCCCCAAGAGGTACAGGGCTCACCCGACTGCGCAAGCCAGAGGTTCCCTCCAAAAGTCCCGGCGGCAAAAAAAGAGGCCCCGCCATTGAAGGCGGGGCCAGTCGGGGTTGCCTCGGTAAGGGGATCAGAAACGCTTGCGCACGGTGATGAAGGCCTGGCGCGGAGCGGCGGTCTGCAGGGTCTGGTTGTCACCCGCATAGCCGAAACCGTTGGAGCCGATGGTCGAGACGTAGTCCTCGTCCGTCAGGTTCGTCACGTTGGCCTGGATCTCCAGGCCCTCTGTCAGGCCCGCGCCCTGGAAGCGGTAGCCAAAGGACAGGTCGGCCGTTGTGGTAGACGGGACGGACTTGTCGTTGGTGTAGGTGAAATACCGCTCCGAGACATAGTGGACGTTCAGGGCGGCGAACCAGCCGTCACGGTCGAAGCTGACCTCGCCGTTCAGGAGATGCTGAGGAGAGTCCACCGTGGTCTTGCCGCTGATCCTCTGGGTGATCACGCCCGCAGCGTCGCGGATGTCGTCATCGTAGGTGCTGTCGTTGTAGGCGTAGGAACCGAAGAGGCTCCAGTCGTCGTTCAGCTCGAAGGTTCCCGCCGCCTCGAAGCCCTGGGCCGTCACGCTGCCAGCGTTGGACAGGATGGTCGGGCTGCCAACGATTCCCGCGCCGGCGGAGGTGCCGATCAGGCGATCGTCGAACTTGACGTAGTACAGTGCCGCGACGCCCTGGAAGCCGCCGGAACGGTAACGCCAGCCACCCTCGAAGGTCTGCGACGTCTCCGGCTGGAGCTTGCCCTGGATGGCGTCAAACCCGGGCTGGGTCGTGGCGAAGGGCGACAGGCCGGTCCTTGCCGCAGCGAAAGCCCGCATGTTCTTCGAATAGCTCGCGAACAGTTCGCTGTCGTCGGAAAGGGCCCAGGTAAAGCCAGCCTGGGGAAGGAAGGTCTCCTCGGAGGTGATGGAGCCATTGATCACCGGTGAGCCGACCGTCGTCACGGTGCTGCTTTCGACGCTGACCGACTTGAAGCCGAAGTTGACCTTCAGCTGGTCGGAAACGGTCCAGGTGTCCTCAAGGTAGAAGGTCCGGGTGTCGGTCTCGAAGTCGCCCGACCATTGGGTGAAGAAGGGCCCGGAGAAGAAGCTGAGCGAAGACGAGGGCGAGGCCAGGTCCTGGCCGTAGAAGCGACGCGACTGGGTGAAGTCGTTGGACTCCAGCCAACCCCCGACCGAAATCCGGTGGGTACCGAACTCGAACCCGGCACCAAGGATCAGGCCCATCCGGTCGATGGAGTATTCGGTGGTCCGGGTGGAGATCGGAGCGTTCTGGCTGGTCGCGCCGGGGACGTTGTTGTTCGGTGACGCGCGGTAGGGCGTGTACCAGATCCCCTGGCCGTCGTTCGTATGGCCATAGATGGTGGCGGTCAGGTCGATCCCGGCCACCGGGCCTGCGGCGCTGACGGCCCAGAGGTTGTCGTCACGCAGGCCAGCGGCGTCGTAGTAGGCGTCATCGACGCACTTCACCTTGCCCGGATAGGGGTTGGCACCAGAGCCTGTGTAGCAGCCGTTCCCGTCGAGGATGGGGTTCGGTCCCGCATAGTTCGAGTCAGTCTGGTAGGCGCGGGCGATCTGGACGGCCTCGGCCCAGCGGCCGGTATTGTTGTCCCAATCGGAGCCCAGGCGCGAGATCATGTCCAGGGACAGGTCCTGGTAATCGTTCTCGCGGCGCTCGGAATAATTGTAGAAGGCGGTGATCGTGAAGTCGCCGATCGGCTGGACGAACTTCAGGTCGATCTGCTTCTGCTTCTGCTCGCCCTGGCCCTTCCACTTGTCAGCCTTCTGGTCGGCATAGCTGATGGAGCCCCGCCCGCCGCCGGGCAGTTCGCCGGTGTCAGCGCGCAGGAAGACGCGGAGCATGGAGCTTGACCCCGCGGTCACCGCCACATCGGCGCCCAGGTCGGAAGAGGGTGTGCGGCTGGTGAACTTCAGAGCGCCGCCGAGGTTGGAGGTCGAGGCGACGCTGAGCGCCCCAGAGCCCTGGGCCAGTTCCACGCCGGCCAGGTCTTCGGTGGCGATGGCGCGGCTGATATGCAGGCCGTTGTGGTTGCCGTAGCTCATGTCGCCGAGCGGGACCCCGTCGAGGGTGAAGCCAAGCTGGTTCTGGTTGAAGGCCCGGATGGAGATGCGCGTCGACCACTCATAGGCGCCAAAGGCGTCGGCAGACTGGAAGTTCACGCCTGGCAGCTTCTCGACCATCTTGATCGGGCTGGAGCCCGGCGCCGCCCGCTGGATCTCCTCGAGGGTCAGGGCCTGGACCTGACGGCTCTCGCCCTTGCCGTAGACGATGAGCTCCTCGACCCCGGTCACCTCGTCTGCAGCGCTTGCAGCGGTCGCGGCGAGTAGGAGTGCGAGGGCGGATACGCCCGTGATGAGAGCTGATTTCATGATGATCCCCGATTCCAGCCGTTCTGTCGGCCGACTCGGCAGCAGGCTAGGGAGTGCCCACGACAGATCCGCGACCCCAGCGTGACAGTCTCCTGACAGTCCCCACCCATTGCGCCGGCCCGGCCGGAGGGCTATCTGGCGGGCCTTCCCATTCCTCGATCCGCGAGCCCGCAAGCCCCATGGCGCAGCAATACATTTTTCAGATGCAGGGCCTGACCAAGGTCTATCCCGGCGGCAAGAAGGTGTTCGAGAACATCTGGCTGTCCTTCTACCCGGACGCGAAGATCGGGGTGGTCGGGGTCAACGGCTCGGGTAAGTCGACCCTGCTCAAGATCCTGGCCGGCCTGGACAAGGAGTTCAACGGCGAGGCCAAGGCGGCCGATGGCGTGAAGATGGGCTACCTGGAGCAGGAACCCCAGCTTGATACGGCCCTCAACGTCCGCCAGAACGTGGAGTCCTGGTGTGAGGAAAAGCGCCTCGTCGCCCGGTTCAACGAGGTTGCCGGCCAGCTGGGCGAGGACTACACCGACGAGCTCATGGAGGAGATGACCACCCTCCAGGAGCAGATCGACGCTGGCGACATGTGGGACATCGACTCCAAGGTCGAAATGGCCATGGACGCCCTGCGCTGCCCGCCGGACGACTGGAGCGTGGAAAACCTCTCTGGGGGGGAGAAGCGCCGGATCGCCCTGGCGCGGCTCTTGCTCTCGAAGCCCGACATGCTGCTGCTGGACGAGCCCACCAACCACCTCGACGCCGAGAGCGTGGCCTGGCTTCAGCACCACCTGGAGGCCTTCCCGGGTTGCGTCATCCTGGTGACCCACGACCGTTACTTCCTGGACCAGGTGACCAAGTGGACCCTGGAGCTCGACCGCGGAAAGGGCATCCCCTACGAGGGCAACTACTCCGGCTGGCTGGAGCAGAAGACCAAGCGCATCGTCCAGGAGCAGTCCGAGAGCGAGGCTCGCCAGCGCGCCATGACCCGCGAGCTGGAGTGGGTGCGGTCGGGCGCCAAGGCCCGCCAGGCCAAGTCCAAGGCCCGCCTTGCCGCCTATGACCGCATGGTCGCCGAGCAGGAGAGCGCCCGCCACGCCCAGAGCTTCGCCGCCATCCAGATCCCGCCCGGACCGCGCCTCGGCAATGTCGTGCTTGAGGCCTCGCACCTGACGAAGTCCTACGGCGACAAGGTCCTGTTCAAGGACCTGTCCTTCAAGCTGCCGCCCAACGGGATCGTCGGCGTGATCGGGCCTAACGGCGCCGGCAAGTCGACCCTGTTCCGTATCATCACCGGCCAGGAGCAGCCCGACGAGGGGACCTTCCGCCTCGGCGAGACGGTTAAGCTGGCCTATGTGGATCAGAGCCGGGACGCCCTGGATCCCAACAGGACCGTCTGGCAGGAGGTCTCCGGCGGCCTCGACGTCCTTGCGGTCGGCAAGCGCGAAATCAACACCCGGGCCTATGTGGGCTCGTTCAACTTCAAGGGCGGCGACCAGCAGAAGAAGGTCGGCCAGCTGTCGGGCGGTGAGCGTAACCGCGTCCACCTGGCCAAGACCCTGACCACTGGCGGCAATGTCATCCTCCTGGACGAGCCCACAAACGACCTGGATATCGAGACCCTGCAGAACCTCGAGGAGGCCCTGGAGGAGTTCGCCGGCTGCGCCGTGGTGATCAGCCACGACCGCTGGTTCCTCGACCGCCTGGCCACCCACATCCTGGCCTTCGAGGGCGACAGCCACGTGGAATGGTTCGAGGGCAACTTCGAGGCCTACGAAGAGGACAAGAAGCGCCGCCTGGGCGCCGACAGCCTGATCCCCCACCGGATCAAGTTCCAGAAGTTCTCGAGGTAGGGGTCGAGGTCACCCGACCCGGCTCTCCCTTGGGTGAGCAATGTGCGCTCTAATTCCTCCCTCAAGGGGGAGGTGGCCCGCGCAGCGGGCCGGAGGGGGTCAGCGGCCTTCGAGCGTGGAACTTCAGCCGCGGGAAGGAAGTCGTGCCCGTCCCAGCGGGCTGGCGGCGCAGAGCAGGGGCAGGACGAGGCTCAGGGCGGCGGCGGCCAGCATGGCCGTGCGTGTGCCTGCCGCCTCCGCCAGCAGGGCCGCGCCCAGGGCGCCGACAACGGTCATGCCCCCGGTTCCAGCCTGGAAGACGCCCGACACCCGGCCCAGGTGATCGGCGTCGACCCGCACCTGCCGCAGGCTCGACATCAGGATCATGGCGGTGACGCCGAACAGGTCGCCCAGGAACTGGGTGGTGACCAGCACGGCCATGCCGCCCTTCACGCCTGCAGGCGCAAGGCCGATGGCGAGGTTGACCAGGCCGCCGAGCAGGAGGGCCAGGGTCAGGGTCCGACCTGCCCCCAGCCGCCGCTCCACAATCGGCCCCGCCGCCGCCCCGGCCAGGGCACCAATCCCCCCGCAGGCGATGGCCAGGCCCAGCAGGCCGGTAGGCAGTTGAAGGGTGCGGAGGGCGAACAGGACGTACAGGCTTCCTAAGACCCCGCCGGTCAGGCCCCAGGCCATCTGGATCAGGAAAAGGACGCGGACCTCCCTGTCCGCCCAGGTTGTCCGGAATCCGGAGAGGAAGGACAGGCCCTCCGCCGGTGTCCCGGGTCCAGCTTCCATAGGCCGCTCACCCCGGATCCGCAGCAGGAGGAGGGCGGAGGCCAGCCAGGTCCCGGCCGTGGCGGCGACGGCGAGGGGCGCGGTCAGGACCTGGAAGAGGACGCCGGCCAGGGCCGGGCCGCCGATCTCGGCGACGGAGTCCGTTGCCGACAGGCGGGCGTTCGCGGTGATCAGCCGGTCGGGGGATACCAGTCCCGGCAGGATGGCATGCTCGGCCATGATGAAGACGGTACTGGCGCCCGCGATGACGGTTCCTGACGCCAGGATCATCGGCAGGCTCAGGACCCCCGTCAGGGCCGCCAGGGGAATGACGGCGAGGGCGGCGGCCCGCACCAGGTTCATGGCGATCAGGACCCCCCGGCGGGGCCGGCGGTCCACCCAGCCTCCAGCGGATAGGCCGAGGATCATTGAGGCGAGGCCGGTCAGGGCGGCGAGAAGGCCCAGGGCGGAAGGCGAGGCCGCCAGGGTCGTCACCGCAGCAATGGGCAGTCCCTCCCGGGCAATCCGCGCCCCGAAGGCCGAGATCGCCTGCGCGGCCCAGAGGCGGTTGAAGTCCGGATCGTCCGTCATTCCGCCATGGCCGTGGTCCAGAGCCTTCGATTGCCTACTTCGCTGCAGTGAGCGCCTTCCAACTGTCGAAGAAATCGTCGCCCAACCGTTTCACGGAACTGGCACTGTAATGCAATCCATCTTCCTGGGTTTCGTAGTCGGCGGTCTCGAAGATCGCACACTCGGCTCGGAGGCGGCAAGAGCCCTGAGTTCGCGTTGGACAATCGGTGCATAGGGCGCGGTATCGTCTGGCAGACCGATCACCCAGTTGACTTGCGGCCCCCATTCAGAGCGGCTGAGGTCGATCAGGGCCTTCATATTTGCCCCGGCACGGTCAGCCTTTTCCTTCCTGATGCCGTCGCTGTGATTGCCCATCCAGAAGATTGTCTCCACCTGACCGCCGCAGGCCCTGACCGCCGCCCAGACCATGCCGCGCAGGCGGTCCCATGCCTCGCCAGTGCTCTCGGGGCTCCAATCGTTCTCACTGGGGTCGAACGCAGCCCCTGTTTGTCCGGGCGCGTGCTTGATGATGAAAAGGCGGGTTGCTGGAGCCTCGCGCCGCAGGCGTGCCGAAAGCTCCAGTTCTGGCCCCCATTGTCCCTTGGGAGCGGAGTTGACCCCCGGGCGATAGATCTCCCAGCGGCTCGGTATCGGCTCGGAGCCTCTAACCCAGATGCGAACTTCCGGGTCGGGTCTCCATGTCGCCGGAAGGGTGCTCGGATTCATACCAAATGTTGTCGCTTGGCTTTGCCCGGCCACGATCCAGATCCGCGCGGTACGAATGTGGCCTAGGGGGGCAAGGGGGGGGCAGCGGGAAGTGGAATCGCTTGCAGGACCGGATGGAGCCGCCAATGCATGAGGTGTTGTGCAGGCTAGGGTTATCAGGCAAAGCGCCGTCAGCACGACCAGCCGGTTCCATCCACTGCTCACGGATATGTCCCCCTGAGTCTCTGTCTGGGACCCGTCTACGTCGAGTCGGTCGTCGGCGATCGCATATGCCCCGGTGGCAGCGAAGGAATGGCGTCGCAGGGGCTACAAGTCGGATCGGCGTGCATGCAGCGGTCCTGATTGAAGGCCCGGGTTTTCAGTCGCCTCCATGCTCACCCCGCCGGCGCATAGCTGAGGATCGGTGCCAGCCAGCGTTCGGCGGTGGCGAGGTCCCAACCCTTGCGACGGGCGCAGTCCTCCACCTGGTCGCGGTCGATCCGGCCGACGCCGAAACAGTGACTGTCCGGATGGCTGAAGAAGAGGCCGGACACAACTGATAGCCCAGGTTCGACTGGCCCTGCCAGAACCGGCCCTCGCCGTGCGCGTGGAAGCCCAACCCCTTGACCAACCCCATCTTGTCGAAATCGCGGTCGACAAAGGCGCCATAACGGCCGAACGCATCCCAGACCTTGTCGCCGGTCCCATCGATCTGGCCGGTGGCAAAGCCGCGCCCTGAAACGCCCCTTGCAGCAGGACTGGTGCGGGCGCCGCCCCAATCCCCGGCCAGGCCATCGGCAGCCACGACGGGGCTGGCGATGATCGCCAAGCCCAGAAGCAGCTATTTCATTTGCGGACCCAGACCGTCTTGCCTTCCTTTATCGTTTCAAGGACTTGGACCTTGTTGATCAGCGCCTTGTCCATGGTGATCGGGTTGTCGCTGAGCACGACAAGATCGGCGAGCTTGCCTTCCTTGATGCTGCCCTTGCTGTCGGCTTCGCCGAACTGTTCAGCGCCCCATATGGTGATCATCTTCATCGCTTCATAAGGGCTGACGCGCTCGCTGGCGCCGACGATCTTGCCGGACCGCGAGGTGCGATTGACCGTCGCCCAGACCACCTGCATCAGATTGGGCAGCGCGACCGGTGCGTCGGTGTGGCTGGTCGCGTGCATCCCGGTATCGAGGATCGTCCGCATCGGCGAAATCTGCTGCGCCTTTTCCGGGCCGATGATGACCGGGTACCAATCCCCCCAGTAAAAGGTATGCATCGGGAACATCGACGGGAAGATGCCGAGCTTTTTCAACTCGGGGATCTGGTTCATGCGGATCAACTGACCATGGATGAGGATGGCCTGGCCCTGCTTGACGCCGTGCTTGGCGGTGGCGCGGCGCACCGCTTCGAGCATCTGGTCCATCGCCGCATCGCCATTGGCGTGGAGCTTGACCGGCCAGCCCTTGGCATAGGCTTCATCGACAAGCGCGGCGACCTGGTCGGTGTCGGGGATGGCGGGATAGCCCTTGTAGCCGGGCTTCTGGCCTTCGGGCGGCACCACGAATGGGACGGTGCGCCAGGCAGTGCGGCCCTGCGGCGAGCCATCTAGGGTGATCTTCAACCCGCCAAGGCGATAATGGCCTTTGTAGGTCTTTGAAAAGGAGCGGTCGAGCTCAGCCTTGTTGGAATAATCCATCCAGCCGATGAAATCGATGTCGACCAGCCCGCGGGCTGCGACATTTTCCATGTCCTTGCTCATGCCGCCGAACATGCGGCCTTCGTTGACCGTGGTGTAGCCATAGCTTTTCGCCATTTCGAGGCCACGCTTCAGGAACTCATCCTTGCCGGCCTGATCAACAGGGGTGAGGAATTTGGCGATAAAAGGCATCGCCGCCAGTTCCTCGAGCACGCCATTGGGGGTCTTGCCATCGGCTTCACGGCGAATGATGCCGCCTTCGGGGTCCTTGCTGTTGGCGTCATAGCCGATCATCTTCAGGCCGAGCGTGTTGACCGCCATGAAGTGGCCGGAAATGTGCGTCGCCATGACCGGCACAGTGGTCGAAACCTTGTCGAGATCCTGTCGCGTCGGGTGGCGGCCGAGCAGCGAGTCGTCATAGCCGATGCCGAAAATCCAGCCGGTCTTGGCGACATCGGGGCCGGCGGCAAAGGCTTTCAGCTTGGTGACGACATCGTCGATGGTGTTGACCTCCCCGTCGGGCGGGGCAAGCAGATTGGCACCCACGGCCTGCGTTCCGAACTGTTGGCCATGGGCGTGGCCATCGATGAAGCCCGGCATCAGCGTCTTGCCGCCAAGATCCTTGATAATGGTGGCCGCGACCTTCTGCTTCATCGCATCGGCCTTGCTGCCGACGAAGACAATATTGCCATCATCGACGACAATGGCTTCGGCGGTCGTCGGCTGGTGACCCTCCATCGTCACGATGGGGCCGCCGCTTATGATCAAGTCGGCGCCGGGGCCGCCGCTGGCGGTCGCATCGGGCTTCGTGCTGCACGCCGTGAGTGACAGAGCAAGCGCCGGCAACATGGCAATGGCAAGTGATGTGCGGCTTATCATCGTGTGTCTCCCCTGACGATCTGCAGGAGCATATGTCTTTCCATTAGCTCCAATGTTGCGATTTGCTATAATGTCGAGGTGAAATGGCAGGAAGTGCGCGATGACGCCGGATGACCTGGAACAAACCTTTGCAGCACGCGGCTGGTTGTCCCGCCAGCCGCAATCGTTTCGGGCGCGGATCATCGCGATGGGTAGACTGGTGACCTTGGCGCGCGGGGCGCCGGTTTTTCGCATGGGCGACGATCCCGGCGGGGTTTACGGCATCGTCTCAGGCGGCATCGCCGTCCTGGGCGGGACACGCTGGCAACTGCCGACGCTCGCGCATATCGAGCGGGCGGGGGACTGGTTCGGGCATGGGCCAGCCTTGGGCGGGGGCTTGCGCATTTTGACCTTTCAGGCATCAGAGCCGAGCGTGCTGCTGCAGTTGCCGCTCGATCAGTTGCGGCCCCAACTTCGCGGCGACCCTGACTTTGCCGCGCGGCTGGCCCAGATGGCAGACGCCAGCACCGAAACCGTGATCTGGATGGCGCGCGATCTGCTGATCCGGGATTCAGCGCGCCGGTTGGCGGCTGTGCTGCTGCGCGTGACAGCCATGGGTGAAGTGCCCCCATCCGATGTCGATGGTTATGCCGTCAACCAGACCGAACTGGGTGAAATGGCGAATATTTCGCGGCACCAGGTCAACCGCACCTTCGCTGTTCTGCAACGGGCAGGGCTTGTCGAGGTTGGCTACAATCGCGTGAGGTTGATCGATGTCGAGGGATTAATGGTATTCGCCTACAAAGAGCAGTGAGGGTTCCGCCCATTTTTTCAACCGGGTTGACCCAACCTGAACTCTTGAACAAAGCCCTTCCCGCGCGAATGCAAATGTCTGCTCATGGCGACAGCCGACGTTCAGCGACCTCGCGAGGAATGAGTGTACTGTCCCAGAATGCGTCATTCGCCCGTGCGCCGGATCTGCTCAATGAATGGCAGATTCTGGGCACGGCTCCGTATCTCGCCAACGTCCCGAGTTAGGGTGCGAAACGAAAAGGCCGGTCCGCCTCAAACAAGCTCCAGCTGCACCCGGCGCCCAACAAACGCGGCCGCCCTTTGCAGCGTCTCAATCGTCACATTGCCGTCGTTCGGATCGAGCACGCGATCGACCTGCGTCCGGCTCGTATGCATGAGTGCGGCCAGACGGGTCTTGGTCAGGCCCCGTTCTTTCATCGCGTCGGCGAGCTGCCAGGCGATGACCTCCTTGATGGCCTTCGCCTGAAATTCAGCCAGAACGCCTTCGGTTTCGAGAAAGCTGTCGAGGGTCGAGCCGCGGTGTTTGTTATCAGCCATTATCAACTTCCTTCTGGCGTTTTCGGGCCGTTTCCAGGTCTGGCGCCGGTGTCTTCTGGGCCTTCTTGATGAAAGCATGGAGCGCGTAGATTTCGCCGCCGTGGAAGCAGAACAGAACCCGTGCCGTCGTCCCGTCGGGTAACGGCGTTCGAACCTCGAACAGCCCCTTGCCCATTGGACTGACCAGCGGCATTCCGACTGGCCAGCGATATTGAACGCGCTGGAGGTCTTACCCGACTGCGCGCCGGTTGGCTTCGGGGAGATCGATCAGCCATTCGCGGACGGGCTCGTTGCCCGACATCGAACGATAGAAGACGACCTCGATCCGTTGCGAGACATCCTTGACCATATGTACCTTATATCCTGCAATGCACCTTTTAAGGTGCGAATGTCAACGGGCAAAGCAGCGGCCGGGTTGTGTCGCCGGCCGCTGCCCATGCGCGTCACCGGGTAAGAGGCCGACCCACATTGGCGAAAGGAATCGGCTTGCCGGCCGGTGCTGCTGCAAGGACCCCGCTTACCAATTCGGCTGCCTCGATGGCCGGCTCGTCGCCGAGATGCATGTAGCGCTCCGAGTTTCTGACGCGGCTGTGACCGAGCAGCTTGGCAATGGTTGACGTGTTCTCGCTTTCCAAAGCCGCGTGGCTGGCGAAGGTATGGCGGATATCGTGAAGCCGAAGCGGCGGAATGCCGTTCGGCGCAAGGACCTCCTTTCGCCAGAAGTTGATGACCGATTTCGTGTGGCCGTCCTTCCTGCAGCGTGCCGGAAAGACCCAAGGGTTGCCGCGAAGGCGCGGAATGCGCCGCAGCGTCTCCTGGGCCGCATCGGCAAGGTCGATCTGCCGCGGTCCGGTCTTGCTGTCGTATAGGTGCATGTAGCGCCCGATGACACCGCAGGGGCTACAAGTCGGATCGGCGTGCATGCAGCGGTCCTGATTGCAGGCCCGGGTTTTCAGTCGCCCCCATGCTCACCCCGCCGGCGCATAGCTGAGAATTGGGGCCAGCCAGCGTTCGGCGGTGGCGAGGTCCCAACCCTTGCGACGGGCGTAGTCCTCCACCTGGTCGCGGTCGATCCGGCCGACCCCGAAATAGTGGCTTTCCGGATGGCTGAAATAGAGGCCGGACACGCTGGAGGGCGGGTCCATGGCGAAGCTCTCGGTCAGGGTGATCCCCGTCCGGGGCGTTGCCTCGAGGAGCCGGAAAAGCTCGGCCTTCTCGGTGTGATCCGGCTGGGCCGGATAGCCGGCGGCAGGCCGGATTCCCCGGTATTTCTCGCCGATCAGGAACTCCAGGTCGAAGATCTCGTCCGAGGCGTAGCCCCAGAGTTCAGTACGGACCTTGCGGTGCAGGGCCTCGGCCAGGGCCTCCGCCAGGCGGTCGGCCAGGGAGGTGGCGAGGATGGCGGAGTAGTCGTCGCCGTCCTGGCGGAAACGCTCGGCCATCTCGATCTCGCCGTGCCCGGCAGTGACGGCGAAGCCGCCCAGCCAGTCCGGCGGGCCGCCGACCGGGGCGATGAAGTCGGAGAGCGCCAGGTTCGCCCGCTCACCGTCATTGCGGACCATCTGCTGGCGCAGGGTGTGGAAACGCCCGGCGACCTCCGCGCGGGTCTCGTCGGCATAGACCAGGATGTCGTCGCCATCGGCCTGGGCTGGCCAGAAGCCCACGGTCGCCTTGGCGGTCAGCCAGCGGCCCTGGATCATCCGGTCGAGCATCCGCCGGCCGTCGGCATAAAGGTCGCGGGCGGCCTGGCCGACGACGTCATCCTCGAGGATGGCCGGGAACCGTCCAAAGAGCTGCCAGCTGGCGAAGAAGGGCGTCCAGTCGATGTGCTCGGCCAGGTCCGTCAGGTCCCAGTCCTCGAAGGTCTGCAGGCCCGTGAAAGAGGGCCGAGACGGGGTGTTCCGGCTCCAGTCGGTGGCGAAAGCGCGCCGGCGGGCGTCGGCCAGGCTCATCCGGCCCCGGTTGTCCTGGCTGCGCTCGAACTGCTCGCGGACCCGGGCGTACTCGGCCGTGGTCTCGGCGGTGAAATGGTCGCGCTCGGTGGGCGATAGCAGGGCCGAGACCACGCCTACTGCCCGGCTGGCGTCGAGGACATAGGTGGTGGAGCCTGAGGGGTAGGCCGGGGCGATCTTCACCGCCGTGTGGGTCTTGGAGGTGGTGGCACCGCCGATCAGCAGGGGCATGTGGAAGCCCCGCCGCTGCATCTCCGAGGCGACGAAGACCATCTCGTCCAGGCTGGGGGTGATCAGGCCCGACAGGCCGACCATGTCCACCTTCAGGCGCACGGCCTCATCGAGGATCCGGTCGGCCGGGACCATGACGCCGAGGTCGAAGACCTCGTAGTTGTTGCACTGCAGGACCACGCCGACGATGTTCTTGCCGATGTCGTGGACGTCGCCCTTGACGGTGGCCATGAGGATCCGGCCGGCGCTCTTGCGCTCCTGGCCGGCGCTCTCGGTCTCCATGAAGGGCAGGAGCCAGGCCACGGCCTGCTTCATCACCCGCGCGGATTTCACCACCTGCGGCAGGAACATCTTTCCCGCGCCGAACAGGTCGCCAACCCGGTTCATGCCGTCCATCAGGGGACCTTCGATGACCTCCAGGGGACGCCCCGCCGCCAGCCGGGCCTCTTCCACGTCCGTCTCGATGTAGTCGGTGACCCCGTGGATCAGGGCGTGGGCCAGCCGCTCGGCCACGGGCGCCTCGCGCCAGGCGAGGTCCGGGCCCTTCGCTTCGGACTTCCCGCCTTTAAAGGTCGGCGCCAACTCCACAAGACGCTCGGTGTTGGACAGGGCAGTTTGGCGCCGGGGCCGGTTGAGGATGACGTCCTCCACCGCCTCGCGCAGGTCGAAGGGAATGTCATCGTAGACGGGCAGGTCGCCGGCGTTGACGATGCCCATGTCCAGGCCCGCGGCGATGGCGTGATAGAGGAAGACCCCGTGGATCGCCCGCCGCACGGGCTCGTTGCCCCGGAAGCTGAACGAGACGTTGGAGACGCCGCCGGAGACCCGGGCATTGGGAAGGTTGGCCTTGATCCAGCGTGTCGCCTCGATGAAGTCGACGGCATAGTTGTCGTGCTCGTCGATCCCGGTGGCGACCGCAAAGATGTTGGGGTCGAAGATGATGTCCTCGGGGGGGAAGCCCACCTCGTCCACCAGGGTCCGGTAGGCCCGGGCGCAGATCTCGGTCTTGCGCGCCAGGGTGTCGGCCTGGCCCTGCTCGTCGAAGGCCATGACCACCACAGCCGCGCCATAGCGCAGGCAGGCCCGGGCCTGCTTCAGGAAGGCCGCCTCGCCCTCCTTCAGGGAGATGGAGTTGACGATGGCCTTGCCCTGCACACAGCGCAGGCCCGCCTCGATCACCTCCCATTTGGAAGAGTCGATCATCAGCGGAACCCGGGCGATATCGGGCTCGGCGGCGATCAGGTTGAGGAAGGTCGTCATGGCCCGAACGGAGTCAAGCAGGCCCTCGTCCATGTTGACGTCGATGATAGAGGCGCCGGCTTCCACCTGCTGGCGGGCGACCGAGAGAGCCTCGGGATAGTTTCCCTCGGCCACCAACTTCCGGAAGCGGGCGGAGCCGGTGACATTGGTCCGCTCGCCGATGTTGACGAAGGTCGGCCTCATGACAGCTCCAGGGGCTCCAGGCCCGACAGGCGCATGGCGCGTGGACGCTCGGCTGGCTTGCGCGGGGCCAGGCCCTGCACCGCCCGGGCCACGTGGGCGATGTGGTCCGGGGTCGTTCCGCAGCAGCCGCCGACGATGTTGACGATGCCATCCTCGGCCCACTGGTGCAGCGAGTGCCCGGTCTCGTGGGGCTGCTCGTCATACTCGCCCATGGCGTTGGGCAGGCCCGCGTTGGGATAGGCGCTGACCAGGGTATCGGCCACCCGGGACAACTCGGCGATGTGGGGGCGCATCAGGTCCGCACCCAGGGCGCAGTTCAGGCCGATGGCGAAGGGCCGGGCATGACGGACCGAGTTCCAGAAGGCCTCCACCGTCTGGCCGGACAGGGTGCGCCCTGACCGGTCCGTGATCGTGCCCGAGATCCAGATGGGCAGGGGCTCGAAGCCCTCATCCTCAAGATCCAGGATGGCCTTGATGGCCGCCTTGCAGTTCAGCGTGTCGGTGATGGTCTCGATCAGGTAGAGGTCTACCCCGCCTTCGTTCAGGGCGATGACCTGCTCGCGATAGGCCTGGTAGACCTCCTCGAAGGTGACCGAGCGGGCACCGGGGTCATTCACGTCCGGCGACATGGACAGCATCTTGTTCAGGGGACCGATGGAGCCGGCGACGAAGCGCGGCTTGTGCGGCTCGGCGGCGGTCCAGCGGTCGGCGGAGGCCCGCGCCAGGCGGGCGCCTTCCAGGTTGATGTCGCGGACCGCCGCCTCCAGGCCATAGTCCGCCTGGGCAATGGTGGTGGCCGAGAAGGTGTTGGTCTCGGAGATGTCCGCACCCGCGCCGAAATAGGCGTCGTGCAACTCGGTGATGATGTCCGGCCGGGTCAGGCAGAGGAGGTCGTTGTTGCCCTTCAGCTGGCCAGGATGGCCAGCGAAGTGATCGCCTCGAAAATCGGCCTCTTCGAGACCGCGCTTCTGGATCATTACGCCCCAGGAGCCGTCGAGGACCAGGATGCGCTCCCGGGAGGCGGTCTTCAGGGCGGCGATGCGGTCTGTCCGGGTCATTTCGCACTCGCCTCCTGGCGGGCTAGGGTCTTGAGGAAGTCCGCCTCGCTTTCAGCCACCCGGCGGGCCAGCTCGCCCGGATCGACGAAGGGGTTGGTGCTTCCGGACTTCAGGCGCTCGCGCTTGGCCCCAAGGCCGAACTGCTCGGCGTGGGGTGCCAGGAAGACGTCGGCCTTCAGGGTCTTCAGCAGGGTGAAGCTGCGGCGGTAATCCTCGACGATTCCAGGATATTGGGGTCCACGGTCGCGCGAGACGAGCCGGTTCGCCGCCACCGAGGTGGAGCAGTAGAGAAGCACGT
>CAMCIK010000018.1 GCA_945874825.1 Phenylobacterium deserti | reverse complement strand
GGGTGGTCAGAAACTCCGACAGGGTCCGCTTGGCAGCAGGCGCCACCCCCCGGTCCACCAGGGCCGAGGGGTCCAGGGTGATCCCGGCACCCGGCTGGATCAGGTGCACCATCAAGAGGCCCACGGTCAGCGACACGATGGAGGCCAGGAGGAACCAGGCGATCGATTTTACCCCTACCCGACCGACAGCCGCGGCGTCCTCCATGTGGGCGATCCCGGCCACGAGGGTGGCGAAGACCAGGGGAGCAATGATCATCTTGATCATGCGCAGGAAGAGGGTTGTGATCACCGACAGGCCCTCGGCGAAGGCCGAGGCCTGTTCCGCCGACAGGAAGCTATGGGCGGCCCAGCCCGCCAGGACCCCCGTGACCATGGCAGCGATAACGAAGATGTTGAACAGGCGCATGGCGTTCCCCAGGAGGCGGATCCCTCGCTGTTTTGGCCATAAACAGCCCCGCCGTCCATCCGGTGCGGCGCTCCCTCTCGGAATTCGCCCCGCGGCAGGCTATGATGGGGCATGAAAGTTCAAGCTGAAGCTGAGCGCATCTGTGATGCGCTGGAGGCCGAGTACGACGCCTCCGTCACCACGCTCCGTAACGCCCTCAGGGCCTTCCTGTCCGAAGGCGTCACCCCGGACCCGGCCCTGCGGGCCTCCGGCGCCTTTGCCTATCCCGCCCTTCGGCTGGAATGGCCTGCAGGCCAGGACTATCCGCGCCTCGCCCGCGCCTATGCCCGGCTGGGCGCCCCCGGTGCCTACGAGACCACCGTCACCCGGCCCCATCACTTCAGGGAATTCCTCGTCGAGCAGCTCTCCCTGCTCATGGCCGACTTCGACGTCACGGTCACCGTCGCCCGCTCGACACAGGAAATCCCCTTCGCCTACGTCCTCGACGCCTCGGTGGACCTGGCCCGGGCCGACGTCGGGTCCGCCGAGATCGCCCGGCACTTCCCGACCACCGAGCTGGCGCACATCGGCGATGAGGTGGCCGACGGCCTGTGGGTTTCGCCCGTCGACGCCGCCCGGCCCCTGGCCCTCTTCGACGGCCTTCGCACCGACTTCTCCCTGGCGCGCCTGACGCATTACACGGGTACGCCCGCCGAGCACGTCCAGTCCTATGTGTTGTTCACCAACTACCACCGGTACGTGGACGAGTTCGTCCGTTGGTCCTGCGAGCGCCTGAAGGCGGACGATGGCTACACGGCCCTCTCCACCGCCGGCGGTGTCCTGATCACCCGGGATACGCCGAATCCCGAGCAGGTCGTTGCCGATGCGCCCTGGCGTCGCCACCAGATGCCCGCCTACCACCTGATGGCGCCGGGCCGCCGGGGCATCACCCTGGTCAACATCGGCGTTGGCCCGTCCAACGCCAAGACCATCACCGACCACCTGGCGGTGCTCAGGCCGCAGGCCTGGCTGATGATCGGCCACTGCGGCGGCCTGCGCGGTTCGCAGACCATCGGCGACTATGTCCTGGCCCACGCCTATCTGCGCGACGACCATGTCCTCGACGACGTCCTGCCGCCCGAGATTCCCATCCCGCCCATTGCCGAGGTGCAGGTCGCCCTCGGTCGCGCCGCCGAGTCCGTCACCGGCGAGAGCGGCGAAGCGCTCAAGCGGCGCCTTCGCACGGGCACGGTGGTGACCACCGACGACCGCAACTGGGAGCTGCGTTACTCCTCCAGCGCCCTCCGGTTCAACCAGTCCCGGGCCGTGGCCATCGACATGGAGAGCGCCACCATCGCCGCCCAGGGCTATCGGTTCCGGGTGCCCTACGGCACCCTCCTTTGCGTGTCCGACAAGCCCCTGCATGGCGAGATCAAGCTGCCCGGCCAGGCCAACGCCTTCTACGACCGTGCCATCGGCCAGCACCTCCAGATCGGCCTCGCCACGGTAGACCTGCTCCGCCGCGAGGGGGCCGGCCTGCATTCCCGCAAGCTGCGCAGCTTCGACGAGCCACCCTTCCGCTGATCGTGGGTGCTGACACGGGCCCGCGCTTCGCCTAATCGTCGCGCGCCGAACAGGGAGGGCGAAATGCAGAGTTTCCAGCCGCCGAGACGGATCCTCATGGGGCCCGGCCCCTCCGACGTCAGCCCGCGGGTGCTCGCCGCCCTGTCCCGTCCGACCGTGGGTCACCTGGATCCGGCCTTCCAGGACCTGATGGAAGAGATCAAGGGTGCCCTGGCGCGCCTCTTCAATGCCCCCGACCACGCCTGCGTCCCCCTGCCGGCTCCCGGTACGGCAGGGATGGAGGCGGCCCTCATGAACCTGCTGGAGCCCGGCGACCGGGCGGTAATCGCCGTCAACGGCGTCTTCGGCGGGCGCATGGTCGACATGGCGGGCCGGGCGGGCGCCGAGGTCGTCAGGGTCGATGCCCCCTGGGGCGAGCCCGTCGACGTCGCCGCCGTCGAGGCTGCCCTCGCCTCCGGGCCGGCCAAGGTTCTGGCCTTCGTCCACGCTGAGACCTCCACCGGGGTCCGTTCCGACGCCGCCGCCCTCTGCGCCCTGGCCCGCCGCCAGGGTGCCCTGTCCATCGTCGACTGCGTGACCTCTCTCGGAGGGGTGCCCGTCGACGCAGCGGCCTGGGACGCTGACGTGCTCTATTCCGGCACCCAGAAGTGCCTCTCCGCCCCTCCGGGCCTGTCGCCGGTGGCCTTTTCCCGCCGCGCCCTTGAGGCCGTCGCCGCCCGCACGACGCCGGTGCGCAACTGGCTGCTCGATGTCAGCCTCCTGATGGCCTACTGGGGCGGCGAGGGTGGCCGGACCTACCACCACACGGCCCCGATCAATGCCCTCTACGGCCTGCACGAGTCCCTGGTCGCCCTGTTCGAGGAAGGCCAGCAGGCCGTCTTCGTCCGCCATGCCCGCATGCACGAGGCCCTGGTCGCCGGCCTGGAGGCCCTGGGCCTTCAGATGCTGGTCGCCCCTGAGCACCGCCTGCCCCAGCTCAATACGGTCCGGATCCCGGAGGGCGTCGACGAGGCGGCTGTCCGCGCCCGCATGCTCGAGCACTGGGACCTGGAGATCGGCGCAGGCCTTGGGCCTTTGAAGGGTCAGGTCTGGCGAATCGGCCTGATGGGCGCCTCGGCCAGTCCCTGGCATGTCCGCGTGTGCCTGACCGCCCTGGCCGACGCCCTGGGGGCCCAGGGGCGACAGGTCGACCTCAACGCCGCCCTCGAGGCCGCCGACGCGCGCCTGGGCTGACAGGCGACGCGGTCGGGCGCATAGTCGTCGCTCAGGATTTGCTGAGGAGCGCCCCCATGCGTGACGACGACAACACTCCCCATGAGCCGCGGTCGGGATCGGGACTGTCCCGCCGGGACCTTGGCGTCCTCGCCGCCGGCGCTGCGGTGGCGGTTTCCACCACGGCCGAGGCTGCCGCCCTCAAGGTGATGGAAATGGATGTCGAGGTGCAGACACCGGATGGTCTCTGCGACGCCGTTTTCGTCCACCCCACAGGCAAGACCCCCGCCGGGGGTTGGCCCGCGGTCCTGGTCTGGACGGACATCATGGGCCTTCGTCCCGTCTTCCGGCAGATGGCCAGCCGCATGGCGGCCGAGGGCTACGCTGTCCTGGTTCCCAACCCCTTCTACCGCAAGGGTCGGGCGCCCATCCCGTCCGGACCGGTCAATTGGGCGGATCCGGCCGATCGGGCCAGGCTCATGGAACTGAGGTCGGCCCTGTCGCCCGAGGCCACGGCCCGGGACGCCATCGCCGGATTCGCCTTCCTCGACGGCCAGACCATGGTCGATCCGGGCAAGGGCGCAGGCGTGCAGGGCTACTGCATGGGCGGCCCCATGGCCTTTCAGACCGCTGCTGCCCTCCCGGACCGCGTCGCCGCCGTCGGGTCCTTCCACGGTGGGGGCCTGGTCACCGCATCTCCCGACAGCCCGCACAGGCTGATCACCCGGACCCGGGCGGATTACCTGGTGGCCATTGCCGAGAACGATGACCAGAAGGAGCCCCAGGCCAAGGACGACCTGAGGTCTGCCTTCAAGGCCGCGGGCCGCCCGGCCACGGTCGAGGTCTACGCGGGTGCCCAGCACGGCTGGTGCGTTCCGGGTTCGCCCGTTTACAACCCCGAAGGCGCAGAGAAGGCTTGGTCAGCCCTGCTCACCCTCTATCGCCGCCGTCTTACCTGACCGCCGATTTACCTGTCCGTCGGCCGCGCAGGGCGCGGAAGAATCCCCGCAGCAGGTCGCCGGACTCCCGGGCCAGAACGCCTCCGGTGACCTCGGGCCGCCAGTGGCAGGTTGGCGTGTCGAAGACCCGCGCCCCGTGCATCACGCCGCCGCCCTTGGGATCGTCGGCGCCGAACACCACCCGGCCGATCCGGGCGTGGCTTATGGCTCCGGCGCACATGGGGCAGGGCTCCAGGGTCACGTAGAGGGTCAGTCCGGTCAGCCGGTAGTTGCCAAGCCTGCGGGCTGCCGTGCGCAGGGCGCGGATCTCCGCATGGGCCGTGGGGTCCTGGTCTGCGATGGGCGCATTGCCCTCGGCAGCCAGCACCTCCCCCGTGGCCGGGTCGACAATGACTGCCCCCACCGGGGTCTCCCCTCGGTCTGCAGCGGCTTGCGCCTCGGCGAGCGCAATGCGCATGTAGTCTGGGTCATGGTCCACGATCCGTTACGAACCCCCGCCGGCGGCGAAGGTCAATCCCCGGAGGGCGGCGGCGAGCGCGTCGCCAAGGCCCTGGCCCGTGCCGGCGTCGCCTCCCGCCGTGAGGTCGAGCGCCTGATCACCGAGGGCCGGGTCGCGTTGAACGGCCGCACCCTGGATACCCCCGCGGTCCGGATCGACCCGGGCGACATACTGACCGTGGACGGAGAAGTGATCGCCGACGCCGAGCCGGTCCGCCTGTTCCGCTACCACAAGCCCTCGGGCCTGATGACCTCGCATAACGATCCGCAGGGCCGGCCGACCGTCTTCCAGGCGCTTCCTCCAGGCCTTCCGCGGCTGATTTCCGTCGGCCGTCTCGACCTTGCCACAGAGGGCCTGCTCCTCCTGACCAACGACGGGGGCGTGGCCCGGACCCTGGAACTGCCCGCCACAGGCCTGGTTCGCCGCTACAGGGCCCGCGCCTTCGGCCGGATCACCCAGGACAGGCTGGATGTCCTCAAGGCCGGCGTAACGGTGGAGGGCGTCCGTTACGGCCCGGTCGAGGCGGTAATCGACAAGGCCCGGGATGGTGCCTCCGGCGCCAACCTCTGGATCAGCGTCACCCTCTCCGAGGGCAAGAACCGGGAAGTCCGCAAGGTGCTGGAATCGGTCGGCCTCAAGGTCAACCGGCTGATCCGCCTGGCCTACGGTCCCTTCGCCCTCTCCACCCTGCCGCCCGGCGAGATCGAAGAGGTGGGGCCAAGGGTGATCCGCGAACTCTTCAGCGACATCATCCCCCCCGAGGACCTGCCCGGGGGAGACAGGCCGAAGTGGAGCCGACGGGCCCCCGTCTCGGAAAAGCGCCGCGAGGCTGTTGCGGTGGAGACAAACCCGAAGGGCGATTCCGCTGACCGGGGTCGTCCCGCCTACAAGGCCGGCTGGGCCCGACCCAAGCCGAAGGCGCCAGGGGGATACCCGCCTCGGAAGCCCGGCGATCGCAAGCCCGACGCCGGGAAGCCAGACGCCCGGAAACCTGATGCCCGGAAGCCTAGTGATCGGAAGCCTGATGCCCGCAAGGCCGACGCCCGGAAGCCTGACGATCGCAAACCCGACACCCGTAAGTCAGAGACCGGTAAGCCAGGTGACCGGAAGCTAGGTACCCCGAAACCCGGCGCTCGGAAGCCAGCCGCCAGCAGGGCGGGGACGACGGATATTGGCAGGCCGCCGGCGGGACCCAAGGTCCGCTCCGGCGGCCCCACCCGCGCCGTCAGACCTTCTGGATCTCCACCGGACGGCGGGCGGCCTCCAGGGCCAGGCGGGCCGAAGCGGTCCGCATCACCTCCTGGAAGGACCGGCGCTCCTCGGAAAGGCCCTCCGAAAGGGGGCGGTCGAGGGCGGCGCGGGTAAGTCGCTTGGCGGCGGCTATGCCCTCGGCCCCGCGGCCCTCCCATTCCCGCGCCATCTCCAGGGCCCTGGCCAGGGGGTCGGCCGCCAGCTCGTGTACCAGACCGATGGCGTGGGCCTCCGCGCCCTTGAAGGTCAGGCCGCGCAGGATGATCTCCAGGGCCTTGGCCTCGCCCACCACCCGGGGCAGGCGCTGGGTGCCGCCGCCGCCGGGGAAGATGCCGATCCGGGTCTCGGGCAGGCCGATGGAGGCCGCTTCCGGCGCGGCAATTCGGAGGTCGCAGGCCAGGGCCAGCTCGAAGCCGCCGCCCTGGCAGAGGCCATTGATGGCCGCCACCACGGGCTTGTCCGCCGCCGCGATGATGTCCGTCAGTTCCAGGAAGCCGGGCGATGGCGGCGGGGCGTCGGCGCGCGGCGTTGAAGCCGGCGGCCCAGCCTGCAGTCGGGCGCTCATGTCGGCCAGCTCGTCCACGTCATAATGCCGGATGAAGATACCGGGCACGCCTCCGGTCAGGATCAGGCAGCGCACCGCGGGATCGTCCAGGGCGACCCTCGCTTCGCTGTACAACTCCCGGGCACCGGCTGCGGTCATCGTACCCCAGGGCGGGTTGGCATAGGTCAGGACGACCGCCGCCCCCTTGCGTTCACGCACCACCCGGCTCATCACGGCCTCCCTGTCCGTCTTCATCCCGCCGCCACCCTAGCCCTGACCGACGCGAGCCCGCCATGCGCATTGTTTCCGGTGCCCTGAAGGGCCGCAACCTCGTCGCGCCGCAGGGGCAGGTCACCCGGCCCACTTCCGATCGGGCCCGTCAGGCTGTCTTCAACATCCTGGAGCACGCCGCCTGGGCCCCGCCCCTGGCGGGTGCCCGGGTCATCGACCTCTTCGCCGGTTCGGGCGCATTGGGATTCGAGGCCCTGTCCCGGGGCGCGGTCTTCTGCCTCTTCGTGGAGACCGAGGCCGCCGCCCGGGGTGCCATCCGAGACAATGCCGAGGCCTTCGCCCTCTTCGGCCGCACCCGCATCCACCGCCGGGACGCCACCGACCTGGGCGTCCGCCCCGGAGCCGACGGCCCGGCCTTCAACCTGGCCTTCCTGGACCCGCCCTACGGCCGGGGCCTGGGCGAGACGGCCCTCGCCTGCCTGCGCGAAGGCGGCTGGCTGGCCCCTGGCGCCCTCGCCGTCCTCGAGACCGGCACCGGCGACCCTACCCCTGAAACCCCCGGCTTCACCCTCCTCGATGCCCGCACCTGGGGCGCGGCGAAGGTCTGGTTCCTGCAGCTGGAGGGCGGGGAAGGGTAGGCGGGCCGCCCGGCGGCGGCCACGGGATTGGGCCTGTCACAAATCCGTTCTACGGTGTCAGCCGCCTTTCGCGGAGATCCCATGTCCCACGCCCTGCCCCCTTCCCGCCGTGGCTTGCTCCTCTCCCTCGCCGCAGGCGCATCGAGCCTGGTTCCGGCGCGGCGGGCCAGGGCCAATCCCGTCTTCACGGACTTTCCGTTCCAGCTCGGGGTCGCGGCGGGTGATCCTGCCGAGGACGGCTTCGTGATCTGGACCCGGCTGGCGCCGAAGCCCCTGGAGCCCGGCGGCGGCATGCCCCCCCTGGCGGCTCCCGTCACCTGGGAGGTCGCTGCGGACCCGGGCTTCACCCAGGTGGTGCGGCGCGGTGAGGTCCTTGCCCGCCCTGAACTCGGGCACTCTGTCCATGTGGAGGTGACGGGCCTGGAGCCGGACCGGGACTACGTCTATCGCTTCCTGTCGGGAGGCGAGGCCTCGCCCTCCGGACGCGCCCGGACCACGCCGGGCCGGTCCGCCAGTCCCGGACGGGCCCGCTTCGGGGTGGTCGGGTGCCAGGCCTACGAGCAGGGCCTCTATACGGCGCACCGCAAGATCGCTGAGGAGGGCCTCGACTTCATCTACTGCTACGGCGACTACATCTATGAGGGCCGCGGTGCCGCCGCCCCGCCCCGGCCAGGCACCCCCCGGGCCCATCTCGGCGGCGAGATCTATTCCCTCGACGACTACCGGCGCCGCTATGCCCAGTACAAGATGGACCCGGACCTGCAGGCCAGCCACGCCTCGACCGCTTGGTTCTGCACCTGGGACGACCACGAGATCGATAACAACTGGAACGAGGACCGGGACCAGGACGGGACGCCCCCGGACATCTTCAACCTTCGCCGGCAGGCCGCCCTGCAGGCCTATTACGAGCACATGCCCCTGCGCTCCTCGGCCTTTCCCCGGGGCACCCGGATGCAGGTCTACCGGAATGCAGCCTGGGGACGTCTCCTCGACCTCAACCTCCTCGACACCCGGTCGCACCGCACCGACCAGCCCTGCGGCGACAAGTGGGCCACCACCTGCGACGCCGTCCGGGACCCCGCTGCCCAGGTGCTGGGCGAGGCCCAGGAGGCCTGGCTCTTCCGCAATCTCGCCCGGTCACAGGCCCGCTGGAAGGTCCTGGCCCAGCAGGTCATGGTCATGGACCTGGAGCGCCGGGAAGGCCCCGAGCCCGGCTACAACCTGGATACCTGGGCGGGTTACGCCGTCCCCCGGGCCCGGCTCCTCGCCCATCTCCGGGATCGCCGGATCGGCAACACCGTCATCCTCACGGGTGATGAGCACCAGCACTATGCGGGAGAGGTCTTCCGCGACAGCCGAAACCCCGCCGGCGCGCCCCTGGCCGTAGAGTTCGTCTCCACCTCCATCAGTTCCGGTGGCGACGGGGTGGACCAGCGTGCAGACGGCCGCCGCTACCTGGCCGACAATCCTTTCCTGAAGTTCAACAACGCCCAGCGGGGCTACGTGGTCTGCGACGTGAACCCGCAGACCTGGCGCACCGAGTTCAAGGTCCTCGACCAGGTCAGCCGACCTGGCGGCGTTCTCAGCACCCGCGCGGCCTTCGTGGTCGAGAATGGCGCCGGCCGGCTCAACCCGGCCTGACGCCGTCGGGCGCCTCCGCCTCAGGAGCGAGCCAGGCCCTCCAGCCGCGACGCCGCCTTGCGCGCCTCCGCCTCGCGCCGGGACATGAAGGGCGCCATGCGGGCCTGATAGGCTTCCAGGATCGCCGCTGGTGCCGTCTCCGGGCGACCGGAATCAAAGGGCGGGGCGGGGGCGTATTCCAGGCCCAGTTGCAGTGTCTTCGCCAGGTCCTCGCCGCCGACCTCCGCCAGCACGGTGAGGGCGAAGTCGATCCCCGCCGTGACCCCGCCGCCGGTGATGACATTGCCGTCGCGCACCACCCGGCCCGGGTCCGGCGTCGCCCCGAACAGGGGCAGGAGGTGGCGCCAGGCCCAGTGGCAGGCGGCCCGCTTGCCGTCCAGAAGTCCGGCCGCTCCCAGGATCAGGGATCCTGTGCAGACCGAGGTGACATAGCGCGCCGACAGGCCCAGCCGCCGCACCTGGGCGACAAACTCCGGGTCCAGGGCCGCCGACGTGGCCTCCGCCCCGCCGGGCACGCAGATCAGATCGCAGGCGGGGATGTCCGCCAGCCGCTCGGTCCGGGCAAAGACCACGCCGCCCTCGGCCTCGATCTCGCCCCCCGCCCGGCTGGCGACATGGACCTCGGCCCCGGGGATACGGGTCAGGAACTGGTGCGGCCCGGTGAAGTCCAGCTGGGTGAGGCCCGGGAACAGGGCGAAGACAATGCGAAAGGGCGGGCGGCTCATGGGCTCTCTCTCTCTCTATCGTCGCCCGAACAGGCGCTCGATATCGGTCAGTTTCAGCTCCACCCAGGTGGGCCGGCCGTGGTTGCACTGGCCGGAATTCGGGGTGACCTCCATCTCGCGCAGCAGGGCGTTCATCTCCGGGGCGGTGAGGCGGCGACCGGCGCGGACCGAGCCATGGCAGGCCAGGGTCGAGCAGACCTCCTGCAACCGCTCGCGCAGGGACAGGGCCTGGCCGGTCTCGGCCAGGTCGTCGGCGATGTCGCGGATCAGGCCCGCCACGTCGGTCTCGCCCAGAAGGGCCGGGGTCTCGCGCACCAGGATGGCACCGGGGCCGAAGGACTCCACCACAAGGCCCAGGGCCTGCAGTTCCTCCGTCCGGCCGGCGACGCGCTCGGCCTCGGCGGGGTCCAGTTCCACCACCTCGGGCAGGAGCAGGGTCTGTCGGGCCACGCCGCCAGCCTCCAGCTGGGCCTTCATCCGCTCATAGACCAGGCGCTCGTGGGCGGCGTGCTGGTCCACCACCACCAGGCCGTCCCGGGTCTGGGCGATGATGTAGGTGGCGTGGACCTGGGCCCGGGCTGCGCCCAGGGGCTGGTCGAGGGCCTCGGCGTCGGCCGGGACCTCGCTGAAGTCGAACGGTGCCCCCGGATCCGACAGCCCCGGCGCCAGCTCGGCCCGGGCAGACAGGCCCTCCAGTCCGGGCAGGACGGCGCTGCGGCCCGATCCGGCGACGGGGTTCCAGCCGCCCATCCGCCAGGCAGAGAAGCCCGCCGCCGAAGGGCCGGGGGAATAACCGCCCATCCCCTGCGGGCGAAGGGCCGACAGGGCCGCGTCGGAGTGGGTCGAGGCGCTGCGGTGGGCGGCACCAGCCAGGGCGTGCCTCAGGCCCCCCACCACCAGGCCGCGGACCAGGGCCGGGTCGCGGAACCGCACCTCGGCCTTGGCCGGGTGGACATTGACGTCCACGGCGTGGGGGTCGACCTCCAGATAAAGGGCCGTCACCGGGTGCCTGTCCCGGGCCAGGAAGTCGGCATAGGCACCGCGCAGGGCCCCCTGCAGCAGGCGGTCGCGCACTGGCCGGCCGTTGACGAACAGGTACTGGTGCGAAGCTGAGCCGCGGTTGAGGGTCGGCAGGCCGGCATAGCCCGTCAGCCGCACACCCTCCCGCTCATGGTCGACGACCAGGGCGTTTTCGGCGAAGTCGCGGCCCAGTATGGCCGACAGTCGGGCGAGGCGTCCCTCCGGCCCCGGTTCCTCGGCGGGCAGTCGCAGGACGGCGCGACCGTCGATCTCCAGGCTGAAGGCGGTCGCTTCGTGGGCCATGGCCTGTCGCTTCACCTCGTCGGTGATGGCCTGGGACTCTGTGCGCTCGGACTTCATGAACTTGAGCCGGGCGGGGGTGGCGTAGAAGAGGTCCCGGATCTCGACCCTGGCACCATGCGGTCCGGGGAAGGCGGCGGGGGCGGGCCGTCCGACCGCCCCGCCCTCCACCATCAGGCTCCAGGCCTCCGAGGCGCCCTGGGCGCGGGAGGTCAGGGCCAGCCGGGCCACAGAGCCGATCGACGGCAGGGCCTCGCCCCGGAAGCCCAGGGTGGCGATGTCCAGGAGGTCATAGTCGCCGGCTGCGTCCGGGGCGAGCTTGGAGGTGGCGTGCCGCTCCACGGCCAGGAGCAGCTCGTCGGGGGCCAGGCCCGACCCGTCGTCCTCCACCAGTATGCGCGACAGGCCGCCGCCCTCCACCTGGACGGCGATGCGCCGGGCGCCGGCGTCGAGGGCGTTTTCCACCAGCTCCTTGACGGCGCTGGCGGGGCGTTCGACCACCTCGCCGGCGGCGATACGGTTGACCGTTTCGGGGGGCAAGCGTCTGATGGTCATGAGGGGCCCTGCGGAAGAGATCATGCTAGCGCGATTCCGAGACCGCCGTCCGACCGTCCGAAGACCGTCCCGGGAGTGTCCAGGCGTCCGGCGTCCCCTCGTCGCCCTGGGGGTCGCCCTGACCGTCGCCCTGACCGTAGGGTACCCCGGCGCCCCAGCGGCCCAGGACCTGCCCCCGGACCCCGACGCCGCCCTCGTCGAGGAACTGGTCGTCACGGCCAGCTATCCGGGTCCGGTCTTCTGGCGGGTGAGCCGGGGCGAGGCCCGGGTCTGGGTCCTGGGGGTTCCCTCCCTGGCGCCCAAGCGACAGGAATGGGAGCGCCAGCGCTTCGAGCGCTACCTGGCCGCTTCAGGAGGGGTGATCCTGCCCTTCAACGGGCTGAGGGTGCGACTGGGCGGGAGCCCGGCGGCGGCGGTCGGCTATCTGAGGCTCAGGTCCTCTCGCCCCTTCGAGTTCGGTCGGGACGCCGGGGGCCGGGCCCGGTTCGCGCAAGCGCGCGGACGCCTGGGCCAGCCGGCGGAGCGCTATTCCGTCTCCAGCCCCCTGGCCGCCGGCCTGATTCTGCATTCCGACTGGCTCGAGGCGAACGCCCTGACCACCACCGATCCAACCAAGCTGATCCGGCTGCTGGCCCAGCAGGGGGGCAAGTCCGTGATCCAGCGGACCTACGACCTGGGGCCCCTGCTGGGTGCCCTGTCGCGAACCCCGGCGGCGGCTGGAGAGGCCTGCCTCGAGGCGGTGCTGGAGGAGGTCGAGACGGGCCCTGAGGCGATCCGGACCGCCTCCCGCGCCTGGGCCCGGGGCGATGTCGCCGGTGCCCTGGCCGCCGAGCGGACCTGGGAGCGCTGTATCGCTGCGACGCCGGGCGCCCAGACCTTCGATGCGAGGTTCAAGGCGGATATGGCGGGCGACATCCGCAAGGCCCTGGCCAGGCCGGGCGTGACCCTGGCGGTGGTCCCGCTACGCCCGCTCCTGTCCGAGGGCGGGGTACTGGACCGGCTACGCCGGGAGGGGTTCACGGTGGAGACGCCCGAGGATGTCCGGGCGTCTGACCTGGAGACCGAAGCGGACCCTACAGACCCGGGATCTTGATCTTCGAGCTGTGCTCGCGGGCGATGATCACGCTCTTGTCGCCGATCAGCGACTTGATCCGGGCCTCCTCGGCGGCCGGGTCGAGGGGTGCCGGCGTATTGTCGGCGGCGGCGACCTGAGCTGCGGTGGCCTGGGGGCCCCGGGGCTGGCCCGGCTTCCAGAACATCACAGTGTCGGCGAAGCTCTTGTCCTTGTGGGCGATGTTGCCGCTCTCATCGTCGATGACGAACCGGATCAGGGGGTCGGCCTTGTCGGCACCGGCCCTGGCGACCAGCAGCTTCTCGCCGTCCGAGCGGGTCTCGGAGAGGGAGCGGCCGATCAGGGCGTTGCGGGCGGCGCTTTCGGGCTGCAGCTCCTGCGGCCGGGGTTGTCCGGGCGCTGGCGGGCGCAGGGAGAAGTCAGGCGGAACCACAAGGGGAGCCTTGGAGACGACGCGGAACTCGTCAGGCGTGATCTTGGTCATGCCCAGGGCCTGGCGCGACGACTGGCATCCGGCGAGGCTGGTCGCCCCCGTCAGGATGGCGATGACCGCGATGTGTTGGAACTTCATCAAGACACGGCTCCTCGGGCCGCCCCCGGCCACGCCCTCCAGATAGCGCAAAGCCTGCCGAGCGCCAACCGCCGTGACTCGCCTAGGAGGTTGCCGGGGTCTCGCGGCGGAAGGAGTCCATCAGCATCAGGACCACGCCGATGGTGATGGCGCTGTCGGCGATGTTGAAGACCCAGGGGAAGAAGCCCAGGGCGCTGACATCGATGAAGTCCGCCACGGCACCGAACCGGGCCCGGTCGATGGCGTTACCGATGGCCCCGCCGATGATGAGGCCCAGGGCCACGCCCAGGAGGCGGCGGTCCGCCCTCCGGGCCCAGGCAGCCAGTCCCACGGCCACGGCCAGGGCGAAGGCGGTCAGTCCCCAGCGGGCCAGGTCATGGCTCGCCTGGAGAAATCCGAAACTGACCCCCTCGTTCCACACCATGCTCAGGCGAAGGGGTCCGATGACGGGAACGGAGACCCGCGTCGGCAGGTCGAGGCCCTCCAGGATCCAGGCCTTGACCGCCTGGTCGAGGACCAGGACGGCAGCGGCGAGCCCGAGGGCCAACCGGCCCGCCGGGGTCAGGCCTTTCGCCGACTCAACCCCGGATTCAACCATGGGCAGCGTCCCAGGCGGCCACCGACTCGGCGTCCCTCAGGGATAGGTCCGGATAGCGCAGGTCCTGGCCCACCTCTGGCAGGATGCGCCAGGAGCGGGCGCACTTGCGGCCCTCGGCCTTGCGCGGCTCGACCCGCACGCCCGGGACCTCGGCCAGGGCAAAGGCGCCCTCCGGTCCCGGACCCGCCACCAGGGTCGCCTGGGAGGTGCGGAACACCTCGGCCAGGTCCAGGCCCTCGAAGGCGGCCAGGAGGTCGGCATCCTCGATATAGACCACCGGGCCCGCTTCCAGGGGCCCGCCCAGGCGCTTCTCCCGCCGTTCGGCCTCCAGGGCGCCCATGACCACGGAGGTCACGGACTGGACCTTGGCCCAGCGCGCCGCCTCGGCCGGATGGCGCCAGCTGGCGGGGGTCTCGGGGAAGATGCGCAGGCAGTTGGACCCGGCTTCGGGGAAGCGGGTGGTCCAGGCCTCCTCCATGGTGAAGGGGATCAGGGGGGCGAGCCAGATCGTCAGGCGCTCGAAGGCCAGGTCCATCACCGTGCGGGCGGCCCGGCGCTTCAGGCTGTCGGGCTGGTCGCAGTAGAGGGCGTCCCGGCGGATGTCGAAGAACAGGGCCGACAGGTCGGTCTGGCAGAACTCGGTCAGGGGCCGGGCCACGTCCTGGAAGGAGAAGCGGCCGTAGGCCTCGTGCACCTGGCCGTCGAGCTCGTGGAGCCGGTGCAGGACATAGCGCTCCAGGGGCGGCATGTCGGCGGGGTCGACCCGCTCGGCTTCCGAGAAGCCCGCCAGGGCGCCCAGCAGGTAGCGCAGGGTGTTGCGCAGCTTGCGGTAGGCGTCGGTGGTGGTGGCCAGGATGGTCTTGCCGATCTTCTGGTCCTCGGCGTAGTCGACCATGGCCGCCCAGAGGCGCAGGATCTCTGCTCCGGATTCGCGGATGACCGTGTCGGGCTCCAGGGTGTTGCCCTTGGACTTCGACATCTTCTCGCCGTTCTCGTCGACGGTGAAGCCGTGGGTCATGACGGCGTCGTAGGGCGCCCGGCCCCGGGTGCCGGAGCTTTCCAGCAGGGAGGACTGGAACCAGCCGCGATGCTGGTCGCTGCCCTCGAGATAGAGGTCGGCGGGCCAATGGGTGTTGGCGCGTCCCTCCAGGGTGAAGGCGTGGGTGGAGCCGGAATCGAACCAGACGTCGAGGATGTCCTCGACCTTCTCGAAGAGGTCCGGATCGTGGCCGCCGAGGAAGCGCTCCGCCGGCTCGGTGAACCAGGCGTCGGCGCCCCGGGCGGTGATGGCCTCGACGATGCGGCGGTTGACCTCGGCGTCCACCAGGGGCTGGTGGGTCTCCTTGTCCACGAACATGGCGAGCGGCGCGCCCCAGGCCCGCTGGCGGCTGATCAGCCAGTCCGGCCGGCCCTCGACCATGGAGCGGATGCGGTTACGCCCGGCCTCCGGATAGAAGGCGGTGGCGGCGATGGCCTTCAGGGCCGTCTCGCGCAGGGTGGCGCCCTTCAACTCCGGCGTGTCCACAGCCTCGTCCATGCGGATGAACCACTGGGGCGTGTTGCGGAAGATCACCGGCGCCTTGGAGCGCCAGGAGTGGGGATAGCTGTGCTCCAGCCGGCCCCGGGCCAGCAGGTTCCCCGCCTCGACCAGCTTTTCCATGACCGCACCGTTGGCGGGGCCGAACTTCCCCGCCTTCTTGCCCTCGGTCTCCAGCACCTTCAGGCCGGCGAACAGGGCCACGTGGGGCTGGTAGGCGCCGTCCGCGTCGACCGTCTCGGGGATCTCCCGGTGGCCGTGGGCCAGCCAGACGAGGTAGTCATCGACCCCGTGCCCGGGGGCGGTGTGGACGAAACCGGTGCCCGCGTCGTCGGTGACGTGGTCGCCCGAAAGGAGGGGCACGGCGAAGCCGTACTGGTCGTCGAGAGTCGAGAGGGGATGGCGGCAGGTCATGCCCGAGGGATCGACCTCCTCCACCCGCCGCCAGCGGGCGATCTTGGCGGCGGCGGCCACGTCGGCGGCCCGGGCGTCGGCGACGATCAGGCGGTCGCCCGCCTTCGCCCAGGGCTCGAAGTCCAGGCCCGTCTCCATGGCCGCGACCTCGTAGACCGCGTAGGCGATCTCGGGCGAGTAGGCGATGGCGCGGTTGGCGGGCAGGGTCCAGGGGGTGGTGGTCCAGATGACCACGCTGGCGCCGTCAGCGGCCTGCGGGCCCTCCACCACCGGGAACTTCACCCAGACGGTGGGGCTGACATGGTCGTGGTACTCGACCTCAGCGTCGGCCAGGGCGGTGCGCTCCACCGGGCTCCACATGACGGGCTTGGAGCCCCTGTAGAGCTGGCCCGAGACCACGAACTTGTGGAACTCGTTGACGATGGCGGCCTCGGACGAGAAGTCCATGGTGGCGTAGCGGTTGTCCCAGTCGCCGAGGACGCCCAGGCGACGGAAGCCGGCCTTCTGGACCTCGATCCACTGGGCGGCATAGGCCCGGCAGCGCTCGCGGAACTCGGCCTTGGAGACATCCTCCTTGCGGCGACCCTGGCCGCGCAGTTCCTCCTCGATCTTCCACTCGATGGGCAGGCCGTGGCAGTCCCACCCGGGGACGTAGTCGACGTCGAAGCCCAGGGCGAAGCGCGAACGGACCACAAAGTCCTTCAGGGTCTTCTGTAGGGCGTGGCCGATGTGGATGGCGCCATTGGCATAGGGCGGGCCGTCATGCAGGACGAAGAGCGGCGCACCCTTTGCCTGCCGGTCAGCCCTCAGGCGCGCGTACAGGTCCTCCCAGCGGGCCAGGATCTCCGGCTCCTTGACCGGCAGGCCGGCGCGCATGGGAAAGGGGGTGTCGGGAAGAAAGACGGTTTCGCGGTAATCGCGCGAGGCGGGAGCGGCGTCGTCGGCCATGGGACCTTCCAGGTTGGACCGGATCAGGGAGGGGTGAGGAATTCCCGGCGCGCGCTGGAAATCGTCCGGCGGCGTCACGCCGGGCGGGTAATTCGAGCAGGAGTCCGGACCCGGGTCATGGGCTGGGGCTATAGCAGACCGGCGGGGCGGCTGTCAGCAGGGGAGGGGGGATCGAGGCGCTCCCGGATCCAGACCGCGAGGGCGTCTTCCTCCAGCTCCCCGCTCGCAAGGGCCAGGACGATCTGGATTGCCTCCGATGCCCCGAATGTCAGTCGATGTCCGTTCATCACAAGAAACAGACGGGCGAGCACCCAGGCGGTGCGCTTGTTGCCGTCAGCGAAGGGGTGGCTCCTTGCCAGGCCCCATGCGTACGCCGCCGCAAGGGCGGCGGGGTCGGTCTGCCCATAGGCCCACTTGTGGCGCGGACGTTCTAGGGCCGCCGCCAGGGCGCCAGGGTCACGCAGGCCCTGCAATCCGCCGTGCTCCGCCAGTTGCCGGTCGTGAATGGCGAGCGCAACCTCGGTTTCCAGCCAGACGGGCTCGTCGGGACCCCTGCCCGTCACTTCGCCAGGATACGGAGGATGTCGCGATCCTCACGCATGATCGCCTCCGCAGCCGCCATCTTGGCCTCGAAGTCGGGATTGGATGGGCTGAGGCGGACACCGCCGTCCGGCGCTTCACTGACGTAGAGGGTATCCCCGGGGCCGACACGCAGGCGTGCGAGGAGCTCCTTCGGGAAGATTGCACCCGTCGAGTTGCCGACCTTGGTGAGTTTAACTGTAATGTTCATACGGAAGTTCTAACGCCGTTGCTGCAGGACATGCAATGGCGGGATTTCCGGCGATCCGCCCCCTCACCCCGCCGACAGGATCATCCTCGCCATCGACGCGTCGTCGTCGATCTGGGCGGTCATTTCCTCCAGGGAGGCGAACTTGGCCTCGGGGCGGAGGAAGGCGATGAGGTCGGTCTCGATCACCTGGCCGTAGAGGTCCTCGTCGAAGTCGAAGAGCCAGACCTCCAGGCGGGGGGCGATCTCGCCGGCGACGGTGGGGTTGACGCCGATGTTGGCGACGCCGGCCAGGGTGCGGCCGTCGGCCAGGCGGGTCAGGGTGGCGTAGACGCCGAAGCGGGGGGCGACATAGTCGTCCAGCTCGACGTTGGCGGTGGGATAGCCGAGGGTGCGGCCCAGCTGGCGGCCCTGGCGGACTTCGCCCTCGATGGCGAAGGGGCGGCCCAGGATGGCGGCGGCCAGGTCCGGGCGACCCTCGCGCAGGGCATTGCGGGCGTCGGTGGAGGAGAACTTGCCCTCGCTGTCGCTGTCGCCGCCTTCGCCCCCATCCCCGACCGCCTCGGCCACGGAAACGCCAAAACCCAGGGCGGCACCATAGGCCTGCATGGTCCGGGGGCTGCCGGTGCGGCCCTTGCCGAAGGAGATGTCGAAGCCAACGGCTACGTGGCGCACGCCCAGGCCCTGGTGCAGGACCTGATCGGCGAAGTCCTGGTCGGACAGGTCGCGCATTTCGTCGTCGAAGGGCAGGAGGTAGAGGCGGTCCACCCCCAGGGCCTCCAGGGCCCGGGCCAGCTGGTCGGGCTTCATCAGGCGGAAGGCGGGGGCGTCAGGCTGGAAGATTCGGCGGGGGTGGGGATCGAAGCTGACGACACCGAGGGCAATGCCCAGGTCCCGGGCGGCAGCGGCGGCGAGGCCGATCACCGCCTGGTGCCCGCGGTGGACGCCGTCGAAGTTGCCCAGGGCAATGCTTGCGCCCCGGTCGTCCTGCGACAGTCCCTTCCAGCCCCGGATGATACGCATGGTCAGCCCGCCTCGCGGCGGGGCGCCAGGACCACGGCCTCGCCCTCGACTACCCGCTTGCCGCCGACCTCGCAGACGGTGGAGAGGGTCACTTCGCCCCGGAGGGGATCGAGGGCCTCCACCGTGACCCGGACGTCCACGGCGTCGCCGAGGCGTACCGGCCGCCGGAAGCGCAGGGACTGGGACAGGTAGATGGTCCCCGGACCGGGCAGCTGCATGCCGATGACGGCGGAGATGTAGGCGCCCGACAGCATGCCGTGGGCGATCCGGCCCTTGAATATCGTACCCTCGGCGTATTCGGCGTCGAGGTGGACGGGGTTGGAGTCTGTCGAGACCTCGGCGAAGGCCTCGATCACCGCTGCGGTGACGATGCGGGTGATCCCGGCACTGTCACCGACGGAAAGGTCCTCGAAAAATCGTCCCTGCATCCGGTGCTCCTCGCGGTCGCCAGTCTAGCGCCGGGTGCCGTCGCCGGGAAAGGGCGCTCGCCAGTCGAGGGCGCCGCTGGCCCACTGCGCGCCGGCCCCCGCCTGGGCGAGGAGCCCCTGGGTGGCGGCCATGTCGAGCCCCTGTGGCCCCAGGAGCTCGGCGCCGTGGATCCCGCCAGCCACGAAGAGGACGTCGAGGTCCTGGCCGTTGGCGCCCAGAATGTCGGTGGGGATGCCATCGCCGATGCAAAGGACGCGCCGGCGGTCGACGGGGCGTCCAAGCCGGGCCTCCGCCTCGGCGATACAGAGGTCGTAGATCGGGGCGTGGGGCTTACCGGCCATGCGCACCTCGCCGCCCAGGTCAGCATAGAGACGGGCCAGGGCCCCGGCGCAGGGGATCAGCCGGTCGCCCCTCTGCACCACGATGTCAGGATTTGCGCAGAGGAGGGGTAGGCGGCGCGGCAGGATGGCCTCGAACCGGTCCCGGTAGTCCTCGGCCGTCTCAGTCTCGTCGTCGTAGGGACCGGTGACGCAGAGGAGGGCGGCGTCCTCCGGCCCCGTCAGTTCCAGGCCCAGGCCGGCGTAGAGGGCGGCGTCGCGATCCGGCCCAATGGCCCAGACCGGCCCGGGCGCGCGATCGGCCAGGAGGGCGCGGGTGGCGTCGCCCGAGGTGATCAGGGTGCTCCAGGCCGCGCGGGGTACGCCCAGGTCGTCCAGCTGGGGAACCACGTCAGCGGCCGGGCGAGGGGCGTTGGAGATCAGGATGACCGGACCGCGCTGCTCGGCGAAGGCGGACAGGGCCCGGCATGCGGGGGCGAAGCGCTCCCGGCCGTTGTGGATGACGCCCCAGACGTCCGACAGGACCACGTCGTAGCGGTCGGCGATCTCGTCAAGGCCCTGGATCGGCTCGGGAAGGCTCATGACCCCGGGCGGTAGCCGCCCCCGCCGCGGCGGTCAACCGCCGAGCGCCCGAAGGGGGTGTCTAGGGCCCCTCAGCCGACCCGGCGACGCAGGGGCGCCTGGAGATAGTCGGCGGGCGGGTCGGTCTCGGCCAGGATGGCACCGCGGATGGCCCGGGGCTCGCCGAACAGGTGGCCCTGGCCATATCCGATGTTGAGCTCGAGCACCTCGACGGTCTGGCGCTCGTCCTCGATCTTCTCGGCGATGATGTCGACCCCGTAGCGGCGGGCCAGGGCGGCGAAGTCCTCGGCGGCCAGGTCGGGGAGGGCGCGGAAGACCGGACCTTCGCCGCTCTCGACGATCTCGTCCTGCAGGGACTGGGCACCGATCTTCAGGAAGCGCACGTCGCTGCGGGCCAGTTCCTGGAAGTCCATGTCGAGCCGGCGGACCTTGTCGAGGCTGAAGCGGAAGCCCAGCTCGGCCAGGCGACGCATGTTGCGGACCGCGGTCGAACTGCGGCCGTCATAGGCGGACTGGCCGATCTCGAAGATGACCGAACCGGCCAGGTCGGTATTCTCGGCCATCAGCTCCAGGAACTGCGGGAAGAAACCTTCATCGGACAGGGAGCTGATCGAGATGTTGCAGAAGATACCGACCTTCTTGTCGGTCTGGGCCAGCCGGCGGACGATCTGCACGCACCGGAAGAGGAGCAGGTTGTCGACGGCGGCCACCAGGCCCTCGGGCTCGGCTACGGTAAGGAACTCGGCGGGCATCAGGATCCGGCCGGTCTCATCGCGCAGGCGGGTGTAGCTTTCGTAGAAGACGGTCCGCCTCTGGGGGAGGTTGACCACCGGCTGGAGGTAGAGGTCCACGCGGCCGGCGACCAGGGCCTCACGCACGGTCTGCAGCCGCTCGCGCCAGCCGGTCCGGGCACCCTCCCCGGCGCGTCCCGCCGGTCCGTCGGCGAGTCGCTCGTCGAGACGTTCGCTCATACGGGTGACCAGGTCTTCCAGGAGCTGGACTTCGGTGGTCAGTTCCTCGGAGCGGCGCTGGGCGTCGAAGGCGACGGTCTCCAGCACCTCGGCCACCCGGGCGTCGATCTGCTCGATCTGGCCGACCAGCAGGCGGTGGGCATGGCGGAGGGTGTCGATTTCCTTGCGCAGGGAGGCCTGGCCAAGGACGCCCGTGATCAGGCCATGGAAGGTGAAGCAGAGTCCCAGGCCGCCAGCGAGCGCGGCCACGCCAGCGCCCCAGCCACCGCCGTTACGCCAGATCAGGACCGCAAAGATCAGCGACAGGCTGAAATAGCTTGCGGTCAGCAGCGGCAGAATGAGGCGTCGCATGTTCCCGCCCGTACCCGAATCACTCCGGAGTATCGGTTAACCATGACGGGGTGTCGAACGGGAAAATCACGCCCTGTCAGGCGCTTGCGCCCGCGGCGTGCAGTCGGGCTCAGCGGGTCGGGACGGGGACCTCGCCGCGATAGTCGTAGAAGCCGCGGCCGGCCTTGCGGCCCAGCCAGCCGGCCTCGACGTACTTGGTCAGCAGGGGACAGGGCCGGTACTTGGAGTCCGCCAGGCCCTCGTAGAGCACGTTCATGATCGACAGGACCGTGTCCAGGCCGATGAAGTCGCCCAGCTCGAGGGGCCCCATGGGATGGTTGGCACCCAGCTTCATGGCGGTGTCGATGGCCTCCACCGTGCCGACCCCTTCGTAGAGGGTGTAGATGGCCTCGTTGATCATCGGCACCAGGACGCGGTTGACGATAAAGGCCGGGAAGTCCTCGGCGTTGGCGGTGGTCTTGCCCAGCGAGCGGGCGAAGTTGACGGCGGTCTCGTAGGTGGGAGCGTCGGTGGCGATGCCCCGGATGATCTCGACCAGCTTCATGAGCGGCACGGGGTTCATGAAGTGCAGGCCGATGAACCGCTCCGGGCGGTCCGTCGCCGCCGCCAGGCGGGTGATGGAGATCGACGAGGTATTGGAGGCCAGGAGGGTCCCCGCCCCCAGGTGGGGCGCAAGTGCGCGGAAGATCGACTTCTTGACCTCCTCGCTCTCGGTAGCAGCCTCGATTACCAGGTCTGAAGCACCAATGGTCTGAAGCTCGGGTGCGGCTTGGATGCGGCCCATGGCCGCCTCCATTTCCTGCGGGGTGATGATTTCGCGGGACACCTGCCGGGTCATGTTGCGGCCGATCAGGGCGCGGCTGGTTTCGATCCGGTCGGGACTGACGTCGTGCAGCAGGACGTCGTATCCGCCGAGGGCGATCACGTGGGCGATGCCCGACCCCATCTGCCCGGCGCCGATGACGCCGACCGACCTGATTTCAGACATGTACAAACCCCGAGGTAGCGGCTCTCCGGCCGCGTGAAGGGGCTTACCCTAGTGTCCTGCCGCGGCGCCGCCAAGCCTTTTGCTGCATTGCAGCGCAAGGGGGTCCTCGTCGTGCTGGAGGCAAGAAAAAGGGGGGCACGGCGACCGCGCCCCCCTTCCGGAGGTCGAAACCCGCCGGGCCTTACTTGCCGGCGGCGGCCAGGGCATCCATCAGCTCGGGGACGGCGGTCTTGTAGTCGGCCACCAGGCCAAGGTCAGCGACCTGGAAGATGGGGGCGTCGCCGTCCTTGTTGATGGCCACGATGACCTTGGAGTCCTTCATCCCGGCCAGGTGCTGGATGGCACCGGAAATGCCGATGGCCACGTAGAGATCGGGGGCAACCACCTTGCCGGTCTGGCCGACCTGGTAGTCGTTCGGCGCGTAGCCCGCATCGACGGCGGCGCGGCTGGCCCCGACGGCGGCACCCAGCTTGTCGGCCAGGGGGTCGATCACCCGCTGGAACTCCTCCGCCGAACCCATGGCCCGGCCGCCGGAGACGACGATCTTGGCGGCGGTCAGGTCGGGACGTGCAGACTTGACGATCTGCTGGTCGACGAAGGCGGTCTTGCCGGCGCCCGGACCCGCGTCGATGGTCTCGATGGAGGCGGCCCCGCCATCGGCGGCGGCCTTGAAGTTCGTCGCCCGGACGGTGATCACCTTCTTGGCGTCCGAGGACTGCACGGTCTCCAGTGCATTGCCTGCGTAGATCGGGCGCACGAAGGTCGAGCCGTCGACAACCTCGACCACTTCGGTGATCTGGGCCACATCGAGCTTGGCGGCCACGCGGGGCGAGAAGCTCTTGCCCAGGGCGGTTGCGGGGGTCAGCAGGGCGTCATAGCCCGCCATCAGGGGCACGATCAGCCCGCTGATCGCCTCGGCCAGGCCCTGGCCGAGGGCGTCGCTCTCAGCGTGGAGGACCTTGCGGACCCCGGCAATGCCCGCGGCGGCCTTGGCCACGTCGCCAGCGCCCTTGCCGGCCACTAGGACGTCGACATCGCCCGACAGGGCGAGGGCGGCAGTGACGGTCTTGTGCGTACCGTCCTTGAGCGTGGCGTTGTCGTGATCAGCGAAAACCAGAACAGCCATCAGATGACTCCGTTGGTCTTGAGGTTGGAAACGATTGCAGCGGCGTTCTCGACCTTGACGCCGCCGCTGCGCTTGGGAGGCTCGGCGACCTTGAGCACCTTGAGCCGGGGGGCGGTGTCGACACCGAGGGCCGAAAGCTCCTTCACGTCCAGGGGCTTCTTCTTGGCCTTCATGATGTTCGGCAGCGAGGCATAGCGCGGCTCGTTGAGGCGCAGGTCGGCGGTGATCACCGCCGGCAGGGCGACCTCGACGGTCTGAAGGCCCCCGTCGATCTCGCGGGTCACCTTGGCCGATCCGGCCGAGAGGGCGAGTTCGGAGGCAAAGGCCGCCTGCGGCCAGCCGAGCAGGGCCGAGAGCATCTGGCCGGTGGCGTTGTTGTCGCCGTCGATGGCCTGCTTGCCCATGATCACCACGTCGGGGGCCTCCTCGGCCACGATGGCAGCCAGCACCTTGGCGATGGCGAGGGGCTCAAGATCCTGGTCGGTCTGGATCAGGATGGCGCGGTCGGCACCCATGGCCAGGGCGGTACGCAGGGTTTCCTGTGCCTGGGCCGGGCCGATGGACACGGCGACCACCTCGGTGGCGGCGCCCTTCTCCTTCTGGCGGACAGCCTCTTCGACCGCGATCTCGCAGAAGGGGTTCATGGCCATCTTGACGTTGGCCAGGTCGACACCGGTCTGATCGGCCTTGACCCGTACCTTAACGTTGTAGTCGATAACCCGCTTTACGGGCACGAGGACCTTCATGGCTTCGCTAACGCCTCAATTTGCATTGCAACAAATGGAACCGGATGGGGCATAACCAATCCGGCGAGGTTTGCAAGCGTCGGGCTTGATCCTCGGCTTGATCCGTCTGTATTCGGACTGGAATCCGGGTGGCCAGCAGGGCGTCCGGAGGGGTGACGGGACGGGAGAGCGGGAATGTCGAATCTGATCCGGCGGGTGTTTCGCATTACGGCGGCCTTCTTCCTTGTGACCTGCCTGGTGCTGCTGGTGGTCCAGGTGGTCTGGATCACGCCGGGCCAGGACTGCGAGCGCGCCGGCAAGTGGTGGGATTGGCGCCAGCGGACCTGCGCCCAGCCGATCCAGATCTCCGACATCACCGGCCGGCCCATCACCGACCGCAGCAGCCATGAGGCGGCCAAGGCCGACGCCCGGGCGCGGAAGGCAGAAGCGCCCGGGGCCGCGAAGCCCTGAGCTAGGCGTCCCGCGTGGCCCCGGCTTTCCACAGGACATCGCCCCGGCCCTGGTCGTTGGCGACCCGGGCGGCGACGAAGAGCAGGTCCGACAGGCGGTTGAGATAGCGCAGGGCCGGGCCGCTGACCGGCTGGCCGCTGCCGGCCAGGGCGACGGCGCTGCGTTCGGCCCGGCGGGAGACCGTGCGGGCCAGGTGCAGGAAGGCTGCCGCCGGGCTTCCCCCCGGCAGGATGAAGGAGGTCAACTCGCCAAGCCCGGCGTTCAGGGCATCGATCTCGGCCTCCAGGCGCGTCACCTGCGAATCGAGGATGCGCAGGGCCCGGTCCTCGGCCGGCCCCGGAGGCGTTGCGAGGTCGGCGCCGAGATCGAAGAGCTCGTTCTGCAGGCGGGCCAGCAGGGGATCCAGGTCCGTCCCGGTGGTGTGCAGGCGTACCAGGCCCAGGCAGGCGTTGGCCTCGTCCACGTCACCGTAGGCGGCCACGCGCAGGTCCGTCTTGGAGACCTCCGCTCCTGAGGCCAGGCGGGTGGTCCCGGCGTCGCCCGTGCGGGTGTAGATTCGGTTGATCAGGACCATGGTTCAGCCCGCCTGCTGCCGCCACCAGAGGGCGGCGGCCAGTATGGCCACGGCGATGGCCTGGGTCAGGACCCGAAGGCGCATCAGACGGTTGGAATGGGACCGACCGTATTCGCCGCCACGGAACAGGGCGTAGAGGCCGAACCCAAGGGTCACGAGCACGGCCAGCAGGGCCGCAGGGATCAGGTACTTGAAGACGACGTCCATGGGCGTCCTTTCGGGATGTCCTAGTTGGCGCCTTCGAGCAGGCGGCGGGCGATGACCTGGGCCTGCACCTCGCCGGCCCCCTCGAAGATGTTGAGGATGCGGGCGTCGGCCAGGAGGCGGCTGGCGACCTGCTCGGTGGCAAAGCCGGCCCCGCCATGGACCTGGACGGCGTTGTCGGCGGCGGCCCAGGCGATGCGCGCGGCGATGAGCTTGGCCATGCCGGCCTCAAGGTCACAGCGGCGGCCCTGGTCCTTGGCCTCGGCGGCGAACCAGGTGAGGCGCCGGGCGCCCAGCAACTCGGCGGCCATCATGGCCAGCTTGTTGGCGACGCGGGGGAACTCGGCGATGGGCCGGTCGAACTGGCGGCGCTGGAGGGCATAGGCCAGGGCCTCGTCCAGGGCCGCCTGGCCGACGCCCACGGCCCGGGCGGCGGTCTGGATGCGGGCGCTCTCGAAGGTGGCCATGAGCTGGGAGAAGCCCTTGCCGGTCTGGCCGCCCAGGAGGGCGTCCTGCGGGACCTCGAAGCCGTCGAAGGCGATGTCGTACTCCTTCATGCCCCGGTAGCCGATGACCCCGATCTCGCCACCGCTCATGCCGGGGGCGGGGAAGGGCTCGGCGTCGGTTCCGCGGGGCTTCTCCGCCAGCAGCATGGACAGGCCCCGGTGGTCCTTGGTGCCCGGCTCGGTGCGGACCAGGAGGGTCATGAGGTCGGCCCGGGCGGCGTGGGTGATCCAGGTCTTGGCACCGAAGATGCGCCAGGCGTCGCCGGACAGCTCGGCCCGGGTGCGCAGGGCGCCGAGGTCCGATCCCGTGTCCGGCTCGGTGAAGACGGCGGTGGGGATGATCGCGCCCGAGGCGATGCCGGGCAGGAGGCGGGCCTTCTGGTCCTCGGTCCCGTGGGCCAGGATCAGCTCGGCGGCGATCTCCGAGCGGGTGCCGAGGGAGCCGGCGGCGATCCAGCCCCGGGACAGGGCCTCGGAGACCACGCACATGGCCGTCTTGCCCAGGCCTGCCCCGCCCCAAGCCTCGGGCAGGGTCAGGCCAAAGACCCCGAGGTCGGACAGTTCCTGCAGGAGGGAGGTCGGGATCAGCTCGTCACGCAGGTGCCAGCCTTGGGCGAAGGGCGCCACCCGGGTGCGGGTGAAGTCCGTGAACTGGTCGCGGATGGCCTCCAGGGTCTCGTCCAGGCCCGAGGCCTCAAGGGCGGCGCGACCCTGCGCTGCCGCCAGCAGCTCCACGATCCGGGTCTTCACCGCCTGGGAGGCGCCGGGGCGAAGTTCGGCCAGCAGGGGGGCAAGGTCGCCCGTTTCCACGCCCAGGTCGGCAGGGCGGAAGGTCTCGCCCTGGTTCATGGGCAGGCCGCCGGCCAACTGCGAGACGTACTCGAAGGCCAGGAGCTGGGCCGGCAGGGCCTCGGCCTCGGTCAGGGCGCCGGCGGCCTCCAGCCGTTCGGCCCACAGGGCGACCTGGCGCAGGGTCTCGGCGTAGGACGCGCACCAGGCAAGGCCATGGGCGGCGTGCTGCTCGGCATCGAGCCTGTCGCGGTCCACGCGGCCGCCGGGAGCCACCAGGACCTCAACGGCCCGGCGCACCCGGGTGGTGACGGAATCGGCCGCCCGCGCCGAGAGGTGCAGGCGGGCGACAAATCGGGGTAGGATCAGGGCCTCGCTCATCATCGGCCTTATAGGCCAAGCTTTCGGCCCGCGACACACCCCGATGAACCGCCCCGCCGGCCAGGGACCTTCGACCATGATCACCGTCCATCACCTGAACGATTCCCGCTCCCAGCGCGTGCTCTGGGCCCTTGAGGAGCTGGGCCTGCCCTACGAGATCCGCCACCACGCCCGCGATGCCGCCACCCGCCTGGCCCCGCCGGAGCTGAAGGCCATCCACCCCCTGGGCAAGTCGCCGGTCATCGAGCACGAGGGCCAGGTGGTCTTCGAATCGGGCGCCATCCTCGACTACCTGTCGCGCCGCTGCGCCGACGGCCGCCTGGCCCCGCCGGCCGCCTCGCCGGAATACGACGTCTACCAGCAGTGGATGCACTATGCCGAAGGCTCGGCCATGCTGCCCCTGATGCTGGACATGTATGTCCGCCGCCTGGGCGAGGCCGGCGGGCCCCTGCAGCCGCGCATCGAGAGCGAGATCGCCAACCACCTGGGCTTTGTCGACGGGGCGCTGGAAGGCCGCGACTACCTCTTGGGCGAGTTCAGCCTGGCCGACATCCAGATGAGCTTCGTGGGCGAGGCCGGCGCCATGCTGGGCCGCCTGGCCGGCCACGAGCGCCTCGCCGCCTGGGTCCGCCGCTGCCAGGACCGCCCGGCCTACCGCGTCGCCCTGGAAAAGGGCGGGCCCTACAACATGGGTCCGCAGGACTGAGGGGCGAGACTCAGGCTGTGTGCAGCGGGCTGGTCACAGCGAGTTCATAGCCGTCAGGATCATAGAGGGCGAACTGCAGTAGGCCGTAGTCATGAGGCTCGAGTTCGCCGATTTCGAACCCCAGTCGGACCAAATGGCCGTGTAACTTCGCTGCGTCCTTGACCCCGATGTAGAGGACGACATCCTTGTGGTCGGCTCGCTCGGCGAGGCGCCGCTCGCGTCCCTCTCCTCGCTGGTTGAGCATCAGGGAGACTTCGCCGAGACTCAGTCGCACCCAGGCCGGGTCTTCTTCAGGTCCGGCGCTTGCGGCGACTTCGAAGCCGAAGGCCTCAGTGTAGAACCGGCAACTGCGGCGAACATCGGCGACATTGATGAGCGGCGTGACCTGGATGGGATTCACGCTGGACGCCCGAGCCACCCTCACTGCCTCCAGGAGTCTTCTTCGTCATCCAGGCCGTCGAGGAAGTCGAAGACGGCGGCCTTGGTGAGGCCGTGGGGGATGGCGGAGAAGTGGTCGCAGCCGGGCAGGACCACGCCCTTGCCCCGGGCGAAGCGGGCGGCCAGGGTTTCGGGGTCGCCGGCCAGGCGGTCCTGCATGCCGGCGATGACGCGCACGGGCATGGGCAGGGTGCCCAGGGCCTCAGGGTCGAGGGGTGGGTTGGTCGCCTCGGTGCAGGCGGCCAGGGCCTCGAGGTCCTCGCCCTGCTCGTCGGCGAACTGGCGGAAGCTGCGCAGCATGGGCTCGGTGAGGCTCTCCGGGTCCGCCGCCCGCATGGCCGCGGCCATGGCCCCGGTGGAGGCGGTTTCGCGCGGGGTGAAGAGGGCCTCGCCCACCCCGCCGAGAATGAGATTGGAGACCCGGTCCGGGGCGATCAGGGCCACTTCCAGCGCCGTGCGCGATCCCATGGAATAGCCGAAGAGATCAGCCCGGTCCGCGCCCAAATGGTCCATCAGGGCCAGGACGTCCCCGGCCATCGCTGCGCGGCCGTAGAGGGCCGGATCGTGGGGCTTGGCGCTCTCGCCGTGGCCGCGCTGGTCGAGGGCGGCGAAGCCCATGCCCCGCCGTTCCAGGGCCGCGTACCAGCCGGTGCGTCTCCAACCTTCGTGGCGGTTGGAGGCAAAGCCGTGGACGAGGATCAGCCAGGGGGCACCGGGTGCCGGCTCGCGGGCATCAAAGGCAATCTGAAGGCCGTCGGAGGTGAAGGTTGCCATGGCCTGCTTCCCCCCGCCGTCCGCCTCAGACCTCGATGGCGCTCGAGACGATGCGCGAGGCCAGGCCGTAGGCCACGCCTTCCTCGGCGCTCATCCAGAAGTTGCGCTGGGTGTCCTTGAGGATCTTCTCGAAGGTCTGGCCGCTTTCCCGAGCGATGAGGTGGTTCATGCGCTGGCGCATCTTCACGATTTCCTCGGCCTCGATCTGGATGTCGGAGGCCTGGCCGCGGACGCCGCCGCTCGGCTGGTGCAGGAGGAAGCGGGTGTTGGGAAGGCAGACCCGGTTCTCGCGCTCGGCGCCCAGGAAGATGGTGACGCCGGCGCTGGCCACCCATCCGGTACCGATGGCCTTCACCTTCGGGCCGCAGAACCGCATGACGTCGTGGATGGTGTCGCCGCTCTCCACGTGGCCGCCGGGCGAGTTGATGATGACGCGGATGTCGCCGTCGCCCTCGGCCGCCAGGGCCAGGAGCTGGGCGGTGACCCGCTCTGCCATGCGCATGTTGACCTCGCCGAAGACGAGGACCGTGCGGGACTTGAACAGGGCGCCGACGATCGGGCCGCCAGCCATGGCCGCATCCGCATCCGGCTTGGGCCTGTCGCCCTCTTCCTCGTCGTCAAGCCACCAGTCGCGCATGGGAAACTCCATCAGTGAAGGGGTCGGAACCTGTGCCCCGGCGCCGCCGGGCGCAAGGGGTCCGCCGCCCCGCGACCGGAAAAAACCGCCGCTTTCCTCCGACTAGCCCGCCCCGCCCCCGACGACAAGCCGGGCGGCTTGACCCGGCGAAGGGCGAGGCGGCAAATGATCGCCGAAACACGACCCGAAAGCGGAGGAAACCCATGGGCGAACTTTTCGATCTGACCGGCAAGGTGGCAATCATCACCGGCTCGTCCCGCGGCATCGGCAAGGCCATTGCCGAGCGCATGGCCGAACACGGCGCCAAGGTGGCCATTTCCTCGCGCAAGGCCGGCCCCTGCGACGAGGTCGCCGCTGCGATCAACGCCCGCTGGCCCGGCTCGGCCATCGCCGTGCCCGCCAACATCTCGTCCAAGGACGACCTGGCCCGCCTGGTGGACGAGACCCGCAAGGCCTTCGGCAAGGTGGACATCCTGGTCTGCAACGCCGCCTCCAACCCCTATTACGGGCCGATGAGCGGGATCAGCGACGAGGCCTTCCGCAAGATCCTCGAGAACAACATCATCGCCAACAACTGGCTGGTGAACCTGGTTTCGCCGGAAATGGTCGAGCGCAAGGACGGGGCGATCATCATCGTCTCGTCCATCGGCGGCTTTCGCGGCACGGCGGTGATTGGCGCCTACGCCATCTCCAAGGCGGCGGACATGCAGATGGCCCGCAACCTCGCCCAGGAGTTGAGCCCCCACAACATCCGCATCAACTGCATCGCGCCGGGCCTGGTGAAGACCGACTTCGCCCGCGCCCTGTGGGACACCCCCGAGGCGGAGATCCGGTCGTCGGCGGGTACGCCCCTGCGCCGCCTGGGCGAGCCGGACGACATTGCCGGCGCAGCGGTCTTCCTGGCCTCCAAGGCGGGCGGCTGGATGACCGGCCAGACCGTGGTGGTGGACGGCGGCTCGACGAGCTGAGGCCTCAGGCCCCCGCGCTGAGGGAGAGGTCGCGGGCCCGGGCCAGCCGCATCGCGGCCTCGTCCAGCACGTCGTCGGCCTTGGCGAAGCACAGGCGCAGGGTCCGGGTGACGGCCTCGGTCTCGTAGAAGGCCGAGACCGGGATGGCGGCGACGCCGGCCTGGGTCACCGCGCGCAGGGCGAAGGCCCTGTCCGCCTCGTCGACGCCGGAGCCGGGCAGGTCGACGGTGAGGAAATAGGTGGCCTGGGAATGGGCGACCGCGAAGCCCTCCCGCTGCAGGGCTGCGGCCAGCCGGTCGCGGCTGGCCTGCAGGCGGGCGGGCATCGCTTCGAACCAGTCCCCCGGCGACTCCAGGCCAAGGGCGACGGCGACCTGGAGGTTGGGCGGGGTGGTGAAGGTCAGGAACTGGTGGGCCCGGGCCAGGGCTGGCGACAGGGCGGAACCGGCGCACAGGAAGCCCACCTTCCAGCCGGTGAGGCCAAACATCTTGCCCGCCGAGCCGATCTTGACCGCCAGGTCCGCCATGCCCGGCAGGGCAATCAGGGGCCTGTGCACGGCGCCGTCAAACACCAGCTGCTCCCAGACCTCGTCGCAGATCACCGGAATGGACCTCGCCCGGCAGGCGGTCGCCAGGAGCTCCAGGTCGGCCTGGGGGACCACGACCCCCGTGGGGTTGACCGGCGAGTTGAGGATCACCGCCCGGGTCCGGGGGGTGAAGGCAGCTTCCAGCTGTCCGGCGGTCCAGCGCCAGTCCGGCGGCGCCAGGGTCACGAAACGGGGAACGCCCCCGGCCCGGCGCACCAGGGGGGCGTAGGCGTCGTAGGCCGGCTGGAAGAGGATGACCTCATCGCCCGGCTCCACCAGGGCCAGAATGGCTGAGGCCAGGGCCTCGGTGGCCCCCGAGGTGACGGTGATCTGGGTGTCGGGGTCGAAGGACAGGCCCTGGGTGCGAGCGTAGTGGGCGGCCACGGCCCGGCGCAGCTCCGGCAAGCCCCGGGAGGGCGGATACTGGTTGTAGCCGTTGAGGACGGCCTCAGCCGCCGCCCGTCGAAGGGCCTCCGGGCCAGGGTCATCGGGAAAGCCCTGGCCCAGGTTGAGGGCACCATGGTCGCGGGCCAGCCCCGACATCTCGTCGAAGATGGTTGGAGGCATGCCCGTGTAGAGCGGGTGAACCATGGTTGTCGTCCCGGCGGGCGCCGGGACCCTAGTCGACCCGGACGCGCTTCTTGCGGAAGCTCGGATTGAGCACCTGCTTGCGCAGGCGGATGGACTTTGGCGTGACTTCCACCAGTTCGTCATCCTCGATGTAGGCGATGGCCTGCTCGAGGGTCATGCGGCGGGGGGGCGTCAGCCGGACAGCCTCGTCCTTGCCGGAGGCGCGGACGTTGGTCAGCTGCTTGGCCTTCATCGGGTTGACGTCCAGGTCGTCGGCCCGTGAGTTCTCGCCGATGATCATGCCCTGGTAGGTCTTTTCGCCGCCGCCGACGAACATGATGCCCCGGTCCTCGAGGTTCCACAGGGCATAGGCCGCTGTCTCGCCGTCGGAGTTAGAGACCAGCACGCCCTTGCGGCCGGCATCGATGGGGCCCTTGTAGCCTTCGTAGTGCGAGAAGACCCGGTTGAGCACGCCGGAGCCCCGGGTGTCGGTCAGGAACTCGCCCTGATATCCGATCAGGGAGCGGGACGGGGCCATCAGGGTGATGCGGGTCTTACCGGCGCCCGAGGGGCCCATGTCCTTCAGCTCGGCCTTCCGGGCCGACAGCTTCTCGATGACGATGCCGGTGAACTCCTCGTCCACGTCGATCACCACCTCCTCGATGGGCTCCAGACGTTCGCCGGTCTCGGCGTCAGCCTGAAAGACCACCCGGGGGCGGCTGATGGACAGCTCGAAGCCTTCGCGGCGCATGCCCTCGATGAGCACGCCCAGCTGGAGTTCCCCCCGGCCGGCCACTTCAAAGGCATCCTTGTCGGAGGACTCCGTCACCCGGATCGCCACGTTGGACTGGGCTTCCTTGAACAGGCGGTCGCGAATGACCCGGCTCTGGACCTTGTCGCCTTCCCGGCCCGCGAGGGGGCTGTCATTGACCGAAACGGTCATGGAGATGGTGGGCGGGTCGATGGGCTGGGCGGGCAGGGCGTCGGTGACCTCGATGGCGCAGAGGGTGTCGGCCACCGTGGCCTTGGCAAGGCCGGCAATGGCGACGATGTCGCCCGCCTCGGCGTCCTCGATGGGCTGGCGCTTGAGGCCGCGGAAGGCGAGGACCTTGGTGATCCGTCCGCGCTCGATCTCCTGCCCGTCCCGGGACAGGGCCCGGATGGCGAGGCCGGGGACCGCCTTGCCGGAGTCGATCCGGCCGGTCAGGAGGCGGCCCAGGAAGGGGTCGTTCTCGATCAGGACCGAGAGGATCCGGAAGGGCGCTTCGGTCCGCGTGCTGGCCGCCGGCGGCGGTACGTGGCGGACGATCAGGTCGAACAGGGGCGCCAGGTTGTCATTTGGCTTGCCCATGTCGAGGGTGGCCCAGCCGTTCTTGCCCGAAGCATAGATGTGCGGGAAGTCCAGCTGCTCGTCGGTGGCCCCGAGGGCGGCGAAGAGGTCGAAGGCGTCGTTCAGCACCTTGTCGGGGTCGGCGTGCGGCCGGTCGACCTTGTTCAGGCACAGGATGGGGCGCAGGCCCATCTTGAGGGCCTTGCCGAGGACAAACTTGGTCTGGGGCATGACCCCTTCCTCGGCGTCGACCAGCAGGACGCAGCCGTCCACCATTCCGAGGATCCGCTCGACCTCGCCGCCGAAGTCGGCATGGCCAGGGGTGTCGATGATGTTGACCCGGGTCTCGCCGGCCTCCCCGGCCCAGAGCACGCTGGTGCACTTGGCGAGGATGGTGATTCCCCGTTCGCGCTCCTGATCATTGGAGTCCATGGCGCGTTCGACGGTGGCCTCGTTTGCACGGAAGGCACCGGACTGGGCGAGGAGCTGGTCGACCAGGGTGGTCTTGCCGTGGTCGACGTGGGCGATGATAGCGATGTTGCGAAGTTGCATGACGATCTTATCTGTGGAAGCCGGCGCTTGTAGGGGGTTCCGCGCTCAAGCGCCAGCCGCCCCGGTCAGTTCCGTCTGCGGAAGGCGTTTATTGTGCGACGCAGCATAGCCTAGGCGCACATTCGTTTCAAGTTTGCGACGAATGTGAGGATTGTTTCCGTTTTTTCAGGATCCAGGCCCGAAAAAAGAAATCGTATGCCCTTGAACTTTGGTGCGGTGCAATCTAGGTTTGCAACTGTGAGGCGTCGCTGACGCTTCTGCCCTTCCTGGGCGTTTCCTCCCTAATGAACTGCCGCGCCCTAACCGGCGCGGTTTTTTTTGTGCGCGTGTCGCTTGGTGCGCGTGTCTTTCTGTGCGTGTCCGGGAAGGTCGCGCCGCGGTGCGTCTTCAGCTCTTCAGGAGGAGACGCCAGTCGGTCTCAGCCAGGCGGGCGATCACCCGGCCCAGGGCCTCGCGCAGGCGACTAAAGCCGTCGGTTGTCTCCAGCCGGATTTCGTCAAGGTAGAGACCCCGGTTGATCTCGACCTGCAGGGCGTGGGTCCGACGATCGGGACGGCCATAGTGCTCGGTGGTGTAGCCACCGGCGAAGGGCGTATTCCGGGCCGTCCGATAGCCCGCCTCGCCCAGCA